>JBEBHH010000062.1:0-14126 GCA_040080965.1 Gammaproteobacteria bacterium | reverse complement strand
CGAACAACCCGATCGCCACGTACAGCATGGCGTCATAACTCCCCGTGGTGTCGCGCACCCAGCCATACACGGCCGGTGACACGGACGACGCAAGCCCGAAGGGCAGGTACAGCATCCCGTAGATCTTCCCGTAGTGGGCCATGCCGAAGTAGCGGCCGGCGAGAAACGCGATCAGGTCGGTCTCGGCGCCGGTTGCCAGTCCGAGGATGACGGCCGACATCACGGCGAAGCCGGCTGTGAGGCCGTCTCCGGCGAGCAGCCAGCAGGCGATGGCGGGCGCGCTCAGCAGCGGCAGGGTGACCAGCGGCGCCCAGAAGCGGTCCAGCAGGAAGCCGGTGCCGACGCGGCCCGCCAGGATCGCGAGTCCCTGCGTGCTGACGATGCCTGCCGCTGCCGTCAGCGTGAAGCCCTGGCCCACCAGCATCTGGGCGAGGTGGACGAAGACGCCGCCGTAGGCGAAGGCCACGCAGAGGATCGAGGCCCAGATCAGCCAGAAGCGGTAGCCGCGGACGGCTTCGCCGAGCGTGAGGCCGGGCAGCCTGCCGTTGACGGTCAGCTCGGGCGGCCGCTGGTCGACCCGGGGCTCCCGGAATAGCGCCAGCCCGAGGGGCAGCGCTACCAGCAGCGGCAGGAGGGCCAGGATGGGAAAGGTGGAGCGCCAGCCGAAGTTCTGGACGGTGTAGGCCGCCAGCGGCGGCACCAGGATGGCGGTCAGGCTGGTGCCGACGAGCGTGATGCCAAGCGCGAGTCCGCGCTGGCGAAAGAACCAGAGGTTGATCCCTCGGGTCCAGGTGACGGGTGTCGAGCCGAAGCCCACGACGCCGACGACCAGCCACATCAGCCAGTAGCCGACCAGGGAGTCAGGGATCAGGGCCAGGGTGGCGAAGGAGATGCCGAAGGCCAGGAGGGAGAAAAGCGCCACCGGCCGGACACCCAGGCGGTCGCTGAGCGAGCCATACACGGGCACGAGCAGCGAGCCAGCGATACCACAGATCGTCAGGCCCAGGCTGATATCCCGGAACGACCAGCCGAACTCGTCGTGCAGCGGCCCGAGCAGGAAGCCGATGGAGTTGTACGGAATCGGCGAGGCGCCGCAGGCCACGCCGAGCATGGACGCGAGTATGACTTTCCAGCCAAGGGTGAATTCGGAGCGGGGCGGTGCCTGGTGCATCGGGGCTATGGTAGAGAAGAATGGGGACAGATTTATTTTCCCCGAACTGCAAGTTCGGGGAAAATAAATCTGTCCCCATTCTTCACCGGGATCTGGGAGTGAAGCTGCCGCGGGCGATCAGCCCCTTCACGGACTCATCGAAGACCTTCTCCGTGCCCGCGTCGTCCATCGCCGGCAGGTTCTTCGGCCAGATGGCCTGGTCGTAGATCCTGCGGTAGATCTCGGTGCGCAGGTAGGGCAGCCAGTTCTGGAAGCGGGCGTTCTCGCGGTAGTTGCGAAGCGCCTCGATATTGATCTCGCTGGCGACGTAGCAGTCGTCCACCACGCTGCTCTGGGCCAGCACCTCGCCCTTGTACCCCACGATCATCGACTTGCCACCGAGGGCGCCGCCGATCACGGTGGGCGGGTTGCCCGGCATGATCAGGGCGCCGCAGTTGGGGGCGATCATGTAGGCCGTGTTGTCCGCGGCCCGGGCACGATTCTGCACGTCCCAGATCTCGCGGGAGACCCAGGGTTCCGGGAGGGAGGCGCGGTAGAGGATTTCGGCGCCATTCAGCGCGAAGCCACGGTAGCTTTCCGGGAAGGAGCCCTCGACCCCGACGCTGCCGCCGATGTTGCCGATCTCGGTCTTTGCCACCGGAAAGAACGCATCGAGCGTGTCGCCGTGGGTTTTCACCCACTGGTCGTAGACGTCGTGGGGCGTCGTGGAGTGCTCCACGAACAGGACCACGTTCTTCCGGTGCTTGTAGACGATCTTGCCGTGCGGATCGAGCAGGAAGACCGTATTGAAGAACCGGTCGGGGTATTCCGGCAGCTTTTCCTTGAGCTGGGCCAGGATGAACACGCCGTGCTGCTTCGCCTTGTTGCCGAGGAACTCCGACTCCCAGCCCGGGAGCTCGGCCGCCATGCTGGCCGTGTACTCGGCGGAGGAGAGGTGCAGGATCTCGTCGGCGAAGCCCTGGATGCAGCCCTCGCCGAGGGCGATGAACCGCACCGGCAGCTCCAGGGAGCAAATGTGGCACACCAGGTCGACCATGTTCCCGATGTGGGTCAGGTTCTTCTCGACCTCGCTGCGCTTCGCGCAGTGGCGGACGGTGGTCTGGAGCGCAACGGCGATATAGGGGTCGATCATCACGCGGCCGTCTTCTTGCTGAGGTAGTCCGCCAGCTTCACGGTGTCGGCGCCGGGAATAACGGGCCGCTTGAGCTTTTCCCGGTCTTCCATGTCCATCGTGGCGTCGACTGCCAGGCGCAGGGAGCCTTTGCCGTCCTTCGCGCAGCGCTCCAGCTCCCAGCTCTCCACGTCGGGGATCACCCGGAACTTGGTGGCGTCGGCGACGCGGCTCCAGATGGCCCACTCCACGTCGTCCAGGTCGTGCACGTTCACGTCGTCATCGACCACCACGATGCGCTTCGTGATGTGGCTGACGGGGAAGAAGCCGCCTGCCGCCTTGAACGCCGCCTCCATCAGTGCCATGGGTTCGGCATCGTTCTGCTTGGCGATGGAAATGACGATGTGGGCCATGGAACCGAACCTCGGGTTCAGGTACACGTTGATATCCTTGATGGCCGGCAGCAGCTTGCGCAGAGCGGCGGCGAGGCCGCGCTGGATGGCGAAGGTGGCAATGGCGCCGAGCGTGTTGTGCTCCGGGTTCCTTCCGGCGAGGATGGAATAGAACATCGCATCACGGCGGTGGGTGATGGCCGTGATCTCCGTCACCGGTGCCGTCTCCGGTCCGTATTGCCCGGCAAACTCGCCCAGCGTGTTCTCGATCTTGCGCGAGAAGTCCACGCGACCCTCGATGATCATCTCCGCGTTGGCGGGCACCATCAGGTCGCTGGTCTCGCACTTCACCATGTCGATGGCCTTGCCCTGCAGGGCGCCGGCCAGCAGGAGTTCCGACTCGTCCGGCGGCAGCTTGCTGGACGCCGCCATCTGCAGGGCCGGTTCCACGCCCAGTGCGAGGGCGATGGGCATCGGCTCCCCGGTCTTCTCGGCGTGCTGGTAGAACTTGCGCAGGTCGGAGAGGGAACTGGCATTCACCGCCACGATGTTCCTGCCGAGGATCAGCGTGCGGTATACGCCGACGTTGAGTTTGCCAGTGCGGGGATTCCGCGAGATGCCAACGGCGGCGGTGATGAAGGCGCCACTGTCGAGTTCGAAGACGGTCGGCACCGGGAGGTCCGCCATGTTGATGTCGGCACCGGCGCGCACGACGTCCTTCACCGGCCCGCTCTTTACTTCGCGGGGCTCGATGCCGGCCGCCTTGGCCTTCTCGAACCGCATGTCGAGGTCCTGGGCGGTAAACGGCTCGCCGGGCTTGCTGCCGAGGGCCCAGCCGTAGCACTCCATCCGGTTGAGCACGCCGCCGACCACGGGAAATTTCGCGCCCTTGACGTTCTCGAAGATGAAAGCCTTGCGCTGCTGCTCGATCTGCTCCATGACGGCCGGCATCTCGAACTTGGGCTCGACGGGCCGGCTGATGCGGTAGAGCTCCCCGCGCTCCTCGAGAATCTTCACCAGGCCTCTGAAATCGTGCACGGGGTCGTCTCCTGCCAAAGCGCAATGCACCGGCATTGTAAGGGGCGCGGCAGGGGTGCCGGCACCCCCGGCGGGGCGTGTCCGCAGGCCGGCGTGCCTGCCGGAGCCGCTAACCGGTTATCCTGACGGCCGGATTGAACCCTGCAAAGGTGCCCCATGACCCGGTCCGCCATTTTCTCGCTGCTGCTGGCGGCATTCCCGGCTGCCTGGGCAGCACCGGCCGCAGATCCCCAGCTCCCCTACACGCCCTCGCTCGATCCGGCCGCCATGGACCGGACCGCCGACCCCTGCGAGGACTTTTACCAGTACGCCTGTGGCGGCTGGATCCGGAACAACCCGATACCGCCGGACCAGTCCAGCTGGACGACCTACGGCAAGATGCAGGATGACAACCGGGTGCTCCTTCGCGGGCTGCTCGAGGGCCTGAGCCGCGGAGGCGCGTCCCGGACACCCAACCAGCAGAAGATTGGCGACTACTACGGCGCCTGCATGGCGGAAGCTGACCTTGACCGGCGCGGCGCAACCCCGCTCGCGCAGCAGCTGGCCGCGATCGCTGGCATCGGCTCGGTCTCCGACCTGGCCACGGTCGTCGGTGAGAGCCACCGGAACCTGCTGGTCCTGAACCCCATGCTCTTCGGACTGCGGGCCGAGCAGGATGTCCGCAACTCCACCGAGACCATTGCGTCCGTGGACCAGGGCGGCCTGGGCCTGCCTGACCGCGACTACTACCTGAAGGACGAGGAGAAGTCGGCGGCCCTGCGCGCGCAGTATGTCACCCACGTCGCGCGCGTCCTCCAGTTGCTCGGTGACTCGCCTGCAGCGGCCACTGAAGGCGCGCAGGCCATTTTGCGCCTGGAGACCGAGCTGGCCCGGGGGCACATGTCCCGGGTTGACCGGCGTACCCCGGAGAACACCTACCACCGGCTGCCCCGGGCCCAGCTGGTGGCCCTGATGCCGTCCTGGCCCTGGGAGCGCTACTTCCAGCAGATGGGCATCGGGTCCATTGCCGATCTCAATGTCGCCTCCCCGGAGTACTTCCGGGTCCTCGAGCGGCAGCTCACGGCGGTTCCCCTGAAGGACTGGAAGACCTATCTTCGCTGGCACACCGCGCGCCTGACATCCCAGTACCTCAGCACGCCGTTCGTGAACGCTGACTTCGACTTCTTCAGCCGGACACTCATGGGCGCCCAGGAACTTCAGCCGCGCTGGAAGCGCTGCGTCAACCGCGTGGATCGCCAGCTGGGCGAGGCGCTGGGCGAGGTCTACGTGGAGAAATACTTCAGTGCGGACACGCGCGACCGCACGCTGCGCATGGTCCGGCAGATCGAGGCGGCCATGGACGAGGACATCAACGGCCTGGACTGGATGTCGCCGGAGACGAAGAAACAGGCGCTGGAAAAGCTCAATGCCGTTACCAACAAGATCGGCCATCCGGAAAAATGGCGTGACTACTCGACGGTCACGATCGCGCCGGACGACTTCTACCGCAACGCCACCAGCGCCATGGCTTTCGAGGTGCGGCGCCAGCTGGACAAGATCGGCAAGCCGCTGGTCCGGGGTGAGTGGTACCTGAGCCCGCCAACGGTCAACGCCAACTACGATCCGCAGATGAACGAGATCAACTTCCCCGCGGGAGTGCTGCAGCCGCCGGCCTTTGATCCCCGGATGGACGACGCACCGAACTACGGCAACACCGGTGCCACGATCGGCCACGAGCTTACGCACGGCTTCGACGACGAGGGCCGCCGGTTCGATGCCAGGGGCAACCTGCGGGACTGGTGGACGCCGGCCGACGCGAAGGAATTCGAGAACCGGTCCAGTTGCCTGAGCGACCAGTACTCGACCTTCGTCGCCGTGGATGACGTGAAAGTGAACGGCAAGCTGACGCTTGGGGAAAACGTCGCGGACCTGGGCGGCCTGATCCTCGCGTACCGGGCCTGGGCGGCGGAAACTGCCGGCAAGCAACTGGAGTCGAGGGATGGACTGACGCCCGTGCAGCGGCTCTTTGTCGGCTACGCGCAGAGCTGGTGCGCCAACACTCGGCCTGAGGCCAGGCGGATGCGGGCCGTCACTGATGCCCACGCGCCGGAGAAGTACCGTACCAATGGCGTGCTGAGCAACATGCGGGAGTTCAGCCGCGCCTTCTCCTGCAAGGTGGGCCAGCCGATGGTGAAGGAGCCGGCGTGCAAGGTGTGGTGATTGGTCCGGGTGCGCGGCCAGGAGCAAACGGCTAATCGCCAGGCTGGTGCAGCCTCGCCGCCCAGAACGCCCGGATGAGTGGGCTCCGGAGCTTCTTCTCCAGCGTGAACAGCCCCACCTCGTAAGGGGCCAGCGCGGGCGTGACCCTCAGCATCGTCACCCGGTCCGCGAGCGGGCTTGCCTCGAGCACGATTTCCGGCACGACCCCGACGCCAAAGCCCAGGCTGACCATGCTGACGATGGCCTCGTTGCCCGCAACCTGCGCGTAGATGCGCGGCTGCACGCCGAGGTCGCGGAACCAGTGATCAGCGCGTTGCCGGGCGAGGCCGCTCTCCGGAAGGATCATCGGCGTCGCGGCCCACTGCTTCGGATCGGGCCGGCGTCGTCCGAGGTTCCGGAGCTGCGGCTCACCGGCCGGGGCGATGAACACGAGCCGCGAGCGGGCAATGGGCTTGAACGCCAGCCCGGCCGGGAGGGCATCCGGCCGTGCGCCGATGGCGATGTCCTCGCTGCCAGCCATGACCCGGGCGATGGCGTGCTCCGGGTCGCCGGTGTGCAGTTTCAGCTCGATGCGCGGATGGTCGCGGCGCAGCTTGCCGAGCAGCTCGAACAGGAAGCTGTAGCTCGCCGTGACGGAGCAGTACAGGCTGACCTCGCCCTGCAGGTCGCCCGACTGCTCCTGGACGGTGTGCCGCACCACGTCCCAGCCTGTCAGCACGTCCCGGGACCAGGCCAGGAAGGTCTCGCCCTGGCGGGTGAGGCTGACCGAGCGGTTGTCCCGGTCGAACAGCACGGCGCCGAGTTCGGTCTCCAGCTGCCGGATGCTGCGGCTCAGGGCCGAGGCGCTGAGGCTGGCTGCCGCGCTGGCCCGCCCGAAGTGCAGGGCTTCGGCCAGGTGTACGAAATGCCGGAGTTGCCGCACATCCATGACCCTAGTGTTGCATGAAACGGCATACCACGTTGCATATATATCGTTTTACGCAACGTGCCATTGAGCCTAGAGTGGCATCCTCTCAACCGGAGCTAACCCCATGAAGGTCTACTACGACAAGGATTGCGACGTCTCGATCATCCGCGGCCGGAAGGTCGCCATCATCGGCTACGGCTCCCAGGGCCACGCCCACGCCGGCAACCTGCAGGATTCCGGCGTGTCGGTTGTCGTCGGCCTGAAGCCCGGCTCCGCGTCGCGGCGCAAGGTCGAGGCCCACGGCATCAAGGTCGCTGACGTGCCGGCCGCCGTGAAGGACGCCGATGTCGTCATGATCCTGACCCCTGACGAGTTCCAGGCGGAGCTCTACACGAAGGAGATCGAGCCCAACATCCGCAAGGGCGCCACGCTGGCCTTCGCGCACGGGTTCTCGATCCATTTCCAGACCATCAATCCGCGGGCCGACCTGGACGTGATCATGATTGCGCCGAAGGCGCCCGGGCACACGGTGCGCTCCGAGTTCCAGGCGGGCCGGGGCATCCCCGACCTCGTCGCCGTCGCGCAGGATGCCTCGGGCAAGGCGCTGGCCACCGCGCTGTCGTATGCCTCTGCCATCGGTGGCGGCCGCACCGGGATCATCGGCACCACGTTCAAGGACGAGTGCGAGACCGATCTCTTCGGCGAGCAGTCGGTGCTCTGCGGCGGCTGCGTCGAGCTGGTGAAGGCCGGCTTCGAGACGCTGGTGGAGGCGGGCTACCCCGCCGAGATGGCCTACTTCGAGTGCCTGCACGAGCTGAAGCTGATCGTGGACCTCATGTACCAGGGCGGCATCGCCGACATGAACTACTCGATTTCCAACAACGCCGAGTTCGGCGAGTACGTCACGGGCCCGAAGGTGATCAATGCCGAGTCGCGGAAGGCGATGAAGGAGGCGCTGGCGAACATCCAGAACGGCTCCTACGCCAGGCGCTTCGTCGCCGAGGGCGCCGCAGGCTACCCGGAGATGACCAAGGCCCGCGCCGCCAACGCGGCGCACCCGATCGAGACGGTCGGGGCCGAGCTGCGCCGGATGATGCCGTGGATCGCGGCGAACAAGATCGTGGACAAGAGCCGGAACTGAGAATAGGCGGTGGCGCGGCGGCCAGCTCTTCTGGGTCGTTATGCTGGCCTTGCCGCACCCTGTCTACAGCATTATCGTCAGGACCAGACCCGGGCCTGATTCGGGCGGACGTTAGTCTTATGACAAACAGCGCGTCTGGGTAAGGCGGGGATCGATTGTGAAAATGAAGCACAAGTTCTACGGGTTTGTCCTGCTGGTGTTGACCTGCGGCTCGGCCGATGCCGTCAGCGTCAACCTGACATCCGGAGCCAGCGGCACGAATTTTGGCAATCAGTCTTTCAGCGGTGAAACCCGTGCCGCGAATGTTACGGTGCTGGGGCCATCGAATCTGGTTGTCAGTTCGATGACGCTGAACCTGGTCGATATCCAGGCTGGTACGGCCACGATCGGGGCGCGAATCTACAATGCCACCACGCAAGCCCTGGTTGCATCTGCCGATGTAATGCCCGCAGTCGCCAACAATCAGTCAGTGACTATCCCGATATCCGCGACGCTGATCGCCGGCCAGAGCTACCGGCTGGGATTCTTTGTCGGTGCCGGAGCGGGTAACTCAGCCGATATGTTCGATCCCATCCCCGCGTCGTACACGGAAGCGAACGGGCTGCTTCAGATCACGGGAGCGCACTCAGCAGGCGGCGACGTGTTTCCCAACCTGAGCAATATCTTCATTCCGCTGAACATGGGCCTCGAGGTTTATGCCGCGAACGCTATGCCCTACAACCTCGTTGGCTCGTACCAAAGGCTCCTCAGTACCGGCTCGCTACGTTCGCTAATGTTTAGAGCGGGTGCTGCCCAGGGCTGTCCGGGGCCCACCTACCAGCAGCCGTGCTACAACCCCGCAACCGATGGTGGCGCCGCCGCGTCCGTGAGCATCGCAGCCCCGTCGTGGACCTGGAATGGCGCAACGCTGGCGGAATCTGGCCTGTTCTGGGCCACCTTGTTCATCGACGATAATCCGAATTCCTGGCCGGTTATGGGAGACCTGGTTACCAATCTCATCATCACGGTCACTGGTCCCGGCGCGGGCACGACCAACGCTGCAACCTACTACTGTATCGAAAGCGGATTCCTCCCCTCGGTTGGCCAGTCTGGCTGCGCAAATGTGAGTTTCGGATTTAACGAGGGGAACGAAACCACCGCCGTCTGGAACGTCAACGGGAATCCCAAGTGCGTAAGCATGACGATTGGCGGGGATGACTGGAGCTTGTTTGACGGTTCCGGTCCGCCGGATCCCTATATGGCGGGTACGCCGAGCCCGCGCGGACTGACGGCCCAGGCCGCGGGCCAGGCCGGGGTCGGGTGTGCCGGGACTTCAGGAGGAATGTCAGGAACCTCCGGTGCGTTCGACCTGTGGAACGTAATCATTGACGATGGCACGTACCTGATTCTGGCCAACACGCCGGATATCGGGGCGTGCCACCTTTTCGGAACGACAACCACGAGCGGTTGCCCGGCCGACGAATCTCTCGCCGGCACCAGCTACCTGGTCTTTGCCGCGCCCGGCGCCCCGGATACGGACGGTGACGGCAATCTCGACGGCCTGGACAACTGTCCCTCGAACGCGAACGCGGGCCAGACAGACGCCGATGCTGACGGAATCGGAGACGTGTGCGACGGGGACATCGACGGCGACACCGTGGCCAATGGCGCGGATAACTGCCCCTTGAGCGCCAATGCGGATCAGGCGGACACCGATACCGATGGTCGCGGTAACGTCTGCGACAACTGCAGGTTAGTGTCGAACACCGCTGCCGGAACCGTGCCAAATTCGGGCGCGCCAGGAGTCCCGAAGTACCAGCTCGACAGCGACAGCGACGGCTATGGCAACGCCTGTGACGCTGATATCAATAACAGCGGTGGCACCACGTCAACGGACTTTGCCATCCTGCGCTCGGTGATCGGGCAGGTCTATTCCTTCAGCCTCAATGCCGCCAGGTCCGACATGAACGGGAGCGGTTCGGTGACTTCCTCAGACTTCGCTATGCTGCGCTCACGAATTGGCTCCGCGCCCGGACCGTCCGGGCTGGCCTGTGCGGGGTCGGTCCCCTGTCCGTAGCCGGAACTGACGATTACTCGGAATCAGACGGCACTTTCCGGCCATAGACGCGGACGACGTCCCGCGACCAGTAGCCCAGCACCGTGGTGGTCTCGAGGTCGGCGTAGTAGATCTCGCCGAGGCCCTTCTGCCGGGCGATCTCGCCGATGCCGGTGTGGCCCCACTCGACATCGACATAGAAGGAGATCGTCTTGACGTCGCCGGAGCTCGCTGTGGTCGCGACCGGCGTTGCGTCGAAATCCGTCATCAGCGGCTCTACGGTGCGGGAGTAGATCAGGCCACGGACACCGCAACCACCGAGGAGGGCGGCGGCGGCGAGCAGGGCGACGGCGCGGAGGCCGACGCTATTCGCCATAGACAATCGTGGTGCGCTTCGACCAGAGCCCGAACAGATACACCTCGTCCTGGGTGTCGGCGTTGTGGATGATCGTGAGACCCCCGTTGCGCGCCGCGGCCTGGGTGCCGCCATCGCCCCAGGCCACGGCCCAGAGCACGGAGTACCGCGAGGCCCTGCCGACCTTTCCGGTCACCTTCGTTTCGTTCATGTTCTGGTCAAGCGGGTAGGTGGCGTTGATGTAGAGGCAGCCGCTCAGCAGCGCCGCGCCGGCCAGCACGCCCAGTATTCGCAGGATGGATCGCACGCAATACTCCCCGGTTGGTCCATTGGCGGAATGGCCGGGAATATAGCATCGGCCCGGGACGGCCTTCCCGGACGGGCTTTGTATGCCCTATTCTCCCGTGAACCAGTGGGACGGCTGGCACAATCGCACCCGATTAGCCCCTCTGCAGGAGTGTCCCGATGGAGAAGCTGAACGCCAACGTCCGGCAGACGGTGCTCAGCCGGGCCCGTTAGCGTCACCCTGCTCAATGCAACGCCGGCACCACGTGTTTGCCGATGATCTGTAGTGCCTCCATGGGATCGTCATGCAGGCGAAGGGAAATCGTGGTCTGCCCCGCCTTGCCGAACTTCCGGAAGCGCTCGATCTCCCGGTCGAGGTCCTCGATGCCACCCGTTGAGGTAAACCCCTCGCACAGCGCATCGGTAATGCGCTCCGGCACGCCCTGCACGTTGCCCGAACGGTCGAACCAGGCGGCGACGAAATCGTTCCAGTGGTCGCGAACCGTCCGGACGTCCCCGGCGTCAAGGAAGAGGTTGATCAGTTCCGGGTCGAGTTTCCGGGCGCGCCAGGCCAGCTCACGGCGGGATTCCCGGTAGCCTTCGGCGCGGTCCTTCTTGAGGTGCCAGGCCCAGTACCCGTTGATGGCGAAGCCATCCCGGGGCCGTTCACGCTTCGCGAGCCCGTCGCGAATTGCCACGATGGCCGGCTCGAGGATCTCGACCGGCGTGCAGCCGATGTAGACGCCGTCGGCGACGCGTGCGCCCGCCCGCATCATCTGGTGGCGGTAGGCCCCCAGGTACACCCTGGGAGCCGGGGACTTCAGCCACTCGTAGGCGCACGGATAAGTCACCTGGAAGTGCTCACCCCGGTAGCCGTCGCCACCGAGCTGGCCGTGGCTGGCGCCGATCACGATTTCGACCGCCTCACGGACCGCGCCGACGATCTTCGGCGGCTTCGAGAGCGCCATCGCGTCCAGATTGCCTTCTCCGGCACCAATTGAGACCTCGGCGCGGCCGCCGGCCAGTTCGTTCAATGAGAGCAGCGCGTTGGCAATCTTGAGCGGGTGCATCTCGAAGGGGGACAGCGCAAGCGCACCCAGCTGGAGCTTCCGGGTGGCGAGCGCGACCGGGACCAGCGCGATGAACGGATCCCAGTGAGCGAAATACGTCGGTAACCACAGCGCCCGGATGCCAAAGCGTTCGGCCGCCAGCCCCAGCTCCACCAGTTGGGCTGGTGACAGGTCGGGCTCGAGGATGATGTCTACTTCCACGGTACAGGGCCTCGCTGAGCGCGTCGGGTGAAGGTGCGGAGCACCAGTCTACGCACCTGCCTGGGGCGAAGACGCGCCAGGCCGCCTTATACGGTGGCGTGCCCGCTCGATGGCCGGGCAACGATCAACAGGCGGACGCCGTCAATAGCGGCCAATCATCGCCTCGAGCGGCACCGGCTTCAGCGAGGCGGCCTGTCCCGCACAGCCGAAGGCCTCGAAGCGGGCCTTGCAGATGCCGCGCGCCGCCTTCTTCGCTTCCAGGAGGGCCTTGCGGGGATCGAACTCGGCAGGCTGCTCGGCGACCACCTTGCGCATGGCGCCGGTCATGGCGAGCCGGATGTCGGTGTCGATGTTGATCTTGCGCACGCCGCTCCGGATGCCGCGCTGGATCTCCTCGACGGGCACCCCGTAGGTTTCCTTGATATCGCCGCCGTACTTGCGAATGATCGCCAGCCACTCCTGGGGCACGCTCGAAGAGCCGTGCATCACGAGGTGGGTGTCCGGCACCGCCGCGTGGATCTCGGCGATGCGCTCCATGTCCAGGATGTCCCCAGTCGGCTTGCGGCTGAACTTGTAGGCGCCGTGACTGGTGCCGATAGCGATGGCGAGGGCGTCCACTCCGGTGCGCGAGACGAAGTCCCTGGCCTGGGCGGGATCGGTAAGCAGCATGTCGTGGCTCAGCTTGCCGGCGGCTCCCACGCCGTCTTCCTCGCCTGCCTCGCCGGTCTCCAGCGAGCCGAGGCAGCCCAGCTCACCCTCGACCGAGACACCCACCGAGTGAGCCATCTCGCAGACCTTGCGGGTGATGTCGACGTTGTAGTCGTAGGGTGCCGGCGTCTTTGCATCCTCAAGCAGTGATCCGTCCATCATCACGCTGCTGAAGCCGGAGCGGATGGCCTGCTGGCACACGGCGGCCGACGCGCCGTGGTCCTGGTGCAGGACCAGCGGGATGTCGGGATGGGATTCGATCGCCGCCAGCACCATGTGCCGCAGGTAGGCCTCGCCGGCGTACTTCCGCGCACCGGCTGACGCCTGCAGGATCACCGGGGACCGGGTTTCCTCCGCCGCCTCCATGATGGCCTGGATCTGTTCCAGGTTATTGACGTTGAAGGCCGGCACGCCGTAGCCACGCTCGGCGGCATGATCGAGCAACTGGCGCAGGGACACGAGGGCCATGGCGAATCTCCGGGTGGTGCGAATTCGTTGGTTCGCCGCCCCGAAGCAAATGGATGCCCTGTGGACGAGGCCGCCGGGCTCAGCCGGTATTCCGCAGACCCGCGGCGATGCCGTTGATGGACAGGTGGATTCCCCGTCGCAGCCGGTCGAAGTTCCCGATGCCCGCCTTCTGCCGCCGGTAGCGCCGCAGCAGTTCGATCTGCAGGTGGTGCAGCGGATCGATGTAGGGAAAGCGGTGCTGGATGGAGCGTGCGAGGGCCGGGTTGCCGCAGAGGCGGCTCCTGTGGCCGGTGATCACCGCCAGCGACCGGCTGGTCCGCACCCATTCCTGCCGGATCACCGTGAACAGCGCCGCCCCCCCGGCCGGCGCCAGTTCCGCGTACCGGGCGGCGATGCCGAGGTCGCTCTTGGCCAGCACCATGTCCAGGTTGGAGAGCAGGGCACTGAAGAAGGGCCACTCACGGGCCATGCGCCTGAGCAGCGCCAGGCGCTGGCGCCGCCCGGGTCCCTGGTCCAGCCAGTCCTCCACGGCGCTGCCGAAGCCGAACCATCCGGGCAGGCCTACGCGGCTCTGCCCCCAGGAAAAGCTCCAGGGAATCGCCCGCAGGTCCTCGATGGGCAGCAGGCCGCTGCCGTGGGGATGCCGTGACGGCGGCCGGGAGCCGATGTTCAGTGCGGCGATCTCGCCGATGGGCGTGGAGGCGTGGAAGTACTGGAGAAACCCGGGGGTCTCGTACACCAGCGACCGGTACGCCCGGAAGCTCCCGGCGCTCAGGGCCTCGGCCGCCGCGACGAAGGACGGGGGCAATCGCCGGTGGCTCTTCAGGAGTGTGGCTTCCAGGGTGGCGGCCACCAGGGTCTCCAGGTTGCGGCGGCCAATCCCCGGGTTGGCGTATTTCGAACTGATCACCTCGCCCTGCTCCGTGAGCCGCAGCTGCCCGTTCACGGTGCCGGGTGGCTGGGCCAGGATGGCCTGGTAAGCGGGCCCGCCCCCCGGCCTACCGTGCCGCCCCGGCCGTGAAACAGCCGCAGCGTGAGGCCGTGC
>JBEBHH010000027.1:0-46284 GCA_040080965.1 Gammaproteobacteria bacterium | reverse complement strand
GGTCGGTGGGGATGCGGGGGCCGGAGTGGCCGGGGTAGCCTGTCGGGCCGGGCCTGGTCCCGATTCCGGGATGTTCACAACAGCACGTTCGCCGACCTGCTCGGGCACTGATTCGCCTTCAGACGCATACTCGCTCTGGCGCACTGCCGATTTGATATCGCCGACGTCCAGTCGGGTTTCATCGTAACGTACCGTCGCATTTCCGGCGGCGTAATTTACGGTAACGCTCTCTACGCCCGGCACCTTGCCAATCCGCTGTTCAACGCCTAGCACACTCAGTACCGAGAGCATGTCCCGCACTTCAATAACGCTGGTTTTCATCGCGTCTCCGCCGCCGCCAGCAAAAGCCCTGTGTTCATATCCGTTTACTTTGTAAGCTGGTCATTTCTTCGAGATTGGAAACGTCGCATGGAAACACAACACGCGGATACGTCCGGATCAGCCGCTTATCCTCACCGCTGTAGTCGAGACGGCGGAGTACATCCTGGATGATATTGAGCTGGCTCGCTTCGGGGCTTTTAGTCCTCTTGCTCACAGATGCCCCCGCGTGCAAGCATCTTGTGCTTCCCGCGGGGCCCGGAATCCCCAGAGGTTTCTGGACCTGCCATTTCACACACTGCCACGGGTGTCGATGCACCGGCACGCCACAACCACCCCACGGGGAGGAAGTGATCGGTCTGGTTTGCGATTTCTTCGCCGGGCGTGAAGGACACCTGCAAGCCGGATTCCACCTGTAGTAACTCGTCGGGAAGAGCATGAAACTCCCCCGTTTGTTCGTCGTGCAGGTGTGGCATGCAGATGCCAAGGTGGTATTCAGACAGTTTGCGAAGCATTGCCTGAACTTCGGGTAAATGCATAGCCGCCTGAGCAGCTCTCATCGAGGCCGGTAATCCGCTGCTGTTATCGTCCCCAATATTTGTGACTATCATGCTGTACTCCTGACTTAGTCGCCCATGCCAACTTGATCGCCCGCGCAGGGCGAGTGTCGTGCTAATTATTAGTCCGGCAGCGCTTTCGGTTTGTTGCCCGCGGCGCTTGGTGGCGCACTACTATCCGCACCAGGTTTTGGTGCCGAGCTATCTTGCTGGGTGACAGCCGAGGCCCTCGCGGGCGCACCAGGAGATGGGATCGGGGAACCTGTCGGCGTCGCTGGTGCCGAGGTCGACGGGTGGGCCTCCGGTGATGGATGGCCCTCTTCCCTGTCGTGTGCCAAGGCGGTCGTGGACCTATTGTCGGCCTCATAGCCGCCTTGACGCACTCCCGCCTTGATATCTGCGATATCGAGGCGGGTTTCGTCGTAGCGCACGGTGGCGTTTCCCGCAGCATAATTCACGGTTACGCTTTCCACACCCGGGACCTCCCCGATCCGCTTTTCGACTCCTTGCACGCTCAATACAGACAGCATGTCGCGCGCTTCAATAATGCTCGTTTTCATTCTGTGCCCTGACATTCCATTGGTGCTACCGATCTCGACCTCAACTTAAGGACCTTGACCGTCGACCGGACCCGCACGCCCTCAACATTTGAACCACCACCCATGAACTCTGCATAGAACGGTGTCTTGTATAAGTCTGGGAGACGTCAAGGTCATTGGTCTGTACGCTGGCGTACATCGACGGGCGGCTCGATGCGAAGAATTACAACGTCCGGTGTGGGGTATGGTCGTGGTGGCCCGTGCCGGGAGGATGGGTTGTAGTGACACCTAATAGATCAGTATCTGCGCATCGATCCGTTTCGTTAACACCTGCCTGCTCAGGCACTCGTCGCGAACCTTTCCTGAAGGCTATCTCGAGCCAATGGGGGAAGGCGTCTCGAAATGGTCTCGATCGGCTGCCAGTGCACGCACATAGTGACTCTGCCAATTAACCTCCCGTAGTGCCCGCTTGTGGTTGAGCAGCGACAAGTAGCCGGAAGACCGGTCGAGGCGATACGGGTCGTACCAACCTTCTAGCCTGTAAGATCCCGATCGTGCCTCGGCCTTGTGGTTCCACGGACGCAACGTGGAGCCCGCGCAGATCGGCACGAGCAGCCATGGTGTCTGGTGCCGGGCAGTGCGCCCGGCATCGGCTTCGCCCCGGAGATTGAAGCGTATGGCCGACCTGACTGAAGACCCGAAGCCAGAAGGCTGTAAAGAAAGTTGCTCATCGGCACCCTCAATCGAAGCTCTGAATCGCACGTGCTACTGCTTAACCCTGGACGAGGCGGCACTACGCCGTACTCTGGAAGCCGACCTAGGCGTGCGCGGCTTGTTTCATGGCATGGCGGAGACTCATCCGCACCTTTTTGCGTCGCTGCCAGTGTTCGTCGCGCGCGGTCACCTCGAGCAAATGGCACGCGTCATTGAAGCGGTCGAAAGAGTAGTCGAAGCGCCTCTCTTCCGCCGCGCCGCGCTGGCTTGGGCGCCCGAGATTGCGGGTTTCGATCCCGGCCTGCGCGGCGGTCTGTTGGGCTACGACTTTCACGTGACGGGCGCAGGGCCGCAATTGATCGAGATCAATACAAATCCGGGTGGCGCGCTCCTCAACGCGCTATTGGGCCGAGCGCAGCGGGCATGTTGTGCTGACGCGGACGGCCTGATGACCGCACCGGTGAACTCAGAAGATGCCGAGCAAGCGCTCGTCGAGATGTTTTTGGCTGAGTGGCGACTACAGCGCGGAGCCATTCAGTTGCGCTCAGTGGCAATTGTCGACGAGGTACCGGACCAGCAATATCTCTACCCGGAGTTCCTCCTCTACCAGCAATTGTTGAAGCGCCACAACATCGAGACAGTCATTTGCGACCCGCGGGATCTCATTACGGACGAAGGGCGGGTTCGGCACCGCGAACTAACGATCGACTTCGTTTATAACCGGCTGACGGATTTTTCGTTGCAGCTGCCTGCTCACGCGACCCTGAAAGCTGCGTACATGGCAGGAGAAGTGGTAGTGAGTCCAAACCCTCGCGCGCATGCCTTGTACTCAGACAAGCGTAATCTGACCCTGCTCTGCGACGCCGCGTTCTTGCGCTCCACCGGAGTCGCCGACGACGTCATTGCCACGTTGGTTGCCGGCATCCCGCGCACCGAAGTGATGACTGCAGAAAACAGAGAGGCAATGTGGACGAACCGGCGCCAGCTCTTTTTCAAACCCGCTGCAGGGTATGGCAGCAGAGCCACTTACCGCGGTGACAAGGTTACAAAGCGCGTGTGGGAGGACATAGCAGCAGGGACTTACGTGGCGCAGGCCCTGGTCGCCCCCAGTAAACGACATCTGGCGGGTGCGAAGGACCCGAACGGACTTAAAGTTGATGTTCGTAACTATGCCTATGCCGGCGTGGTGAAGCTCGTGGCGGCACGCCTGTACCAAGGGCAGACCACGAACTTCCGCACACCCGGTGGGGGTTTCGCGCCCGTGCTGACGAGCGTCAGCGCTACGCCGGCTTCCACCTATGGCAATTAGTCCCCTCGCGGGCACGCTGGCGCCTCCGGCACTGCTGGTCAACGTCCCGCGACTCGTAACGGCCTACTACGCCGACGTCCCTGACCCGTCAGTGCCCACTCAACGGGTGGTGTTTGGCACCTCGGGGCATCGCGGGTCCGCCCTCGCACAGAGTTTCAACGAATGGCATGTCCTGGCCATCAGTCAGGCCATTTGCCGATATCGCAAACGCCAGGGGACCGACGGACCGCTGTTTCTCGGGATTGATACCCACGCGTTGTCCGCACCCGCCTATGCCAGCGCGCTGGAGGTACTTGCGGCGAATGACGTCGAGGTCATGATCGCCCGCAACGACGAATACACGCCGACACCGGCCGTATCGCACGCCATTCTCAAGTACAACCGCAGTCGCACTGCGGGGCGGGCGGACGGTATCGTCATCACGCCTTCGCACAACCCCCCGGATCACGGTGGTTTCAAGTACAACCCGCCGGACGGCGGGCCGGCAAATCAGACGGTGACCGCCTGGATCGAAGCGACGGCAAACGGTTTTCTCGAACGCAAGCTCAAGGGTGTAAGGCGGATGCCATTGGCGCAGGCCCAGCGCGCGGGCACAACGCACCGCCATGACTTCCTGCGCTCTTACGTCAGTGACCTGCGAAACGTCATTGACATGGACGTGATCCGCAGCGCGGGCTTCCGGCTCGGCGTCGATCCACTCGGCGGCGCCGGCGTTCACTACTGGGCACCGATCGCGGAGCGCTACGGCTTGAACCTCCGCGTCGTCAACGACGTGATCGATCCCACGTTCCGGTTCATGACCGTCGATTGGGACGGTCGTATACGCATGGACCCATCCTCGCCCTATGCGATGCAGTCGCTGATCGGCATGAAGGATCGGTTCGACGTCGCTTTCGCCTGCGACACTGACCACGACCGGCACGGTATCGTGACCCGGACCGCGGGCTTGCTCCCCCCGAATCACTATCTGACGGTGGCCATCGACTATCTTTATCGGCATCGCCCGCGATGGGGCGGTCACGCGGCTGTAGGTAAAACGATCGTCAGCAGCCAGATGATCGATCGTGTGACCGCGAGGCTCGGTCGGGGGCTTTTTGAGGTTCCGGTCGGGTTCAAGTGGTTTGTCGACGGGCTGGTCGACGGCTCCCTCGGCTTTGCGGGTGAGGAGAGCGCAGGCGCCAGCTGCCTTCGCCTCGACGGCAGAGTCTGGACTACCGACAAGGATGGCATCGTGGCGGCATTGCTGGCGGCCGAGATTACCGCCCGAACGGGTCAGGATCCCGGCGAACGCTACCGGGCCCTAGCCCAGGAACTGGGTGATCCGGCCGAGCGTCGAGTAGAGGCCACGGCAACGCCGAAACAGAAGAGCACTCTGGCGCGGCTGTCACCGGGGCAGTTTCATCACACTACGCTGGGCGGCGAGAAGATCGAGGTCGTGCTCGACCGCGCGCCCGGCAATCACGCTCCCATCGGTGGCCTCAAGGTGATCACCAGGAACGGATGGTTCGCAGCCCGCCCATCGGGGACCGAGAATCTCTACAAGATCTATGCGGAAAGCTTTCTTGGGGAGAATCATCTGGAACGCATCGTGGAAGAGGCGCAGGCGATGGTCGACGCTTCTCTTGGTCGCTCGGTGAAACCATGACGCCTGACAAACCCACAACCGATGCCGGGCTGGAATTGCTTCAACACCAATCCTTCAGCTATTTTCTGCACGAGACGAATCCGCAGAATGGACTGGTGCGCGACAAGACCGCACCCGATTGGCCGGCCAGCATTGCCGCCACCGGCCTGGCCCTGGCCGTGTATCCGGTCGCGGTCGAGCGCAGTTTCATCACGCGTGCGGCGGCGATCACGACCATCCTCGCCACACTGCGCTTTTTCTGGAACAGGCGGCAGGGCCCCGAGGCGGACGCAACCGGCTACCGGGGCTTTTACTACCATTTCCTCGACATGGAGACCGGCCGGCGAGCATGGCGATGCGAACTGTCGACCGTGGACAGCGCCATTTTGCTGGCAGGAATGTTGACTGCGGGCGCCTATTTTGACGCGGATACCCCTGAGGAGGACGAAATCCGCACTCTTGCCGACGCACTCTATCGCCGCGCCGACTGGCCCTGGGCGCAAAACGGTGGCGCCACCGTTACCCACGGGTGGAACCCCGAAAGCGGATTCTTGAGATGGCGGTGGGAGGGTTACGACGAGGCGCTGGTGCTCTACATCCTGGGTCTCGGCTCGCCGACTCACCCGCTGCCGGAGAGCAGCTACGCCGCGTGGACTACCACCTACCGCTGGGAACGCTGTTACGGTCATGACTACCTCTATGCGGGGCCGCTATTCACCCACCAGCTCTCCCATATCTGGGTCGACTTTCGCGGCATCCAGGACGCCTATATGCGCGCCAAGGGCAGCGACTATTTCGAGAACAGCCGGCGCGCGACCCATGTGCAACGGGAATACGCCATAGACAACCCGCTCAAGTTCGCGCACTACGGTCGGCATTGCTGGGGACTGACCGCGAGCGAAGGGCCTGGTCCAGCCACGATCAACGTCGGCGGGATGGAGCGCAAGTTCTTCGACTACGTGGGGCGTGGCGTGCCGTATGGCCCTGACGACGGCACCATCGCCCCGTGGGCCGTGGCGGCGTCGCTGCCCTTCGCGCCCGAGATCGTGCTGCCGGCGCTTGACCACTGTATTCATGAACTCAAGCTGACGGAGTCGAATCGTTACGGGTTTAAAGCGTCGTTCAACCCGACCTACCCC
The DNA here is from genome assembly GCA_040080965.1 of Gammaproteobacteria bacterium. GTDB lineage: Bacteria > Pseudomonadota > Gammaproteobacteria > Steroidobacterales > SHZI01. The sequence continues at coordinate 40,084 of JBEBHH010000027.1, read as the reverse complement.
GCGGCGCCTGGCATGCCCCACGGCTGGGTGTCGCCATGGCATTTCGGGCTAAACGAAGGACCCACAGTTCTGATGGTCGAGAACTATCGAACCGGGTTGTTATGGCAATTGATGCGCGGCTGCCCCTACATCGCTGGTGGCTTGCGACGGGCGGGGTTCACCGGTGGCTGGTTGTGACATCCAGCACACTGACCATGGCCGCCAACGGAGTGAAGCCCGGCCTTATAGCACGTGCAGGTCTCTGGTCGGCGCTCGCCTTCGTCTTGAATCTGACGTGGGAAATCGCGCAGGCCCGGCTCTATACGCTCTGGGCTTCGGCGGATGATCTAGCCGTCGCAGTGGCACTGCTGCATTGCTCTCTTGGCGACGTCATGATTGCACTCACGATATTCGCGGTGGCCAGCATTTTGCTCTGGGATGTTGACTGGCCCACCTCGCGGCCGTGGGCCGGTGGCGTCGTTGTCGTGATAGGCGCGATGGCTTTCACGGCATGGAGCGAGTGGTACAACGTCTACCGCCTCGGCAACTGGGGTTATACGGCGAGCATGCCGCTGATTTTCGGTATCGGTCTTTCCCCACTATTGCAATGGCTGATATTGCTACCGCTAATGATTGGCGCCTATCGGATGCTGGAGCCGATACTGATCGGCCAGCATAGATCGCAAGGCAGTACCCCCGTTTAGGATCTTATAAAGGGGCGGAACTGCAGCAGTGACAGCTGACCCTCGACATGATGCAGCGCCAGAACATGATGGAACACCGCCTGGATATGATGCAGATGATGATGGAGTCCATGCCCGCCAAATAGGTTGCATCGTCTCGCTGGGTTCCCCGGATCGGCAGCCCACGTCTGTAGTTGCCACTATAACGGCAAGCACTGTCGAGGTTGGCGAGCTGGGACGCGGCTGATTTTCTGAATGGCACAAGTGTGAGTCCAGGCGTGCAACGACTAAGCGTCCCGGACATCTCAGAGAAGACTTCGTTGACAGGATTCAACCTACCGCAGGCTGCCGGCACGCCTGCTGACTAGACTTTAAGAATCCCTGTGACTTGAGCGGAAATAACCGCACGGAGTGCGTTGGACTACGCCCGAGCAGGTTGTTCGCCATAGCGCCGAACTGCGATAACAGCGTCTATGGATTTGCGACATCTACGCCATTTCGTGGTCGTGGCCGAGGAGTTGCACTTTGGCCGGGCCGCCGCGCGGCTCGGTATCGAGCAATCGCCCCTGTCGCGATCCATTCGGGACCTTGAGGCCCATCTCGGGACCTGTCTCCTGAAGCGAAGCGCCCGGGGTAGTCAACTGACCCCTCCCGGCGCCGCCCTCCTCCCGGAAGCCCGCGCCATCCTGGCGCAGGTGGCGCGCCTGAAAACCCGTACTGCTGCGATTGAGGTTCAACGTATGCACTGCCTGCGCATCGGTGTCTGCGACGCGGTGGCTACGCTTCGGCTGACCGTCTGTGTTTCCGCCTTGCGCAAACAGTATCCGGATCTTTTGGTCGAAATCGTGCCACTCGGTCCAACAGAGGCTATCGCCGCCGTAGAGACTGGTGCTGTCGACGTGAGCGTCGCCCTTGATCCGGTTGCCTCGCCAACCCTTGCTCGCGTGCACTGCTGGACCGAGCGGTTTGTAACGGCTCTGACCGACGAATGGAAATTCTTCCCACGCGCCCAAATCCCCGTGGCGGGCATCCTGGCAGTGGACGAAGTCCTGGTTGCAGAGGCCTGGGCCCCGGCGGCCGAGCGCTGGCTCCATGAACTCGCAGTCGCGAATGCCGGGAACATGCCGCCGGTGCGAAGCGTCCCCTCGTGCCTGGGACTAGTGGCATCAATCGCGATGGGCCTCAGTATCGGTCTGCTGCCCTCGGGATTCGAGGACGCGCTGGGCTGCACAGGAGTCGCCACCCGCTCCGTCGCAGGCCGCAATCCGCGGTTGCCCGTCGTCCTTCTGTATCGGGAGGGTAACCAACTCCCCGGCATCGAGGCGCTGCGGACGGTCATCAGCGAACGTCCGTGGCGATTCGGAATTACGACTTCTGTCGCCGTGCGTGCTGAAATCCCCGGTCGTTCACCATGAATGTCTGCAGCATCACTGGAATCAGCGCCTCCGCCGTCACGGCCTGGCCGTGCACGTCCGCGTGCACCCGCGCGTAGTCATCCAGCGCCGCCTTGAGTTCGACGGAGATCGTGACGGTCAGCCGTACCGGTTTGGCCACTGGCAGAGGTCCGAGGCGCAGCTTCACAGTGACGCCTCCTTCGCTTCAGTCGGACCGTAAGGCCGCAGCACCAGATCCCGATTGACGATAACCCGTACTGGATATCCCGGGCGGATGGTCAGCGTCGGTTGCTGATTCAGATTGCGGCGCGTGAGCTGCTGGCCGATCTGGTTGATCGTGTCCTGGGCGCTGTCGCGGGTGGCAATGATGATTGAACCCGAGTCGCCCGAGCGATTCGGGGCGGCCAGTTCCGTGTTAATACCAATCAACGTGGCGAGTGCGGCCCCGGTAAAGACCTGCTTCCAATGCTGGTCAACCCCGTCCTCCAGACCGGCGTAGCCGGCGAGATCCACGCCCGGCAGCCGGTCCAGGACCAGCGAAGAGCCGTCCGGCAGCAGCAGCCGCGTCCAAACCAGCAGTACGCGTCGCTGGCCCCCGGCCACCTGGCTGTCGTACTGGCCGAGCAGCCGTGATCCTTGCGGGATCAGCAGATGCTCCCCGCTGACGGTGTCGAACACGTTACCGGTGACGGTGGCGATTATCTGGCCGGGGAGGTCCGAATTAATCCCCGTCAGCAAGGCGGCGGGGATCACCGTGCCAGCCATCACCTCGTAGGGCGAGCGCGGGACCTGCAGCGTGCCGGTCGCGTAGATTGAAGGGTCTACCGCTTTATCCAGGAACGCCTGCTTGGCGGACTGACTGTTCCCGGCGGATCCGGCATCGCCTTCTGATGGCCGACGATTCAATCCACTGGCGTCAAGGGGTTCACCAGCCTCGCGGCCCGCAGACCCCTCACTGGGGTTCATTGCTCGACGCTGCGCCAATTGAAAAAACACCTGACCCTTCGCCGCCGCTACTTCTTCGTCGTGTTGTTGCAAACGTCCCGAGCGGACCGCATCCTCGGCGGGATCCGGAACGTAAGAGTCCCCGGCAGTGGCCCGATCAAAGCCGGCCTCGTCCTCCGCCCGCACCACCGGCCGACCGAGTTCGCCGACCGGCGCGCCGAGCACCGGGATTTTGGGGAGACTCCCATAGTCCCGCGGCAGGGCGCTTAAGCCCTCCGGGCGCGGTACCCGCTCCACCCGCGGAGGCGCGTCGGCCTCTGCCACTCGCGGCGTCTGCGGCCGTAGGGCCCACCACGTCGCGCCGAAGACCCCGAGACCCACGACACCCGTCGCTATCATCAGATTGCGGCGATTCAAGCGCACCACCGGTCGCGGCGGCGCGCGCAGGGCGAGGTGGTCGGCCGGCTCCTTAATCTGATCGCCCGCCGCACTCGGCGCCGGTTCACTCGGCTGGGGTGCCCCCGGACTGGGCTCGCTCATCGCCGGCGCTCCGCAGCCGGCAGGCGACTGATGCGTACCGCCTGCTGAGAATCAGCGCCAAGCCGCAACTCCGCCGCCTCAAACAGCCGGTCCACCAGGTAGTACGGCGGCCGGCTGCGGTAGTTCACCAGCTCGACTTGGCCTTTCGGGCCGACCGTGAAGAGCGGCGGCAGATCGCTGACCCCGGCCGGGAACTGGATGTAGACCTTCTCCCCGTCATCAAAGGCCCGCAGGGGCCGCCATGCCGGGCTGTCGCCGCTGATGCTGTAGCGGAAGTTCAGCCGCTCCAGTGCCACACCGGTGGCGACGGGTGCTACGGCCTCCGCGTTGGCCGTGTTGGTCTTGAGCATCGCCAGTCGGTCCAGCGGGTAGCGCCAGGCGACCGCGGCCATCCAGGTGTCCGGGGTGGCGGTCAGCTCCAGGTGATAACTGCGGCGGTTGGTGTGAATGACCAGGTTGGTGGCGAGATCCGCGCGCACGGGTTTCACGAGCATGTGGACGCGCTCCTCGGCGCCAGTACCACTGGTGGTGTCCCCAATCACCCAGCGGACGGTGTCGCCGGCGGACACCGAGATCAGGGTCTCGCCGGCCTCGAGGGCGATGTCGGTCACCCGCTCTGGGCTGGTGTAGACCTGGTACAACGCATCCGGGCTGAAGGGCCAGAGCTGCGTCGCGTTGACGTAGTTGTCGAGGGTCGGCTCGACCCGGGCCGCCTCGTGGGCCACGCTCACCGCACCGCGCGGATCCGCGGGTGCCGCCTCGGAATACTGCGGCTTGGGCTTGAGCTGGCCGGGCAGCGGCAGCAGCTTCGGGATCTCCACCACTTCGACCGGCTTCGGCGGCTCCGGGAGCCGGGCGGCTGGCACCAGCTCATCAGGCGGCGCTTCCAACGGGGGAGGCGACGCACAGGCGACCAGGACACCGGACAGGGACAACAGCACCAACAGATTTCGCACAGACATACTCCTTCAGCCGGTCGCGTTCAGCTCCCGGCTCCAGTTCAGACCATCGACATAGATTCCTAAGGGGTTTTTGCGCAGGCGTTGCTCGTCGCGCGGCGGGTTGAGCAGCACGGTGAGAATGGCTGTCCAGCGCTCGGTGGTGGCCAGTGCCCCGTTGGCGTAGGCGCGCTCGATCCAGCGCACCTGAAACGAATTCTCCGAAGCCCGAACCACGCTGGTGACCTCCACGGCCACCGAGGTCTGTCCGACCCGGGCGAAAGGGTCGTTGGTCCGGGCGTAGTCGTTGAGCGTCGCCGCGCCCCGATCCGTGACCGTGTCGTAGGCGCCCAGCCAGTTGTCCCGGAGCACGATCGGATCGATGGACCGGGACCGGACCCGGCGGATGAACTGCTCCAGGTGGTAGGCGAGCTGCGCCTCACTGGGCCGGTAGGTCTCGGTGGCAGGGCCCACCGCCCGCACTGCACCGAGCCGATCAACCTCCACCACGTAAGGCGTGATGGTCGAGCGGCCCAGCTGGGCCAGCAGCCCACCCGCGATGAATCCCGAGAGGATCAGACAGCCGAAGGCCATCCGCCGCCAGTTCAGCGCCTGAACGCGGGCGCCGCCGATACGCTCGTCCCAGAGCTGCTGGGCAGACTGATAGGGCGTGGTGGGTGGCGGGGTGGTCGAGTAACGGACACTGGGTCTTCGAAAGCGCACGGTTCAGTCCTCCTGGCGTAGTGAAGGGTTGGCACCGGCCCCGCCGGCGTCCGCGCCGCGCACGGTGTGGGCCGCGGTCGCGATGCCGTGGGTCAGGGTCTGGCGGGACGCGAACTGGCGCGCCCAGCCCGGTGCCTCACTACTGCTGGCACTGGTTGGCGTGCCGCCTGTTATGGCACTCGACGCGCCGGCCAGTGCGCTGCCGGCGCCAGACGCGGGTGCCGCTCGGGCACCACCGGTCATAGCCGCCACGGCGCTGGCCGCGCGCGCTTTCAGCGTGCTGGCGGCCTGCAGGCCGGCACTCGCCCCACCGGCGGCCAGACGCGAACCGCCCGCCACGGCAGCGCCGCCAGCTACTGCAAGTCCCGTGGCCGCGAGCGCCGTGCCGGCCGCCGCGCCGGCGCCGAGTTGCGGAGCGCCAGCAACCAGGCCGGCGGCGATCCCGGGACCGAAGATACCGAGGCCAAAGAGCGCCAGGGCGCCGAGCATGGTGGCCAGCGCCACGTCGAGGCTGGGGTCGGTGCCGGTGGGTGCAGTGAACTCCCCAAAGATGCCGCTGCCGATGCCAACAATCACCGCCAGGACCAGCACCTTGATCCCGGAGGCCACCACGTTGCCGAGCACCCGCTCGGCCAGAAACGCCGTCCGGTTCCACAAGGCAAACGGCACCAGGATGAATCCCGCGAGCGTGGTCAGCTTGAACTCGATCAAGGTCACAAACAGCTGCACCGCCAGCACGAAAAAGCTGACGATGACCACCAGCCAGGCGAGGAACAGCACCGCGATGCTGTCGATGTTCAGGAACACCTCCGGGAAACCGGCGAGAGTGCCGATCTGCGCCAGCAAGGGCCTGCCTGCCTCCACGCCCACGGCGGCGAGGCGCCCCGGCTGCAGCAGCTCCGCTTCGGTCAGGGCGGAACCGGTGGCGGTGAGCCCGAGTCCGGCGAAGGAGTGAAAGAGGATGCCGGAGAGCTGGTTGAAGTTGTTGAGGATGAAGGCGAAGGCCCCAACGTAGAGGATCTTCTTCAGGAGCTTGGCGATGACGTCATCCGTGCCGCCCATCGCCCAGAAGAGTCCGGCGAGCGTGACGTCGAGGGCCACCAGGATGCCGGTCAGCCAGGCCACCTCCCCGCCCAGCAGGCCAAACCCTGAGTCGATGTACTGGGTGAAGATCGCCAGGAAGCGGTCGATGACGCCAAGATTGTCCATGGGGCAGAACCGGGTGAGTGCGGGTTGGCGAAGGGCTACGGCGCGAACATCTCGACGGCGGCTGGCGTGTAACGCGTGCCGTCACCCAGAAACTTCACGCGCACGGCCCGCGCCCGCTCGGCCGCGGCCACCGTCCGCGCTGATTCGGTCGCGACCGCCCGCCCCTCGCTGATGGCGAGCTGCTGGGTCTGCAGCTGCTGGCGGATCGACAGCGCTAACAACTGATTGCCGGCCTGGGTCGCCTCCAGGGCGCCGGCGGCGCCTTGACTGCGCGTGACGAGATCCCCCAGCACCGACTCGTCGGTCCGGAAGTTCTCCTGCACCTGGGCCTGAACCCGCACGGCGGTGCGCAGCGCTTCGAGGGAGTTCCGCCAGTGCTCGCGGGCATCAGTCAGCAACTGCGAACCCGTGACCGTGCCGGCGTAGGTGTCGGGATATAGGGTGGCAAACTGCTCCTCCACCCGATTCACCTCGAAGACCAACCCCCGGGCTTCGCCGATCAGCCGGTCGGTGGCGGCCAGGGCGGCCCGCAGGTCGTTCAGCGAGTTGAAATTCAGCGCGTGCAGGTTGCGCGCCTGGTTCTGCAGCATCACGGCGTCGTTCTGCAGCTGATGGATCTGGTTATTGACCTGCTGCAAGGCGCGGGTCGCGGTCAGGACGTTCTGGACGAGGTTGCCGGGGTCGGTGACGACATACTGGGCGTGGGCCGGCACGGCCAGGCCCGTCAACAACAACGTCAGGGTCAGAAGGCGCTGGAGTGCATTCATGAGGATCTCCCGTTTGAGGTGATGGCGGAAAAGTTCTCGGCGAGCACCGCGGCCCAGGCCAGGCCCCGGTGCCGCAGCCACGCCGCGGCAAACTGCGCGGCGGCAGGCGGGCTGCTGAACGACTCATATATAGAGTCGATGGCCCGCTGGTCGGCGGGGGTCGAGGCGCCCGCAAACGCCAGGGCGATGGGCCCCAGGTCCAGATCAAAGAGCCGGGCACCGAGCGCCGACTGGTAGTAGTACTCGCGCTTCGGTGTCGCCCGGGCAATGATCCCTATCTGCCGGTCGTTGAGCCCGAAGCCCTGGTAGATCGTCATGAGCTGGGGTTCGGTGGCCTGCGGCGAGGGCAAAAAGATCCGGCTGGGGCAGCTCTCGATCAGCGCCGGCGCGATCGACGAACGCCCGATGTCGGCCAGGGACTGGGTGGCGAAGATCACGGACACGTTGCGCTTGCGCAAGGTTTTGAGCCACTCGCGGATGCGCCCGGCGAAGGCCGGGTCGTCCAGAAACACCCAGGCCTCGTCCAGAATCAGCAGCGTGGGCGCGCCGTCGAAGCGCGCGTCCAGCCGGTGAAACAGGTACGTCAACACCGGCAGCACGGCACTCTTGCCGTGCATGAGCGCTTCCATCTCGAAGCCCTGCACGTCGGACGCGCCCAGCCGGTCTTCATCCGCATCGAGCAGCCGCCCGTGGGCGCCGCTCAGCGTGTAGGGCTGGAGCGCCTGGCGCAGGTCGTGGGATTGCAGCAAGATCGAGAGCCCGGTCAGGGTGCGCTCCACCGGCGGGGCGGACGAGAGACTGCCGAGGGCCGACCACACTGCATCCTTGACGGCGGGGGTCAGTTCCACGCCTTCGTGGATCAGCAGCGTGGCCAGCCACTCGGCCGCCCAAGCCCGTTCGGTAGGGTCGTCAATGCCGGCCAAGGGTTGAAAGGCGATCGCGCCCTCGGCGCCGAGGTCGTAGTGCTCGCCGCCGAGCCCGAGAACGGTGGCGCGCACCGAGCCGCCCTTGTCGAATACAAAGAGCCGGGCGCCGGGGTAGCGGCGGAATTGCAGGGCGAGCAGGGCCAGCAGCACGGACTTGCCGGCGCCAGTGGGGCCCACCACCAAGGTGTGGCCCACATCGCCCACGTGGGTCACCAGCCGAAACGGCGTGGCCCCTCCGGTGCGCGTGACCATAAGGGGCGCGCCGTTGAGATGCGCATTGCGCTCCGGGCCCGCCCAGACCGCCGAGAAGGGCATCAGGTGGGCGAGATTTAGGGTGGAGATCAGAGGCTGACGGACATTGGCGTAGACCTGCCCCGGCAACGAGGACAGCCAGGCTTCCACGGCGTTGAAGGACTCGGGGACCGTGACGAAACCCCGGCCCTGAATGACCCGCTCGACGGCTTTGCGCTGATCGTCCGCCACCGCCGGATTGGGATCACTCACCACCACGGTGGCGGTCACATAGCCGTAGGCCACCGCGTCGCTGCCCAGTTCCTGGAGCGCTTGATCCGCATCGGCCGCCTGGTTGTCGGCGTCGGAGTCCACCAAGGGACTCGCCTCCTGGGTCAGCGTCTCGCGCAGCATCGCCACCAGCCCCTTGCGCTTGCTAAACCAGTGGCGGCGGAGCGTGGTGAGTTCGTGCTCGGCGGCCGCCTTGTCCAGACAGATAAAGCGCGTGGTCCAGCGGTACGCAAAGCCGAGGTGATTGAGGTCATCGAGCAGCCCCGGCCAGGTGGTCGCCGGAAAGCCCCGCACCGTCAGCACCCGCAGGTGTTCGTTCCCCAGCAGCGGGCTCAAGCCCCCGGCCAACGGCGCGTCCGCCAGTAGCGCATCCAGATGAAACGGCACCTCGGGCACCGCCACCGGGTGCCGATTGTTCGAGACACAGGCGTGCAGGTAGGTCAGCGTCTCCGCGTCGGTGAGCCACTCCACTTCGGGCAGGGCACTCTCCAGCAACGACAATAACCGGTCGGTGGCCGTCACGAAGGCGGCCAGCTGCTCGCGCCAATCAACGCTGGCCCGCGCCGCCTGCTCGAACAGCCACTGGGTCGCTCGCGCCCGGGACTCGGGGGGCGGCAGCCAGACGAGCGTTAGGTGGTAGGCGCTCTCGAAGTGCGTGCCCGCCGACTCAAAGGCGGACCGGCGCTCCTCGTCCACCATCAGGGACAGCGCGTCCGGAAAGTTCTCAATCGGGTAAGGCGCCGCCGGCCGCCGGGCGGCCTCCACGCCCAGCGCCCAGCCGGAGCCGAGCCGCTTCAAGGCGTTATTGAGGCGCGCGGTGGCGGCCAGCAGTTCGCTCTCACTGGCACTGTCCAGGTCCGGTCCGCGAAACTTGGCCGTGCGCTGAAACGCACCGTCCTTGTTCAAGACCACGCCCGAGGCCACCAGGCCCGCCCAGGGCAGGTAGTCGGCCAATGCGCGCGGTCGCCTCCGATACTCAGCTAAAGACAACACCGGTCAGACCTCCAGGTGTGTCGGGTACTTGAGGTGCCGGGCAAACACCTCCAGAAACTGCGGGTCGGTCTTCGCGCCCCACACGGCGAGCGTGTGACCGACCACCGCCAGCACGGCGCCGAGCACCCAGAACTGCAGGCCGATGCCGACCGCGGCGGCCAGGGTGCCGCTGACGATGGCCAGCGGCCGAGGCGCCCCGCCGAGCAGGATCGGCTCGGTCAGTGAGCGGTGCAGCGGCACCTCGAAGCCGTCGGTCGGGTCCGTCACGCGACCAGCGCCCCGCCGGCGAAGCTGAAGAAGCTCAGGAAGAACGTCGAGGCCGCAAAGGCGATCGACAGGCCGAAGACAATCTGGATCAGCCGTCGGAAGCCGCCGCTGGTGTCGCCAAACGCGAGCGTCAAGCCCGTAACGATGATGACCATGACCGCGATGATTCGGGCCACCGGCCCCTGGACGGAGTCGAGCACCGCTTGCAGCGGCGCCTCCCAGGGCATGTTGGAGCCGGCCGCCTGGGCCTGGGCAGCAGCAAACACGGTGAGCAGCACCAACAGCGCGCCGCGCGCGACACCGCGCCGATCGATATCAACGTTCCACATGAAACTCTCCCGACGGTAATTCAACTGGCTCCAGGTGGTAACCGTCCGGGGTGAGCCCGACGACCCGGACAATGTCTTCGACGCGCCGGCGCTGGCCGCGCCCGGCAATGAACACCACGACATCCACCGCCTCGGCGATCAGGGCCCTGGGCACGGTGATGACGGTCTCTTGAATAAGCTGCTCAAGACGAGTGAGCGCGCCGCGGGCCGAGCCCGCGTGCAGCGTGGCAATGCCACCCGGATGACCCGTGCCCCAGGCCTTGAGCAGATCGAGCGCCTCACCGCCGCGCACCTCGCCCACCACAATCCGGTCGGGCCGTAGTCGCAACGTAGTGCGCACCAAGTCCGCCATGGACACGACGCCCGGGCGGGTGCGCAGGGGCACGTGGTCGTCCGCCAGGCATTGCAGTTCGACGGTGTCTTCCAGGACGATGACCCGATCCCCGGTGGCTGCCACTTCCTGAAGCAGCGCGTTGGCGAGTGTGGTCTTGCCGGTGGAGGTGCCGCCGGCGATGACGATGTTGGCGTGACTCCAGACGGCGCCTTGCAGGAACGTGGCCTGCGCCTCGGTGAGGACCCCGGTCGTGACGTAGCGGCTTAGGGGAATGACCCCGGCCGAGCGCTTGCGAATGGCGAAGGTCGGCGCGCGCACGATGGGTGGAAGCACCCCCTCGAACCGCTCGCCGGTCTCGGGCAGTTCGGCCGAGACCAGCGGTGCGCCGGCGTGCACCTCCTGATGCACGTGGGAGGCCACCAACCGGATGATCCGTTCGGCCGCGGCTGCCGGCATCGTGATCCCCGAGGGCGTGCGGCCCGCGCCCAGCCGGTCAAACCACAGGGAGCCGTCCGGGTTGAGCAGAACCTCCACGATGTCTGGGTCGGCCAGGGCGCCAGCAATCACCGGCCCCAGCGCGCTGCGGAGCATGCGGCTCTGCCGATCCAGCACCTGGGCGGCAGACGTGAGCGGCGAAATCAGCGGCCCGCTCATGGCACGTCCTCGGGTGGGCTCGAGTCCGGCGCGAAGAACTCCGCGTCCTCCGGCCGGATCTCGGCGTGCACGGCCTTGACCAGACTCCCGCCGCGCTGCAGGTGCCGGCCCAGTTGCTCGACGAACTTGGCGAAGCGCGCCGTGCCCTGGGCGCGTGCGGCGTCTTGTTGCTCCGCCGTGACAGGCGGCGTCACTGCCATCGTGTAGCGGACGAAGAGCGCCAGCGTCTCAATACCGATCTGCTGGTCCCGCTCCAGCCCCTCAACCTGGTGGGTGAGTCGGTCCAAGCGCTTGGCGATGGCCGCCTCCCGTTGGCCACCGCCCTCCGGCGACAGAAAGTGCGCCAGCGCGTGGGCGACGAGGCTCGACTTAGACAGCCCCCGCATCGTCGCCAGCTCTTCGAGCCGGCGTGCATGCTCCCGCTCTACAAAGACATTGACCCGGGCGCGCGTCACAGCGGAATTCCGTCGGCAGGATCGAGGGCGGCCAGGCGCGCCGTGCGACTGAAGGCGCGCGCGGGGGGCACACGCTGACCGCCGGACTCGCACGGTTCATCAGGAAAGTCGAGCTCGCCCAGCGGTGGCCGTGCTTCCACAACGCCGAGACACTCGTCGGGCTCAGTGGACCGCCGCAGTCCGCCATCGCCGTCCCCAGCACCAAGCCCGGGAGGCAACGGGCTTGGGGCGGCGGGGACAGCGACAGCGCGTCCGGTCCAGTCGTCGCCCCGCGGCGCGGGTCGGTCCGCGTACGTCGTGTCCGACAGGACGGGCGGCGGCACGAGCCGCTCAGTGAAGTTCCGGTCCTCGTAGTAGCGGAGCTTCTGTGCCCGCACCGGCGGGTGGCCGGCGACCATGACGATCTCCTCGTCTGGCGGCAGCTGCATGACTTCCCCTGGCGTTAGCAGTGCGCGCGCCGACTCCTGGCGGGAGACCATCAGGTGCCCCAGCCAGGGGGCCAGCCGGTGCCCTGCGTAGTTCCGCTGGGCGCGGAGTTCGGTGGCCGTGCCCAGGGCATCCGAGATCCGGCGGGCCGTGCGCTCGTCGTTGGTCGCGAAGGCGACCCGCACGTGGCAGTTGTCGAGGATCGAGTGGTTCGGCCCATAGGCCTTCTCGATTTGGTTAAGCGACTGGGCGATCAAGACCGCGCGCAGTCCGTAGCCCGCCATGAAGGCCAGCGCCGACTCGAAGAAGTCGAGCCGCCCGAGCGCCGGAAACTCATCGAGCATTAGGAGCAGCGGGCGACCCGAGCGCCCCCGGACCTCCAGCGACTCCGTGAGGCGCCGCCCGATCTGGTTCAGGAGCAGCCGAATGAGAGGTTTGGTGCGGGAGATGTCCGATGGCGGTACGACAAGGTACAGCGAGACGGGATACGGGGCCTCCACCAAATCCGCGATCCGCCAGTCACAACGGGCCGTGACCGCAGCAACCGTCGGGTCGCGGTACAGGCCCAGAAAACTCATGGCGGTGGAGAGCACGCCCGAGCGCTCGTTGTCGCTTTTGTTCAGCACCTCCCGCGCGGCGGACGCGACCACCGGGTGCGGGGTGGCCATCATGGCCCAGAGGGTCTGCTCAAAGGTCCGAGCCGGGTCGGACAGAAAGTTCACCACGCCCCGGAGCGTCTTGTCCAGTTCCGCGTAGAGCACGTGGAGGATGGCGCCGACCAGCAGCGCGTGAGAAGTCTTCTCCCAATGGTTACGGCGCTCAAGCGCACCCTCAGGGTCGACCAGAATGTCGGCGATGTTCTGCACGTCGCGCACCTCGTGCACGCCTTGGCGAACTTCCAGCAGCGGGTTGTAGGCGGCCGAACGCGCGTCGGTCGGATTGAAGAGCAAACAGTGCGAACTCTTCGACCGCCAGCCGGCGGTCAGTTGCCAGTTCTCGCCCTTGATGTCGTGGATGACTGCGGAGCCGGTCCAGGTGAGCAGCGTCGGGACGACCAGCCCCACGCCTTTCCCGGAGCGCGTCGGCGCGAAGGCCATCACGTGCTCCGGGCCGTCGTGGCGCAGATAGCTCTGCCCCACCCTGCCTAGAAAAACCCCCGCCGGTCGCGTCAGGCCGGCCTGCGCGACTTCGCGGGGTGTCGCCCAGCGGGCGGAACCGTAGGTGGTGACCAGGCGGGACTGGCGAGCCCGCCAGACCGAACCAAGGATGGCCGACACCGCACCCAACAGGCCACTGCCTCCGGCAATCAGTCCGCCGGTGTTGAAGACCCGGGGCGCATAGGCCTCGTAGACAAACCACCACTCAAAGAGCCGCCAGGGGTAGTAAACCGGCACGCCCTGCAACTGAAACCACGGCGCCCCCAGCCGGCGCTGAAAGCCGAGCTGCCAGGCCGTCCATTCGGTCGCCGTCCAGGTGCCGAGCACGACGATGGCGAGCACCAGGAGCACTTGGCCGATGAGGATCTTGCCCGCCGTCATTGCCGTCTCGACTCCCTGCCCTACCGTGCCGCGCGTGTGGCGCGGGCGGAGAATTGAGGCGACGGCCGGGGGTGTCAAAGACGAATTAGGTCAGCCGCCAAACCGGAAAGGTCTGAGATCGCAGGGTGACGAACTGAGGGGTACTCAGTCGCGCTCCAAAAGGCGGGATTTTGTGGAGAAATGCCAGTTGCCGGAACGACGGTTTGGCCGTGGATTGGTGGTGAAAACGGCTCAGTCTGCGCGGGAGCGGGCCGGGTCATAGCGGAGCGGTCAAGGGCCCGGGCCAGGCGGGCAGGCCTAGCAAAGCACTAAACCCCCCCCGGGAGACGGCAAGACCGTTAGATCGAGATTGGCGGTGAAGCATGGTATATATACCTTGCTTCACGGGGGTTTAAGGGTGGCCTGGAGGCCCTTACCCCTCTGATTCAAAGCGGAAATTGGTGGTTTTAAGGGGTTATGCTGTCAGGTATATATACCTGACAGCACTACTCCTTGTAGAAAGGGACCGTTGCAAGTCCCAGTGGGTATATATACCCACGGGACTTGCAGGAACTGCATGGCGCGGCCGACCCGACTAAGCATCGCGAAGAACGACATTCGGGGGCATTTTGATAATTCCCCCAAGAAGGTTTATTCGCAGAAAGAAATCGCAGCCATCCTTGCGGAGCAAAGGTCATTCTGGCGACTGGCGCGAAGCACTACGGCCAAGGAATTCATAAGATTTTTGACCGAACAGGGCAGCCTCAAGACCCTTACATTTCGATCAGAGGCTTACGCAAAAGAATTAACTCGATATTCTTGGGGTAACGCTTCGATCTACGAGTCCGCCATCTCGCTGCGCAAATCCGGCTACTTCAGTCATGGAACAGCGGTATCCCTACACCAGCTAACCGACCTGATTCCTCGAACCATTTACCTGAACGTCGAGCAAAGCTCCAAACCGAATGGAAGCGGTGTCCTGACACAGGCCGGAATCAATCAAGCCTTTTCTCGGAAGCAGCGCCAATCAAATCTATCATATGCGCACGATCAGTGGGACGTCACGATAGTCAGCGGAAAGAACACCAATAGGCTGGGGGTCCAGGAATTGATCGGCCCTTCCTCGGAACATCTACCCGTCACGAATCTCGAAAGAACTCTGATTGATATTGTCGTCCGCCCTGCTTATGCGGGCGGTATTGGCCAAGTCTTGCAAGCCTACCAACGCGCGAAGAAGGACGTCTCAACGAACCGCCTGGTCGCGCTACTCAAGAAACTCAACTACGTCTATCCCTACCACCAAGCTATTGGATTCTTGATGGAACGGGCGGGCTACAAGAAAACCAGTTATGCCTTGCTTCAAGCACTCGGCATGAACTTCGACTTCTATTTGGTCCATGGCCTCCAAAGTCCGGAATTCCACCCCGGCTGGAGACTATTTTACCCAAAGGGCCTCGAGGCTTGACGCCAGCTCCACGACCTGGTTGAAGTAGAAGTCATAGGTTTCGTGCTGGCCAGAGATGGATATTTCGACCGCGGGCCAATCTGGTTCGTGAAAGTCTCGATACCTGTGAATTTCCCCCAACAATGCCAGCGGAACGCGCTTCGCGTCGAATATGCATCGGCACAGCTCTAGATTTTCCGGGCTTGCTAGGGCAATGGAGTTGCTACGCACTATCTGGTGTATGTCGTAGAAGTCTCGCGCGCGGGGGCTTCGCCGCGAATTGATCGTGTAATCGGGCATCTGTTGACAAATTGCCCGTAGCTTCTCGATCGCAATCATCTCCAGAGAGTAGACGTAGATCGTATAGTCGCCGATCTCCCGTCGGACTTTATTGGCGCAGAACTCGTGCTTGCTGATATCGATCTTGAAGATTCTTCTCTGCATCGGACCAACCACCGCTGAACGACGTCGCAGAGCCGATTCATCGTCCCTAAGTTCAGCATGAAGAGCGGCTTCAATAATCTTGAACTCGACGACGTACCCGCCCCACCACTCCGGGTGACGGTCATGGGGCTGAGAGGGCTTCGGTTGGAATGATTCGTCGAAGATGACATAGCCGACGGATTCGAACTCGATTCGAAGTGCCCTAAAGACCCTTGCCGTTGTGTCCTCTATGTTTGCGAAGCTGGTCGGAATCGAGAAATCCATATCGACGCTTGCTCGATTTCCCACCTCATGAACCAGTGCCAAGGCGTTCCCACCTTTCAGCACCATGCTTTCCATGAGCTCATCGTCTGAAAACATAGCGATCAGAATTCGTCGTCTGACATCCTCAAGGGAGAGCTCCATGGGAGGTGAGTCGCCTTCCGCTGCAAATGGGGACGCTATCTATACCAGCTTGCGGGCTCTAGGGACGAGCGCGCAAGCCGGCTCAACGTAGCCAGCCAGGGATATCCCGGCGCCTGGTCCAACGGACCGTTGGCATGGCAGGTGCCACTTGTACCAATGTCCACAATGGGGCTGGCAGCAAAGGTCGTTCGTCGAGAGGTCTGCCCGCTATTTCTTCAACGCTCTGGCGACAGTTTATGCGAGCGGCCGACCTGCCAAGTGACGTGATCACCACGGACCACCGCGCTGAGGACTTGACCAATGCGGGGCGCGAGGACCGGTCGCCATGGCACCAGAGAAAACCCCTGTCCATCATCGAGCATCGCGAACTGCCCGCTCGCCAGCTGGAGCCGCTGCCGATAAATGCCGCCGACCGCCTGGCCATTTCGAAGCGGACGGTAGAACCGTCCGGTGTTGGCCGCCAGCTGGTCCCCGACACCGGCCAGCTCGCGGTCACGTAACGTCGTGAGCAGATCGCGGGCGATGACCAGGCGTGAGCCGCGGCGTTCGGCGAGCTGCTGGTCAATCAAGAAAGCCCCGCGGGCCGTCAGTGCCTGCCGCACCTCACCACCAAATCCCTGTACCGCAAAGCCGCCACTACCGGCGATCAGCTCCCGGTCCAACCAGGTGGCGCCGATGACGCGGACCTGTCGCTCAATTGGCAATGCACACTGCAGCTCCACTGTCACCCTACCCCCCCGGCGCTGGTCAAAGCGCTCACCCTGCACCGCTAGGTCCTGTGGCACACGCCAGCTGCCGTCGGGAAGACGCTCGGTGACGCCGGCCCGCCGGAGCGCCTCCAACCGCCGCACGTGCGCCGCCACAAACTCCGTCGGGTCCTGACCCGATAGCCGGTCAGCGCTGGCGACGGCGAGATGCTTGGCAGGTTGATAGATCCCTTCCGTGGCCAGCGCGGCGATCGCCTGATCCGCGGGCCGGGGCCCCGTTCGTGCCCTCACGGAGACGATGCCGCCAAGTGGAAGGTCGCCGCCGTCGACAGTCGGCGGCAGCCGCACGTAGTGAGCCCGCCCGTCCACACCATCCAGGACCAGATATCCCCGGTCGTGGTGTTCATCGGCCAAGCCCTTGGCCGCGATCCGACCGGTCACGGGTTGAGCGGCTGTCGAGGGGTCGAAGGCCGCGTAGGCCGTCCTTCGGGCGCCGAGGGCTCGCTGCATCGTGCGCACGATGTCCCCGCGTTCGCCGAGCGCACGCAGCGTGCTCTCCGCATCCGGCTCGAGCCGCCAAGCACCCGGCTCGGTCGCGTGAGCCAAATTCAGGGTGGTGAGCTTTTGGAGTCGTCCGACCAGCAGGGAGCGACGAAACCGATCCGTCGTCTCGCCCGAGACCTGGCCGAGATCCACCCGGCCGGCTGTCGCCAGCCGCTGCAGGGTGCGATCGAGCCCGGTCCAACGTTCGGCGGTCACCTCCCGATCAAGCCCCGCGCGGATCTCCCGGTCGGAGCGCGGTCCAAGCAACTCGGTGGCGAGTTCTGAAGCTCGCGCCCGCAGGCCGTGGCTGATGTAGTCCCGCGCAATGACCAGGTCCCGGCCAGCCTCGTCCTTGCCCCGGATCACGACGTGGGTGTGCGGGTTGTCCGTGTCCCAGTGATCCACGGCCACCCAATCTAGCCGAGTGGCCAGGTCCTGTTCGACGCGACCCATCAGCCCCCGGGTGTACGGCTTGAGATCACCGAGCGCGGTCGCCTCTTCCGGGGCCACGATGCACCGGAACTGATGCCGGTCGCCCACACAGCTATCCGCGAAAGCATCGGTGTCAGCGCTCTCAGTGGTAGGACCGTAGGCTTGGCCCGGTCCGCCTTCCGGCGTCACCCCAGCCCGCTCGATGTACCGGAGGTGGGCCTGAAGGGCGGGCCGCCCGCTCATCCCCACTTTGACCAACCGGATCTTGACCGTCACTCGCCGGCTGCGTGGCCCCTGGCCACCGGCAGCCAGGCGCGCAGCCACCACGCCCCGCCCAAACTTGGCGCCCACACCTCCTGATGGCCCGCGCGTCCCCTCGCGGCTTAAGGGACCCGCCTTACTCACGGCCTTGAGCACGCGATTCACAAACCGGTCCGAGCGCCCTGCTCCGCGGTCTTGTGGCCGGCGAAGTCGGGGCCGAAAGCGGTCGTCGTCGCGCTCACTCATCGGAATACTCCAGCAGTGTCGGGCGCAGCCAGGCGAACACGACACGCGACAACTGCTGGCAAGACCTTGGGTTACGCAGACTTGCGGCACGGCCCTCTACCCGGCGCGTGTCGCGCCGACCGATGTGCAGACCTGGGAATGCCGCGCGAAGTGAGTCGCCGCCTTTTATCTTGCTCTCCGCCCGATCCTCACCGTTTCGCTCTTCGCTCCCGGTAGCGTCTCGGTTGAATGCTGCACGAAAACTTGTCACGAATCTGTCGGCACGGTGTACAGCGTTGATGTGATGACGTGTCATCCACCCTGTTGTCGCGCTGTCCATCACCAGGTCCACAGCGCCACTGCCCGACCGATGATCAGCTGCTTGGGAATCGGTCCGAAATACCGACTGTCGAAGGATGCGGGACTGTCGTGACTGAGCAGGAACAACTCCTCGGCCTTGAGTGCGCGACAGCCTCGCCAGGGTGTCAGCGGACGACCTAGGCCGTCCCGCTCCAGCAGTCGGACCGGCAGCTCACGATCAATCGTGAGCACGCCGTTCCGCACGCACACCCGCTGCCCCGCCACCGCCCCCACGCGCTTCAGCATCGGTACGGACTCGGGCAGGTAGTGGCGTTCGTCGGCAACCCTTGCAGCGCTGCTCGGCAGACGGGCCAGCACCACGTCGCCGACGCCCGCCTCTTGCCCCGGCACCACCACGTACCAACCCAGCGGCACACTGGCCGTGGCGTTGTAGACCAGGCGTATTGGCAACGTCATTGCCACCGGCAATGCGATGACACCAACGCCCAAGGCCGCGCAGATCATCGTCCGTAACGCTGTCACGGTCATGGCTGGATGTCGTGCCATTGCCGGTACGCCTCGTGCTGCGCCGGGTCGTACTCCGGTAACGGCTGACGAGCTGCCAGCCGGTTGTGGACCGTGCGCCAGTAGTGCGGGCTGACAGCAATGGGGACGATCCCCTGCTGCTCGATTCGACGGATGAGCTGGAGCATCGCTTGCACCCGCTCCCGACCGTCTGCCTTGAGCAGAATCTCGGCGCCGGGCGTCACGTGGGGAATGGTTTGGGCGATGTCACCAGGACGTACGGTACGCAGGACGGCGAGCCACCAAACCACGGTGCCGTAGCGGTTGGCCTGCCAGTGAACGAGCGCCAGAGAGGCCTGTGGCGTGAACCAGACCTCGCGGCGGAATCGATCGATTCGGCGCTCCTGGATGGGTCTCCCGAAGCGCAGCCGGACATTCACACGCTCCGCTACAAACACCAGACGCACTCGGGTCAGCGTGCCCACGGCGTAAGTCCCTCGCTCCGTGTGGGCTCACCTGGGTGCGTCGTTGCCGGCTGCGCGCTGCTCGGGGTTCTCTCCGGCTCCCTTTCGAATAACTTTTCCGAGTTCTGAGTTCTATCGGTCTCGGTGTCCGGCCGGAGTCCAAACCTGCCGCCCAGAGATCTCTTTAGGGGTTCAAGATATTTAGAAGATTTACGGGCGCGAATTCCGTATTTAGAACAATGGGTTAAACCCCCTCCGCACGCCTGATAGCACGATAGTCGCACGCCTGATAGCACGATAGTTGCCACGCCTGATAGCACGAAGCTATTCACAACTTATCCACAGATCGCAGCGCCTGGACGAGGTCCTGCATCCGGGTGCGAAACGCGGTTGGCGCCGGCGCAAACGCCAGCGATTCCCGACCCGCTCCGCTGCGACTCACCGCGAGCGTGTACCCGGGCAGGCGTCCCTGCCGGGCAATCCGCCGCAAGTCGCCAGCGAAGTCCGCGTACTGCGCACTGCTGCCGGACTTCCGGTACAGATACTCAAAGTCGAAGCGCCAGCCGGCAGGCTGACGGCCGCCGTGTTTGCGCACCAGGCGATACAGCCAGCGTTCAATTCCGCCGGTGAGATGGAAGTACCGCGGGTCGATGCGCAGTGCCTGGTGGGGCTCAAGCAGCGTCTGGTACAACCAGTCCGGCAGGATCAACTCCACGCCGAGCGGCTTGCCGTGCCGATCACTGCCACCGCGCCACTCGTTCAGCCACGAGAACCGGTGCAGCCGCTGCGCGTCCGGCTGTCGCAGCGAGGTGGCCACGCTGGTCGACTGCAGGCGGTCCAGTGCGCCACGCAACCGTTCGTAATCGTTCCGTGACGTGCCCCGTCCGATGTACGTCAGGATGTCGTAGGGCGTGGCGGCCACCAGACGGGAGGTCGGCAATCCCGCGTTCCGGGCACCGACGATCTGCGAGGTGACCCAGATCAGGATGTCGGCATCCCAGATAGTGGCCATCCCGTGGGCCAGGGTGCCCGACACCCGGGTCGTGACGGTCCCGGACTGGAACCGGATCGGCGTTATCCGCGGCGTCTTGGCCAGGGAGAAGAACGGGTACGCCATGAGCATCTGCAGATCACAGGGTGGCGGCGGACGCGTCAGCGGCCGAAACGGCCACAGCGACGGGGGTTGACCGGGCGATGGCACGAGTCAGACGCCCTCGCGTCCCACGGCACGCTCGTACAGCAGGTCCGACGTGCTCGCACAGCGGCGCTCGTCGGCCCACGCGTCCAGGTCGGCCAGGGCGTAGACCACCCGCCGGCCGAACTTCCGAAACCGCGGGCCGCCGCCGATCACACGCAGTTTCTCCAGCGTGCGGGGCGAGAGGTTGAGATAGGCCGCCGCCTGAGTGTTGTTCAGGTAGTGCAGGTTGGAGGTGGGTTCGGTTGCATGCACGGGTCGGGACTCCAGCGGGGGCGGCGCAAGTGCCGCCAACGCGGTGGAGTCTCAGACGACACCGGCGCACTGGGCAGGGAGAATCGGTGCGTGCGTCAAAGTCTCCCTCTCAGGCGGACGGCCTGAGCAGGGACCGATAGCCGCCATCGCGGAGTGCTCGCGCACGACGCATCAGGTAGCGCACCTGAGCACGCAGCTCGCCGTCCGCTGTCCAACGGCGGGTCACTTCCTCCGTGCCGAACAGCACGCCCGCAAGCGTCCGGTGCGAAGCCCCGGAGGCGATGCCGTCCAGTGCCTGGAGGGCGCGCAGATGGACGAGCGCCGTTCGGCTGACTGGCGATGAGGATTCGCCCGCTGACGAGACAGCGCCCCGCATGGCCGAGCGCACGCCGACCATGACCCGCACCGCCTCCTTGGGCTCGGTCGCGGCCGGCACCCGAAACGCGTACGCGTCGCCGAGCAGCAGCCCGGCGTCCACCGTCACCACGAGCGCCCCGCCGCCGACTCCGGTGGCCAGCACCAAGTCGTGCCGTGCGTGCACGGACAGGGTCTTGGGGCCCGGCAAGCGCCACACACTGAACGACGGTGCCGTTGTGCTTGCCACGCCCGCCGGCACGATGGCCAGCGTGGCAGTGGGCACAGCCCACTGCGGCCGCGCTTGGCGGGCGTCTCGGTCAGGATCGACCAGGTCGATGCAACCCCCAGAGGTGTCCGACGCCGTCGGACACGCGGCGGGTGCGCCAGTCGTCCCGGTAGCGCGCGTTCCGCCGCAGGTATTCCCAAGCCAGCGCCGCGGGCGGCAGCGCGAGGGTGTACAGATAGGCCGCCGTGGCCTGCCACGGGTGGTCGCCGTGCGTGAGTGTCATGGGGAATTGTCCTGAGTTGGGGTTGGCACCCGAGCATCGCGAGCTCGCTCCCCCACCACGACACCGTGAAACCGCGCCCATCGTGGAGAAATACCAGCCACCGTCAAATCTGCACAAAGACACTAGATTCTCGGTTTGACATAAGGTTAGCCGAGGCCGCAAACGGTAAGGGCGCCCCGCCCTCAGCAGCGGAGCGCCCAGTCGGCCCGGGTTACAGCAACCCGCGAGAGGCCAGTGACACCACATCCTCCCCGCCCACGACCAGGTGATCGAGGAGCCGCACGTCGAGCAGCTCCAGCGCGTCCCGGACTCGTCGCGTGATCAGTCGGTCTGCTTCACTCGGTTCGGCCACCCCGGACGGGTGGTTGTGCGCCAGGATGACGGCTGCTGCGTTCAGCGCCAGGGCCTCCTTGGCCACTTCCCGCGGGTACACCGTGGTGTTATCGATCGTGCCCCGGAACAGCTCCCGGTACTCGATCAGCCGGTGCCGGTTGTCCAGGAAGACCACCGCGAACACTTCGTGCTCCAGCGTTCCCAGCTTCAGGCGCAGAAAGTCCCCGGTGACCGCCGGTGACGTAAACGCTGTCCCTCGCCGAACCCGCAGCGCCCGCCGCGCTGCCGAGAGAATCTCCGGGGCCGTGGCCGGCCGCCACTCCCCGTTGTCGTCCCGGATGGCCAGTTCCGGCTCTGAGCCCTTGTTCATTTGATTGATGTCGCTCATGGAAGTCTCCTGTGCGGGCGGGATTGCCCGCGACCGGAGGGGCACGGCGCAGCGCAAGCGGTCAGGGGTCGGAGACGGCCGAAGGACGCCAGCGACCGCTGGGTCGCGCAGCCCTTGACGGCGAGAACGACGTGCTAGTCTGAAACTTCTCGGCAAGCCCACCGCTCCCTTCCCTCCCAGCGTCCCGCACTTCCGCTCCCCGCGGCAGCGACAGATGCCGCGCGAAGAAGGAGAAATTCCTCATCCGGGACTTTCTCCACGAAATCGGCAGATTCGGAAAAGCCCTTCCACAGGAAAACGGGCCGCCAGCCGAAGCTGGCGGCCCGCGATTGGGCCTAAGCCCGGATCCGGCAGCGCACCCGGGCGTCTGCCGCGTAGTCCGAGAGCGTGCGGTCAGCGGTGAAGTGGTGGTCGCGCTCGATCTTGAGCCCCATGGGCCCACGCACGGTCTCCAGCTCGGAGAGTCGGACGTACCCGAGTTCCGGGCACCCGAGGCCGAGGTCGCAGAGACCGAAGGCCAGATCCGGATCGGCCGGATCCAGCTCCGTCAGGAGCCAGGTGGCATTGGCGTCCGGGGTGAAGAGCTTCACCACGGGCAGCGGATCCCGGCTTTCGCCGGCCGACTGATGTTCGCCGTTGGCGAGCAGCTGCGATCGAAGAGATTCAGGGATGAGTGACATGGCCGTTTCCTTTGTGGGTCGCTCCCCAGCGGAGCCCGTTCCCCAGGGCAGGCCGCACACAGCGCTGCCGTCACACCCCCACACGGCTTTGGGGCGGGCCGGGGTTGACGGCAAGCGGCGGCCTGCCAGGTTTTAAGGAATCCGCGGAGCGACCCGGAAAGGGCCATGGCGCCCTGCTTTTCAAGTGCCGCTCTTGGCGTAGGGACGTGATGCGAATAGGAGCTTCAGGAGCCCTCTAACCAATCAGGCAAAAAAAGAGCCCCCGTGAGGGGGCTCGGAAAACGAGGCGCCGGCGATTACTTGCCGCGCGCCCGGTCCTTCTCGACGCGGTCGCCGTTAGCGGCCTCGTCGTAGGCCCGCAGCTGTAGCGTGTTGCTCCAGTCGGTCGGCACAGATTCCAGCCGCAGGTTGTAGCTGCCGTCGCTGTTTGCCCAGGCAACGCCGATTTCTCGCCAGTAGGCGCGGCTGTTATCGCCGCGGGGCGAGATCTGAAAGATGCGGAAGGCGGGCGTTTTCTTGGCTTGGTCGGTCATGATTGAGTCTCCTGTTATGCGCGATGTGCGCGAGACTCAAAAGGACCCCAGCTACGAGCGGCACGCGCAAGCCCACCGTGGAATAGATGGAGGTAGGCCGTAGGCGGACCCGTCTTATGCCGCGAAAGGGGCTTGCGCATGGCGCGCCGGGGTCCAGAGTTCGAGACCCTACACAGCGCCATTCAGGAGACACTGGCCGACCCTGACACCGCCTCAGAGCCGATTGATAGGGGAAGCCCTTGCCTGGCGCTATCGACGTCATTACCAGCGCGCATCAGCCAGTTGGGCGGACGGCGCAGAATTGCTCTACTGAACGGATCTACCGCTGCACTGGACCGACGGTGGGTAGACCGCCCCGGCGATCTTGGGTCCTGACGCCGCCCCGTATTGCACGGTATTCCACGAGGCGCGGAATGATGTCGCAGTGGCTGGAGGCGCCCGGCGGTGATAGTTGGGCCGCGTTGGTAGTGGAGCACGGGGTGGCGCCGGATTAAGTCGTGTGCAGTATCCAGTCTCGTTCTATGGGCTGTGCTGACGAAGCTCGCGGCGCAGGGCTGACTTTCCTTTTCGGAAGCGTCCCGGGCATGATTCGGCAATGGCGGAAAACAATGAAACCCAGTTCGGCGCGCCAGCTACTCCGCCCGACGGCACCATCGATTTCACGCGCTATGACGCCCAGCAGCTGAACGAGCTGCGAGGTAGTCTCGATCGAAATTCCTATCCCCTGAACTCTAGTGCGCTTTTAGCGGAGTTGGAGCGGCGCGCGTCGAGTGAACAAGCCGGTCAAGTGTGGACAGGCCGGCTTACGCGAAGATCAGGATTCTTGGGGTGGCTCGAGGCTAAGTTGCGACGTCAGCCGGCCTACGGCGAAGGTCAGATTACCGTGAACCCGAACGCGGTGGTGCTGCGGGGCTGGCAACGAACCTGGCTGGGATTTCCGATTGAGCGTGCGCTGTCCCTGCCGCTGGAATTCATTCGCAATGTCGTCAACATACAGGGGCGGGTGCGTTTCGAGGTGCAGCGCCGCGGCTGGTTTTCCCGACGCCTCGAGCTGCAATTGCCCACTGCGGAATTAATCCAATCACTGGTAGTCGCACTGCCTAAGGCGCGTACGGCCCGCTTCGAGCGTCAAGGACTGCCGCTACTGGCTTTTGAGGAACAATTGCTTGCGCCTTGTCCTCACGCGTGGCTTACGCCGTGTCTAGTAATGCTGAATGTCCTGGTGTTCGCCGCCATGTTGGTGCGCCCTAGCGCGGACGGCAACCTGATCGCTTCGCCCGTCGCCTTCTGGGCAAGCAACATCGGACCACTCACCACTGCTGGTCAATGGTGGCGACTCGTTACGACGCTTTTCGTGCACGCCAATCTCGCCCATTTAGTGTTGAACATCTGGGCACTGTGGAGTATCGGTCGCCTCTCGGAGCGACTGTATGGGCAGGCTGATTACCTGTGCCTGTACCTGGGAACTGGCGTAGCAGCGAGCCTTGCCAGCCTGATGTGGGATCCGACTCGAACATCTATCGGTGCATCCGGCGCCATCTTCGGCGTGTTCGGCGCCTTCCTGGCGTATTTGCTGCGACCGGCGCAAGCGATCCCTCACGGTATCTTCCGATCGCATTGGATTCCGACGCTGCTGTTCGTAGGCTACAGCCTGGTATCTGGGGTGCTGAGTCCGGAGATCGACAACGCGGCGCATGTCGGCGGACTGTGCAGCGGCTTCCTCCTGGGTTTGCTGCTCTCGCGTCCGTCTGGAATGGGTAGGACAAAGCCGCGGGCCTGGATCCGCCACGCGCGTGCCCTCGCCGTCTTCCTAGTTTTCGCTAGCGGCGCGCTATGGTATCTGCATTTGGCGCGTGGACCTGTACCCGTGGCACAGCAGTTCGCGGCGCAGAACGCGTGGTACTTCAACGGGGAGGCCCAGAATCTCGTCATCTGGAATCAACTGGCATCGATGGCAAGCGCAGGTTCCATCAGCGATGCTGACTTGGGTGAGCGCTTCGACAAGGAGGTGGTGCCGTTCTGGGAGACCGCTTTGCCGAAACTGCAGGCGGGCGTTCCACAAGTCGTCGGCGACGAGCGCGCTTATTTGCAGGCTATAACTGACTTCGTGCGTATCCGACGCGACTGGGCGCGCGCGATCGTGAAGGCCACCAGGGATCGCGATGAGGAGCAGGGTCGATTCGCCCGCGCCAAGCTGCAAGAGTCAACCGCGGCAATGGCAAAGTTGGAGCGACTCTCCATCCGCTCCAATACGGCCTTGCTGCCGTCCGGTCTGGTGAATAGTTCGGTCGTCCACCGAGTCACGCATCTCTTGGGCGGCAAGGCACACGAGTGTATACGTGAGCCCTTTGGTATCCAGGTTAGCGAGCAGGATTCCCGCAGCGACGGACCCGCACTTGCAAGGAAGGCCGCGTGTGCCGGACAGAGCCTACTACTCGATGGGGAATATCGGACGCTCGATGACCTGCTGGCACAAAATGCCACAAAGATTGGCGATCTACCCGATGGCGGATCGACGGTACGGGCCGTGGTTAGTGGACTGAGCGATCTGTTTGAGTACGGGTCGAATCCGTTGGATGACTACTTGCGGCGGTTGGCGGGTTGGCGGCGCGCCGTTCCCAACTCCTTCTACCCTGACCTAGTGGAGGCATCGCTCTTCCGGGATTGGGCGTGGGCGGCGCGCAGCCACGGCACGGTTGGACAGGTGAGCCAGCAGGCGTGGGCGGCATTTGCCTACCGCAACGAAATGGCCTGGTCGTCACTCGAGAGCGTCGATACCAAGGGGCAACAGGATCCAGTTTGGTGTCAGCTATCGATGGAGCTGCTGCAAGATCGATCGGCACCTCTGGAAAAGATGCGCGAGACTTTTGATCCTTGTGTCGCAAGATATCCTCGCGCCTACTTTATGTATGGCAGCATGTTGCGCTGGCTAATGCCGCGCTGGTTCGGCTCACCGGAGCAGGTTCGGAATTTTATCGAGGAGATGGCGGAATATAACCAGGAACGCGGCTCGGCCGAAGTCTACGCTCGCCTTTATTGGATCTATGCTTCCTTGGAACAGGATGACGTGAATATTTTTCGTGATAGCTACGCGAGCTGGTCTCGCATGCAGCTCGGGTTCGAGAATATGCTGCGGAACTATCCGAAAAGCGATGTCATTCTCAATGCCTATGCACGATTTGCCTGCCTGGCCGACGATAGCTCAACGTATCGAACCCTGCAGCCGGAAGTGGACAAGCGACCATCGGCTACAGGATGGTCGAAGAAAACCACCCGCGCGGACTGCGACAAGAAATTGCTGGCTGCGAAATAGGCACCAAATGACGAATCAGCGAGCTGCCGACGATCGGAGCTGCGCGCGCCGGAGTAACGCTTGATAGGCAGCCCGCAAGCGCGCTTGCCAGCTTGGGCCAGATCGTAAGCCGTTCGCGTCGAAAACGGACGCCTCGTAAGTAATCGATTAGATGGTGGTGATGGGTAGAGTTGAACTACCGTCCTCAGCATTATGAGCGCCAGGCCGTTTGTCTCAGCGGGGCGGCTCGAGGCGGAAAGGCGGAATACCGAGTGCCACGGCGCTCGCAGCCGATCTCTGTCGCTCCACGCCCTTCTACGCTGGGGAACGCCCGCGCGCGTTGAGAGCCAGTCCAGCCCGGCGCAAAATCTATTCAATTGATGCGCGCGTGGAGGTCGTCATGGGAAGTTGGAGCCATTGGGTTCTGGTCAAGCGCTTCGCCGAGGTCACCGGCTACAGCGAGAATGCCGTGCGCCACAAGGTCAAGAGCGGCGTCTGGCCGGAGGGTCGCATCTGGCGCAAGGCTCCGGACGGCCGGATCTTCCTCAATCTCCCTGAGTTCGAGCACTGGGTCGAAAGCAAACCAATTTCTGGGGTTCTCTAACGAAGTCCCGTAGATCCAACGCGCAATACGCTCAATGAGCGTATACTCTTGAACAATATCGCCCTTTCTACTGCACATCGGATCGCGAGTCTTTACCATCCGCACCGATGACCGACTCGAAGCTCATCAATCCCAAGCCCGCCGCAATCCGCAAGGCCCGCTTGGCGGCAGGCCTCACGCAGACGGAGGCGGCGAAGGTCGTTCGGGGGTCGTTGCGAGGCTGGCAGCAGTGGGAAGCGGGCGATCGGGCGATGCCGCCGGGCGTCTTTGAGCTGTTCATGCTGAAAACCAGGCAGTGGCGACTCCAATCCGATGTTGGGAATTGAGCAACAGGGGCAAGAACATGGCAGGCGAGGCGCAAGCCAAGACGGGGTTTCCGGGAATCTGGATTCACGGCAAGTCGATCCGCGTGGACTTCATGCACAAGGGTATACGCCACCGGCACACGCTCGGCATCGAGCCAACTCGGAACAACCTCAAGCACGCGGCACGGCTGCGCGCGGCCGCCCTCTTCGCGCTGAAAACCGGCAAATACAACGAAGCCGAGTTCTTCCCCCACTCGCGGCCGGCCAACGGCGCCTCCACCAGCAATCGCGTAGGCGACCTTTGTGAGCGCTACAAGCCGCTCAAGGCAGTAGATATCACCCCGGAAACCCAGGTCCGCTACGAAGTGGCGCTCGACATCTGTGTGGACACCCTCGGCCGCAACCGGCAAATCGACAGCCTGTTACCAGCCGACATCCAGCAGTTGCGCGCGGACTTAATCGCCACGCGCGCAGTCTCGACCGTCAACCACTACCTCGCCACGTTTGCCGGTTTCCTCCATTGGTGCGAGAGGAACTGTTACTGCGGCGAACTCAGTAAATATTGCGTGCGGTTCACCAAGAGCGGCAAGGACCCTGATCCGCTGACCTACGACGAATACCAAGTGCTGATCCACAAGGGCTGCATCCACCCAGTCGACATGGCCGCGGTAACGCTGGCCGTCTACACCGGCCTGCGGCCGGGCGAACTACTAGCATTGGCCATCGAGGACGTGGCCCCGGATCTGAGCAAGATCGCGGTGCGGCGCTCAATCACTCAGTCGGTGACGTTTAAGGTGCCGAAGACGACGAAGGAACGCACCGTGCTGCTGCACCCGCCGGCGCGCGACGCCGTCAAAGTGCTTATCGCCGACGCCGCCCAGCGCGAGGCAGCCAGCCTGCAGGTCTGGTTGAACCGCCACGAGTTCCGTACAGACCAGGTGCACGTGCTGCTGTCGCCGAGGACGCAAGCCCGCAAGAAGATAGTCAACGATTACTTCGTGCCGACCGCCTGGAACACCAAATGGGCGAACCTGATTCGGCGCGCCGGTATCCGGTCGCGCCCGCCCTACCAGACCCGTCACACTTACGCCTGCTGGAATTTGACGGCGCAGGGCAATTTAGCCTTCATCGCCAATCAGTTGGGTCACAAGGACTACTCGATGTTGGTGCAAGTCTATGGGCGGTGGATAGATTCGGAGTCCCCGAGAGAGTTGGCGCGCATCTGGGAGGGCATGCAGAACATGGCCGCAAGTGTCCCATTTTTGTCCCAGAAACTTGCCGCGTAATCCGTAACTATCTGAAGATAATGGATATTCCAGACTATTCGTCGCACACGCCTGTGATGCAGCAGTACCTCCGCATCAAGGCGGAGAACCCGGAGCTGCTGCTGTTCTACCGGATGGGGGACTTCTACGAGCTGTTCTACGACGACGCGCGGAAGGCCGCGAAGCTGCTCGACATCACCCTGACCGCCCGCGGCAAGTCGGCCGGCCAGAGCATCCCCATGGCCGGCGTGCCCTACCACGCGGCCGAGCAGTACCTGGCCCGGCTCGTCCGCGCCGGCGTGTCGGTGGCACTCTGCGAACAGATCGGTGACCCGGCCACGTCGAAGGGCCCCGTCGAGCGCAAGGTGGTGCGGGTCCTCACGCCGGGCACGCTCACCGACGATGCCCTGCTCGACGCGCGCCGCGACAACCTGGTTGCCGCCGTGTGCAAGGGGCAGGACGCCTTCGGCCTCGCCTGGCTCGACCTCTCCGCCGGCCGCTTCTGCCTCACCGAGATCGCCACCGGCACCGACCTGCAGGCCGAGCTGGCCCGCCTCGGCGTCGCGGAGCTGCTGGTGGAGGACGGCATGGCCGTGCCGGCGGTTGAAGACACCGTGGCCCGGCACCTCATGCCGCCCTGGCACTTCGACGCCGAAACCGCAACGCGCCTGCTCAGCACCCAGTTCGGCACCCGGGACCTGCAGGGCTTCGGCGTCGCCGACCTGGCCGACGGCATCCGCGCCGCCGGCGCACTGCTGCAGTACGTGCGCGACACCCAGAAGAGCGCCCTGCCCCACGTGCGCAGCGTCGTCGCCGAACGCCACTCGGACGCGCTGCAGGTGGACGCCGCGAGCCGCCGCAACCTGGAGCTGGAGTCGAGCCTGAGCGGCAACGCGGAGGCGAGCCTCGCTGCCGTGCTCGACCACTGCGCCACGACGATGGGCAGCCGCCTGCTGCGCCGCTGGCTGAACCGGCCACTGCGGGACCAGGCGCTGCTTCGCCGGCGCTACCAGGCGCTGGACAGCCTGCGCGGCGCGAAGGACTCCCTGCGGGACCTGCTGGCCGACATCGGGGACCTGGAGCGCATCCTGTCCCGCATCGCGCTGGGCTCGGCCAGGCCCCGGGACCTCGCCCAGCTGCGCACGGCCACGGGCCTCGTGCCCGGGATTGACGCAGAGCTCGCGACCCATGACTCCCCGCTGCTCGCGACGCTCCGCACGTGCCTCGGCGACCACGCCGCCACCCATGCGCTGCTGAAGCGCGCGATCATCGAGCAGCCACCGCAACTGATCCGCGACGGCGGCGTGCTCGCCCCGGGCTACGACGCGATCCTCGACGAGCTCCGCGACATCAGCGAGAACGCCGACCGCTATCTCACCGATCTCGAGTCGCGGGAGCGGGCCCGAACGGGCCTGCCGTCGCTGAAGGTCGGCTACAACCGGGTGCACGGCTACTACATCGAGCTGTCCCGCGGGCAGGCCGCCCAGGCACCCGACGACTACCAGCGTCGCCAGACGCTGAAGGGTGCCGAGCGCTACGTGACGCCGGAGCTGAAGGACTTCGAGGGCAAGGTGCTGTCGGCCCGGGACCGGTCGCTGGCCCGGGAGAAGGAGCTGTACAACGAGCTGCTCGCGACGCTGGCCGGCGGACTCGCCGAACTGCGGGAGCTGGCGGCGGCGCTTGCCGAGCTCGACGTGCTCGCGAATCTGGCGGAGCGGTCCCGCGCCTTGAACTACTGCCGGCCCGAGCTTAAGGACGAGCCGGGCATCGGCATCCGTGGCGGCCGGCACCCGGTGGTGGAGCGGCTGCTGGACGCGCCCTTCGTGGCGAACGACCTGGAGCTGCGGGAGGACCGGCGCCTGCTGGTCATCACCGGGCCGAACATGGGCGGCAAGTCCACGTACATGCGGCAGGCGGCGCTGATCGCGCTGCTGGCCCACATCGGTTCCTTCGTGCCGGCCGACAGCGCCCGCTTCGGGCCGCTGGACCGGATCTTCACGCGGATTGGGGCGGCAGACGACCTGGCGGGCGGGCGCTCGACCTTCATGGTGGAGATGACGGAGACGGCGAACATCCTGCACAACGCGACGGAGCAGAGCCTGGTGCTGATGGACGAGATCGGGCGCGGCACGAGCACCTTCGACGGCCTGTCGCTGGCGTGGGCGGCGGCGCACCACATCGGCGAGCAGGTGCGCGCGTTCACGCTGTTCGCCACGCACTACTTCGAACTGACGGCGCTGGCGACGGAGTTGCCGGCCTGCGCGAACGTGCACCTGGACGCGACGGAGCACGGGGACCGGCTGGTGTTCCTGCACGCCGTCAAGGACGGGCCGGCGAGCCGCAGCTACGGGCTGCAGGTGGCGCAGCTGGCGGGCGTGCCCGCGGCGGTGATCCAGAGGGCGCGACGGTTCCTGCTACAGCTGGAGAACGAGTCGGCGGTGCACCGGGATGCCCGGGCGCCCCAGCAGGAGCTGGCCCTCGGCCCGCCACCGGAGGCGGACGCGGTGCACGAACTACTTGATGCCCTCGACCCGGACACGCTGTCGCCGAAGCAGGCCCTGGACGCCCTCTACGCCCTGAAGCGGATAAAGGTACCGGACACTTAGTTTTGTTAGTTTCGCGGGCGGGCTAGCCCGCCCGCGAAACTAACAAAACTAAGTGTCCGGTACCTTTTCCGGCTACTGCGCGCTTTTGTAGGCAGGGGACTGGCGGTCGAACAGGCCGTGGCGGAGGAAGAAGGCGGTCTGGTTCGCCACCTCCGGCGACACGAGGAAGCCCGTGTGGGTCACCGGGTAGGAGATGTGGTCCTTCAGCCAGGGCATCTTCGTCTCGAGCTCCGCGATGGTGCCGTCGTTCGGCTCCGGCAGGATGCCGAGCATCATCCCCGCCCCCACGCTCGTGGTGCCGGCGATGGAACCGACTTCCCGGTCGGGCCTGAAATCGTCGGAGAGCACGCGGCCCACCAGCCCCTCGCGGCCCGTCGGCCCCAGGATCGCCGCGCCGAGTTCACCCAGCTGAGACAGCTTCTCCGCCGCCATGCTGCCCCGGAGCGGCGCGCCGAGGCACACCACCCGCCCCGGCTTCGCCAGCGGCCGCCGTTGCAGGGCCACCAGCGCCATGACGCCGCCGGTGCTGTGCCCGACAAGGTGGATGCGCGGCGACCCGATCTGGTCCAGCGCGTTCCGCAGCCGGTCCGCATTGTTCGTGAAGCCGGCCTCGAAGGTGCCGTACTGGAAGAGCACCGTCGGGTAACCGTGCTCGTCGGAGAGCCGGTGCCGGAGCAGGCCCGCCTCGGCACCGTTCATCCACAGGCCGTGGACGACGACGACGGTTTCTTCAGGTACCGGGTTGTTTGGCAAGGCGGATCCCGGTCTCGCGCAGCTGCTGCAGCGACACGGGTCCCGGCGCCTCCGTGAGCAGGCAGCTGGCCGTCTGGGTCTTCGGGAAGGCGATGACGTCCCGGATGTTGTCCGTGCCCGCCAGCAGCATCACCAGGCGGTCCAGGCCGAAGGCGAGGCCGCCGTGGGGCGGCGCGCCGAACTTCAGGGCCCGGAGCAGGAAGCCGAACTTGCTCTCGGCCTCCTCGGCCGTGATGCCGAGGATGCGGAAGACCGTCGACTGCATCGCCGACGAGTGGATGCGGATCGAGCCGCCGCCGATCTCGTTGCCGTTCAGGACCATGTCGTAGGCGCGGGACAGCGCCTTGCCGGGGTCCTTCTCCAGGACCTCCACGTCATCGATGGACGGCGCGGTGAACGGGTGGTGCAGCGCCGCCCAGCGCTTCTCCTTGGGGTCCCACTCGAACATGGGGAAGTCGACGACCCACACCGGATGCCAGCCGGGCTTGACCATTTTGAGGTCCCGGCCGACCTTCACGCGCAGTGCCGCCAGCGAGTCGTTGACGACTTTCTTCTTGTCGGCGCCGAAGAACACCAGGTCGCCGTCCTTGAGTTCGAGGCGCGAGATCATCCCCTGCACCGTCGCGTCCGGCAGGAACTTCATGATGGGCGACTGCAGGCCCTCGCGGCCCTTCGCCACCTCGTTGACCTTGATGTAGGCGAGGCCCTTCGCACCGTAGTTGCCGACGAAGGCGGTGTAGTCGTCGATCTCCTTGCGGGTCAGCGTGCCGCCGCCCGGGATCTTCAGCGCGGTGACGCGGCCGTCCGGGTCCGCGGCAGGACCGGCAAACACCTTGAACTCGACACCCGTCATCAGGTCCGCCACCTCGACCAGCTCCAGCGGGATGCTGAGGTCGGGGCGGTCGATGCCGAAGCGCGCGATGGCCTCGGCATACGTCATGCGCGGCAGGGGCGGCAGCTCGATGCCGGCAACTTCCCTGAAGAGCGTGCGGATCATCGTCTCCATGATCTCCATGAACTGGTGCTCGTTCATGAAGGAGGTTTCGATGTCGATCTGCGTGAACTCGGGCTGGCGGTCGGCGCGCAGGTCCTCGTCGCGGAAGCAGCGCGCGATCTGGTAGTACCGGTCGAAGCCGGACATCATCAGGATCTGCTTGAAGAGCTGCGGCGACTGGGGCAGCGCGAAGAACTGGCCCGGGTGCGTGCGGCTCGGCACGATGTAGTCCCGCGCGCCTTCCGGCGTGGTGCGGGTGAGGACGGGGGTTTCCACGTCCATGAAGCCGTTGTCGTCGAGGAACCGGCGCAGCGACTGCGTGATCCGGTGGCGCAGGCGGAACCGCTCCAGCATCTCGCTGCGGCGGAGGTCCAGGTAGCGGTACTTGAGGCGCAGCTCTTCGGAGACGTCCTCGTCGTGGTGGAAGGGCGGCGTCTCGGAGGTGTTGAGCACCGTCAACTCGGCGGCGAGCAGTTCGACCTCGCCGGTCTTCAGCTTCGCGTTGACCGTGCCCTGGGGGCGCGGGCGCACCTTGCCGGTGACGGTGACGACATACTCGCCGCGCAGCTTCTCGCCCGCGCTGAACACCGGCGACGACGGGTCGAACACGACCTGCAGCAGGCCTTCCCGGTCCCGCAGGTCGATGAAGATCACCCCGCCGTGGTCGCGGCGGCGGTGGACCCAGCCGGAGACCGTGACGGGCTTCCCGATGGCGGCGGCTGTGACGTCGCCGCAGTAGTGAGTGCGCATGCGTTGTGTGTCCGAATTGAGCGCGGCGCCCGGGGGCGCCGCAGCGGGAGTTTGCCGTTACGACAGTCGCTAATGCTTGTGGCCACCGGGGCCGTGGCTGTGCGAGTGACCGCCGTGACTGTGGCTGTGCCCGGAGTCGTGGGAATGCGCCGGGCCGCTGTCGAGCGTATGGCCCTTCTTGTCGCCCTCGGACTTGCCGTCCGACTTGGCGGCCGCCTTGTCGCCGTCCTTCTTCGCGGACTTGTCCTTGAAGTCGGTCTTGTACCAGCCGCTGCCCTTCAGGTGGAAGTTCGGCGCGGCCAGCTGCTTCTTCAGCTTGAGCTTGCCGCACTGGGGGCACTTGCGCAGCGCACCCTCCCCGGCCTTCTGGAGGGCGTCGAAGGTATGGCCGCAGGCCTCACACTGGTAGTCGAAAATCGGCATGGCTTGACCTCTGATTAAGCCGGGAATTCTACCGTAGGAGCGCCTTTAGGCGCGATCCGTCGCGCCTAAAGGCGCTCCTACGGGGTTTCAAAGCCCAACTCGCCGTCCCGGGCCTCCACGCGGATCGTGGCTCCCGGGCCGAAGCGGCCCTTCAGGATCTCCTGGGCCAGGGGGTTCTCGATCCGCTGCTGGATCGCCCGCTTCAGGGGCCGGGCGCCGTAGACCGGGTCGAAGCCGGCCTCGGCTAGCTGGTCCAGGGCGGCCCCGGAGACCTCCAGGGTCATGTCCCGCTCCTTCAGGCGGGCCTCCAGGTAGCCCAGCTGGATCTTCACGATGTCCCGGATCTGGGCGGCGGACAGCGGGTGGAAGACCACGATGTCGTCCACGCGGTTGATGAACTCGGGCCGGAAGTGCTCGCGCACGTCCTCCAGCACGGCAGCCTTCATGGCGGCGTAGTTCGCCTCGCCCGTCATGCTCTGGATGCGCTGGGAGCCAAGGTTCGACGTCATCACGATGACCGTGTTGCGGAAGTCCACGGTGCGCCCCTGCCCGTCGGTGAGCCGGCCGTCGTCCAGCACCTGGAGCAGCACGTTGAACACGTCCGGGTGGGCCTTCTCCACCTCGTCGAGCAGCACGACCGAATACGGCTTGCGGCGCACGAGCTCCGTCAGGTAACCGCCCTCCTCGTACCCGACATAACCCGGGGGCGCGCCGATGAGGCGCGCGACGGAGTGCTTCTCCATGAACTCGGACATGTCGACGCGGATCAGCGCGTCTTCCGTGTCGAAGAGGAACTCGGCGAGCGCCTTGGTGAGCTCGGTCTTGCCGACGCCCGTGGGCCCGAGGAACAGGAACGAGCCGTTCGGCCGCTTCGGGTCCGACAGCCCCGCGCGGGAGCGGCGGATCGCGTCAGCGACGGCCTTCAGCGCCTCGCCCTGGCCGACGACGCGCTTGCCCAGCGCCTCCTCCATGCGCAGCAGCTTGTCCTTCTCGCCCTCCAGCATCTTGCTGACGGGAATGCCGGTCCACTTGGAGACGATCTCGGCGATCTCCTCCTCCGTCACCTTGTTGCGGAGCAGGCGGGTCTCGCCCTTCTCGGCGCCGGTGGCGGCGGCAAGCTTCTTCTCGAGCGCCGGGATCTTCCCGTACTGGAGCTCGGACATGCGGCCCAGGTCCTGGCCACGCCGGGCGGCGTCCAGGTCCGTGCGCGCCCGTTCCAGTTCCTCCTTGATGGCGGCCTCGCCCTGCACGGAGGCCTTCTCGGCCTTCCAGATCTCGTCCAGGTCCGCGTACTCGCGCTCCAGCGCCTTGAGCTGGGTTTCCAGGTCCGCGAGCCGCTTCTTCGACGCCTCGTCCGACTCCTTCTTCAGGGCCACCTGCTCGATCTTGAGCTGGATGATGCGGCGGTCGAGCCGGTCCATCTCCTCGGGCTTGGAGTCGATCTCCATGCGCAGGCGGGACGCGGCCTCGTCGATGAGGTCGATGGCCTTGTCGGGCAGCTGCCGGTCGGTGATGTACCGGTGGGACAGCGTCGCCGCGGCCACGATGGCCGGGTCGGTGATGTCCACGCCGTGATGGACCTCGTAGCGCTCCTTGAGGCCGCGGAGGATCGCGATGGTGTCCTCGACGAGGGGCTCCAGGACCATCACCTTCTGGAAGCGGCGCTCCAGCGCGGCGTCCTTCTCGATGTACTTGCGGTACTCGTCCAGGGTGGTGGCGCCCACGCAATGCAGTTCGCCGCGGGCGAGCGCGGGCTTCAGCATGTTGCCGGCGTCCATGGCGCCCTCGGCCTTGCCGGCGCCGACCATGGTGTGCAGCTCGTCGATGAACAGGATGACCTGGCCTT
Source organism: Gammaproteobacteria bacterium (assembly GCA_040080965.1). Classification (GTDB taxonomy): domain Bacteria; phylum Pseudomonadota; class Gammaproteobacteria; order Steroidobacterales; genus SHZI01. Next base: position 3,645 of record JBEBHH010000027.1, on the reverse strand, counting down.
CCTGCTTCGACAGGTCGTTCAGCACGCCCTTCAGGCGCTCCTCGAAATCGCCGCGGTACTTGGCGCCCGCGATCAGCGCGCCCATGTCGAGGGCGAGGATGCGCTTGCTCTTCAGGCTCTCGGGCACCTCGCCGTTGACGATGCGCTGGGCGAGGCCCTCGACGATGGCGGTCTTGCCGACGCCGGGCTCGCCGATGAGCACGGGGTTGTTCTTGGTGCGCCGCTGGAGCACCTGGATCGTGCGGCGGATCTCGTCGTCGCGGCCGATGACCGGGTCCAGCTTGCCCTGCTCGGCGCGGGCGGTGAGGTCCACGGTGTACTTCTCGAGGGCCTGGCGGGTCTCCTCGGCGTTGGGATCGTCGACTTTAGCGCCGCCGCGGACTTCGCCGATGGCCTTGTCGAGGGCGCCCTTCACGACGCCCGCGTCCTTCAGGATCTTGCCGAGGGTGCCCTTGTCGTCGCAGGCGGCGAGGACGAAGAGCTCTGTGGAGATGAGGGTATCTTCGCGCTTCTGGGCAAGCTTCTCCGTCAGGTTGAGCAGGCGGCCGAGGTCCGCCGAGATCTGGATGTCGCCGGCGGTACCCTCCACCTGGGGCAGGCGGTCCAGCGCCTCGCCGAGCTTCGAGCGCAGCAGGTTCAGGTTCGCCCCCGCCTTGCCGAGGATTGCGCCTGTCGAGCCCTTCTGTTCCAGCAGCGCCGCCATGAGGTGCACGGGCTCGATGAACTGGTGGTCCCGCCGGTTGGCGGTGGACTGGGCCAGCTGCAGGGCCGACTGGAAGGTGGTGGTGTACTTGTCCGGACCCATGGGGGCGCTTTCGTGGTGACGACTCCCGCCTAGATTGGGCCTGCCAAGCCGATTTCAACGACGGAAAGGTACCGGACACTTAGTTTTGTTAGTTGTTGCTGGCAGCGCAGCTGCCGGCGCATGTCCCGCAGCAACTAACAAAACTAAGTGTCCGGTACCTTTTCCAGCCAGATGAGGGTGGCCTGGCGGCCGGTGACGCCGTCCCGGCGGTGGGAGAAGAAGCGTTCCGGTTCCGCGAGGGTGCAGTAATCGCCGCCCGTGATCGCCGTGACCCCGGCGCGCCGGAGGCGCAACCGGGCGGCGGCGTAGAGGTCCAGCAGCCAGTGGCCGGGACGCGTCGGGCGGAACGCACCGTCCCCCGCCGGGTCGGCCCGCAGGAAAGCGTCCCGCACCTCGCCTCCCACCTCGTAGCTGGCGGGGCCGATGGCGGGGCCGAGCCACGCCAGCAGTGAATCGGGCCGCACCCCGTCGGCGGCGAGCCAGCCCACCGTGGATTCCAGCACGCCGGCCGCGAGGCCTCGCCAACCCGCATGGGCGGCGGCCACGTGGGTGCCGGCCCGGTTGCAGAAGAGCACGGGCAGGCAGTCGGCCGTCAGCACGGCGCAGACGACGCCGGGCGCGGTGGTCCAGGAGGCGTCGGCAGCCGGGCGCGCGCCGGCAGCGGCCGCATCGACGACGGTGGTGCCGTGCACCTGCTGCAGCCAGGCCGGTTCGGCCGCCAGCCCCAGCGCATTCCGCAGCAGACGCCGGTTGCGCACCACGCCCTGGGGGTTGTCACCGACATGATCACCGAGATTGAGCGACGCCCAGGGCGCCGGACTTACGCCCCCGCTGCGCGTGGTGGCCGCGGCCCGCACCCGCACAGGCGCGGCCCAGTCGGGCTCGATCAGGCCGCGGGCAAGGCCGACGGCGCCCATCAGGTCGCGGCCTGCTCCGGCCAGGGCAGCGCTTCCAGGCGCGGGACGGCGGCGCGATCGCCGGCGAGCGCTGCCAGCAGGCCACGGAAGTCCTCCGGCAACGGCGCGCAGAGGTCGAGGGGCTCGCCGCTCACCGGGTGCTGGAACCGGATGCGGAACGCGTGCAGCGCCTGGCGGCGGAAGCCGCGCAACGCGAGGGCCAGCTGCTCCGAGGCCCCGGCCGGAATGATCAGCCGCCCCCCGTACGTCGGGTCGCCCACGATGGGATGGCGCACGTGGGCCAGGTGCACGCGGATCTGGTGGGTGCGGCCGGTTTCCAGGCGCACGGCGACAATGGTGTGGTGCGGGAAGCGCGCCAGCACCCGGTAGTGGGTGACGGCGCGGCGCCCGCCGAAGTCGGTCACCGACATCTTCGTGCGCTGGGTCTTGTGCCGGCCGATGTCCGCGTCCACGGTGCCGCCGGCGGTCATCGTGCCGACGCAGAGCGCGCGATACTCCCGCGTGATCTCGCGGGCCTCCAGCGCGCGCACGAGGTGCGTGTGGGCCACGAGCGTCTTCGCGACGATGAGGAGGCCCGACGTGTCCTTGTCGAGCCGGTGGAGGATGCCGCTGCGGGGCAGTCCGGCCAGCGCCGGGTCGTGGGCCAGCAGCCCGTTCTCCAGGGTGCCGGCCGCATTGCCCGCGCCGGGGTGCACGACGAGGCCGGCGGGCTTGTTGATGACCAGCACGTCGGCGTCCTCGTGGATGATGGCGAGCGGGATGTCCTCCGCACCGGGCGCGGCGTGCAGGTCGCCGGTCGCCAGGCCCCCGACCTGGATCTCGATCACCTGCCCCCCGGCCACCCGGGTGCGGGGCTCCGGGATGGCGCCGTCGAGCCGCACGTGGCCGTCCTGGATCCACTGCTTGAGGCGGCTGCGCGAATAGTCCGGCAGCAGCTCGGCCAGCGCCTGGTCCAGGCGGCGGCCGGTGGCTTCGTCAGGGACCGTCAGTTGTTGCTGCGCAAGCTCCATGCGTCGCTAGGCTATACTGCCGACCCCGCCGGCGACACCTGAATGATGCGTCCGACACCCCGCCACAGCCTTTCCTCGCTGCTCCTGGCCACCGCGGTCCTGGCACTGCTGGGCGGCCTGCTGGGCGGCTGCGCCAGCAAGGAAGAGAAGGACCTGAAATCGGGCGTCACCGATCTGTACGAGCGTGGCAGCAAGTCCATGCAGTCCGGCAATTTCAGCAACGCGATCCGCTACTTCGAGGCCCTCGAGGCCCGGTTCCCGTTCAGCAACGAGACCAAGCAGGCCCAGCTCGACCTCATCTACTGCTACTACAAGGACCGGCAGATCGAGGCCACCGTGGACGCGGCCACCACCTTCGAGCGGGAGAACCCGACCCACCCGCGCGTGGACTACGCCCTCTACATGCGTGGCCTCGCCTACTTCTCGGGCGAGCACAGCTGGTACCACAATCTGTTCAACGTGGACCTGGCCGAGCGGCCGCCGAAGAACGTGCAGGAATCGTTCTCCGTCTTCTCGCAGCTGGTCCAGCGCTTTCCCGAAAGCGCCTACGCGCTGGACGCGCGCCAGCGCATGGTCTTCCTGCGCAACCGGCTCGCAGACTACGAGATCTACGTGGCCCGCTACTACCTGAAGCGCGGCGCGTGGCTGGCGGCGGCCAACCGGGCCAAGTTCGTGATCGAGCAGTACGACGGCGCGCCCGCGGCGAAGGAAGCACTGAGCATCATGGTGCAGGCCTACGACAAGCTGGGGATGACGGACCTCGCCGCGGAGAGCCGCAGCGTGCTGGCCACCAGCTACCCGGAGAGCCTCCAGCAGCTGGCCCGTGACGAAAGCCGCCCCTGGTACAAGTTCTGGTAGGGGAAAAGGTACCGGACACTTAGTTTTGTTAGTTGCGGGGGCGATGCGGCATGAC
>JBEBHH010000026.1:0-46553 GCA_040080965.1 Gammaproteobacteria bacterium | reverse complement strand
CTCCGGGCCCGGCCCTCTGGAGCCCCCGGTTGGCGCGATCCGCGCCAGGCGCGGGCTCCTCTCTTTTTTGGGCGGCTTGAAAGCCCTTCCGGCCGCACCCAGATCAGCCTCCCGGGCCGTCCCCACCGGGTCCCTGCGGAGTGACCGCCATGTCCGAAGCCGTCCGAGCCACCGCCCTCGCCACCTTCGAGCAGGACGTGATCGAAGCGTCGCACCAGCTGCCGGTCATCGTGGATTTCTGGGCCACCTGGTGCGGCCCCTGCCGGACCCTGGCGCCCATCCTGGAGAACGTGGCGCGCGCCTTCGCCGGCCGCGCCAGTGTGTACAAGGTGGACACGGACGCGGAGCAGGCGCTGGCGACCCGATTCCATATCCGCAGCATTCCGACGGTCATCCTGTTCCGCGACGGCAAGGCTGCCAGCCAGTTCATGGGCGTCCAGCCCGAGCAGTCGATCCGCGACTGGGTGACACCGTTCCTGCCAGCGGCCGGCGTGGAGGAGCCGGCAGGCGATTCGCCCGAAACACTGGCCGAGCAGGCACTGGCGGCGGGGGACCTGGCCGCGGCCCGCCAGCACCTGGACGCGCTTCCCGCGGATCGCGCCGGCACGGAACGGGTCCGCGCACTGCAGGCCCGCCTCGCCTTCGCGGATGAACTGCCGGCCGTCGCCGCCGGCAATGCCGACCTGGATGCGCTGTACGCCGAGGGCCTGAAGGCTGCCGTGGCGGGAGCCAACTTACGCGCTGCCGAGGCCTTCCTCACGCTCACGACCCGCAGCCGCGCCTACCGTGACGACGCCGGGCGCATCGCCCTGCTGCGCCTGTTCGACGTGCTGGGTCCTGGTGACCCGCTGGTTTCGGACTACCGGCGCCGGTTGTCCCAGGCGCTGCACTAACGCTCGCGGCGGAACCACCGATCGCGCAGGCGGGTGTAGTGCCCGCGCAGCTGCTCGCGGCCTTCCGGCGTGACGCTGTGCCGGACCTTGTCCAGCCAGAGCTTCGCCCAGGTGAACTCCACGGCGAGGATGGCGAGCCCCAGCAGGATGATCGCCACTCCGGGACCCGGCGTGACCAGCATGATGATTCCGCCCAGCAGGATCGTGCCGCCGATCACCGCGATGACGATGCGCCGCGCCAGCTTGTAGCTGACCGCACCGAGCCGCCGGATCACCGGGCGAGGTGCTCCCGGAGGAACGCCGTGGTCAGGCGCCAGGCGTCTTCGGCAGCGCGGGGCTCGTACACGGTGCCGGACGGATTAGCGAAGCCATGGTCGGCGCCTTCGTACATGTGGATGTCCACGTCCTTGCCGAGCCGCTTCATCGTGGCCTCGAAGGCAGTGACCGTGGCTGAAGGGACGACCCGGTCCTTCGAGGCAAACAGACCGAGGATGGGCATCTGCAGGCGCGCCAGCTCCGCCTCGTCGGCCTTGACCGTGCCGTAGTAGATCACCGTCGCATCCACCTGGTCAGGCAGGATGAGTGCCGTACGCAGCGACCAGCGGCCGCCGAGGCACCAGCCGATGGTCCCGATACGCGGAGCCTTTTCGACTTTGTCCAGGTATGCATAGGCCGCCCGCAGGTTGTCCTCGGCAGGCCCGGGGTTGGCCGTCAGTTGCTGGCTGAGCTTCATGGCTTCCGGCGGTTGCGTGGCCAGCTTGCCGGCGTAAAGATCCACGGCGAGCACGACGTAGCCCTCGGCGGCGAGGCGGCCAGCTTCGTCGCGGACGTTGTCGTTCAGCCCCCACCACTCGTGGATGACGATGACCCCTGGCAGGCGCCCGCGGCCCTTGCTTGGCCGCACCAGGTAGCCCTCGACGGGCACGCCGCCCACCTTGCCGTAGGTAATCATTCCCCCCGTGACGGGAGCCACGGGCGCGGTGGTGGCAGCCGGGGTGGCGACCGGCGAATCGTGGGCATGGGCCTCTGCGGTGCGGTCCAGCGTCTCCTTGTCGGAGGCGCTGAGGGCAGCCTCCGGCTGCGAAGAACAGCCGGCGAGGAAGACGAGGAGCAACAGACTGCGCAGCAACATTCTCATCTCCTTGTGCGTAGGAGCGCCTTCAGGCGCGACCGCAGCACCCCGCTGGCGAGAATCGAGTCCGCGAGTCTCTCGCCAGCGGGGTGCTGCGGTCGCGCCGGTCGGCGCTCCTACAACTCTACCGGAAGCGGCTCTGGATCGAGGCCAGCGTCTTGCTGCCGGGGCACACCTTCGAGAACGGCAGGGCCGCCAGCGGGCCCGGGGGGGTGTTGGCGAGCTCGTGCATGTCCGGCTTGGTTTCGTCGATGTACAGCAGGCCGGTGACGATCTCGCCCGCCCGCTGGTGCCGCTGGATGTACTCGAACGCGGCGACCCGGTCGGTCGGGTCGTAGGCGCCATCGGCCTTGCGCAGCACGATCTGGCTGCCGTCGTGCATCTGCACGGGCATGGCCTTGCCGGCCTCGTACTCGGCCCGGATCTCCTTCGCGGGCGGGACGAAGTCGGTGTAGATGGCGGTCATCGAGTGCTTGCGGGTGAACTCGTAGCTCTTGGTAGAGCCTTCGTGGTCATTGAACGTGACGCAGGGAGAGATGACGTCGATCACCGCGAAGCCCCGGTGCTTCATGCCCGCCTTGATCAGCGGCACGAGCTGCTGGCGGTCGCCGGAGAAGCTCCGGGCGATGAACGTGGCGCCGGTTGCCAGCAGCGTGAGCGCAGGATCAATCGGCGGCTGCTGGTTGGTCTCGCCCTTCTTGGCCTTCGAGCCCACGTCCGCCGAGGCGGAGAACTGGCCCTTCGTGAGCCCGTAAACGCCGTTGTTCTCGATCAGGTAGAGCATGTTCAGGTTGCGGCGGACGGCGTGCAGGAACTGGCCGAGGCCGATGGACAGGGTGTCCCCGTCGCCGGACACGCCGATGTAATGCAGGTCCTGGTTTGCCGCGTTGGCGCCCGTGGCGACCGACGGCATGCGGCCGTGCACGGTATTGAAGCCGTGGGAGGCGCTGGCGAAATACGCCGGCGTCTTCGACGAGCAGCCGATGCCGGAGAGCTTGGCAAGGCGGTGCGGCGCGATGGACAGCTCGAAGACCGCCTGCATGATGGCGCCGGTGATCGAATCGTGCCCGCAGCCGGCGCAGAGCGTGGACATGGCACCTTCGTAGTCACGAACGGTCAGCCCGAGCTCGTTGCGGGGGAGCTGGGGATGGGCAACCTTCGGCTTGGCGATGAAACTCATGCGGCCTTCCCTCTGGCAAGATCCTGGTTCACTCCGTCCACGACGGTCCTGGCCAGGATCGGCAGGCCGTCGTAATGCAGGACGGGAACCAGCTTGTTCGGGTCCACGCGGGTCTCGAGCATCAGCAGGCTGCGCAGCTGGGCGTCCCGGTTCTGCTCCACGACGTAGATGCGGTCGTGGCTGTCCAGGTAGTCCTGCACGTCCTTGCCGAAGGGGAAGCCCTTCACGCGGAGATAGTTGATGTTGATGCCGGACTCGGCCAACTGGGCCCGCGCCTCCTTCACGGCATTGTCGCAGGAGCCGATGGTGAGGAAGCCGGTGCGGCACTTGTCGCTGCCGTGCACCTCGGCCGGCGGCACCATCTCCTTCGCCGTGTCGAACTTGCGGCGCAGGCGATCGACGACGGCCTGGTACTCGGCGGCGTCCTCGGTGTAGGCGCCGTACATGTTGTGTCCGGAGCCCCGCGTGAAGTACGCGCCCTTGGGGTGGGTGCCCGGCAGAGTCCGGGCGGCGATGCCGTCGCCATCAGTGTCCATGTACCGGTTGAACTTGGGGAGCGCGGCGATCTGCTCGGCCGTCAGCACCTTGCCCCGGTCGGGCTGGTAGGTGTCGTCCCACTTGAGGTCACGGCACATCCAGTCGTTCATGCCGATGTCGAGGTCGGTCAGGACGATCACCGGGGTCTGCAGCCGCTCGGCCAGGTCGAAGGCAGCGACCGCGTGATAGAAGGCCTCTTCCGGATTCGCGGGGAACAGGAGGACGTGCCGCGTGTCGCCGTGGGACGCATAGGCGCAGGCCATGAGGTCTGCCTGCTGCGTGCGGGTGGGCATGCCGGTGGACGGCCCGCAGCGCTGGACGTCGAAAAGGACGGCGGGGATTTCCGTGAAGTAGCCGTAGCCCAGGAACTCGTTCATCAGCGAGATGCCCGGGCCGCTGGTGGGCGTGAACGAGCGCGCGCCGTTCCAGCTGGCGCCAAGCACCATGCCGATGGCGCCCAGCTCGTCCTCCGCCTGAATGATGCAGTAGTTGGCCTTGCCGGTCTCCGGATCCTTGCGGTACTTCTCGCAGAACCGCTTGAAGGCGTCCATCAGCGACGTGGACGGGGTGATCGGGTACCAGGCACCCACCGTGGCGCCGGCGAACAGGCAGCCGAGGCCGGCCGTGGTGTTGCCGTCGATCATGATGTGATCGCGGGTCTTGTCGAGCGTGCGCGCCCGGAAGGGCAGCGGACAGCTGAAGTGCTCCTTCGCGTAGGCGTAGCCCAAGTCGATGGCCTTCTGGTTGGCGTCCAGCAGGCTGGCCTTGGCCGCGAACTGCTCGTTCAGCAGTTGCTTGATGACGTTCATGTCCAGGTCGAGCAGCGCCGCCAGCACGCCCACGTACATGATGTTCTTCATCAGGATGCGTGAACGGGCCTTGTCGAAATTCTCGTTGCAGATGCGGGACAGCGGCACACCGAGGATCTGGATGTCCGTCCGGTTGAACAGCTGGCTGCGGGGCCACGTGGAGTCGTAGACCAGGTAGCCGCCCGCGGCGACCTCGGCGTGATCCTTGCGGTAGGTCTCGGCGTTCATGGCGACCATCACGTCCACGCGGCCCGAGCGCGCCAGGTGGCCCTCGGCGCTGACCCGGATCTCGTACCAGGTGGGCAGGCCCTGGATGTTGGACGGGAAGTAGTTCTTGCCGCAGACGGGGATGCCCATGCGGAAGAGCGACTTCATCAGCAGGGAGTTGGCGCTGGCCGACCCGGTGCCGTTGACGTTGCCGATCTTGATGGTGAAGTCGTTGTCCTGGGGACGCTTGCTCGCGATGCTCATCGGTGTTTGGTTCTTCAGGTGCCGTGCTCTAGGTGCCGTACTGGCGCTTGCCGGGTGTCGGGCGGTTGGCCTCGTCGATGGCCTTGGGGCGCAGCAGCGTGAACTTCTGCATGTCCCAGGCCGCCGTCGGGCAGCGCTCGGCGCACAGCCCGCAATGTACGCAGAGGTCCTCGTCCTTGACCATGACGCGGCTGGTCTGCGGCAGAGGACCGGAAACGAAGAGGTCCTGGGTGACGTTAGCCGCCGGCGCGGTCAGCCGCTGGCGCAGCTCCTCCTCGGTGCCCACCGGCGTGATGGTGAGGCAGTCAACGGGGCAGATGTCGATGCAGGCGTCGCACTCGATGCACAGCTTGTCAGTGAAGACCGTCTGCACGTCGCAGTTCAGGCAGCGCTCGACTTCCTCCATGGCCTGCTCGGCGGTAAAGCCCAGCTCGACCTCGATGTTCAGCTTCTGGAAGCGCTCCTTGAGGCCCACGTGGGGCATCAGCCGGCGCTCCGCGTTGTTGTAGTTGTTGCTGTAGGCCCACTCGTGCATGCCCATCTTCGACGTCTGCAGGTTCATGCCGTCCGGCAGCCGGTCCGCCACGGGTTCACCCTGGCAGTGCTTGTGGATCGAGATGGCGGCCTGGTGGCCATGCTCCACGGCCCAGATGATGTTCTTCGGGCCGAAGGCTGAATCGCCGCCGAAGAAGATGCCGGGCAGGGTGGACTCGAAGGTCTTCTCGTCGACCTTCGGCACGTCCCACTTGTCGAACTCGATGCCAAGGTCGCGCTCGATCCAGGGGAAGGCATTCTCCTGCCCGATGGCGAGCACGATGTCGTCGGCCGGCAGTATCTCCTGGCCGGTGACGCGCTCGGCGGTGATCCGGCCGCGGCTGTCGAAGTCGTACTCCATGATGTCGAAGAGCATGCCCTTCAGCTTGCCGCCCTCGGTGACGAAGGCCTTGGGCGAGCGGTTGATCACGATCTCGACGTTCTCTTCCTCGGCGTCGTCCAGCTCCCAGGCGGAAGCCTTGAAGAACTGGCGCGGCTTGCGGGCCATCACCTTGACGCTCTTTGCGCCGAGGCGGAGCGAGGTGCGGCAGCAATCCATGGCGGTGTTGCCCACCCCGATGATCAGCACCTTCTCGCCGATGGACTTGATGTGCTCGAAGGCGACGGACTCGAGCCAGTCGATGCCGATGTGGACTCGCGCGGCGTCGTCGTACCGGCCGGGGAGCTTGAGCTCCTTGCCCTTCGGCGCACCAGTGCCGACGAAGATCGCGTCATAGCCGTCGGCCAGCAGCTTCTTCATGCTCTCGATGCGGTGGCCGAGCTTGAGCTGGGCGCCCATGCCGATGATGTCGTTGATCTCCCGGTCGAGCACCTCGGCCGGCAGCCGGAATGACGGGATGTTCGAGCGCATGAGGCCGCCGGGAACCGGCAGGCCCTCGAAGATGACTACGTCATAGCCCATCGGCAGCAGGTCGTTGGCGACGGTGAGGGATGCCGGGCCGGCGCCTACCAGGGCCACCCGCTTGCCGTTCTTCTTCGCCGGCGCCTTTGGCAGGCGGTCGGTGTAGTCGTCGGCCAGGTCGGCGGCCACGCGCTTAAGCCGGCAGATCGCGACGGGCTTGTCTTCCACCCGGCCCCGGCGGCAGGCCGGCTCGCAGGGCCGGTCGCAGACCCGGCCGAGAATCCCCGGGAAGACGTTGGACTCGCGATTGAGGAGGAAGGCTTCCGTGAACTCGCCCTGGGCGATCAGGCGGATGTAGCCCGGCACATCGGTGTGCGCGGGGCATGCCCACTGGCAATCCACCACCTTGTGGAAGTAATCCGGATTCTTCGTGTTGGTCGGCTGCATGGCGCCCTGGATTCTTGTTGCGGGCGGAGGCCCGAGCCCAAAAGAGGCAGCGATTATACATAGCCGTTCCCTGCGGCAAATCGCCAGTTGACTCGCCAAGGGACTTAAGTGAAACAATGCGGCGCGATGAGCACAGAAACCGCCGACACCCCCGCCCCCGAGCGCTACGCCGCCCTCGCCCTCCAGATCGCCACGGCCTGCGTCAATAACTGCCCTGACCGGTCAGCGGCCAGGGCGCTCATGGCCGAAAGCCTGGCCCGGGTGGGAGCCTCCGTGGCGGCCAGCAAGGGCTTCATCCGCCAGTTCAGCGGCATAGAAGTGAAGCTGGTCGTCCTGCCCGAATACTTCCTCACCGGCTTCCCGCTGGGCGAGTCGGTGCCCGTCTGGCGGGACAAGGCGGCCCTCGCGATCGACGGCCCCGAGTACCAGGCGCTGGCAGACATCGCCGCGAAGTCCGGGGTCTACCTCGCGGGCAATGCCTACGAAGTGGACCCGCACTTTCCGGAACTGTATTTCCAGACCTGCTTCATCATCGCCCCGACCCGGGAGACCGTCCTGCGCTACCGGAGGATGATTTCCCTCTCCGCCCCGACGCCCTACGACGTCTGGGACCGGTACCTGGAGATCTACGGCCTGGAGGGAGTCTTCCCCGTCGCTGACACGCCCATCGGCCGGCTGGCCGCGATCGCGTCCGAGGAAATCCAGTACCCGGAGATCGCGCGGATGGCCGCCATGCGGGGCGCGGAGATCTTCATCCACCCGTCCAGCGAGGTGGGCAGCCCGTCCGTAGCGCCGAAGGAACTCGGGCGCCGGGCCCGGGCGGCCGAGAACATCGCGTACGTCGTGTCGGCCAACTCGGCGGCGCTCACCGGGATCCCGATCCCGGCCGAATCCACCACGGGCATGTCGAAGGTCGTCGACTACTACGGGCAGATCCTGGCCGAAGCGGCCCCGGGCGGCGAATCCATGGTGGCCTACGCCACGATCGACCTCGGGGCGCTGCGGGCCTGCCGGCGCAAGACGGGGCTGTCCAATGTCCTGTCGCGGCAACCCTACCGGGCCTACGCGGAGAGCTACCGGCAGACCGTGTTCCACCCGCCCAACCTTCTGCTGGACGGAGGCAACCCGCGGGTGCCCGAGCGCCGGGAATTCGGCGAGTGGCAGCGGGCGGATATCGAGCGGCTGGCGAAGCTGGGCATCCTCTAACCAGTCATCACTCCGCTCTGTAGCAGTGCCCGCTGCTCCTGGCTGCGCAATAACTTCGGCACCTTCACCTGGTTGGCATTGACGCCCGCCGCGGCATCCCGCTGCAGGGCCACCAGCTGCTCGAACGTCCCGGGCCGCACGAGCCGCAGGTCCACCGCGTCGAGACGGCCATTCAGCCGACCGAGCGTGGCGTAGGACGGATTCTCCACCGCCAGCAGTGCGTCGAGTCGCGCGGCGAGGTTCGCGCCCGTCGTCCGGGGGGCCGAGGCACCGACCTCCGCGTAGGCCACGTAGCGATAGGGCAGCGTGCCGATATCCGGCCAGACCGTGAAGTCGGTGAGGCCCGCCTCTCCGCCCAGGTGCTCCCGGGCCAGCTGCGCGAAGGCGCTGCGGAAGTGCTGCTCGGTCGTCTTCTCGCCAACCAGGTCCACCACGTTGCCACGCCTGTGGTCGAACTCGAACACGGGAGTGCTGCCCTCGAAGGCCGCGATCCGCACCACGTCGCCCAGGCGGTAACGGTACAGGCCCGCGTGGTTGGTAATGACGATCTCGTAGCGCTGGCCCGCCACGAGCGCGCCGATCCCCAGGGCCCGCGGCCCGTCAGCGTCCAGTTCGCCCAGCGGGAGGAACTCGAAATGCACCGCGCCGAGCGCCAGTGCGTAGCGCTCTGGAGCGTCGCCCCACAGGTTGATCCCCACCATCCCCTCGGTGGCGCCGAAGCAGGTGGTATACAGCGCGGGTGCCGGGCCGGCCAGTTCGCGAAGCCGAGGCACGCTGACGGCAAACGCGCCACTCACCACGGAGCTCAGCACCTTCAGCTGCGGCCACAGGCGGGTCATGCGTCCCGCCGGGGGGCCGTCCAGTTCCCGTGCCACCTCCCGCGCCCGCTCCGGCATTGGCGGCAGCAACGCGGCCAGGGTCGCGCGCTCCCCGGCCGGGAGCACCAGGTTGCCGGCCAGGCCGCCGTTGGCGATGTCGCTGACAAGCTCGGCGCGCCGGCGCCCAATCAGGCCCATCCAGCTCACGATGTGGCTGCAGTAGATGGCCTCGATGCAGCCGAGGTCGGGCGCCCGCAGCGCGAAGAGTGCATGCAGGTAGAGCGCCGTCGGGTAGTCCTGGACGGTGAGCACCTCGGCGGGAAACACCCAGAAGGGCGGCGCCAGCCTGAGGATGCGCCGGATGCCGGCGCCACTCGGATTACCCACGGGAATGCCCGCCGCCGTCTCGCGCCCGGGACGGCTGGCCACCATCAGGGTCGCGGTGGGCTGCCGGAACCCGAGGCCGGGCGTGCACGCCGCCCGAGCCGCCGGCGTGAGCAGGGCGATGAACGACAGCGCCGCGTTCTGCTGGCGCGAAGTGACAGGAAAAAGCTTGGGATCGCCGGTCGTGCCCGAGGTGCTGACGAACATGCGCGGACGGCCGGTGAACATGACGTCGGGTTCGCCTCCGGCCATGCGGGCGAAGGGCTCGCGAAAATCCGCATAGGTCGCCACGGGCACCGCGGCGGCATAGGCAGCTTCCACGTCGGTGGCCCGGGCCAGCGAGGCGAAGCCGTGGCTCCGGCCAAACTCGCTGGAAGCGTTGCGCCGGAGAATGCCGCGCAGGGTCGCCGCGTTGATGCCGGCGCCATCCGCAAGCTGGCGGCGGTAGCGCGCGAGCGCTGCCCGGCAGGCCATCTCCCACAGCGGGAGCAGCAGCTGGTACCCCGGCAGGGATCGGTTCGGGCGCAATTCAGGGACTCCGCATGAGGCGGAGATTCTAGCGGGCGGGCTTCCTCACCGCCGCAACGAGACAGTAGAGGAGGACGATGCCAAGGCCCAGGAATTCCCGGGCTTCCTCGATCACGGGGTCGCCGGCCTGCATCGTGGCCGCCAGGAGGGACGGATCGCCCCGCTCGATGAAGGCCCCCATGCCGGGCGCCAGTGTGACCATCCACACCACGCAGACCGCCGCCAGCGCAATGGCAACCGGCCTCGCCCAGGTCACACCGCGAAATGCGCCCGCCGCCAGCACGGTGGCGGCCAGGTACATCAGCGCCCAGCCCACGGGATCCGGATCGTTGTACTGCAGGCCCGCCGAGATGGCGAAGAGGACGGCAAAGATCAGGTGCACGGCCCGCATCAGGGCTCGCCGCCGAACCGGTACCGGACACCAAGGCGCGGCCGGATGCCGGCGGCGGGAAACCCGACGGCTTCCTCGTAGTCACCGTCCAGCAGATTGTCGACTGCAAGGGCCAGGCGCAGCCGCGGCGTGATCATCCAGCTCAGGTTGAGGTCGACCCGGTGCCAGGGCTCCAGTTCCAGGATGCCCGTGGGAATGGACGAGTCCAGCACCTCGCCCACGTACAGCCAGTCGAGGTCGAGCAGCCAGTTCCCGGCGGGCTGCCAACGGACGCCGGCGCCACCGCGCCAGTCGGGACGCTGGAGAAGCTCCCGGTCGCTGTTCTTCACGTCGATGTCCGTGTAAGTCGCCCCGGCGCGCAGGCGGAGGGCGGCGGACACCGACCAGCTGCCCGTCAACTCGACGCCGCGGGTGGTCACCTTGTCCCGGTTGACGTTGCGAAAGGTGTCGGGGTCGAAATCAATGAGATCCTTGTAGTCATTGTCGAACAGGGTGATGCCGACCTCGGCGGCGCCGGAGAGCAGCGTCTGGGTCACACCGGCATCCACGCTGCGGCTCGTCTCGGGACGAAGATCCGGCTCGCCCACCAGCGGACTGCCCAGCGCGAAGAAGCTCGGCAACTTGAAGCCCGTGCCCCAGTTCGCCCGCAGGCGCGTCGTGCCGTTGGACAGCGCGTAGACGGCGCCCACCTTGCCGGTGGTTTCGCCGCTGACCTCGTCGGGCTCGTCGTGGCGGATGCTGGCCTGGAGTATCCAGTGGTCGCCGGGGATGTACCGGCCTTCGGCGAACACGCCGATGATGTCGCGATCGAGCTTGAAGCTGTTTGGGACGGGATCCGGTCCAAACAAGACATAGCCGTCCGACTCACCGGACTCGCGCTGGTAGTCCACGCCAAAGGTCGCGATCGCCTTGCTCGATGGGCGCACCGTGGCGCGGAGCGCCGCGTTCTCCCGGTCCAGGTCATTTGCGGCGCCGTTCGGTGGAACCTCCGTGAAGGGGTCGATCCCCGGCGAGGCGTATTCGTCGCTCCGGTCATACAGCGAGGCGAGTGCCTGGACGGACCAGGCCGCATTGATCGCCCAGTCGGCGTCGGCGCCCAGGGTGAAGTCGTCTGCCTCCGCAGTCTGCAGGTCGCGGAGCACGGCGAACTCGGGGCCGCCGCTCTGCTCCGGGAAGGTGGTGCTGTCGGTGCTGGCGAAACGGGCGTAGACGTTGGCGGTGACATCCGGGGCCGGCTCCAGGTGGAGGCGTCCGGAGACCGTGTCGGCGTCGAAGGTACTGCCGGAAACGGCCTCCCCGTCGTCGCGGCTCGTGGCCTGCAGGGAGAAGTCGCCGCTGCCGCCCGCGGGGCCACCGACCTGGAGCGTGCCCCGGAGGAAGTCATCGCCGCCAGCCTCGACGTCGGCCGTCGCTGACAGGATCTTGCCCCCGCGCGGGCTGATGAAATTGATCACACCGGCCAGGCCGTCGGAGCCGTAGATGGACGACTGGGGCCCGCGCACGATCTCGACGCGTTCGATGTCGGCCAGGTTCAGCGTGGCGAGGTCGAAGGAGCCGCCCCGCGTGTTGTTGGGGTCGTTCACCTTGATGCCGTCGAGCAGGAAGACGGTGAAATTGGGCTCGCTGCCCCGGATGAAGACCTGGGAAACGCCGCCCGCGCCGGGCTGGTTGACGTGCAGGCCGGGCACGTCCCGCAGCAGGTCGATGACAACGGCGTCATTCCGCGCCTCGATCTCCTCCCGCCCGATCACGGTGCCCGTGGCCGGCAGGATCTGCTCTTCGGCGGCCAGCCGGGTGCCCGTGACGATCAGTTCCTCCGTGCCGGCAGCGATGGCGGCGGGTGCCATCAGCACGGCAATTGCGGAGATTGCGGCGATGCCCACGCGGATCAGCACTTAGTTCGCCGGTATCGACCAGAAGCGCGTACGGTCCGGATCGAAGGCGTGATAGATCTTGCCGGTGGCGCGGGGATCGTCGAGCGCCTGCACCGTCAATGCAGCCAGGTCGGAGCGGCGGATCCAGCTCATGGCCCGGGTGTCTTCCGTCAGGTAGGCCCTCCCCTGGGGCTCCTTGTCCAGCAGGCCGCCGGGGCGAATGATCGTGTACTCGAGGCCGCTGGTCTTCAGGTAGTCCTCGGCCTTGGACTTCTCCGGAATCACGTTGCGCAGGAAGTAGCGGGCGACGGCCGGCGCGGCCTCGTAGGATTCCCCCGCGCCGATCACGGTGACCAGCACGAAGCGCTTTACGCCAGCGAGACGGGCCGCGTCCACGGCGTTGCGATTGCCCTCGAAATCCGGGCGGGGGCCATCGAGGCTCGTGGCACCGAGGGTGGAGACAACGGCGCGGAACTGGCCGCCGGCAGGCACCGTCGCGAGGGCAGCCACGAGATCCGGCGGATTCATGGCGTCACCCCGAAAGATCCTTGCGCCCAGGGCCTCGGCGGCGCCCGCATCCGAAGAGGGCCGGACCAGCACCACCACGTCGTCGCCCCGCGCCCGCAGCAGCTTCACGATCTCGAGCCCCGTGGCGCGCGTGCCGCCGATCACCAGCACGGACCCCGCCAGTGGCGAAGACGACACCGGATTGAGCTCGGCCCTGGGCCGGTCGGCCTCGATGCCGGAGATCAGGACCCAGGCAACAAGCGCCAGGAGGAGGCCAAGGAAGATGGTGAGCTTCGGATACTTCATTCGTTCTGTTCCGGTCGCGGAGATTGCTGCCCGGCGCAAGCATACCGCGAGCTAAGATGTGCGCGGAGAGTTCACGGGCATGTCACAGCGAATCTGGATTCCACTGGTGCTGCTCGCTGCCGGCCTGGCCGGCATCGGCATCGGCCGCATGCTCCTCGCGCCAGACCAGGAACCGGTTGCCGCTATCGAGCTCGAGTCAGGCACGTGGCTTTCGCCGCCGCGTTCGCTGCCAGGATTCGCGCTGGTCGACCAGGACGGCAGACGGGCGGGGCCCGAGGCGCTCCAGGGCCGCTGGACACTTGTCTTCTTTGGCTTCACTCACTGCCCGGAAGCCTGCCCCGCGACGCTGGCGATGCTGGGCAATCTCCGTCGCGAGCTGTCCGCAACCCTGCCCGCGGGGAAAGTGCCTTCGGTCCTGCTGGTGAGCGTCGATCCCGAGCGCGACTCACCCGCCGTTCTGAAGGCCTACCTGGCGGGCTTTGGACCGGGATTCACGGGGCTGACGGGCGAACCGGCCGCTGTCCAGGCGTTTGCCACCGCGCTGGGAGTCCCCTACCGGAAGATCCCGATGGATGGCGACTACATGATGGATCACGGCACGGCGATCATGCTCGTGAACCCGCGCGGGCAGCTGGCGGGGCTCTTCGCAGCCCCGCATGACGCGGGAGCGCTCAGCAGGGATGTCCGCCGGAGCGTCGGGGCCGGCTAGCGCCCGCCGCAGTCCAGGCGCTGGCCCGCCACCGCGTCGGTGACGCGGCCGTTCTCGTAGGCCACCACGCCATTCACGATGGTCGTGTCGATGGACGAGCGGAATGTGTCGCCCTCGAAAGGTGACCAGCCGCACTTGGACAGGACGTCCTCGCGGCGCACCGTCGTCGGCTTGAGGTGATCGATGAGCACCAGGTCAGCGAAGTAGCCCTCCCGGATGTAGCCGCGGTCCCGGATGGCGAAGAGGTCGGCCACACCGTGGCTGGTCTTCTCCACGACCAGCTCCAGGGGCAACGTGCCGTCGTGGACGTGCTCGAGCAGCATCAGCAATGCGTGCTGGACGAGCGGCAGTCCCGAGGGCGCCTTGAAGTACTTCTCGCCCTTCTCGGCCAGCGTGTGCGGCGCGTGATCGGTGGCCACCACGGCTAGCCGGCCATCGACGAGGCCGGCGAGCAGCGCCTTGCGGTCCGCCGCTGTCTTGATGGCGGGGTTGCACTTGATGAACGAGCCCTTGGCCGCGTACGCCCGGTCGTCGAAGTGGAGCATATGCACGCACACTTCGGCGGTGATCCGCTTGCCGTTCAGCGGCCCCGGCTCGAACAGTTCCAGCTCCTTCGCTGTAGTGAGGTGCAGCACGTGCAGGCGCGTGCCATGGCGCTTCGCCAGCGTCGTGGCCAGCACGGTGGACTTGTAGCAGGCCTCCGCGGAGCGGATCAGGGGATGGGCCGAGAACGGGACATCCTCGCCGTACTCCTGGCGGAACCGTTCCTCGTTGGCCTTGATGGTAGGCGTGTCCTCGCAATGCGTCGCGATGAGCGTCGGGCAGTCGGCGAAGATCATTTCCAGGGTGTGCGGGTCGTCCACCAGCATGTTGCCGGTGGAGGCGCCCATGAAGACCTTCACGCCGCAGCAGTCGCCGGGCTGCAGCGCCCGAATCTCGTCGAGGTTGTCATTGGCCCCGCCGAAGTAGAAGGAAAAGTTGGCCTTCGACCGGCCCCGGGCCATCCGGTACTTGTCCATGAGCACGGCCCGGCTCGTCACGTTCGGGATCGTGTTCGGCATGTCCATGAAGCTGGTGATCCCGCCGGCGACCGCGGCGGCGGACTCCGTGGCCAGGTCGCCCTTGTGGGTCAGTCCCGGCTCCCGGAAATGCACCTGGTCGTCGATGAAGCCGGGCAGCAGGTACTTGCCCCGCGCGTCGATGATCCGGTCGACGCGGCCAGCAGGGATCTCCCGCGCGACCTTCTCGATGCGCCCTCGGCGCATGAGTACGTCACCGGGGGTCACGCGCCCTTCATTGCAGATCAGGGCATTGGTTATCAGGAGGTTCTGGTCGGTCATTTTGCGAATTGGTCCGTGGCGGCGATCAGCTCGTGGACGATGCCGGGCTCGAAGGCCGAATGTCCGGCGTCCGGCACGACGCGCAGGTCGGCCTCTGGCCAGGCCCGGTGAAGGTCCCAGGCACTGCGCATGGGGCAAACCACATCATAGCGGCCCTGCACGATGACCGCCGGAACGTGCCGGATGCGGCCCACGTCCCGGAGGATCTGGTCGGGGACTTCCATGAAGGCCTGGTTGACGAAGTAGTGGGCCTCGATGCGGGCAAAGGCGAGGGCGAAGTGGTCGGCGCCGAAGCGCTCCACGGTGGAAGCCGACGCCAGCAGGTGGCTCGTGCTGCCCTCCCAGATGGACCAGCGGCGCGCGGCCTCGAGCGCCACCCCGGGGTCGGCGCCGGTAAGGCGCCGGTGATAGGCATGGAGCATGTCGTGGCGCTCGCCGGCCGGGATGAAATCCCGGTAGGGCTCCCACGCGTCGGGATACAGGTCGCTGGCGCCCTGCTGGTAGAACCAGGCGATCTCGGCGGGCCGGAGCAGGAAGATGCCGCGCAGGACGAGTTCGGAAACACGCTCCGGGTGGGTTTCGGCGTAGAGCAGCGAGAGCGTGCTGCCCCAGGAGCCGCCGAACACGAGCCAGCGCTCGATGCCCAGGCGCTGGCGCAGCGCCTCGATGTCGGCGATGAGGGCCCAGGTGGTGTTCTCGCGGAGCTCGGCGTGGGGGCGGCTCCGGCCGCAGCCGCGCTGGTCCAGCAGGATGATGCGATAGCGGGCGGGGTCGAAGAACCGGCGCGGTGTGGCATCGCCGCCTCCGCCGGGGCCGCCGTGGAGGAACACGGCAGGCTTGCCCCGGGGATTGCCGCATTGCTCGTAGTAGATCTCGTGCAGGCCCGAAACGGACAGGTAGCCCGAATCGAAGGGCTCCAGTGCGGGGTACAGGGTCCGGCGTGGCATTGCCACATTCTGGCATTTTCGACGCGTGTTGTTCGATCCTGAGGCCGCGCCAGCTAGAATCCGCCACCACCTCAGGGAACCAGCCATGCGCTTTCAGCACCCCCTCGCCGCACTCCTGGCAGCCGCCCTAATCGCCCCGGCCCTGCTTGCCCCGCCACAGGCCGGCGCGGCTGCCAGCGCAGGGGCCGGCGTGGATATCCCCTACACCCTGCGACGGCTGGACAACGGCCTGACCGTCGTCGTCCACGAGGACCACAAGGCCCCCATCGTTGCGGTCAACGTCTGGTACCACGTGGGCTCGAAAAACGAGGTACGTGGCCGCACTGGCTTCGCCCATCTCTTCGAGCACCTCATGTTCCAGCGCTCGGAGAACCTGAAGGGCGACTACCTGAACACGCTGCAGGAGCTGGGCGCCACCGACCTCAACGGCACCACGTTCTTCGACCGGACCAACTACTTCCAGACCGTGCCGAAGAACGCCCTCGACACGGTGCTCTGGCTCGAATCCGACCGGATGGGACATTTCAAGAACGCCATCACCCAGCCCATCCTGGACGAGCAGCGGGGCGTGGTGCAGAACGAGAAGCGGCAGGGCGACAACCAGCCCTACGGCAGGGTCTTCGAGGAGATCCTGAAGCAGCTCTTCCCGCCCGATCACCCGTACTCCTGGGAAACGATCGGCTCCATGGAGGACCTGAACGCCGCGAGCCTCGCGGACGTCCAGAAGTGGTTCGAGACCTACTACGGACCCGGCAATGCCGTCGTGGTCATCGCGGGCGATGTGGCTGCCGAGGAGGCTTTCGCGAAAGCGGAGAAGTTTTTCGGCGACATCCCGCCCGGCCCGCCGCTCGGCCGCTTCGAGGAATGGATTCCCTCCAACGACCGGATCCGGCGCCAGAGCATGCAGGACCGCGTGGCGCAGCCGCGGCTGTACCTTGCCTGGACGGGTCCGCGCTGGGGCACGCAGGATGCCTACCACCTGGAGCTGGCGTCCGCCATCCTCGCGGGCGACAAGAACTCCCGGTTGTACGAGCGCTTGGTTTACCGGGAGCAGATCGCCTCCGACGTGGAATTCGGCACCCTGCCACTCGAGATTGCCGGCCTGACCTACCTGCAGGTGTCTGCCAACCCGGGCGTGTCGCTGGAGCGGCTCGAAGCGGTGGTGAACGAGGAGTTCGCCCGCTTCCGGCAGGCCGGGCCCACCGCGAGGGAACTCGAGCGGGTCAAGACGCAGCGGCGCGCCGGCTTCCTCCGGGGCCTCGAAAAGATCGGCGGCTTTTCCGGCAAGTCGGGCGTGCTGGCCGAAAGCGCGGTTTACGGCGGATCACCCGATGCCTGGAAGCGGGGCTACGAGGCCGCCGAATCTGCCACCCGGGCCGACCTGCAGGGCGCGGTCACCAAATGGGTCACCAACGCGCCCTTCGTCCTGACCGTGGAACCGGCCGACAAGCTGGTCGCTGCGACCACCGGCGCCGACCGGAGCCAGCTCCCGCTGCCCGTGGGCGAGGTGCCCGTGGCATTCCCGGCCTTCCAGCGCGCCACGCTCGCCAATGGCCTGCAGCTCATCGTGGTCGAACGCCCCGAACTGCCGGTCGTCTCCCTGAGCCTGGTGCTGGACGCGGGCTACGCCGCGGACCAGTCCGCACGGCCCGGCACGGCCAACCTGACCATGGCCATGCTCGACGAAGGGACGAAGTCCCGGGACGCCCTGGAGATCAGCGAGGAACTCGCCCTGCTGGGCGCCAGTCTCGGGGCCGGGTCGAGTCTCGACACGTCGTCCATTGGCCTGTCCGCGCTCGCGGACAAGCTGGAGCCGTCGCTCGAGATCTTCGCCGACGTGCTGCTCAACCCTGCCTTCCCCGAAAAGGAGCTGGAACGGCTGCGCAAGGTCTATCTCGCTGCGCTGAGCCAGGAGAAGACCGAGCCCAACTCCATGGCCCTGCGCGTGGTACCGAAGCTGCTCTACGGCGAAGGGCATGCCTATGCGCAGCCCCTGACTGGCACGGGGACCGAGGCCACCCTGGCCGCGCTGACGCGCGAGGATCTTGCGAAGTTCCACGCCGAGTGGTTCCGCCCGAACCACGCCACCCTGATTGCCGTGGGCCCGGTGACGGTCGCGTCGCTCAAGCCCCAGCTCGAGCGCCTGCTGCGCGACTGGCAGCCGGGTGAAATTCCGGAAAAGCAGGTTGCGAATGTCACGCCCCGCGCCAGCCGCACCCTGTACCTGCTGGACAAGCCCGGCGCCGACCAGTCGGTGATCTTCGCCGGCCAGCTGATCCCGCCCCGCTCCACGCCCGACGATCCCGCCATCGAGCTCATGAACGATGTGCTCGGCGGCCAGTTCACCGCGAGGCTCAACATGAACCTGCGGGAAGACAAGCACTGGTCCTATGGCGCCCGCTCGTTCGCCTACGACGCGCGGGGGCAACGGCCATTGCTCGCCTACGCGCCAGTGCAGACCGACAAAACCGCAGAGTCCATAACCGAGATCCGCCGGGAATTTGCCGAGATCACGGGGAAGCGCCCTGCGACAGCGGAGGAAGTGGCCCTCGTGAAGCGCAGCAACACCCTGTCGCTGCCGGGCCAGTGGGAAACCGGTGGCGCAGTACTCGGCTCGATCAGCCAGATCGTCCAGTTCGGCCTGCCGGACGACTACTGGAACAACTACGCGGCGACGATTCGCGGCGTCACGCCGGAACAGGTCAACAAGGCGGCGAAGGATTACCTGCGGCCCGATGACCTCGTGCTGGTGGTGGTGGGCGACCGCAAGGTCATCGAGCCGGGCCTCAAGGGCCTCGGCTTCGACTCCATCCAGCTGGTGAATGCCGACGGCGAGCTGCTCTAGCCGGTGGTGGGCGCAGCCGCAGCGGCGCTGACCCGGATGTTGCCCGGTACGCAGCTCCGGATCGCCGCCGTCTGCGTGCTGGTGTACTTCTTCACGAACGGCATGTCGCTGTTCGTCCCCCAGAACCTGTTTCCACGGTTCATGGAGACGTTCGGCGCCACGCCGGCCGAGGTCAGCCGGACCACGGCGATCACGTTCGGTATCTCTGGCCTGCTCGCACCCTTCGTCGGTGCCGCCATCGACCGCTTCGGCGTGGTGCGGGTGATCCGCACCGGACTGCTCGTCCTCGGCAGCGTCTTCCTCGCCTACCCGTGGGCGCGGTCGCTGTCGGACCTGTACCTGCTGCACGCGGTGATCGCGGTCGGCCTGATCCTGTCCGGGCTCATGCCGAATGTCGTGCTGCTCTCCCGCTGGTTCACCGCCCGGCGCGGGACGGCGGTTGGCGTGCTGGTCGCAGGCTCGAGCCTGGCGGGGGCAACGCTGCCGGTCGCCATCTCGCCGCTGGTCAACGACCCGGCGCTGGGCTGGCGGGTTGGCATGGGGGTCCTCGCCATCGCGTTCTGGCTCCTGGCCGTGCTGCCGGCGTTCCTCGTACTGCGCGATGCGCCTGCCCCGGATCCGGCACAGTCCGGCGGAGGCGCCGCAACCGCCGTCGATGGAGTCACCTTCGCCGTGGCCCTTCGGTCCCGTACGCTCTGGTGCCTGGCCCTCGGCTCGGCGTGCCTGTGGTTCGCGATCCAGGCAATGACCAGCCAGATCACGATCTACTTCGAGCAGGAAGCCGGACTCGCGCCCCAGGGAGCGACAGCCCTGTATTCAACCATCCTCGCCTGCAGCGTGGCCGGCAAGTTCCTGTTCGGCGCTATCAGCGACCGGTTCCGGAAGCAGCGGGTCATGGTCGTCACCAGCCTGACGCTGCTGACGGGCTGCCTGCTGCTCTTCACCACCGGCAACGGCGGCGTGGGCCTGACGGGCAATCCGGCGCAGCTGGCGGCCTTCGCGGTAATCTTTGGCCTGGGGTTCGGCGGCAGCTTCACACTGATCCAGCTGGTCGCCGTGGAAAGCTTCGGGCAACTCGCCCTGGGCCGGATCCTGGGCGTGGTGACCTTCGTGGACACCATGGGCGGGGCGGCCGGCACGCTGCTGGCCGGGCAGATCCGCACGGCGACCGGCGACTACTTCGTGACCTTCACCGTGGTGGTGATCGTGGCCGTGATCGCCCTGGCCAACGTGCTCCTGATTAGCCCGCTCCGCGACGACCAGGGGCGGATTACGAACGCTTAATCCAGCTTGCGGGCCGGCCCGGCCCGTGGACAATACCGGCGCGCAGAGGAGTCAACCGGCTTCGAGCGACGTCCAGCGAGAGACCCCCGATGATCAAAGCAGACGGCCTGGTCAAGAACTTCGGCAGCCGCACGGCCGTCGACGGCATCTCGTTCCGCGTCGAACCCGGCGAGGTGCTGGGCTTCCTCGGCCCGAACGGCGCCGGCAAGACCACCACGATGCGCATGCTGGCGGGGTTCGTGCCGCCCACCGCGGGCAGCGCCGAGATCTGCGGCTTCGACATCGGGGAGCAGCCGGTGGCCGCGAAGCAGAAGCTCGGCTACCTCCCGGAAGGCGCGCCCAGCTACGGCGAGATGACACCCGGTGAATTCCTGGCCTTCATCGGCCGGGTCCGCGGCCTGTCGCGGGCGGACTTCACCCGGCGGCTTGCCGACGTGGTGGAACGCCTCCAGCTGGGCAGCGTGCTCCAGCAGCCGATCGAGACCCTGTCCAAGGGCTTTCGCCGCCGGGTGGGACTGGCGCAGGCCATCCTCCACGATCCGCCCGTGCTGATCCTGGACGAGCCCACCGACGGCCTCGATCCCAACCAGAAGCACGAAGTCCGTGAACTCATCCAGACGATGGCCCCAGGCAAGGTGATCGTGATCTCCACGCACATCCTGGAGGAGGTCGACGCCGTCTGCACGCGCGCGATCATCATCGCCAGCGGCCGGATCGTTGCGGACGAGGAGCCCGCCACCCTGATCCACCGGTCCCGCTTCCACAACGCCGTGACGGTCAGGCTCGAGCGCACGGCGGACCTGGGTGCGGTGGCGGCGGACCTTCGGACCATCGCCGGCGTTCGGGAAACGGAGGTGGACGAGCACGAGTTCTCCGTAACCGCCTTTCCCGGCGCGGGCGCCAGCCTGCTGACCACCATCAGCAGCCTGGCCACGGAGCGTCGCTGGCCCGTGGAGCAGCTGCGCCTGGAAGCCGGTCGCCTCGACGAAGTGTTTCGCGCGATCACCACCGGCGGCAGCGCCGCGGGGGTCCCGTGATGGCCGTCATCCGCAGCATCGCCGGCCGGGAACTGCGCAGCTATTTCGCCACGCCCCTCGCCTACGTGTTCATCGTCATCTTCCTGGCGCTGACGGGCCTGTTCACCTTCTACCTGGGCGGCTTCTACGAGCGGGGCCAGGCTGACCTGGCGCCGTTCTTCAACTTCCACCCCTGGCTGTACCTGTTCCTGGTGCCGGCCATCGCCATGCGGCTCTGGGCCGAGGAACGGAAGAGCGGCAGCGTGGAGTTGCTGATGACGCTGCCAGTCACCCTCTGGCAGGCGGTGCTGGCCAAGTTCCTGGCGGCGTGGCTGTTCATCGCGGCGGCCCTGGCGCTGACCTTCCCGATCTGGATCACCGTCAATTACCTCGGCGAACCCGACAACGGGGTGATCGTGGCAGCCTACATCGGCAGCCTGCTGATGGCCGGCGGCTTCCTGGCGATCGGCTCCTGCATCTCGGCGGCAAACCGCAATCAGGTGGTGGCCTTCATCATCACGGTGGTCATCTGCTTCGTCTTCATGCTGGCGGGTTTTCCCCTGGTCCTGGACCTGTTCTCCGGGTGGCTGCCGGGGCCGCTGCTGGATGCGGTCGCCAGCCTCTCCTTCCTCACGCACTTCACCGCGATCAGCAAGGGCGTGCTGGACGTGCGGGACGTGTTGTATTTCCTGCTGGTAATCGCGGTGTGGCTCGTGGCTACCACGATCGTGCTCGACCTGAAGAAGGCGGACTAGGATGAAAAAGGGCGGCAGGATTTTCTTCGACCGCATGGGCCTTCTGGTGCTCGCCGTGGTGTTCCTGGTAGGCGTGGCGCTGGTCACCCTGCTCCCGGCGGCCCGGGTGGACCTCACGGAGAACCGTCTGTACACCCTGTCCGACGGGACCCTGAAGATCGTCGGCACGATCCCGGAGCCGGTGAACGTCTACCTGTTCTTCTCCGACAAGGCGACGGCGGACCTTCCCCAGCTGCGTACCTACGCCGGGCGCGTGCGGGAGATGCTGGAGGAGTTCGCGAAGCGCTCCGACGGCAAGCTGAAGCTGCGCGTGATCGACCCCCTGCCCTTCTCCGAGGAGGAAGACCGGGCCACGGCCTTCGGCCTGCGCCCCATCAACCTGGGCAACAACGCGGACCCGATCTACTTTGGCATCGCCGCCACCAACAGCGTGGGGGATGACGAGATCGTTCCCTTCCTGGATCCCGCCAAGGAGTCGTTCCTCGAGTACGACCTGGCCCGCCTCGTCTACGCGCTGGCCCACCCGAAGAAGCCCGTGGTGGGCCTGCTCTCCACGCTGCCGATGACCGCCGGGTTCGACCCCATGACCCAGCAGATCCGCCAGCCGTGGGTGGTGGCCGACCAGCTGCGGCAGCTGTTCGACCTGCGCACCCTGCAACCGGGTCTGGACAAGCTGGAAGACGACATCCAGGTGCTGATGGTCGTCCATCCGAAGAACCTGCCCGATGCCACGCTCTACGCCATCGACCAGTTCATCCTCCGCGGCGGTCACGCCGTGATCTTTGCCGACCCCTATGCCGAGATGGACCAGGGGGACCCATCGGACCCCACGGGCGGCATGGCGGGCGGCCGTGCGTCGGACCTGGACAGGTTGTTCTCCGCGTGGGGCGTCGGCGTGGACGGTGGGAACGTGGTCGGCGACGACCAGTATGCCCTGAGCGTCGGCGGCGCCGACGGCGGGCCCGTGCGGCACCTCGGCATCATCGGGGTCACCAAGGACGGCATGTCCCAGGACGACGTCATCACCAGCGGCCTGAATGTCGTGAACATGGCGTTCGCAGGCCATATCACGCGCGCGAAGTCCGCGGCGGCCGAAGTGACTCCGGTCATCCGGTCCAGCGACAAGGCGGCCCTGATTCCGGTCAGCAAGCTTGCGCTGGCCTCGGACCCCGACCTGCTCCGCGACGGCTTCGAGCCCACGGGCGAACGGTACACGCTGGCGGCCCGCATCAGTGGCAAGGTGCCGAGCGCCTTTCCGGGCGACAGCCGGCCCGGGCACGTGGCCGTGGCGGCCGAGTCCGTCAACGTGCTGCTGGTGGCGGACACGGACCTGCTGGCTGACCGCCTCTGGGTGCAGACCCAGGAATTCCTCGGCCAGCGGCTGAACACGGCGTTCGCGAACAACGGCGACCTCTCCGTGAACGCGCTCGACAACCTGCTGGGCAGCGGCGACCTCATCAGCATCCGCAGCCGGGCCACCTTCCAGCGGCCGTTCACTCGGGTGCAGGAGCTGCGGCGCGCGGCGGAGGAAAATTTCCGGTCCGTCGAGGAACGCCTGCAGGCGGAGCTGCAGGAAACCGACGCGCGGCTCAATGAACTGCAGGCGAGCGGGCCCGACCAGGGCACGGAAATCCTCTCGCCCCGGCAGGAAGCCGAGATCGAGCGCTTCCAGACCCGTCGCCTCGAGCTGCGCAAGGAACTGCGCCAGGTACAGCGCGACCTGGACCGCGACATCGAGCGACTGGGCACGCGGCTGAAAGTGCTGAACGTGGCGCTGGTGCCGCTGGTCATCTCGGTGCTGAGCATCCTGCTCGTGCTGGTCCGGCGCCGGGCTCGGCGCACGGGGTCAGCGGCATGAACCGCCGCTCACTGTCCTGGCTGATCGGGATCCTCGCGGTCCTCGCCGTGCTTGCAGGGATATTCCTCCTCGGCCAGCGCGACACGCGGCCAGCCGATGGCCTGTTCATTCCCGGCCTGAAGGATGACCTGAACGGCATCAGCAGGATCGTCGTCACCGGCCCGGGCAACGCGAACGTCGCCACCCTGGAGCGCGGCTCGGATCGCTGGACAGTGGCCGGGCGCAACAACTACCCCGCGGACGTAGGCAGGATCCGCAAGAACCTGCTGGCGCTGGCCGGGGCCCGGATCGTCGAGGAGAAGACGGCGAACCCCGAGTTCTACGACCGCCTCGGCGTGCAGGACCTGAGCTCGCCGTCGGCCAGCGGGCTGCAGCTGACCATCACCGGCGGCAGGTCGCCCATCGAGCTGATCGTCGGGCTCGCCCAGCCCGGGAACCCGGGGCTGACCTATATGCGCCGCGCCGGCGAGCCGGGCAGCTGGCTCGTCTCCGCCCAGCTGGACCTGCCCAGGACCGGCGGCGAGTGGCTTGACCGGTCGGTCACCGACATACCGGCGGAGCGGATCGAGTCCGTCACGATCGACCACCCGGGCGTGGAAACGCTGCGCATCTCGCGGGCGCCAACGCCTGACAGACCCTCGGATGCCAGTCCGGCGCCCGAGGGTATCGTGGAGTTCCGCGTGGGCGGCGTGCCCGCGGGCCGCGAACTGAGCTACCCCGGCGTGGCCAACGGCGTAGCGAGCGTGCTCGCCGATCTGCAACTGGAGGACGCCCAGACCCGGGAGGTGCTGGGCGCCAACCCCGGCAAGCCCGTCGTCGCGCGCTTCACGACCACCGACGGGCTCGTCGTTGAAACCAGCGCCTGGCGCCTGCCGGACGGCACCCGCGTCACCTTCAACGCGACGGGCAAGGGCGAGGCGGCGAAGGAAGCCGAAACCCTCAACGCCCGGCTCGGCGGCTGGGTCTACACCCTGCCGAGCTACAAGACCGAACAGCTCACCCGGCGGCTGCAGGAGCTGCTCGCACCCGCACCGTGACGCCGGGCTCAGCCCGGCGTCAGGATGACGTAGTGCTTCCGCACGGTTTCGACCGTCTCCCAGGTCCCCCGGAAGCCCGCTGGAATCATGAACGCGTCGCCCGGCCCGAGGCGCCACTCCTCGCCACTCTCGCTGGTGACGATCACCCGGCCCTCGATCAGGTGGCAGAACTCCCACTCGGTGTACTCGATCGCCACCTTGCCCGGCGTGCTCTCCCAGATGCCGCAGAAGAGGCGCCCGTTTTCGCCGGTGAAGTGGTTCCAGGTCCGGGTC
This sequence comes from Gammaproteobacteria bacterium, assembly GCA_040080965.1. GTDB lineage: Bacteria > Pseudomonadota > Gammaproteobacteria > Steroidobacterales > SHZI01. Next base: position 21,610 of record JBEBHH010000026.1, on the reverse strand, counting down.
CGGTACTCGCCGGAAAGCAGCGCGCCCGCCGAGCCCTGGCCCGCCTCGGCCGGCGGAGCATCGGGTCCCGCGGTCGGCATGAGAATGAGTCTGTGCGTCATTCCCGCTAAACTACCATCCTGCCTCAACTGACGCGGAGTCCCCATGCGCCGATATCTCCTGATCCTGACTGCTTCCTGCGTGGCCCTGGCAAGCACTGGCGGGGCTGCCCAGCCGACCCCCAAGACCGAGGACGAAAAGGGCCTCTACGCCCTGGGAGTCATTCTCAGCCGGAACATCCAGCCCTTCGCCTTCTCGGCGAAGGAACTGGAGATGGTGCAGGCCGGGCTCGTCGACGGCGTGCAGGGCAAGGAAACGGTCAAGGATCCCGACAGCTACGTGCCGAAGCTGCAGGAACTGCAGAAGACCCGCGTGGCTGCCGCCAGCGTCAAGGAAAAGGCGGCAGGAGCCACGTACCTGGCCAAGGCGGCGGCGGAGAAGGGTGCTACCAGGACCTCCAGCGGCATCGTCTTCAAGACCCTGACCGCCGGCACGGGCGGCAGCCCGACGGCCCAGGACCAGGTCAAGGTCCACTACGAAGGCACGCTGGTGGACGGCACGGTGTTCGACAGCTCGATCCAGCGGAAGGAACCCGCCACGTTCCCGCTGACGAACGTGATCCCCTGCTGGACCGAGGCCGTGCAGCTGATGAAGGTGGGGGGCAAGTACCAGATCGTCTGCCCGTCTGCCGTCGCCTACGGTGACGAGGGCCGTCCGCCGGCAATTCCCGGCGGCGCGACACTGGTCTTCCAGGTGGAGCTTCTGGAAATCGTGAAGGCCGGCGTCGCGGCGCCGAAGCCCGCCGCACCCGCAAAGTAATTCGGGGCGGGGCCGGACGAGGCCGGCCAGTCTCACGCCATGGCGGCTCGCGCAGCCTCCATGTCGGCCCTCGCGGCGGTGGCAATCACCTCGAAGGGCTGGCCGTTCAGCCGGATCTTCGCCAGCGCGGCCTCGGCCTCCGGTTCCGGCGGCGCGTTGGGCCTGCGCAGGCGGTGGTAGAGCTTGGCAGCGCACAAGATCCGGGTGAGCGGCGTGAGTTCCTTGCTGTCCGTCTCGAAGATCGCGTTCTGGTTCTCGACCGCCTCGGCGACCCGCGACGGGATGCTCCAGTGATCCAGGATCGTGCGCGCGATGGTCATGTGCCATTCGTTCAGCGCCTTTTCCCAGTCGGCGATCTCCGCGGGGTTGATGCTCTCCTGCCGGGCGCGGGCGAACAGGTACAGCTTGCCGATCAGGTGAAAGAGCCCGGTTGCCATCGACTCGTCGGGTTGCACCCCGGGGACGTGCCTTGCCACCGCGAAGGACAGGGCCGCCACGCCATTGCTGGTCTTCCAGATGTCGGCGAGGACGGGCCGGATGGGCCACAACCACTCCTGCTGCTCCATCTGGCGCATGGCGAACGCGGTCGCCTGGCTGCGGACGATGTTGTAGCCCAGGCTGTTGATCGCCGTCTTCAGGTCGCTGACTTCGCGGCCGGTCTTGTTGAACGCCGCTGAATTGGCGAGATGGACGAAACGCGCGGCCAGGGCCGGCTCGCTGGCCACGAGTTTCACCACGTCCCTGGAAGCGGTGCTCTCGTCCGCGAGGAGCCTCTGGATGCGGGCGACGACGTCGGGAAAGCCGGGCAGCTCGATCTTGTCCGTGTTCAGTTCCCTGGCCAGGCCCATAACGACCTGGGCAGCATTGACGTGCTTGCCATGGCCAACGGTGATGCTCGGATCCACGTGGGGCGCCGCGGGTTTCGCGGCCTCAGGCACCAGGTCCCGGGCGGCTTGCAGGTCGTAGGTCTTGGTCATGGGCGCAATATAAGTGCCGGGTCCGGCGGGGACTGTGACCGGCTGCCGGAATACCCGAACTCCCCGGCGACATCACCCGGGGCAAGCCCGGGATGAATACGTGGCGGCCGTGGGCTACGCTGTCGCGGTGATCTCCGACTACCTCGAACGCATCCTGAAGGCCCGCGTCTACGACGTGGCGGCCGAGACCCCGCTCGAGCCGGCGGCGCGCCTCTCAGCGCGGCTCGGGAACCTCATCCTCATGAAGCGCGAGGACCTGCAGGTGGTCTTCTCCTTCAAGCTCCGCGGCGCGTACAACAGGCTGTCGCAGCTGACCGTTGCCGAGAAGGCGGCGGGCGTCATCTGCAGCTCGGCCGGCAACCACGGCCAGGGCGTCGCCCTCGCCGCCCGCACCATGGGCGTGCGTGGCCTCGTGGTGATGCCAGTGACGACCCCCAGCATCAAGGTGGACGCCGTTCGCGCGCTCGGCGCGGAAATCGTCCTGCACGGCATCACCTACGACGACGCCTACGGGCGGGCCCAGGAACTCGTGGCCACGGAGGGGCTGACGTTCATCCATCCCTTCAACGATCCGGCCGTCATCGCGGGCCAGGGCACGATCGGGATGGAGATCGTCCGCCAGCACCGGGGCTCCATCGATGCCGTCTTCGTGCCGGTCGGCGGGGGCGGCCTCATCAGCGGCATCGGGCTGTACATCAAGGCCCTGTACCCGGAGATCCGGATCATCGGGGTGGAGCCGGAGGAGTCGCCAACCATGCACTCGGCACTGGCCGCCGGGCGGCCGGTGCGCCTGGAGCGGGTGGGAATCTTCGTGGATGGCGTCGCCGTCCGGGAGGCGGGCGACGAAACCTTCAGGATCTGCCGGGAAGTGGTGGACGAAATCATCATCGTCACCAATGACGAAGTGTGCGCGGCCATCCGCGACGTCTTCGAGGACACCCGCGCCATCATGGAACCGGCAGGCGCCCTGGCAGTGGCCGGCATCAAGCGCTACGTCCAGTCCACCAAGGCCAGCGGCAAAACCCTGGTTGCGGTCAACAGCGGCGCCAACATGAACTTCGACCGCCTGCGCTACATCGCCGAGCGCGCCGGCATCGGTGAGCACCGGGAGGCGCTGCTCGCCGTGCAGATCCCCGAGCGGCCCGGCAGTTTCCGTGCGTTTTGCGAGACGATCGGCAGCCGTTACATCACCGAATTCAACTATCGCTACAGCGACCCGGCGAGCGCCCGGATCTTTGTCGGCGTCGGCCTGACCGGCGGCCTGGCCGACCGGGAGCAACTCATCGCGCGGCTCCGTGAGCTGGGCTTCCCCGTGTCGGACCTGAGCGACGACGAGGTGGCCAAGCTGCACGTCCGCCACATGGTAGGGGGCCTGGCCCCGGGACTGAAGGACGAGCGCCTGTACCGCATCGAGTTTCCCGAGCGGCCGGGTGCGCTACTCGAGTTCCTGCGCGCGTTCGGCAGCCGCTGGAACATCAGCCTGTTCCACTACACGAATCCCGGCGCGGATTTCGGCCGCGTGCTCGCGGGCATCCAGGTGCCGGACCAGGATCTGCCGGAGTTCCTGGCGCACCTGACGGCCACGGGCTACGACTTCTGGGACGAGAGCGCCAATTCGACGTACCGGCTGTTCCTCGCGGCCCGGCAGGACGCCACGTAAACTGCCGCCATGACTCCTGAGGGGACTCCTGCCGTCCGCCGCGCCGGGCCCGGCGACGTGGTGGCGCTGGCCAGCCTGGCGCGCGACACCTTCGTTGCGACGTTCGGTCACCTGTACACACCGGAAGACCGGACCGCGTTCCTGGAGAAATCCCAAACCGTGGCGGCCTACACGCCCCTGCTCGCGGACCCACGCATCGGGGTCTGGGTCGCGGAGGATTCACAAGGCGCGCTGGTGGGCTTCCTGACGGCCGGACCGTGCAAGCTGCCGGTGCCGGCGCTCGAGCCCGGAGCGGGCGAGATCCGCCAGTTGTACCTGCGTTCCACCGCACAGGGGGGCGGGCTCGGCACCCGCATGCTCGTCACAGGCCTCGAATGGCTGGCCGCCCAGGGCCACGCGCCGCTCTACGTGGGCGTGTGGTCGGGGAATTTCGGCGCCCAGCGGCTCTACGGCCGCTTCGGGTTCGAGAAGATCGGCGAGTACGACTTCCCCGTGGGCGAGCACCTGGACCGGGAGTTCATCCTCAGGCGACGGACGCCTCCGCCTCCGGCGCCAGCCGGTTCCTGAACGGAAACGGCAGGTCCGGGACCGGCACGCCGAGGAACGGGCAGAGCTTCTCCCAGCCGTCGCCCGCCGGAATGTCGATGACCAGGAAGTCGCCGGGACGGCGGGCAAAGTAGCGGTCCAGGTCGGCCAGGTATTCCGCCCGGTGCTTTATCCAGCCCGGCCGGTCCACGCTCTTGAAGGAATAGTGGTAGTGCGGGCTGGCCAGGTTCTTGGCCACCTTGCGCTCCCGGCTGTCCAGCCACGATTCCAGCTCGCGCGTCGTGAGAATGAACCTGCTGTAGGGGTACTGCCGGTCCAGGAACCTGTAGAAATCCCGGCCCCCGAAGTCGGAAAACGCGTCGTACATGTCGAGGCCCTGGAGCACCGGCCGGCGCGAACGCACGTTGTCCCGCATGAGGTCGTAGAGGCGCACGCCGTCATGTTTGTGGTGGACGGCGCGGATCCCCAGCAGGCACAGGGCCTCGGTGAGGGACGTCGTCCCGGCCCGGTTCAGGCCGATGTTGAAGATGCGGTTGCAGTGGGCTGGCATGGCAGGCCGTGAGTATAAAAGGCGGACGGCGGCATAATCGAGCCGTGGCCGACTCCCTGGAACTCTGGCGCCGCCCGGGCACTGTGTTTGCCCACCGGGGGCATGCCATCTTCGTCCGCCGCGGTGGCGACCCCGCAGCGCCGGTGCTCCTGCTGATCCACGGTTTTCCCACGGCTTCCTGGGACTTTGCACCACTCTGGGGCGGCCTCGCGGCGCGCTGGCGGGTCCTCACCCTCGACATGCTGGGGTTCGGCCTTTCCGCGAAGCCCCCGGGCCATCCCTATGCGATCAGCGACCAGGCCGACCTGGTCCAGGCCTTCCTGCGGGCCGAGGGGGTCGCGGAGTATCACGTCCTGGCCCACGACTACGGCGATACCGTGGCACAGGAGCTGCTGGCCCGGGATACGTCGGTACCCGCCCTGCGCAGCGCGTGCCTGCTGAACGGCGGGATCTTTCCGGAAGCTCACCGGCCCCTGCTGATCCAGCGCCTGCTGTCGTCACCCGTGGGACCGCTCGTGGCACGACTGTCCACCCGCTCCACCTTCGCAGCCAGCATGCGCCGCATCTTCAGCAAGAGCCGGCCGCCGACGGAGGCCGAACTCGACGGCTGGTGGGCGCTCGTTACCCGCGGCGACGGGCGCGCGACTCTGGCGGGCCTGAGCCGCTACCGGCAGGAGCGCCGGCGACTTCGTGCCCGGTGGGTTGGCGCCCTGCAGACGACGCGGGTCCCGCTGCGCCTGATCGTCGGCCTGGCAGATCCCATCGCCGGAGCGGCCACGGCAGTGCGGTACCGGCAGCTCGTGCCGGTCCCGGACGTCGTGGAGCTGCCCGGGGTCGGTCACTACCCGCAGGTGGAAGTGCCGGACCTGGTGCTTGAGGCCTATGAGGCGTTTCGCGCCGGGCTCGCCTGACGCCGGCGCAGGAAATGCACGGCGGTGGCTGCCAGCGCCAGCATGTTCAGTGCATCACCGAAGAAGCCCGGTATGGGCCCGACCCGCGAGGGCGGCAGTCCGAGGAAGGTCAGCCCGGCCAGCGTCCCGGCGAACAGCCAGGGCCAGCGGCGCCAGCGCCAGAGCGCCGCGCCCAGCAGCACCATCGTTGGCAGTGCGAGGACCGCGGACACCGGCAACGCAGCTGACAGTCCCACGCCCGCCTGCCCCGGTGTGCACACCTGGCTGGGGATCACCGACGGGACGTACCTCAGCGTGTCCGCCCAGCAGGCCGGGTACAGGTCCGGGAAGAACAGGATCTCCCTCCAGCTCAGGGCGAGGAACACGGTGGCGAGCAGGCAGACCGCGCCGACGAACCAGCGGGGCTGGGCCCAGCGGAAGCCTGCGAGCCGGGCCAGCGACGCGTTGATGATCAGGATCAGCGGCACGGACACCGCAAACAGCATGAAGCGCGGACCGCTCAGCCGCTCCAGCAGATCACCGGACCCGGTCCAGCGGCCAAGGCCGACCAGGGCCGTGTCGTAGGGCAGGGCCAGGATGAGAAAGGCGAGAACCGCCAGCACCGGGTGCCGCAGCTCGCGCCAGCGGCGCAGGGTCCAGGCAAGCAGGACCGTGTCCGCAATCGCGAGCAGTAACATGACGCCCGAGTACATGTTCACCCCCGCGTGGGATGATGCCACGCCGGTTGCCAACCTTCAGGAGTCACATCCGATGACGGGATTGCCGTCCATTCTCCGCATGCTGTTGCCGGCGCTCGTCGCCGCCTTGACGGTGCTGCCCGGCCACGCGGCCGAATCGCCTGCTGCCAGGCCCACAGTGCTGATCACCGGTTCGAACCGCGGCATTGGCCTCGAGTTCGCCCGCCAGTACGCCGCCCGGGGCTGGACCGTGATCGCCACCACCCGCCGACCGGACGACGCGGCGGAACTGCGGAAGCTCGCGGCAGAAAGGCCGAACTTGGTCATCGAGCGGCTCGACATCACCAGTGACGCAGAGGTGGCTGCACTGGCGGCGAAGTACCGGGGCAAGCCCATCGATCTGCTGATCAACAACGCCGCGCTGCTGGAAAAACTGGACAGCCAGCTCCTCGGCAAGCTCGACTACGGGCTGTTCGACCGCTCCTTCGCCATCAATGCCATCGGCCCCATGCGGGTGACGGAGGCGCTGCTTGCGAACGTGGCTGCCAGCGGCCAGAAGAAGATCGTCACGCTCGGCAGCGCCGCCGGTTCCAACGGCCTGCTGAACCCGCCAGCCAACCTCTACCCCTACCGCGCCAGCAAGGCGGCGCTCAACCTGCTGATGCACAACCTGGCCCTGGACGTGGCGAAGCGCGGCATCCTGGTGGGCCTCATCAATCCGGGGCTGGTGGATACGCGGGGCGTGCTGAAGCTGAAGCCCGGCGAGGCGCCGCCCGAGGAATTCGCCGGGCTGATGCCGCTGATCCGCGCCGGCAAGATCAGGCTGATCACGCCGGAAGAATCCGTGGCCGCCATGGTGAAGCTGATCGACGGGCTGACGCCGGCCCAGTCGGGGGTCTTCCTGAACTACGACGGCCAGACGCTGCCCTGGTAGGAGCGCCGGTCGGCGCTCCTACCGGGGCGAGCCGAAGTCCTGCTTGCAGGCCGGGCAGGCGGATGCCTTGAACAGCGGCCCGTAGAGAGTCGCGTCGAGGGCCGCGGACCAGAACCACCGGTTGCCGCACTTCGGGCACACGATGTACCAGATGCCGAAGGCGTAGCCCACGACGACCAGGATCGTCCCCACCGTCCAGTTGATGCGGAAGCCGTCCCACAACGGGGCGAAGCTGCCGATGACCATCAGCAGGATCGCGGCGACGAGTTTCCAGGACTGTCCGGTCCTGGCAATCACGGAATTTCCGAACATTCAGCCTCCTGCCAGTGCCCGCTTCGCCGCCACGGGCAGGCGCTTGATGGCGGCTTCCCGCCGCAGCGCCGCGCCCCGGTCGGTGGCGGGTTCCTGGTGCACCAGAACTACCGGCCGGCGGGCCCGCGTGTAGGCCGCCCCGGTTCCCTCGTTGTGCTTCGCGATCCGCTCGCCGATGTCCCGGGCAATACCGGTGTAGAGCGACTCGTCCGCACACCTGACAATGTAGACATGCCAGGGACTGGGGGCTACCGACTGACTCACAGGGGCTTACAGGGAACCGGGTCTGCGCATGGTCGTCGCTCCGGGAGGCCGAGGGTACCGCCCGGAGCTTAGCGGATACCAGTGGTCAGGCGAAACCGCGGGAGCGGATGCGCTCGATCTTCGCCGTCTGGGGCAGGCGATAGAACGTCCGCAGCTCGCGCAGCAGTTCCTGAGTGAACGCAGCAGCCGGAAACCGGCTCTCAAGGCCGGCGCAGTAGCGCCCGGCCAGGGTACTGGCGGCCTGGTAGCGATCGATCTCCTCCGGCTCGAGGGCCGGATCCAGCGTCGGCTCGTCAAAGAGCCGCTGCAGCAACGGCGCGCCCAGCGTGGCATCGGGCTGCGCCTGCAGCAGAAGCCGGGTGCTGACGTACTTGTCCACCTCTGCCTGCATCTCCAGTTCGAGGAGCGTCACCGGCTTGTCGAAGACCGCATTCCACGCGAGGTAGTGGAAATGGCTGACGCCCTCCAGCACCGTCCAGAAATCCGCCAGGTTGTCGCGGGAGATGTTCTCGCGGGGATCGGCTGCGACCAGCCTCTCAAGCACGCCGTGGTCCAGGAACAGCGCCAGGTCCACGGCGCCCTCGCTCTCGACCACGATGAGCTGTTCCTCGCTGGAACGCCCCGCGTTGCCGGCCGTCAGCACGGCGAGCAGCTCCCGGTCGGTGACCAGGTAGTCGCGCACATCGTGGGGAACCTCGACATCGTAGAGCCGGCCGAGCTGGCCCTGCATTGACCCGAGGAGCTCCGGGAATGCGCTGCCCACGCCTAGTGCTCGCGGACGCTGCCCGGCTGCTGGAGAGGCTGGATGCCAATCTGGCGGAGCAGCCTGGCAGCGCGGCGACTGCCAGTGGTGAGCCAGGACTCGTAGAGGCGGAGGACATCCTGGTCGCGGCTGGACACGCCGGCGTTACGCACCTCGTTGAGCACGTCGACCACATCGGCAAACTTGGCGGAGAGCTCCGCGAATACCGGGGCAAAGGCCCGGCCCCGCGGGTTGGCCGGCAGGGCCATCGACAGCGTGCGGTAGGCGCCGCCGCCCATCCGGACGTAGTAACCGACGCCGACGGCCTTCCGGTCGAAGCCCTCGGCCATGAAACCGGCGATGAAAAGGGCGACATCGCCCAGGCGCTTCAGGGCCGAATTGCGGCTTTCGCCGGGCGCGGCTTCGGCCGCATCGGCCAGCATGAGGGCGAGGGGCCGGGTGCCCGCGCCGCGTTCGGCCTGGTCGTGGAGAGCCTCGGAGCGCGCGAAGAGGGTGAGCAGGTTGACGACGTAGTGAGCCGTGTGGTCGTCCACGGCCACCTTGTTCGAGGCCATGGCCGCATCCACGGAGTCGCGAAAGAACTCCTGGAGGCTTGGCACCGGGATCACTCCCGATTCAGCGTCGGAGGTCATCATGGCTCAAGGTTATACCGCCGAGTGTCTCCCTACAGCGTGATGCCGCTCACAGCGTGGCGACGCAGCGCTTCAGCTGGAGAGGCCAAGCCCGGGTTGCCAGGCAAGCTCGGTGACGCGGGCTTCGCCGGCGTCCTGGTCGAAGCGGAAGGCTACGAACTCGCCGGGCCGCGTAAGGGCGAGCCCCACCACGAAGGACAGCCCCTTCCGGCCGGCGTTGGTGTCCTGGTCGCATTTCACATAAAAGGCCCGCCGCGTGGCATCTCCGGCGAGCAGGCCCGCCTCGGCGCAGGACGCGAGGTAGCGGCCGACCTGGGCCGTCACCGTGCGCCACGTGTCGGCGCCGGGCTCCTGCACGGCGACCCAGCCGGTGCTGCGCGAGATCGCACCCGTGATCGTCATGGCACGCCGGCGGACGCTCAGCTGCTGCCACTCACGGCGGCCCCCGTGACTGCGGGCCAGCGTCACGTCGCCGGTGAAGGAGATGAAGCCGGGCGCGGCGGCGCGGAGCACATTCACGCCACGGCGCGCGAGCAGCGCGGCTTCCTCCGCGTCGGGCTCCATCGCCACGCGGGCCTTCGAGCGGAGCAGTCCGCGGTCCGCGGCACCCTCGGACGACAGCATGCCGGCGATGGCCCCGAGGGCGCTCAGCGAACGGGTGCGCCGGCCGTCCGCCGACAGTTCGGTCAGCTGCGGAAAATAGGTGATTACATTCGGGCTGGCGATCGCCGAGTCGCGCTGGCTGCGCGCGACGTCCTCGACCCGGGACCAGTGCGCGGGCGGATCGAGCAGCAGGATCGCGTTGCGCCGGGCGCAGTAGCGCTCCGCCGCGAAGATTCCGACCGGGCCCACGTCGGCCTTTGGCGCGCCCGACAGCAGGCAGACGAGGTCCACGCTGGCCACCTGTTCCAGGGCATGAATCCCCGTGGCGTCCTCGGCCGAGCCGATGAGGTCGTAGTCGCTGGGCGGGGCGGCTGCCCGCCAGTCACCCCGGCCGTGCACGTAGCCGACGGGCCCGATGCCCGCGGCGCCGGGTGTCACGTAGGGCCGGGCGCGGGGCGCCTCGCCGTGCAACCGGACCAGGGCGGAGCCGGCCAGGACGTCGCCAACGAAGCCCTCATCGTCGGGGGCCACGGTAAGTCCCGGCCAGTTCTCCTGCTCTTCCACGAGCGGGTTCGACGGCGAACGGATGCGCTGCACGCTGAGGTTGAAGCGCCAGAGGTCGGACGGGGGGATGCCGTCGTAGTCGACCGCCGCACGGAGGTATTCGAGGGGACCCGGATTCACCGCATCCAGGTCGAGCGTTCCGCCCGGCCCCGGCAGCGTGATCCGGCTGGGACCGCCCGAGCGCGGCACCCGCACGACCACGGCCTGGCGGCCGCCATTCTCGAAGAACTGGCCGAGGATCCACTCGAGCCGGCTGCGCTCCGCCGGCGAACCGAAGCGGCGGCGGAATTCCGCCACGTTGTCGATGACGACCGGAATGTTGGCCGGGCCCCGGGGCGCCGGGCCGACAAAGGCAGTGACAGTTTCGCGGCGGAGCGGGATCAGCTCCTCGCTGGGGGGAGATTCAATGACTCGAATCCCGGCTCCTGAGAGTTCGGGCAACGGCGCGCGCATCCGCAGACAACAACGCGAGGAATTGTAGCACCGGGGCCAGCAGCAGGCCGCATGCAAACCCGCCCACGTGCGCGGGAAACGCCACGCCGCCTGGCAGTGTCTCCGACCAGTTCGCGTAGAGCAGCTGGAGGCCGAACCAGGACAGCAGCACGACCCAGGCGGGAAGCTGCATACCCGGCACTCCGGGCAGCTCCAGCCGGAGCTCGTCCCGCGGATGGAGAAACAGGTAGGCGCCCAGCAGCCCGGAGATCCCGCCGCTGGCGCCCACCATCGCCACGGATGACGAGGGCTCTGGCCAGGCCTGAGCCAGCGCCGCGGCCACGCCGCAGGCGAGCAGCAGGACCGTCCACCGGCCCGGGCCCAGCGTACGCTCTACCCGCGGGCCGAAGATCCACAGGAACACGAGGTTGCCCAGCAGGTGCAGCCAGCCGGCGTGGAGGAACTGGTAGGTCACCAGCGTGGCCGGCGGCGGCAGTCCCGTGACGCCGCCCGGCAGGTCCGCGCCACCGAACAGGCAGCCGGGAATGAAGGCGAGCCCCGGCGGAATGAACAGCACCGTGGGCACCGCGAACAGCTGCCAGCCGAAGACCAGCGCCAGCAGGGAGAAGAACGTGAGGCTGGCGATCGCCAGCCCGCGGGGTGGCGGGGTCACGACCGGCGACGGGGGCCTGGCATCACCGGCGGCAGTCACCGGTTCGCGGCATCGAGCGCCGGCGATGAGCCGGTTTCCGCGGCTCCGGCGGCAGCATCGGGCTCGGCCGGGTAGGTCACGACATTGATGGTCGGCCGGGCCCGCGCCGCGACCGTCTGCGCATCGGCGGCGGACTCCAGCAGGCGGACCGGAAAGCCGCGGCCTTCCTTCGCCGTGGCGGCCACGAGCGCGGCATCCACACCGATGGCGGCCTCCTGGCCCGGGGCTACCTTGCGCATGCGCAGCGCCTGGGCGAGCTGCCTGTCGAGGGCCGCCCGCAGATTGCGCCGGTCATCCTCCAGCGCCGGATGCACCTCGAGGTAGAGGTTGCCGTCACGCCACCCGACCAGCTGCGGCTGGTTGACGATGCGCACCGGCGTGCCGACGGGGACCTGGCCCCACAGGGACTCGATGTCTTCCGGGAACAGCTGCACGCAGCCGTGGCTGACGCGCATGCCGATGCCGGAGGGCTTGTTGGTGCCGTGGATCAGGTAGGACGGGAAGCCGAGCCGCAGTGCGAAGGCTCCCAGCGGGTTGTCGGGCCCGGCCGGCACGCGGGCGGGCAGCGGGTCGCCCGCCTCGGCGTGCTCCTTGCGGATCGACGGCGGCACCGTCCAGACGGGGTCCTTCACCTTGCTCACCACCTTCGTGGTGCCGATCGGCGTGGCCCAGCCTTCGCGACCGATGCCGACAGGGTGAGTGATGACCCGGGGCGTCTCCCCGGGCGCGGCCTTCGGGAAGTAGAAGATCCGCTTGGTGCCGATGTTCAGGACGATGCCCTCGCGGGGCGCGTCCGGCAGGACGAACTGGGTGGGCAGCACGACGCGGGTGTCGGCGCCGGGGAGCCAGGGATCCACGCCGGGATTCGCCTGCTCGAGCTCATCGAATCCCAGGTCGTAGGCGCGCGCGATGTCGATGAATGTGTCTTCGTACCGCGCCCGGATCACCTGCACCTCGCCGACCACGTCGCTGCCGGGGGTGAGCACGAATTCATCGCTGACGATGGGCGGCTGCTCGGCCGGGGCCTTGGCAACTTCCCTGCGCTTCGCCCAGTCCGGCGTTTCGAATATCGCGCAGCCGCCCAGGTGCAGGGCGACTGCAAGCACGATCAGGCGAGGCAGGTGGCGCATCAGTCGGGTCCTTCCTGGCGGCCGGTGCAGTGGGCTGGCCGGGTCGTGGTTTACTTCTGGCAGGCCGGCTTCCTGCCGGATGCCTGGGCGGTGTTGTAGATCTCAAGCGCTTCGGGCAGCTGCTGGATCAGTTCCTGGATCCGGTTGTCCCCCGAGGGATGGGTGGAGAGGAACTGGGGTGGCCCCAGCTTGTTCTTCTTCCCCATGTTCTTCCACAACTGGATGCTCTCGGCGGGGTTGAAGCCCGCCGCCGCCATGTAGTTGAGGCCGACGGTGTCCGCCTCGGTCTCGTTGGCCCGGCTGAAGGGCAGGCTGAGGCCCAGCTGGGCGCCCATGGACAGCAGGTCCCCCACGCCGTAGCCACCGCCGAGCACCGCCGCGCCGGCGATGACTCCCACCCGGGTGGTCGCCTCGCGGTTGGCGCGCTTCAATGAGTGCTGCTGGGTGACATGGGCCACCTCATGGCCGATCACCGCCGCCAGCTGGTCCTGGTTCCCGGCCACCTCGAGCAGCCCGGTGAACACGCCGATGCGGCCGCCGGGCAAGGCAAAGGCGTTGATGTCCTCGCTCTCGAAGACTTCGACTTCCCAGTCCTCGTCCACGTAGGGCTTTTCCAGCTGCTGGACGATCGCGGTCGAGACGCAGTTGATGTAGGCGCGGGCCCGGACATCCGTGGAGGCGGGGGTCTGGGCGCGAATTTCCTGGAATTCCTTGCTGGACTCCGACTCGAGCTCCGACTCGGAGATCAGGGGCACGGAGCAGGCGCCGAGCAGAAGGGCGGGCAGGACCAGGAAGGGGCAGCGCATGGCCGGATTATCCGGCCAGTCCGGGCTCAGGGAAAGCGGCCATCCTGGTCGCGCTGCGTCAACCACGCCGCGGCCTCGTCGGCCCCCGCCCTGACGGCCGACAGCACGCGCTGCTGCAGGGTGGCCCGTGCCCGGTAATGCACACGGTAGAGATCGGCCGATTCAGCCGCCCGGTGCAGGTAGTCGTCGCTCGTTTCCACGGCGTCCACCAGCTTCAGGTCCAGTGCGCGGGAGCCGTACCAGTGCTCGCCCGTGGCGACGGCCTCGATGTCCAGGGCCGGCCGGTGGGTGGTGACGACCTGCTTGAAGAGCGCGTGGATGTCCTCGAGCTCCTCCCGGAGCTTGGCCCGGTCGGCATCGGTGTTCTTGCCGAACATGGTCACGGTGCGCTTGTAGCGGCCGGCAGTGACCTGCTCGAAGTCCACGCCCCGGGACTCGAGGAGGCGATGGAAGTTGGGCAGCTGGGCAATCACGCCGATGGATCCGATCACGGCGAAGGGCGCCGCGACGATGCGGTTCGCCACGCAGGCCATGAGGTACCCGCCGCTGGCGGCGCCCTTGTCGACGATCGCGGTCAGCGGAATTCCCCTGTCCCGCAGGCGCATCAGCTGGGATGCCGCCAGGCCGTGCTCGTGGACGGCGCCGCCGAAATTCTCGAGGCGCACGACGACCTCGTCGGTCGTGGCAGCGACACCGAGGATGGCGCTGATCTCCTCGCGGAGCGCCGCCACGGCGGTGGCGCGGATGTCGCCCTTGAAGTCCAGCACGAAGACGCGGCGCCGCGCGGCCTCCCCGCCGGAGCCGGCGGCCGCGTGCCGTGACTGCTCATCGAGCTTGCGCTCCTTTTTCTCCTGCTTCAGCGCCTTGCGGCGCTCCGGCTTCGCCAGGAGGGCGTGGCGGAGCTGCAGGCGCAGGTCCCGGTACTTGTCGTTGAGCTTCTCGACGGTGAGGCCGCCGGCCGCCTGCTCCTTCCGGGACAGGCCGACAGTGATCACCACGGCTGCCCCGAGAGCGGCGACCACCGTCACGGCCTTGGCCAGGAACAGGCCGTAGTCGAGGAGGAACTGGACCATCGAGGTGCGCGGCTCAGGGCGCCGGAGTGGCGACTGGAAGGCCCGCGTTGTTGCCTTCCAGGGCGCGCTCCGCGCGATAGCTGGAGCGCACGAGAGGCCCCGCGACGACTTCGATGAAGCCCCTGCCAAGCCCGGCCTGCCGGTAGGCGGCGAACTGGTCGGGGTGGACGAACTCGCGCACGGGCAGGTGATTGGCGGTGGGCCGGAGGTACTGGCCGAGCGTCAGCAGGTCGACGCCAGCCGCGCGGAGGTCGGCCATGGCCTGCTCCACTTCGTCGGGAGTCTCGCCCAGGCCGAGCATCAGGCTGCTCTTGATGAGCACGTTGCGGGCGCCGGGCCGCGTCGCAGCCCTGGCAACCGCACCGGCGTGCGCCAGGACCCGCAGTGTCTGGTCGTAACCGGCGCGCGGGTCGCGCACCTCGGCCGTGAGCCGGCGCACCGTCTCGAGATTCTGGGCGAACACATCCACGCCGGACTCGACCACCGTGGCGACGGCGGCGAGATCGCCGGCGAAGTCCGGTGTGAGCGCTTCCACGGCCGTGCCGGGATTGCGTGCCTTGATGGCGCGGACGCAGGCGGCGTAGTGCCCTGCCCCGCCATCCGGCAGGTCGTCCCGGTCCACCGACGTGAGCACCACGTACTTCAGCCCCATCAACTCGACGGAACGGGCCGCGTTGTCCGGCTCCTCCGCGTCGAGCCAGCCCCGGGGATTTCCGGTGTCCACGGCGCAGAAGCGGCAGGCCCGCGTGCAGACGTGGCCCATGAGCATGATGGTGGCGGTGCCGGCATTCCAGCACTCACCGATGTTCGGGCACATGGATTCCTCGCACACCGTGGCCAGCCGGTGTTCATGCACCGTGCGCTGGACGTCGGCGTAACGCCCGCCGGAAACGAGGCGGACCCGCAGCCAGTCCGGCTTGCGGCCAGCGTCGGTGCCCAATGCGTTGGAGGATGCGCTGGCGGAGACGCCGGAGCGCGACTTGATGCCGTTGCGGATGGCGGTGAAACCGGCGGCGGTGGTGTATTTCGCGCCGCTTTCGATCGGGATGCCCTTGAACGAGGTCATGGCCTCATTCTCGCACGGGCTGGGGGTGTCCTGGCATGTAGCGGTCGATCACCGCCTGGGGGAGATGGGCAAGGTCCTCGATGCGCAGGTAGTCCGGCATGGACGTGCCGGTGCACCGGGAATCCACGTTGGGAGCGCCCACGAGGCCTGCCGCGTCGCCGCCGTGAACGGTCCGGAAATCGATGCTGAAACGCGTCCGCCCCGACGTGTTCGGGATGGACGAGTGCAGCTGGGCGCCGGAGAAGATCATGGCGCCGCCGATGGGCGCGACGATCCGCAGGTCCGGTGACGCGGCGACGGGCTCCAGGGGCTTTGGCTGCTCCCGCGTGTCGGTGCCCACGTGCTGGGCTGCGTTGAAGCGGCTGGTGGCATTCCACCGCTGGTAGTCATAGCCAGCCGAGCTGTTCGCCACCGGCCTGTCCCAGTACTGGGGATGAAACGCCATGACGTTGTCCGGCGCCACGTCGAACACGGGCATCCACCAGTTCAGCTGGCAGAGCGGCGCGGAGTACCAGGTGTCCCGGTGCGGATGGAAGGCGTAGGCGATGCCGGTCGTCAGGTAGCCGTCGCTCGTGGAGGTCCGAAGGCGCGGCACGTCGAAGTACGTCTCGGTCGCGGAACAGCCGTGGGCAAGGAGCAGGTTGCGGATCAGGCGCTTCGACTCGGGGTGGTGGATGAACCGGGGCTTCAGCCCGGCCAGCAGCGCGGCGAACTCATCCACCGGCATCTCGTGCTGGGCCAGCTCGGGATCCCGCTGCCCGAAGGCCTCGCGGATCATGCCCTGGGCGAAGTCGCAGAATTCCAGGGAGGCGCGCGTTGGCGAATAGACGAACACCTCGCCGGCGTAGAGGCGCGTGCGGCGCGCGTCGTCATCCAGTGGGCTGTCGAACCTGAGGGCCGTCATGCGGGTGATGTTTGCCAAAAAAAAGGCCCGGCACAAGGCCGGGCCAATACAGGGGGAATCGAAAAATCAGACCACCACGTCAGCGTCAGACACCTAGTGAACCCGTGACCAGTTGAGAAGCTCCACTTCGTTCTCATCGCGCTGGAAGTTCTGGGCGAGCAACGCCTCGATCTCCTTCGGTTCCAGCACCTGGTCCACGGCGTGGTTCAGCTCCACCACGCCGCTGTATTCGTCGGCGAATCCCGGTTCCTCCGAGCGCAGCAGGAAGCGGGTGTAGTACTTCGCGCGCATGGCCTGAACGTTAGGGAAATGCCCCCGGGGGTTCTGTGAGGGACTCCACAGATTCGGCCTCCCGGCCGGGAATCAGGGGGCGGCGGGGACCCGGCCGGCGTCGCGCCACCACCGGGCAATGGCCTCGCCGGTGCTGGCATTGACGAAGTAACCGTAGCAGCGGTGGACATTCAGCCCCTCGGCCCCCCGGAAGGGGTTCACGAGGTCCGTCCGGTCGCTGATTTCGTCCACCAGCCCGAGGCGGCGCATGTCGGCGAAATCCCCGGCAAACCGGTGGCCCAGGGCCGTGAGGCCGCCGATGGCGGCCAGGTTGCGCCAGCGCCGGATCCCCCGGGGATACCGGGCCGCGCCCGTTTCGCCGGCACCCATCAGCTGGCGACGGATGTAGCGCGTGCCCAGCGGGCTGCCCATGGTGAGGAACAGGTCCACCGGACCCGCCTCCTCCTTCAGCGCCCAGAGGGTGTCCCAGGCGATGACCGAGCCGAAGCTGTGGGCCATGAGGAGGACGCTCTCGCCGGCCGCCCAGGCGCGCCGCAACTCGGTGCGGAGGAGCCCCCGGATGCGGTCGGCAACGCCGTCGGCGTTGCGGAAATAGCGTCTCGAGTCCGCGATGTTGGCGCGCGTGCCCTCGCCGGCCAGCCAGGTGACCAGGCCGGGAAAGCGGTCGCCAAGGCGGTGGGCCAGGTAGACGGCACGGCCCTTCAGGCCACTGACCTCGCGGATGGTGTCCGTGCCCGGACTGGCCTCGGCGAGGAGCGCCTCGATCCCGGGCCGGTCGGGGCCCGTGTCGCGGTAGCGGTCGTAGAACTCGTGCCCCCAGGGGATGAGGCGCAGGCACTCCGGCGCGGCGGCAATCTCCGCGGCAACACCTGCATCGGCCCGGCGAACGCCCTCGAGCAGACATCGCCACACCAGTGCGCGATGGACATCCGGCTGCGGCTTGGCACGAATGCCCGGCACGTACAAGATACGGCGCTGGGCCAGGGCCAGGGCTGGGGCCTGGGTCCGGGATTCCTGGCTGGGCGACATCGGCGGCATTCTAATGAAGTACCTGCACACCATGGTCCGCGTGTCCGACCTGGCCGCGTCCCTCGACTTTTACTGCAACCAGCTCGGCCTGCGGGAAGTCCGGCGGACCGACAGCGAGCGGGGCCGCTTCACGCTGGTCTTCCTGGCCGCCCCGGGCGATGACGCATCCGGCGCGGGAGCGCCCTGCGTCGAGCTGACCTTCAACTGGGACCCCGAGGCCTACACCGGCGGACGGAACTTCGGCCACCTGGCCTACCAGGTCGATGACATCTACGCCCTCTGCAGCCGCCTGCAGCAGGCCGGCGTGACGATAAACCGGCCGCCGCGGGACGGCTACATGGCCTTCGTCAGGTCGCCGGACGGGATTTCCATCGAACTGCTGCAGAAGGGCGGACCCCTGCCGCCCTGCGAACCCTGGAAGTCGGCGCCGAACATCGGCGCCTGGTAGCAACGGCCCGCTGACCCCCGGCTTCAGCCGCTGGCCTGCATGCGGGCTGCGCGGAAGCGCCCGGTCTGGATGTGGGCGCTCTTGGATTCCTTGACCACGATCCGGTTGCGGCCGTCTTCCTTCGCCTGGTACAGGGCCTCGTCGGCCAGCTGGATGGCGCCTGCCAGGCTGCGCTCGTTGCCTGGGCTGACGATCGCCACGCCAACGCTTACCGTGAGCCACGGGCTCGTGGTCGACTCGGCGTGCGGGATCTTGAGTTCCTCCACACTCCGCCGGAGCATTTCCGGGATCTCCCGGCCGAAGTCCTGGGCGGGGCCGTACAGGACCAGCGCGAATTCCTCACCGCCGAACCGGGCGGCGAAGTCGAGGGGCCGCTGGGCGCACATGGCGATCACCTCGGCCACGCGCTTCAGGGCGTCGTCGCCGGCCTGGTGGCCGTAGAGGTCGTTGAAACCCTTGAAGTGGTCGATGTCCACGAGCAGCAGGGTGAGCTGGCTCTGGTCCCGGCGGGACTGCCGCCAGAGCTTTTCCACATCCTTGTCGTAGCGACGGCGGTTGTAGAGGCCGGTCAGGCCGTCGCGCTCGGCCAGGTCGTTCAGCATCCGGGACTCCAGGAACGCCTGCCGCACTGCCGACTCCAGCTGGAAGCAGCAGTAGGCGCCGATGACGTTGACGACCAGGAGGGTGAGTCCCGAGAAGACCACTTCCTGCAAGGGGAACTGCCACGTCAGCATGCCCCAGGCGTAAATCACGGAAATCGTCACGGCGATCAGGGCGGCATTCCAGAAGTGCAGGCCGAGCACGAGCCAGACCAGGAAGATCCACGCCACCTCGGCGCCGAAGTAGTAGGGCGCGCCAGTCAGGCTGGCCCGCACCGTTATCGACGTGCAGACCAGTCCGATCCACAACGCCGTCAGCGCCAGCAGGATCTGGTACGCGCCGTGGGAGCCTTCCTTGTACGACATCACCAGCGTCGCCATGAGGGTGGGGAGCAGCATTCCCAGCATGAAGGCAGTCGTCTGCCAGGAAAGGTTGTCGTGCATCACCGCGAGGATCAGCGCCGAGAAGATGGCCGCTGCCCCGATCACGAGGATAGGGCGCGTCTTCGGGTAATTGGACTCCGCGTAGACGCGGCGGAACTCGCCTTCGACGAACTGGCTGAAGCGCAGCCGGAATATGCCGGGCCGCCGCTCCGTCACGAGCGAGTTCAAATGCTGTTGAACATCGAGACTCAAGTTGCGTCGCGCCCCAAGACCGCCCCAAGCACGATTTGCCGGAGTGCACGCGCGGCACCCGGCCCGGATATCGCGGTTGACGTTACTGGCTGCCCCCGGGTGGGGCTGCGCATTCGGTCACATTTCGCCTCCCGGAGGGGCCAAGCCGTTAGGATACGCGGCCATGTCTGCTGACCCTCTACGCGCCGCGCCCCCGAGCACGACCCGGAGCACGACCCGGAACACGATCTATGGCACGTGGCTGAACCGGGCTACCGGGGCGCTGGGGGCTGCCGGGGTCCTGTTCACGGGCGCCCTGGCCCTGACGCAGGACCCGGCTCCGATGCCACCGGCACCCGCAACCCGCCAGGCCTGCGCGCTGGGCAGTGACGGCTTCCTGCGGGGCCGCTTCTTCGGCGCCCTGAACCTGACGGCCGACTGGACCGGATCCAGCCTCGCCTGCGACGGCATGGGTCGGCCCGCCGGGGAGGGCGTCCGGCTGTATTTTTCGGGCGACGGGCCCGACGGGGGCCGGGTTTCGGTGCTGATTGGCCTCGACGGGCGCCAGCAGGACCTGGCCGGTGCGGAGCGGCCCGCCAACGTCACGGTCATCGACGAACGGGAAGACCGCTTCTTCAGCTCTGCCGGTCCCGGCCGCTGCTGGGCCAGCATCGACTCGGTGACTCCGGTCGCCGGCCGCCCCGCCGGCAGCCGGATCGCCGGCCTGGTCTATTGCGTGGGCGCCCTGCCCTCTGTGGGTGACCGGTCGTCCCTGACCTTGAGCGACCTGCAATTTTCGGGCTGGGTAGCCGCCGATGCGGACTGAACTCCGGCGGGCGGTGCTGGCCAGCCCGATCGTCCTCTGGCTGCTGGCCGGCCCCGCAGCCGGCCTGGAGCCCGTGCACCTGGTGGCTGGCTTCCCGAGGGGCCAGGCCGTGCTGGAGACTGCCGGGCCCCGCTGCCTGCTCATCGACGTGTATTTCGCCGCTAACCCGGAACAAAGGAGCCAGGGACTGATGTACGTGGAATCCCTGGGCGAGTTCGAGGGCATGTACTTCGGCTACGACTCGCCTGTCGAACTCGTCATGTGGATGAAGAACACGGTGCTCTCCCTCGACATGCTTTTCGTCGGGCCGAAGGGCACGGTGGACCACATCGCCCGGAGCACCCAGCCCTACTCCACCACACGCATCGGGTCCGGGGGGATTGTGGTCGGCGTACTGGAATTGAATGCCGGATTTGCCCGGCGCTGGCGGGTGGAGACCGGTACCCGGCTACTGCTGCTTTAAGGCGCTTTCCGCCTACCCGGCGGCGGGAGAAACGACGCAGCGGATTTCCCAGCGCTGCGTGTACCCCGCCGGGTTGTCCTCGAGGTAATCAAAGGGCCGACGGAGCGCTACTTCGTGACCCGCAGCGCAGAGCCGGCGCTGCTCCAGCCAGGCGTCGAGCCAGGTCATCCGGGTAGCCTCGGCCGCGGGATCGTCAGCCGGGAAATCCGCACTGAACAGCACGTCGAAATAGATCTTGTCGGGCTTGTCGAAGGGCTGGACGATCCGGCTGTACCGGTGGCGGTCGAAATCGGCGCTCTTGTCGAGCACATTGGCAGCACAACCTGCCAGCAGAACCACTGGCGCCATCACGAGCGCAATGACCTGTCGCACGAAAGCCTCCGCCCCGGCGGGTAGCCCGACCCCGCATTGGCGCCATTGTTGCAGCGCTGCCGCGCCCACACCACCCCGGCGGGAAACTTATGGCCGGTTGCCCGATCCAACCCGAATGAGAGCAGCACGGGCGGGGCGAGCGCCGGCACTGACAGATCCATGTGCAATCACCGGAAAGATCGGGTAAATTTGTCGCCCTTGGGCCGAGGGGGGTACCCGGTCCAAATGGAGCTGGCCCCGCAGCCGTACGAAAAAACGACCGGCTCCGCGGAATGAAGAAGCCAGCACTGCTCCGTCAGGGTGGCGCCCGAAGGTCTTCGCGGGACCGGGTGCGCCTTGTGGCGGTCGGGCAATAGTAGCGCCCCATCAAGGCAGACTTTGAAGAGCAGACCTTTCAAGAGCAGATATGGACAGCACGTTCGACACCGGCCTGGGAAGTAGCGGTCGCAAGGCGACGATCTTCGCGATCATCGTCGCCTTCCACGTGCTGCTGGTGTGGGGTCTCGTCACCAGCCTCGGCATCATCCAGGTCGACCGGCCGCCGCCGCCGATCATCGCCGAGATCCTCGAGGAGATCGCGGAAGAGGACGAGC
>JBEBHH010000025.1:0-46906 GCA_040080965.1 Gammaproteobacteria bacterium | reverse complement strand
TCGCCCATCCGGGCTGCGGTGCCGAGCACGAGGTCCTGGACCAGCGTCGGGACCCGCTGGGCTATTGTGGTGTCGGGCAGCGGCAGTCTGGTGGCTTCCGTCGGCGAATGAGAAACTGTGGATTCGTGTCGGGGCATGGACGGTGCACTGGTTGCTGGGCCCATGCTAGCAGTCCGGCGCCGCGGAGTGCTGCGTCGCCGGCACCGCGTTAAGGTGAATTGTGATCCATGCACGGCGCCTCGCCCCGCCGTGCTGCAGAGTGAGCGGTCAATGTCCATCGTTCCAAGCCCCTGGTCCCGTCGGCGGGTTACCCTGCTGCTGGTCATCGCTGGCGTGGCGGGCCTGTCGGGCTGCCTGCGCCAGTCCCCCGAGAAGCTGCTCGCTGACGCCCGGGGGTATGCGGACAAGGCAGACTACCGTTCCGCCTCCATCCAGCTTCGTACCCTGCTGAAGGGCGACCCGGACAACCTGGAAGGCGTGCTGTTGCTCGCCGAGGTCGCGCTCAAGGGCAACAACCCGGCGCTCGCGGAACGCAACTTCCGCCGCGCTGACGAACTCGGCGCCGACCCGGCCCGCACCTGGGATGGCCGGATGGAGTCCCTGCTCCAGCTGGGCCGCTACGACGACGTGTTGGCCCAGGCCCGGACGCCGTCCGGGCCGAGGACCTTCGGGCGGGCGGCGGACACAGCTCGCCAGGCGCTGCTGACGGGGCGCGCGAAGATCGGCCTCCAGAAGTTCAGTGAGGCCGAATCCGACCTGCGGGCGTCGCTGGCAGCAGCCCCTTCCACGGAGGCCCATCTCGAGCTGGGGCGGCTGCTGGCAGCCACCAATCGCCAGCCCGAGGCGGACGCGCAGCTGAATGCCGCTCTCGCGCTGGGGCCGGACGATCCGGAGGCGCTCCTGATGCAGGCCATGCGGCTCCTCTCGAAGGGCGACCAGGCCGGGGCTGAACCACTGCTCGTCCGGGCGCTGGACAGGAGCCGGGCTGAAGGCCTGCTGCTGGTACAGGCGGCCACCCTCGGAACCCTGGCCGAACTGGACCTGGCGGCCCGGCACTTTGCCGAGGCGGAGAAGCGTGCGGACGAGCTCGCGAAGGTGGTGGGCAACCAGGCCGACGTCCGCTACCTGCGGGCCCGGATTGCGCTCGAGCAGAGGGACCTGGAACGCGCCAAGGCCGAGTTGCAGGAAGTTCTGGCGGCCGACAAGACTTTCGCCCCGGCCCAGCGGCTCCTCGGCGCGATCTACACCCTGGAGAACCAGTTCGACCTCGCCGAGATGTTCCTGCGCCCGGTGGTGGTCGGCAATCCCGACGACCTCTTCGCGCGGCGTCTCCTGGCCACGGTGCTCCTCGCGCGGAATCGCCCGGCGGAGGCCCTGCCGCTCCTCGAGAACATCACGGCGCCGGACGAGGAGTCCCGGGAGGCCCTGCTGACCATGATGGGCCAGGCCACCCTTCAGCTGGGAGACGTCGCGCGGGCCATCTCCATATTCCGGGAAGGCTCGAAGGCGTATCCCGACAATCCGCTGTTTGAGCTCGGGCTCGGGCTGACGATGCTGGCGGAGGGCCGCACCGACGAGGCATCCGAGGTGATCCGCCAGGTGCGCGGCGCACAGGCGGACGCCACGCGGGCCGCCTTCCTGACGATCGTCTACATGCAGAAGGGCCAGGCCGACCAGGCGCTCGCTTCCGCACGCTCCGTGGTCGAGAAGTTCCCCGACCAGGCCTGGTCCCACAACCTGCTTGGATCGGTGCTGATGGCCACCGGGCAGTTCGCCGAGGCACGCACCGTGGTCGGCAAGGCCGTGGAGCTCGATCCCAAGGACGCCGCAGCCCTTGCCAACCTGGCCCGGGTCGAGGAACTGCTTGGCAATCCCGCGGCGGCGGCCGGGGCCTGGCAGCAGATTCTCGACAAGGACCCCACCAACGCGGACGCGGCCTTCTGGCTGGCGCGCCTGGAGCTCGACCAGGGCAATATCCCCAAGGCCCTTAAGGTCCTCGAGCCCTTCCAGAAGACGTCGAGCCGTGCCCGGCTGCTCGTGGGCTCGATCCTCCTCGATCGTGGCGCGACGGGTGAAGTGCGGAAGCTGGCGGGCCAGGTTGCCCGCGACGAGCCGACCAATGCAGAGGTCTGGAACCTCCTCGGCCTCACCGACCTCTCCGCCGGCTCGCCCGGCGACGCCGTCGTCAATTTCAGCAAGGCCATCGAGCTTCGTCCGAATGGCGCGCTGTACCGCGTGAACCTGGCCCGGGCCTACATGGTGTCGGGTGACGACAAGGCGGCCTCCGAATCGATGGCCGCGGCCCGCCGCCTGGAGCCGGGACTCCTGCAGTTGCGGAGCCTGGAATTCCTCCGTTTCGCCCGGCGCGGGGAGCTTGCCGATGCACGCAAGGTGCTGGACGGCATCCGGGCCGAAAAGCTCGGTGACGAGACCCTCTACACGACCATGGAGGCTGAGCTGCTCGTGGCCGGGAAGCAGCCGGGGGCCGCCTCGGATCTCTACCTGAAGGCCTACGCCAAGCGGCCCAACCTGGACCTGGCGGTGAAGGCGTGGAACACCCGCAAGCTCGCCACGGGCACGGGCGACGTGGCCCTGCTGCTCGACTGGCAGAAGCGCAATCCCGACGACCCGCGGGCTGCTCGGGCCCTGGGCGATGCGTTACTGGCCGACGACAAGGCCGCGGACGCCGAGGCCGCCTACGAAAAGGTGCTTGTCCTGGCTCCGGACGACCTGGCGACCATCAATAACCTGGCCTGGCTCTACCAGGAACGGGGTGACAAGCGCGCCGTGCAGCTGGGAGACCGGGCCGCACGGCTGGCCCCCGAGTCGGCGCCGATTCTCGATACGGCCGGCTGGGCCCAGCTGCGGCTCGGCGACCGGCAGCGGGGCCTGGTGCTCATCCGGCGGGCGGCGGAGCTCGAACCCGCGGACCGTGACATCCAGTACCACCTGGCCGTCGCCCTCGTCGATACGGGGCAACCCGGGGAGGGCAAGCGGATTCTCATGGCCCTGGTGCAGTCGACCGAGGCGTTTGCCAGCCGGGCCGCCGCCGAGCAGATGCTTCGGACCATGTAGTCATGAACAGCCCGTCCCGCGGTCCCGTGGTTGCCTGGGTGCTCGCTGCCCTGGCAGCGGTTGCCGTCGCGCTGGCCCTTCGTGAGAGCTTTCTTGGCATGGCGTTCCAGTGGCGATCGTCGTCGACGTTCAGCTACGGCGTACTGATCTTGCCCATTTCCCTGTTCCTGTTGTGGCGGGAGCGCGCGCGCCTTGCTGCCGTGCCTGCCGAGCCATCCTGGCTGGCGCTGTTTCTCATGATTCCCGTGGGCGTGTCCTGGGTTCTGGCCATGCTGCTCGACGTCAATGTGGTCCACCACTTCGCGGCCGTGGTCCTGGTGGCGCTGGCCGTATGGGCGGTGCTGGGCACGCCGGCATCGCGGGTCATCTGGTTCCCATTGGCCTATCTGCTGCTGATGGTGCCCTTTGGCGAATTCCTGGTGCCCACCTTGATGCAATGGACTGCAGACTTCGCCGTGGTGGCCGTAGGCCTGTCGGGCGTACCCGTTTTCCAGGACGGCTTCGTCTTCAGCCTGCCGAGTGGCGACTTCGAGGTCATAAAGGCCTGCAGCGGCATCCGCTTCCTGATGGCCACCGTGGCAGCCGGCACGGTTTTCGCGTGGGTTGCGTACCGCTCCTGGCAGAAGCGCCTGGTGTTCCTGATGGCGTGCCTGGTCGTCCCGGTCGTTGGCAACGTCGTCCGCGCCTACCTGGTCGTGATGCTCGTGCATCTGAGCGACGGCCGGCTCGCGGGTGCCCACGTTCTGTACGGGACGATCTTCTTCGGCGCGATCCTGCTGGCCATGTTTGTTATTGGCGCGCGCTACGCTGACCCGCCGGCCCCGTCGGCTGTTTCGCCCGAGCGTGTCACGTCGCGGGGCGCGACCGCGACGCTTCCCGTGGCAGCCATGGCGGCCATCGTCGCAGTGGTCACCGCTGCTGTACCTGGCGAGCTGCGCGGGCGCGCGGCAGGTGCTGAAGCCGGCGCTCCTCCAGCCATGCCTGGATCCCTGGCGGGTTACGGGCCACCCGAGAGCGGGGTCCATGGCTGGCTACCGGTCCTGCGGGGGGCCGACGGTGAAACCATTGCGCGCTATCAATCCGTGGAGTCGGCCACGCCGGTGGACGTGTTCGTGGCCGTGTACGACCATGCGTCGGGTGGCGGGGAGGTGACCGACTCCCGCAACCAGCTCTTCGACCGGAAGACCTGGCGTCGCGTGGGCGGCGGCCCTGGCGCAGGCTATGCGGAGGCGGTGCTGCGGCCTGCGCCGCAGTCGGCCATTCCCGAGGGCACTGCGCGGATCGTCTGGTCCTGGTACGTCGTGAACGGCCGGGCCGCGG
Organism: Gammaproteobacteria bacterium; assembly: GCA_040080965.1. Classification (GTDB taxonomy): domain Bacteria; phylum Pseudomonadota; class Gammaproteobacteria; order Steroidobacterales; genus SHZI01. Next base: position 42,511 of record JBEBHH010000025.1, on the reverse strand, counting down.
ATAGCCGCGTGGATGCCAAGTTGCTCGAACTTCGAGGGCTCCTCGGCGGAGAGCCGTTCCAGCAGGGAATCGTGGCGCTGAGTGCAACATTCGATACGGATTCGGACGGGGCGCGGAGGGACCTGCGGGCCTTTGCCCCGGCATTCTGCGCGAGGGCCGGCTTGCCCTGTCCCCCGGCGCTGGGGCGGGTCGACTAGTCCGCGAGCCGCTAGCCGGCGAGCCGTTAGTCCGCAAGGTTGAGCAGCAACTCTTCCAGTCCCGCGTTCAGGCGCTGCTCGTTGAAGGACGTCTCCACCAGCGAACGCGCTGCGCGGGCGTATCTGGCGTAGTCGCTGTCGCTGACGAGGGTGTCCGAAATGGCCGCCGCGAGGCCCGTGGCGTCGCGTTCAGGAGCGAGCCGCCCATTGACCCTGTCCCGGACCAGCTCCGGGATCCCGCTGTGCCAGGTCGCAATCACCGGCAGGCCCGTGGCCATGGCTTCCATCGCCGAGACCGGGATGCCTTCCTGGTCCCCGTCCGCCGCCGTGACACTGGGCACAAGCATCAGGTGTGCGTCCCGTACATGGCGGACGATATCGTCCTGGTCTTGCCACCCCAGCAGCCTGACCTGCGCAGCCAGGCCCTCGGCATCGACCAGCCTCTGGAGCTCCCCCAGCAGGGGGCCGTCGCCGGCAATCGCGTAGTCGATCCGGGATCGCAGTCCCGGGGGCAGCAGGCCGATGGCCCGGATGGCGTACTCGATGCCCTTCTTCTCCACGAGGCGCGCAACGCTCAGCAGGCGGATCGGACCCTGGGCGGGCAGGGTCCGGGCCACGAATGCGTAGCGCTCGCAATCGACACCCATCCGGTGCAGATGGACCTTTTCCGGCTTGCCGCCTAGCTCGAGGAGTCGCGCCTGCCAGCGTTCGCTGATCGGGAGGGCAACGTCCACGTCCGCCAGCAGCTGCCGGTAGACGTCGGGGCCGTGCTGGCCGACAAACCGGGTGATGTCCGCTCCGTGGAAGAAGACGGCAAGCCGCGCGCGGCTACGAGCCAGCCTGGCTACGGCCAGGGCGCGCAGTCCCACGTCGCCGAAATGGCAGACCCAGACGTCTGCCTCGAGTGCCGGAAGCAGCGGCACCGACCAGAACAGCGGGTCGAGCCGACGGGCAAACGGATGCCAGGGCGGGGCCAGCAGGCCGAGCAGCCAGGTCGCGGGCTCCGCGCGAAACCTGGGGGCGAGGATCAGGGCCTCCAGGAGCCTGCGCCAGACCGCTTTCGGCCGGGGTGCGCCGTAGTGCAGCTCGAGGGGCCGCTTGAGATCGGTCCAGTAGTGGTGGGTCAGGCCTTTGGCCGGCCTGCCGAACGCATGGATGGACACCCGGTGACCAGCGGACAGAAGGCCCCGAATCTGGGTGTCGATGAAGGTGTGCGACACCGCCGGGAAGTTGCTTACGACGAACGCGACGTGCATGGGCGGGATTGTCTCACGGGTAGGAGCGGCTTCAGCCGCGACCACCGACTTGCGGGTCGCGGCTGAAGCCGCTCCTACAGGGGAGCTCAGTTGCCGAGAGTAGTTACGTTCACCGGAGCGGACTGGGCGGACTCGTTGGCCGGGTTGGCATTGTCGATGGCCGATACCCGGTACTCATAGCCGGTGGACGGCGCAAGGCCGGTATTGATGTACGTCGCTGACGCCGAGCTGCCGACCGCTGCCGGTGCACCGTCCCGATAGATGCGATACCCGGCAACGCCGGTTCCAGCGTCCGTCGAGCCCGTCCAGTTGAGCCGGACCTGGTGCTGGCTGCCGGATGAGAGGGTGACGCCAGCCGCCTGGCTGTCGTAGTTGGCCGTCACGAGGTCATTGCGCGCGTCGCCATTGAGGTCGGCCACGATCACGGCAAAGGGTGTGACGCCCACGGTGACCTCGTACTTCGGCAGGAAGGTGCCACTGCCGGTGCCGATCAGGACGCTGACGTTGTCGCCCCCCGAGGCCACGCAGCAGGTGGGGTAGTTCCCGCCGGTGTTGCCTGACAACACATCCGGGATTCCGTCGCCGTCCACGTCGCCAATGGCGATTGCCTTCGGCACCTTGCCCACGGCGTAGTCCGTGCGGGCGGCGAAGGTGCCGTTGCCGTTGCCGAGCAGGATGCTTGCCGTTTCCGACTGGTCGTTGGCGGTGACGAGGTCCAGCTTGCCGTCGCCGTTCAGGTCGCCGGTGCGGATGCTGTGGGGGCCCGTGCCGGTGGCGAAGGTCGCAACTGAGGGGAACGTGCCGTTGCCCGTCCCGAGCCGGATTCCGACGTTATTGGCGCCGTAGTCGGCCACGGCGATGTCCAGCTTGCCGTCCTCGTTGAAGTCGGCGACCACGAGGGAGTGTGGCCGCGACCCCGTGCCCATCGAATAGGTGACGGCGGGCAGCAGGCCGCCGGTGCCATTGTTCAGCAGTACGGCGATCAGCGTGGTCGCGTGGCAGGCGATGGCCACGTCCGGCCAGGTGTCCCCGTTGAGGTCCCCGACGGCGGTCTCGTGGGCCTTCGTGCAGGCGCCGAGGACGACCCGGGGCGCGAAGGTGCCGTTGCCATTGCCCATCAGCACACTGGCCGTGGCGTCCTCCTGGTCGGCGGTGACCAGGTCGAGCTTCCCGTCCTTGTTGAGGTCCACCGCGGAAACCGCCTTCGGCCAGTGACCGGTCGCGGGAGCGCTGGCCAGGGCGAAACTTCCCGCGCCATTCCCCAGCAGCACGCTCAGGTTATCGGCGTGGGAGTTGGACGTGACGATGTCCGGGAACCCGTCGGCATTGATGTCGGCGACGGCAATGCCATGGGGCTTGACGTCGGCTGGCACGAGTACGGTCGGCGCCAGCATGTTGCGGCGCTGGGCCGTGGCGCTCAGGCCTGCAGGAACAGTCGGTGCCGTGCTGTCGGCCGCCGGCAGGACCAGCGACACGTTGTCGAAGACACCGGTGGCGAGGGCGCCGTCACTGTGGCTGGTAACCGCCAGTCCGATGTACACCGTCGTCGGTAGTCCCGTGAGCGTCGCCGAGCTGCGGAGGGTCCAGTTGAGCCCGTCAGCGCTGAGGTAGCCACTGACAATGTTGCCGGCACGCACGATTCGCACCCAGCGGGGCAGGGTCGAAACCTTGTCGGTGCTGTTGCTCGGACCCGCGGCGCCTCCGGTCGTCGTGCGGCGCTGGAAGGCCGCACCGTTGGTGCCCGGGGTCATCAGCATGAGGCCGAAGCGGGAGGTGGCCGCCAGTGACTCGCGCACCATTACGCCGGCCTTGGCGTTCGGATCCGTGTTCGTCAGGCCGGTGACCCGGGCGATCAACTCACCATCGCCAATCAGTGTGCGATAGGCGAAGTGGAACTCGTCCGCGCTGTTCCAGATGTCCGCGCCGGAGCCGGTTACCGAGAGGCTGGTGCCATTGTCGGCAAACGAGCCGGCAGCGGCGACGGCGCCAATATCCTGGCTCGACCAGGCTGCGGCCGCGAGGGTAGTGGCGCCTGCAGAACCCGACAGGGTCGATTCGTTGTTGTTGCCATCGATCGCCGCCACCTGGTAGCTGTAGGCGGTGTTGGCCGCCAATCCCAGGTCCGAATAGGTCGTGCCGGTAACCGTCGTCAGGGGCGTGGAGCTGCCGTTGCGGTAGATCCGGTAGCCGGCGAGGCCGGAGCCACCCGTGTCGGTGGAACCCGTCCAGCTCAGGTCGATGCGGTTGGCGCTTACCGCCGTGGCGCCCAGGCCGGTCGGCTGGGAGGGGGCGATCGTGTCGGGCGGAGGCACGTCCGGCGTGGTGACCGGGACCTGGGTCGACAGGTCCGACTCGTTGGCGGCCGCGTCGTAGGCAGAAACCCGGTACGTATAGGTCGTGTTTGCCGTGAGGCCCGTATCTGAGTAGCTCGTCCCGGTGACGGAGGCCAGCGGCGTGCCGCTGCCATTCCTGTAGACGCGGTACCCGGCCAGCCCGGAGCCGCCGGTGTCAGTGGATGCGGACCAGGTCAGGTCGATGCGGCTGGTGCCCACCGGGCTGCCCGCCAGGTTCTGGGGAACGGTCGGATCGACGTTGTCCGGCGTGGGCAGCACGAGTGACACATTGTCGAAGACGCCCGTGGCCAGCACGCCATCCTGATGGCTGGTGACGGCCAGGCCGATGTAGACGGCGGACGGCAGGGCCGCGAGGGTGGCGCTGCTGCGCAGGGTCCAGGTGATCCCATCCAGCGAGATGTAGCCCGACAGCACGTTGCCCGTGCGCGTGATCCGCACCCAGCGTGGCAGCGTGGACACGCCATCATTGCTGCCACTCGGGCCCGCGGATCCGCCGGTGGTGGTCCGGCGCTGGAACGCGCCGCCATTGGCACCGGGCGTCATCATCATCAGCGCGAAGCGGGAATTGGCGGTCAGCGTTTCCCGGATCATCACGCCCGCCTTGGCGTTGGCGTTGGTGTTGGTCAGGCTGGTTACCCGGGCGACGAGTTCGCCGTCCCCTGTGAGGGACCGGTAGGCGAAGTGGAATTCGTCAGCCGCGCCCCAGATGTCGGCACCCGAACCGGTGACGGACAGCGAGGCGCCGTTGTCGGCGAAGGAACCGGCCGCAGCGACGGCACCGATGTCCTGGTTCGACCAGGCGGCCGGCGCCAGTGTGGTGGCGTTGGCAGCGTTCGACAGCGTGGAGACATTGTCAGCGCCGTCGATTGCCCGCACCTGGTAGGAATAGGCGGTGCTCGGGGACAGGCCCGTGTCGGCGAAGCTGGTGCCGGTGATGGGCGAGGCATTGACCGGTGTTGCGCTGCCGTTGCGGAACACCTGGTAGCCGGCCAGGCCGGAGCCGCCCGCATCGGTGGAGGCCGTCCAGGCGAGGTCAATCCGGCTGGAACTGACCGCGTTGGCGCCGAGGGTGCCCGGCTGGGTCGGGTTTATGCCATCGGGGGGTGGCACATCCAGGGTTGTGACGGAAACAGGCGGGGACGACGGGTCCGATTCATTGCCTGCCGCATCAAAGGCGCTCACACGGTAGCTGTAGGCAGTATTCGCTGCGAGTCCGGTGTCGGAGTACGCGGGGCTTGCCACTGTCGCCAGCGCCGTGCTGCTGCCGTTCCGGTAGATGCGGTAGCCGCTGAGTCCGGAACCACCGGCGTCCGTCGAAGCAGACCAGGCCAGGTCGATTCGCGACGTGCTGACCGGGGTGCCGCCGAGGCTCTGGGGCACCGTGGGATCCGTCGTATCTGGGGTGGGCAGGACGAGCGCGACGTTGTCGAAGACCGCGGTGCCGAGCGTGCCGTCCACGTGGCTGGTCACGGCCAGGCCCACATAGACCGTGGCCGGCATGGCGATGGTCGTGGAATTGCGGAGGGTCCAGGTTGTGCCATTGGCCGAGCTGAAGCCGCTAAGGATATTTCCCTGCCGTACCAGGCGGATCCAGCGGGGAATCGTCGACACGTTGTCCTGACTGTTGCTGGGTGCAGCGGAGCCACCAGTGCTGGTCCGGTACTGGAACGCTGCGCCGTTGACGCCCGGGGTCATGAGCATCAGGGCGAACCGGGAGTTGGCCGCCAGCGACTCCCGCATCATGACGCCGGCCTTGGCCCACGGATCCGTGCTCGTGAAGCTGCTGACCCGGGCAACGATCTCGCCATCACCGTTCAGTGAGCGGTAAACGTAGCGGAACTCATCTGCCTTGCCCCAGATATCGGCACCGGAACCGCTGACGCTGATGCTGGAGCCGTTGTCCGTGAACGAACCGGCGGCAGCCACCGCGCCGATATCCTGGCTTGACCAGGTTGGCGGCGCTGGCGTGGTAGCCGTGACGGGCCCGGACAGCGCGGACTCGTTCCCGGCGTTGTCGAATGCCGACAGGCGGTAGGTGTAGGCCGTGCTGGCGACCAGGTTCAGGTCGGAGTGGCTAGTGGAAGTAACCGTTACCAGCGGCGTGGCGCTGCCATTGCGGTAGATGCGATAGCCAGCCAGGCCGGAGCCGCCGGAATCCGTGCTGCCGGACCAGGCGATGTCGATGCGGTTCGGTCCCACCGCGCTGGCGGCGACGTTTGCCGGTGTGCCGGGCGACAGGGTGTCGGACGGCGAGCCCTCGCAGGCCGGGTTCAGTTGCACGACGTCAGTGGTGGACAGACCCTGCGGGTCGGTCACCGTGAGTTCGGCGGTGTAGAAGTAGGTTTCCCCGTCGCAGCCGACGGCGGATAGCGTGGCTGACGTGTTGCAGTCCGTCAGTGCGGGCTCCGTGTGCACGTGGTTGTTGTGGTGCATGGCCACGGTCCACGAGCAGAACAGGCTGGCGGGGGTCTCGTTGTCGTCGATCTGGGCGGTGAGAGTGATCGTCGTGGGCTCGACCACCGAGTAGGTGCCACCGGAGGCCGGCGACGTGATGTTGACCGTGGGTGGCGTGTTGTTGACCGAGACGGAGACGAACGCCTGGGCCGTCAGCAGCGTGGCGTCCGTCACCGTGAGGCTTGCCACGAAGTTCTGGATCTGCCCGTTCGCCACCGTGTAGGTCTTGACCGGGTTCGGCTGGGTGCTCGTGGTGCCGTCGCCGAAGTTCCAGAGGTAGGTCAGCGGCAGTCCCTGGGGATCATAGGAGCCGTTGCCCACGAAGGACACGACCAGGGGAGATGCGCCTGATACAGGCGTGGCGGCGGCGAGGGCCACGGGCTGGGTCGGCTGGTAGGAGACTTTCCGGAGCACGGAAGCCCAGGAGATGTAGTAAAGACCGCCAGTCTGAGGGTGGGTGGCCAGTGCGACGACCCCGCCGGCGCCCGTTGCGAAGTTATTGACGGCCTGGAGGTTGTCATTGCCGTCGAACACGAAGTTCCGGATCCAGGCAGCGCCGTAGTCGGCAGCAAAGTAGGTATTCCGGTACGTGGCCGGAAAATCGGTGCCCGTGTACCAGACGCCGCCAACGGCGGCATTGCCCGCAAAGGGCGTGCCCGTGATGGTCTGGCCGTTGTAGGTGGCCCCGAGATTGACGGTGACAGCGTTGCCGCTGACATCGAAGGAGCCCCAGCGCGTCGTGTTCACGCCGTGCTGCCATTCGAGGACGGGCCGGGTGTGCTCGAACACGTCGACCGTTGCCGGGATTTGCTGGGACGTATTGCAGGGATTCGGGAACGACAGTGGCCCTGTGGTCTCCTGCCTGATCAGGTCCTCGAACTTGAAGGTGGCAGGACAGCTGCCGCCGTTGGCCAGGGGATTCGCGGCATCGGGGTTGGCCGTGTTCTTGGCGTCGTAACCGGCATCGATCGTCAGGCCTTCATACACGGGCCAGCCGTAGTTTTCCCGTCCTCCGCGCCCCACGTGCAGGTCTTCCCAGTCCGTGAAGCCCACGTCGCCGATGTACAGGACGCCGGGGTTGCCGAGTGCCGGCTGGTGATCGCCGGTGCCGGGCCGGATCGACATCCGGAACGGGTTGCGCAGGCCGAGAGCCCAGACACGGGACTTGGCGGCCCGCGGTGCGGCCGCCGAGTAGAACGGATTGCTCTCGACGCCGTTGCCGGTGTCGGGGTCCAGCCGCAGGACCTTGCCGGCCAGTGAGTCCACCATCTGGGCGCGGAACGCGCCGACGTTCTCCTTCGCCTGCAGGATGCCGTCGGTGATGGCCGACGACCAGTACGTTTCGCTGGCCGATCCGCCGTCATTGGAGGAATAGCTGGCGTTGTCGCCGGCCGAGACGAGTAGCGTGCCATCCTGGCCAAACACCAGGGAGCCCACGCCGTGGGATTCGTGGGTCAGCGGGATGCCGCCGCTCTTCGGCTGGGACGCCAGGGTGTCGCCCAGCAGCACACGGCGGGAACTGTAGTCCACCGTCGTGGCGTTCTCGAAGGTCGTCTGTCCGCTGGGCAGCACGGCCTGGTAGCGCACGATTCGGCCGATCGTCGCCTTGAAGTAGCCGGGATTGGGCCGGCTGTTGGTCGGCGGATCAAGGTACTGCTGGTTCGGCTGCCAGGTGTCCGCGGCGATATAGCCGCCGCCGCACACCGGCGCCCCGATCTGCGGCGAATCGCAGTTCATCAGGTGATTCCGGTCCACGGTGTACATCACGTAGACGTAGCCGGTGTTATTGAAGTCGGGGTGCAGGGCAAAGCCGAGCATGCCGTGATCGCGCCACCCGAGGACTTCCTCGTTGATGTCGAGGAAGGGCTGGGGGACCGGATTCGTGCTGTCCACGATCCAGACGCGGCCACCGCGTTCCCAGACGAACATCCGGCCCGTGGTGGAGAAGGCCACGCCCACCGCCTCGTTCCACGTGCCGTTGGCGCGCGGACTCGTTACGTTGGATTCAGTGAAGTTCCCGGGCAGTGTTGCCGCGGAAATCGGGGCCGTCGCGAGCGTCGTGAGGAGAAGCCCTCTGCAAATAACTCCGACTGCCCTGACGAGCCGACCATCCATAGTGCCGAGACTCCACATTCCGATTGCGCCCAAAGTGTGACGCGCGTCACATTTATCTTTTCGAACAATGAGTTACGCGCGTCTTGTTGTTATTAAGCAAGGGCCATGCCACGCGGTGGAAACAGCATACCCCGCGGGCCCTTAGGTGAGCGTGCCCGCTTGACATAAATTCCGCTGGTGGCGGAACGTAAGAAAGCCCGACGGTGGCCGAGCGCTCCGCCCCGGGGCGCTAGTTGAAGCGACGGTAGACCGGCTTCACGGGGCGGCCCTGCAGGTAGGCGCCCACGCCATCGGCCAATGCCCTCTTGTAGACGGCGAGCGCCTCGCCAACGGCAGCCACCGTGGCGTCGACGTCGTCCGTCGAATGCGAAAAACTGACCACGAAGGAGGGCGCGAGGATGTTCCTCGCCAGCAACTCCTGCAGGAAGAGCGTACGGAATGCCTGGGATGGCTGATGGTCCGGCCCGAGCGTGTTGAACTGGAGTGAGCAGGAGCGGCCTGTCACCGAGAAGTAGCGCCCCAGGCCCAGGTCGCGGACGTGCCGGTCCACGCCCTGCCGAAGGCGGTCCCCCCGGGCGTATAGCGTCTCGATTACCGGGCGGGTGCGATATTCGTGCATGGTCGCGATGCCCGCGGCCAGCGCGTGGGTTTCGGCACCGTGGGTCGTCGACAGCAGGAACACGCGCTCCCGGTCGTGGTGCAGCCCGCCGAGCTCCATGAGGTCCCGCCGACCCACGAGGGCCGACAGAGAGAAGCCGTTGGCCAGTGCCTTGCCGAAGGTCGACAGGTCCGGTGTGATGCCATAGACGTGCTGGGCGCCGCCCACATCCCACCGGAACCCGGTGATCATCTCGTCGAGGATCAGGATCGCGCCTTCCCGCCGGCACAGGTCCTGCAGGCCACTGAGATAGCCGGGCAGGGGCTCCTCATTGCGCGCGGGTTCGAGAATGACGGCGGCGATCTCGCCCGGATGGGCCGTGAACAGCGTTCTCAGGCTGTCCAGGTCGTTGTAGCGAAAGCCCAGGGTCAGGTCCCGGATCTGCTGCGGCACTCCGGCACCGACTGCCGTGCAACCGATGAACCAGTCCTCGGACGAAAAGAACGGCTGGTCTAGGCAGATGGCCACTCGGGCCCGGCCGGTGTGCGCCCTGGCGAGCTTCAGGGCGGCGCTGGTGGCGGCGGAACCGTCCTTGGTGAACTTGACGCAGTCGTGGTTGGGCAGGCACTCGAGCAGCCGCTCGGCGCAGGTCACTTCGATGGCGGCTGGCCTGTTGAAGTTGGTGCCGTTCTGCATCTCGGCAGCAGCCGCAGCTACCACCGGCGGGTAGGCGTGGCCGAGGGTCACGGACCGGAGGCCCATCCCGTATTCGACGAACTCGTTGCCGTCGACATCCCAGACGTGGCAGCCGACCCCGCGCACGATGAAACCGGGGGCCTCCTCAGGGAACTGGTCGTCACCCTTGGCGTTGGTGTGGCAGCCACCGGGAATGAGTCGGTGTGCCTTCTCACTGAGCGCGCGGCCCTTCGGGTAGCGGGTCGGCCGGTCGGTCAAGGCGGGTTCTCAGCGCCGGGGTGAGGCCGGATGCCCGCGCCACACTTCCCATGGCGCATCGTCCTGGGCGTACATGCGATCGAGGACGAATTTGTCCTTGAGCGTGTCCATCGAGCGCCAGAAGCCCTGGTGCTGGTAGGAGCTCAGCTTGCGTTCGCCGATCAGCCGGCGGAACGGTTCTTCCACCAGTTCCTCGCCCGGACGTATGTAGTCGAAGATGTCCTGGCGCAGGACGAAGAAACCGGCGTTGACCCAGTAATCCGAGGCCTTGCCGCCGAAATCAGTGACATAGCCCTTGTCGTCCGTCATGACGGCATGAAAGCTCTGCTGGGACCGGGCGGACAGGAACGATGCCGTGACGTTCCTGGCGTGGTAGTCCGCCACCATGGCGTTCATGTCCAGGTCCGCGAGACCGTCGCTGTAGTTGGCCAGGAAATGCTCTTCGCCAGTTAGGTGCCGGCGTACCGCCAGCAGGCGCTCACCAATGCAGGAGTGCATGCCGGTGTCGATGAAGGTAATCCGCCAGTCCTGGATATCGGTCTTGAGCAGTTCGATGCGCTTGCCGCCCTCGCTGAGGATGAAGTCGTTCGAGAGCGTTTCCTGATACGTCAGGAAGAACTCCCGGATCAGGTCGCCGCGGTAGCCCAGGCAGAGGATGAAGTCCTTGTGGCCGAAATGCGCGTAGTAGCGCATCAGGTGCCAGATGATCGGCCGGTAGCCGATGTTCACGAGGGGTTTCGGCACGGTATCCGAGTGCTCCCGGAGCCGTGTACCCAGTCCGCCGCAGAAAAGGACGACTTTCATCCGGTGAGACGCTACACCAATCCGGGGGAGTGCAGCAAAAACCTGGTTCTCAGCCTGGGATTCTCAGCCTGGGGTCCTTGGCCTGCCCCGCCGGCGCAGGCGCGCCAGGCCGGCGCGGAGCCGCCAGAGCAGGGCCGTTTCGCTGCCCTCGGGCCGCCCTGCCGCCGTCCAGAGTCCGACGACCACCCCGACGTAGACCAGGAGGCCGAGCAGCGTCGCGGAGAACAGGGCGATCAGCGAGTGCGCCAGACTTTCATGGCCCGGGAAGTACCAGAGAAAGGTCCGAACCAACAGGTACATGAGGGCCGACGCCACCAGTGGCCTCCAGCAGGGCGTCAGTACATCGACGCGGCGGATCACCGTCGTGCGGAAAAGGATGGCATAGGTGGTCCAGATGCCCAGGATCCACGTGTGGAGGGCGTAGGCGCCCGCCGCGCCTATGAGGCCGAACTGGTAGGTGCCAAAGATGATGGCCGGCAGCAGGGTGGTCACGTGAATCAGGCCCGTCAGCGTGATGAACCGGGGCTGCCCGATCGCCGTGTGCACGGAGCCGGTATTGGTCTGCATGAGATTCCCGGCGCCGGAGAATGCCAGCAGGCTGATGAGCGGGATGGTGGCCAGCCACTTGTCGCCGAGGACGACCCGCACGAGCGGATCCGCCACGGCCGCCAGGCCGATGCTGACTGGCAAGATCAGCATGGTGATCAGCCCGAAGGTCGAGCGGAAGGTGCTGCGAAGCAGTTCCGGGTCGTCCCGGACCTTGACATACGTTGGGCCGAGGACCCGGTTGATCGGCGCGACCATTTCCGTGGTCGGCATGTTGGAAACTTCATAGGCCAGCCCGTAGATGCCGAGTGACGCGGTGCCCATGATCCTGCCGATGATGAACGTCGAGCCCCGGTTGCGGAAGAAGGTAATCAGGCTGTTTATCAGGAGCCAGCGGGAGAACCGGAAGAGCTCACCCGCTCCCCGCAGGCACGGCCTCGGCCGGTGCGGATGGACCACGTAGCTCATGGCACACGAGACGAGGGAAGTGAGGATCATCCCGGAGATCAGCGCCCGGTAGTCCCGGAGCCAGAAGGCGAGCGGGATGGTCAGCAGTACGCCCCCGAGTTTCGGGACCACCTGCGTGACGAACTCCCAGCGAAAGTCGAGATTGCGGCGGAAATCCACGGTGCCGGGATTGGCGGCGTTCTTCACGGCGTACTGAACGGCCAGCAGCATGATGACGGCTTCCAGCCGGGGCTCCCGGTAGAACGCCGCGGCGGCGTCCGCCCCCAGCACCAGGAGCAGGGCGAGGCCAAGTCCCAGCAGGGAATTCAGGGTCCACGCCGAGTCATAGTCATCCCGGGTCAGGGACTTCCGCTGGATCAACGCGGTGTCGAAGCCGAACAGCGTCAGCAGTTCCAGTCCGGCGGCAATCGACGTTGCCATCGCGATGATGCCGAAGTCTTCAGGCACCAGCAGGCGGGCCAGGACGAGCGTGCTGATCAGGCCGAGGCCCCTCACGGTGGCCCGGGCGCCGGCCATCCAGGCGATGCCGAAGGCCACTTTCCGGTTGAGGTCCTTGGTCATGGACCTGGTTTCCGGGAGGAGATGCCCGCAAGGATGCGGCTGATCTCGGCAACCCGCTGGTTCCACGTATTGCCCGCTGCGACCGAACGGCGGTCCGTCCGGGTGCCTGGCGTCCCGTCGCGCAGGGCGGCCGTGATCCGTGCGTGCCACTCGTCGGAGTTCCGCGCGATGGCCACGACCGCGCCGAACGGGCGAACCGATGGCAGGTCGGACGAAACGACCGGTGGCCCGCTGGCCAGGTACTCGTGCAACTTGAGGGGGTAGGCCGAATCCATCCAGGTTCCCGGCCGGTAGCACATCAGTGCCACATCCAGGCTACGCATGGCCGCGGGCAGCTCCTGGCGGGCCCGGGGTGCCAACGTGTGGACATTGGGCTGTCGGGTACATTCAGACAGGGCGTTCGCGGTGGCGTCGTCGAAGTTGCCCTGGGGACCCATTAACACGAATTGCCAGCCGGGTTCTCGCCGCGCAAGGTCAACGATCAGGGGCAGGTCCACTTTCCGGTTCAGGGAGCCGATGTATCCGATCCGCGGCCGCGGAATGCCCGCGAGGGCATCCACTTGCTGGTCCCCGTCACCGGACAGGAATAGTGTCTCGTCGACGCCATTCGGCACGCAGTGAACGGTCTGCGGCGACTGCTCCTGAAGCGCGGCCCTCGTGGGTTCCGAGGTCGCGATGACGGCGTCACAGGTTGCCAGCAGTCGGGCCTCGAGGTGCGCAAGCTCGGGCGTCCAGCCCGGCATGTGCCGGAAGAGGTCGTAGGGCTGGTAGACGACGTGGTCAGCGTCGAGCTGGTTGATGAACTGCAGGTAGCGGGGGTGAAAAAGATAGGCCACGACCGGGCCGGTGCCCATCCGCGCCAGCTGCCGGCGCCAACGACTCTGCACCAGGTGGCGCACCGCGCCATCGTAGGCCGCCAGCGTTGGCCAGCGCAGCAGGCAGCGCGGTGGCCGGTCAACGAGCACGCCGTCCCGCCGGTCGAACGCGCCGGCAATGGGTGCCGAGCGGAAAGCGTCACTGCCCCGGTCCCAGACGGACCAGGCACCGGTCGAATAGAGGACTGGGTGGTGCACGGCGAGCCGCGAGAGGACCTGCTGCCGATTCATCCACTGGCCGTCCCAGGAATTCGGGGCCAGAGCCATCAGCCGGTACCGGGGTCCTCCGGCCACGTCACGCTCCGCCGGACTCTTCATTGACGCGAGCGGGTCGCCGGCGGTGGCCTGCGGCGCAGGAATTCCAGCAGAGATGCCACCGTCTGTCCCGGATTCAGCACCTTTTGCAGCAGACTGCCCAGGAAGCGCCAGGCGATCGCGCCGACGGGCAGTGAATGGCCCAGGGTCGCCAGCGCTTCCCGGTGAAACTTCCAGTAGCCCCGGTCCTTTCGTGCGGGCACCGCGCGGGCCAGGAGCCTGAGGTATACCTCGCGCAGTTCACCGCGCCGCACATCCAGTTCCGCGGCCGTCAGGAATCTCGGCCCAAAGCGCTCCACCAGCGCGTAGTTGAGAAAGCCCGCGGCCCCGTTTCGCCGCAGCCCCTCGGAAACCGACGGGTTACCGCGCCGGAGGCTGCAGAGGATCTGGCGCACGCGGCCGAAGTCGCTGGCTGCGAGGATCTCGAAGCAGGCCACGGTATCTGAATTGGTCTCGTTGGGCGGGAAGAAAGGGTTCCGCTGCCGGACGATGTCTGCTCTGTAGAGCAGGCAGGTCGGGGAACCGAAGTAGGTGCCGCCCCGAAGCAGGCGGGTCCGGCAGGCTTCCTCGCCGGTGAAGACCTCCCGGTCGAACGGCAGGCCATGACCGGCCAGTGCGTCACCCGTGATGAAGCAGCAACTGACGATGCCAACCGACGGGTTCGCCTGGGCAAGCCGGACCATCTCGGTCAGGCATCTGGGCATCAGCGTGTCGTCGGCCTGGGCGATCTTTACGTAGTTGCACTCTGGTGAGGCATGGCCGAGCGCCCGGTTGTAGTTGGCGTCCTGGTCTATGAATTCGGTATGGGTGACTACTCGGATCCGGGGGTCTTGGGCGGCATAGCGCTCGGCGATCGCCAGCGAGCCGTCGGTGCTGCAGTTGTCCGAAAGTATGTACTCGAAATTTCCATAGTCCTGGCGCAGGACGCTCTCTATGCATTCCGCCAGGTAGGCCGCCGTGTTGTAAAAGGGCGTGATGACCGAGACGAGCGGCGGGGCGCCTGCCGGCTGTCCGGCTGAATCATGGGTGGCTGACTCGGGCATGCCTGGCTGCACTCAGGTCGCGACGACCGTCTTGGGTGCGTGAAACGCCTCGGCCAGTCCGGTCGCGGAACCGGCCTCGATACCCCGGAGGCGGAGGATGGCCCGGAAGGTGTCCGCCGAGAACCACGCCTTGCCCGCCTGGGAGCGGAAGCTGCGGAGGATGATGTCGACCTTCCGGGCCACCTGGGCCTCGGTGACGGGGACGAAAAGGTTCGGGCGGCCGAGGTCGCCGTCGTACTTGGGGATTTCGTATTCCCAGATCAGGCGATTGCGAAACGTCTGCCAGGTCAGCTCGCCGATCGTGCGGTGATCCTGGTGAAGGTCCTGGCGATGGTGGGTCAGGATCAGGTCCGGAAGTTGCCCGGTTGCGATTTCATTCAAGCACTCCTTGATTTGCGCCGATTCGCTCGGGAAGAAGCCATCACGGAATTCCTGAATCACGACCCGGCAGTTGGCCCGTCCTGCGAGGAATTCCTCCGCGGCTGCCTTTGCTTCGGCGGCCCGTTCACGCGTGCCGCTGAACACCACCCAGTCGATGGCAAGCGCCGGCGAGCGTTCGAGCAGCGCCAGGAGCGTTGCGCCGCAACCAATCTCGATATCGTCGCAGTGGGCGCCGAGACAAAGGACCCGCCTGACGGGTGGATCGGAGTGGAGTTGCAGCGGGTGCATGTGCCGGCGTTCGCGTCAGAAGTTCCGGAAGGCGTCGAAGTCTGACGCGGCAATGTCCGGGTAGTGCCGGTCCCGGTCAGACATGACAGTCGGCGGGAGCGGCCAGTTGATGCCCGCGGCCGGGTCGTTCCACCGGAATCCTCCCGAGAGCCCGGCGTCGTAGTCGGCGGTCATCTGGTACTGGACCTCGGTGTCGGCTGCCAGGGCCTGGAAGCCGTGTGCGAACCCCGGAGGTACGTAGATTGCACGACGGTTTGCCGCCGAGAGCTCGACAGTCTCGTGATGGAGGAAGCCCGGAGATCCGGGCCGCAGGTCCACAACAACGTCGAACACGGCGCCATGTATGCAGCGTACCAGCTTCCCTTCCCGGCCCGGAGGTCGCTGGTAGTGCATGCCGCGCAGGGTGCCGGCGATGCGGTTGTAGGAAATGCTGGCCTGACTGAGGGTATCCGGCAGTCCGTGCTCCCGGAACTCCCGGGCGCACCAGGTACGGGCAAAAAAGCCCCTCTCGTCATCCAGTCTCTCGATGTCGACGACGAAGACCCCCGGAAGTGTGCCGGCGGTGAAACGCATCAGGTTTGCCAGAAGTACCGGGTGTCGATCTGGCCGGTCTCCAGGAGGTGGCGGATCTGCTTCAGGCGGGTGAATGCCCGGAACTCGAACGTCTCGCGTGGCATCGCGATCCGTTCGAACAGCTTGCGCAGTTGCAGGGCGCCGGCCCGGGCATCCCAGTCGCAGCAAAAATCCGGGAGGTGCCTGTGAATCTTGTCGAAGGACACGCGATAGCTCCGATTGTCTGCGGAGTCAGAGCCAAACGACACCTCGCAACCGGGAAAGACCTCGCCGACGATGACTGCGATGTCCCGGACCCGGTAGTTCTGCGAGTTCTCGCCGACGTTGAAGATCTGGCCATGAATCGCCTCGACTGGCGCCTGCAGCGTGCGGAGCACCGCCTGGCTGATGTCGAGGGCGTGCACGAGCGGCCTCCAGGGCGTGCCATCACTGGTCATGGCAATCCGGCGGGTGGTCCACGCCAGCCCTGCCAGATTGTTCAGCACGATATCGAACCTCATGCGGGGCGAAGTCCCGAAGGCAGTGGCATTGCGCAGGAAGGTGGGTGAGAAAGTGGGTGTCGCCAGGGCGCCGACATCACCTTCCACGAGGACCTTGCACCGGGCATAGGCAGTCTGCGGATTGACCGGCGACTCTTCCGTCATGAAGTCGCCGCTGCCGACGCCGTAGACGCTGCAGGATGATGCGTAGACAAAGCGGCGCACGCCGGCATCCCGGGCGGCGTTGGCCAGCCGCACGCTGCCGTGGTGATTGATCTCGTAGGTGACTTCCGGGTTGGTCTCACCCAGGGGGTCGTTGGACAGTTCGGCAAGGTGAACGACGGCATCGAAGCCGCGCAGGTCCGCCGGAACCACCGTGCGCAGGTCGCGCGCCATGGTCGATGGGAACAGGTTGTGCTCGGCCGGGTTGGTGTACAGGGACCCGTCGCGATAAAAGCCCGCGTCCAGGCCCACCACGTCCAGCCCGTTGCGCAGGAGGAGGGGGCCCAGCAGCGAGCCTATATAGCCGTCTGTGCCGGTAACGAGGACTCGCATCAGGGTGTCCGGTGCCTGCAGGGTGTCTGGTTGCTCATTGTTGAACCGTATCAAGTTGAGCCATTCCGCGTCGCGCTATTATGCCAAGGAGGCGCCAACCTGGCCTGCGACCCCGGTCTCAACCACCGCCGCGGGCGGGACGGCTGCCAACTGAGGAGACGACATGACCCCGACCGCCCCGCTGACCGCTTCTGCGCAAAGTCACGGTTCCGCCGCTGCCTGCCGCTTCTGCGGAGCCGGGCTGACCCACACGTTCGTCGACCTGGGCATGTCACCCCTTTGCCAGACCCAGATCAGCCGTGAGGACCTCGACAAGGGGGAGAACTTCTATCCCCTGCACGTCTATGTCTGCGACCAGTGCTGGCTGGTCCAGTTGCGGGAATACGTCGCTCCCGACGTGATATTCAGTCGCAACTACCCTTATTTCTCCAGCTTCTCCGATTCGTGGGTTGAGCACGCCCGGCAATACGTCGAGCATGTGGTGCGCGATTTCGGCCTGTCTCCGGAGTCATTCGTGGTCGAACTGGCCAGCAATGACGGGTACCTTCTTCAGCACGTCAGGTCCGCGGGAATGCGCTGCCTCGGGATCGAGCCCACCGCCAGTACGGCCGCGGCAGCCGTCGCGAAGGGAATTCCAACGCTGCAGGAGTTCTTTGGCCTCGATCTCGCGCGGCGCGTGGCCGCCGAGTCGGGCCATGCTGACCTCGTGGCCGGCAACAACGTGCTGGCACACGTTCCGAACCTCAATGACTTCGTCGCCGGCATAGCGGCATTGCTGAAGCCGCGCGGAGTGGGCACCTTCGAGTTTCCGCACCTCCTCCGGCTGATGGAACACAACCAGTTCGACACCATCTATCACGAACACTTCTCGTATTTTTCCCTCACGACCATTCGCGCGGTCTTCGCAAGGCATGGCCTGCAGGTATTCGACGTCCGCGAGCTCGCCACCCATGGCGGGTCGATCCGGGTCTATGTGCAGCCGACAGCCACCGGAGGCCGGCAGGTGGAAGACCGCGTCCCCCATCTGCTCAGGACCGAGATCGCGGCTGGCATGACCGATCTCGCTGTCTATGGCCGGTTCCAGGAGCGCGTCCATGCCACCAAGCGCCAGCTTCTCGCCTTCCTCATCGAGGCCCGGAACGCAGGCAAGCACGTGGCGGGCTACGGGGCCCCCGGCAAGGGCAACACGCTCCTGAATTACTGCGGCATTGGCACGGACCTGATCGATTTCACGGTCGACCGGAATCCCGCGAAGAAGGGCACCTGGACGCCGGGGACGCGCATTCCGATCCTGGATCCCGATGAAATCCTCGAACGGCGTCCCGATTACGTCCTGATTCTGCCCTGGAACCTGCGGGACGAGATCATTCGCAAGATGAGCGCGGTCCATGACTGGGGCGGCCGGTTCGTCATTCCCATACCAGCCGTCGAGATCATCTGACCCCACGCGGTCGGGCAGGCCATGCAGCAGGATGGAGCAGAAATCTACGAGCTGGTGCGGAAGCTCTACCCGCTGGACCGGAGCATCACCGGCAACGGCGTGCGGGAGACGCTTGCGCATATTCGGGACATAGTTCCGCTCGTGATTCACGAGGTGCCAAGCGGCACCCCCGTCCTGGACTGGGAGGTCCCTCCCGAGTGGAACCTCCGGTCGGCATGGATCGAGGCGCCCGACGGGCGCAGGGTCGTCGACGCGGCCGAGCACAATCTCCATGTGCTCGGCTACAGCACCCCGGTTCGCGGCGATTTCACGCTCGAGGATCTCCAGGCCCACCTGCACTCCGACCCGTCACGCCCGGATGTCATTCCCTACCGGACCAGCTACTACGCGCCCGCCTGGGGCTTCTGCCTGACCCACCGGCAACGTGAGGCCCTGCAGCCCGGCCGCTATCGCGTGCAGATCGACGCAGACCTGGGCCCCGGCAGCCTCAGCTACGGTGAGATCCTGCTGCCCGGAAGTACCGCCGACGAAGTGATCATCTACACCCACACCTGCCATCCTTCGCTTGCCAATGACAACGCGTCGGGCATGGCGGTCTGCGCCTTCCTCGCGCGGTGGCTCGCCAGCGCCCCGCGCCGCCTTACATACCGGGTGGTCTTCGGCCCTGGTACGATCGGTTCCATCACGTGGCTGGCCCGGAACCGGGCCGTCGTCCCACGAATCGTGGGCGGGCTGGTGCTGGCCCTGGTTGGCGATCCGGGTCCGCTGGTCTACAAGCGATCCTGGTCCGGGGCCAGCCTCGTCGATCGGGCCGCTGAGGCCGTCCTTCGCCGTGAGCGGCCGGACGCCCGGTTCCTCGATTACTCGCCCTGGGGCTACGACGAGCGGCAGTTCGGCTCTCCGGGCTTCCGGCTGCCTGTGGGCCGGCTGACCCGGTCCGCGGAGGAGGGCTATCCGGAGTACCACTCGTCCGCAGACAACCTGGGGCTGGTCCTGCCAGCCGCCCTGGCTGATTCCCTGGCCGCCGCCCAGGTCATCCTCCAGCTGATGGATGCCAATGGCGTGCTCCGGAACCTGAGTCCGTTCGGGGAACCCCAGCTCGGGCGGCGGGGGCTTTACCGGTCACTGGGCGGGCCCGCCAGCCCGGAGCTGCAGCGGGCCCTGCTCTGGATCCTTTCCCTGGGGGACGGGGAACACGACCTCCTGGATGCCTGCCGGCTGTCGGGGCTGCCGGCGGCAACCATCCTGGACGCCGAGCGCGCCCTGCGCGGGGTGGGGCTTTTGGGTTAGTCTTGCGGTCAGAATAATCAAAACATTATGTCCAGTTCCTCGCGTAAAATCCGTGGACCATTCAGTGGCATGCGGTGGCGACGACCGCATACCATGGGAATTAAATACCAATACTTAACGCCAGTTGTCGCCCAAGGCAGATGGCATTGAACATCCACGTCGAAAGGATCCGCTCGAATGAACTGGGGTAGCGCCGCCGTGCGCCGTCTACCCACGACGGTCCTTGCCCTTTTTCTCGTCGATGCGGCCGCCGGTGCGGTAGCGTTCTACCTTGCCGTCGGCTTGCGCTTTGGCTTCGACTGGGCACTGGTCGCCCAGTCGGTGGGCCCATTGCCACTTCGCGCTCTGGCGTTTACCGGCTGCCTCGTCGTGGGCCTCCTGAGCATGGGGCTGTACCGCCCCCGCCAGCGACCCACCCGGTCGGAGGCGGCTGTCCGGGCCATCATCGGTGTCACGGTCGGTGGCTTTTTCAGCATCGTTCTCTTCTACGTCATTCCACATGTCAGTTTCGGGCGGGGTGCGCTCGGCCTGGCCCTGCTGATCGCGGTACTGCTGGTCTTTGGCGTGCGCCTGTGGATTCTCCGCGTCCTCGACTTCAACACGATCAAGCGCCGCGTCCTGGTGGTCGGGGCCGGGGAGGCTGCTGCCAAGATCCGGCGGCTGCGGCGCCGTTCTGACCGGCGCCAGTTCGATGTGGTCGGTTTCATCGCCGTTACCGACGAGGAGCGGCGAGCTGCGGCGCAACTCGACATCGAACCCCTCCTGACGCCCGACGAGGCCCGCGCAACGCGCCGGCTGGATGAGATCGTCGTTGCGCTCGACGATCGCCGCGGCTACCTGCCGCTGGAGTTCCTGCTGCACCAGAAGCAGCGTGGAGTGCCAGTCAGCGATGTCATGGATTTTCTCGAGCGTGAAACCGAGCGGCTTGACCTCGACATTCTCCGGCCGAGCTGGCTGCTGTACGAGAAGAGCAGCCAGACGGACATCCTCTACCGGTGGCTGAAGCGGCTATTCGACCTGGTTTTCAGCTCGGGACTGCTCCTTCTGACCTCGCCCGCGCTTGTGGTGACCATGGTCGCCATCTGGATCGAAGACGGCCGCGCTACTCCGGTCTTCTACAGGCAGCGTCGCGTCGGCCGCAACGGCCGTGTGTTCGATCTGCTGAAGTTCCGCAGCATGCGGGTCAATGCCGAAAAGGACAGCGGGCCGCGTTTTGCGGCAGCCAACGATGACCGGGTTACCCGCATCGGGCGCCTCATACGGCGGTTCCGGGTCGACGAGCTCCCGCAGCTGCTGAATGTGATTCGTGGGGACATGAGCGTGGTGGGCCCGCGTCCGGAGCGCCCTGAGTTCGTCGACGTGCTGTCGCGTCAGGTGCCGCTCTACTTCTACCGGCACGGGGTGCGCCCCGGGCTCACGGGCTGGGCCCAGCTCAATTTCCCGTATGGCGCCTCCATGGACGACGCGCGGGAAAAGCTTACCTACGACCTCTACTACATCAAGAACACGAACATCGTGACGGACCTGCTCATCCTTCTGCAGACGCTCGAGGTGGTGGTCTGGGGGCGTGGGACCAGCATGTCCGGCGGTTCGCGGCTCCAGGGTCCCGATTCGGGCGAGGCAGCGGACAAGCCGGTGCGGATTGCCGTGGCCGCATCCCGCAAGCAGGACGCGGCCTGACCGGACGGTGCCGGCCCCGGCGGCTAGGTCAGTCGCGACTCGTTGCGGGTGTCCCCGTCGTCGCCCTCGGCGGCCAGCATCGCCTGCTTGGCCGTGTCGTCACCGACTTCAGCCGACGACTTTTCCTCGATCGCCGCCCGCGTAATGGCCTTGCCGGCCCGCTTGCGCTCCAGGTAGAAGACGACGTCCACCTGACCGAATGAAATGATGTCGCCGGAACGCAGCAGCGCCCGGGCGCGACGCTTCTGGTTCACGAGGATGCCATTCCGGCTGTTCAGGTCCTCGACCACGTAGATGCCGCCGATGCAGTCGAGAAGGGCGTGCCGGCGGCTCACTTCCTTGTCGATGATTACGAGATCATTCGCATTGCTTCGGCCAATGACAAAGGGAAAAGTCCGGGCTTCCGCCTGTTCAAGGAGTTGCCCTGACCGGTACACCATGAGGCTCACGTTGTCTCCTGCCGACGTGGCGGCCCCTGTCTGGGACTCCTGCTCCCGGGGGGGCTTCTCCTCGAACCACTGCCAGCGCAGCTCGTGGACCACGTTATCGATGACCTCCAGGTCCACCGTGCGCCGGTCCTCGACCATGCAGGCCGTCAGAGCCGTGTCGCAGAGGGTATTGATCAGGCGCGGAATACCGAACGTCAGGCGGTGAATCTCGCGGATCGTCTCGGGCTCGAAAATGTCGTTGGCATTGCCGCCTGCAACCGCCAGCCGGTGTTTCACGTAGTCGATCGTCTCGGCTTCAACCATGGCATCGAGCCGCTGGCGCAGGCGGGCCCGCTGCCTGAGTTGAGTCAGGCCCGGGGCGTCCAGCAGGTCATCCAGTGACGGCTGGCCGGTCAGTACGATCGACACGATCCGGCGATCGCTGGTATCAATGCAGGACAGGAGCCTCAGCTCCTCCAGGGCGGACGCGGTCAGGTTCTGGGCCTCGTCCACGATGATTACGACGTGCTTGCCGTTCCGGTGCTGCTCAAGGAAGAACGACCGCAGCGTGTCCAGGAGCATCACCTTCTTCTTCTTGTAGTTCGGCATGCCGAATTCCGACAGCAGCGCCTGGAGAAGCTCGATGTCGGACAGGGTGGTGTGGACCAGCTTGGCCGTGACGTAGTCCGGCCCCAGTTCCTCCATCACCGTGTTGAGGATCGTGGTCTTGCCGATGCCGATCTCACCCGTGATGATCACGAAGCTGTCGTGATTCATCAGCGCGAAGCGCACGTTCGCCACGGCCCGCGCATGCTGGTCCGTCATGTAGAGAAACTTGGGGTCCGACGTGAGGTCGAACGGACGGCAGCTGAGTTTGAAGAACTTTTCGTACATCCCTATCTGTTCTTCCCCTCGGGGGCCTGCAGAGCCGGACGCCCAGTATAGCCCGGCCGGCCATCGGCGTTTTGCCAGACCAGCCGGTCTCTGTATATCATGCGGCCCGCGGGCGATTAGCTCAGTGGTAGAGCGCTGCTTTCACACAGCAGAGGTCGAGTGTTCAATCCACTCATCGCCCACCATTTAAACCATCCCGCGCCGTGCCAGGCCCCTACCAGGCAATCCCGTCGTAAGTTCCCCCGGTCCGGCCATCCGAGACCCGGGCATAGTCCACGACCAGCTGCCCCGGGCGGGACTGACGGATGGCGGGCTCAAACTCCGGGGCGTTGTGGCTGACCACCAGCACCTCGGCGTGCTGGACGACCTCCTCGATGGTGGGGGCCAGCAGCTTCGCAATGTGGGGGATGTGCCGGAAGATGAATTCCCGGTTGGCGCCCATGAGGCTGGCGAGGCTCACGTTCCGGTCGTAGATCCGGAGGTCGTACCCCTTGCCCAGCAGCCGCTCGACCAGCTCCACCATGGGACTTTCCCGCAGGTCATCCGTCCCCGGCTTGAAGCTTAAGCCCAGCACACCCAGGGGACGCCGGCCGTGGCGGGTGACCATGTCCATCGCGCGTTGCAGGTGCAGCTCGTTGCTGTCGAGGATCGAGCCAATGATGGGCAGCTTCAGGTCCAGCTGGCGTGACTTGTAGTTGAGCGCGCGCACATCCTTCGGCAGGCAGGAGCCCCCGAAGGCGAAGCCCGGCTTCAGGTAGGTGGGCGAGATGTTCAGCTTCCTGTCCTGGCAGAAGATATCCATCAGCGGGTGGCTGTCGATGTTCAGCTGCTTGCAGATGGCGCCAACTTCGTTGGCGAAGCCCACCTTCAGCGCGTGCCAGACGTTGTCGACGTACTTGACCAGCTCGGCGGTCTCCAGGCTGGTAGTGATCTTGGGTCCCGGAAGCGCCGCATACACCAGCTCGAGGGGCCGGGCATTGTCGGGATGCAGCGCGCCAATGACCGTCTTGGGCGGACTGAAGTAGTCGTTCACGGCCGTGCCTTCCCGCAGGAACTCGGGGTTGTTAAGGACGGCGAAGTCCTTGCCGGGTTCGCGGCCCGACGACTGGCGAAGTGCCGGCAGCACAACGGACTGCATGGTGCCCGGCAGGATCGTGCTGCGAATGACGACGGTATGCGGCCTGTCCAGGTTCTTCAGTACTGAGCCGATCTCCTCGCAAACCGCCTGTACGTAGCGCAAATCCAGGCTGCCGTTGGCGGCGGAGGGCGTGCCCACGCAGACGAACGAGATGTCGGTCCCGGCCACGGCCGACGCTGCATCGGTCACTGCGGAAAGTCGGCCCTCGGCCACGCCAGACCGGATCAGCTCATCGAGTCCCTGTTCGACGATGGGTGACTTGCCCTGGTTGATCAAGTCGACCTTGGTCTGGTTCGGGTCGACTCCGATGACGGTATGGCCGTCGCGGGCAAGGCAGGCGGCGGAAACTGCACCCACGTAACCGAGGCCGAAGATGCTGATGCGGGAAACTGCCATTGGAATTCTTTGTACAACGCCGGAGGGTTCAACGCCGGAGGCCAACCCCCCGGTACAGGACGCCGAAATATAGGCGATTGTTCGTCTGTTCGACGTTGCCACCCGTCACGTCGGTCGTGTCCGACACGTATATGTAGCTGCTGTATACGGACAGCGTCTCGGTGAGCCGCCAGGAAATGCGGGGCTCGATTGTGAAGTAGTTCCGGTCCTGGCGGGCGAGGCCAAAGCTGGCCGTCTCCGGCTGGAAGATCTGGCCCACCGCCGACTCCGTGCTGTAGAGCAAACCAAGCGACCCACTCAGCTTCTGGGTGAACACCCGGTCCACGAAGAGCCTTACCTGTTCCTGCACCACCTCGGTACCGTCGGAACGCGGCGCAATCTGGCTACCCAGCGAGAAGTTAAGGGTGGTGCCTTCGGAGCGCTTCCGCAGTTCCAGGCTACCGACAAAGTTACGTTCCTCGTTGCTGGTCGCGCAGGGATCCGTGAGCAGGCACGGGGCTCCGGTCAGGGGGTCGAAGCCACCGACTATCCCCGAGACGTCAACCGAGCTGCGGGTGATGCCGACGGTCAGTGTTCCCGTGAGAGTCTCGGAAAATGACCGATTGTAGGCCGCGGTGATGCCGAAGGAATCCGTAGAGTTCTTGAACAGCCTGTCTGGCTCCTCGGCGAGGAAGTTGCCGCTGTTCAGGGCAACGGCGAAGTAGTTCTTCGAGTCCAGGACGTGGCGTAAGGAAAGCTCCAGCGAGGAGTAGTTGTAGTCCAGGTAACTCCGGGATGCCAGCAGGTTCTCCCGCTGCTCGTCGTAAGTGGTGTCCGAGTACTGGCCCGTGAGGCCAACCAGGTTGCGGGGCGACAGCTGGTAGTTGAGGGCGGGCTCGATATTCCAGGTTTGCTGGGTGTCGTCGCTGAAGCGGCCGGATCCACCACTGACCGGCAGCGGGGCGTCCGGATTGTCCGGAACGGCGCTTTCGAATTCGGTCGTGCGGACACCGGTCTCCTGGTAGCTCGACCGCAGGCTGACGTTGCCAAGGACGCCAGTGTGCGCCGCCAGGAAATCCACATACCAGTCGTCGTCGTTGAGGTCCTTGTTGCTCTTGAGGTAGTTCGTTTCGCGAATGCGCGGCGTGAGGGCGATCTGGGTGCTCGGCGTCTTGTAGGTGCCTTCGAGCCGGAGGTCGAAATACACGCCCATGACGTTGTCGGCGGCGTCGGGATTCAGTGCCAGGACGACGGACTCTTCCTCATCGCTCAGGTACCGCGGGTTGGTCTCGTAAGTAATACCCCCCTCGACCTGTGGCGTCAGCTCCCAATAGGCGAACGCCGGCGCCACCGGCACTGTCGCCAGCAGCATCGCCGCCAGCTTCACGCGCACTGGGTTGCCGGGTCGGATCACGGCACCAGCACGGTGTCGCCGGGCGCAAGCACGATGTTCTGCTGCAGGCGTTTGCCCGCGGCTATGTCGCCGTAGGAAAAGGGGATTGCGCTTTGCTTGGCGCCCTCACGGCGGAGGACCTTGATATTGTCCAGCTGGGCGAACGGCGTGAAGCCACCGGCCATGCTGATCGCCTGGACGATGTCCACGAAGCGATTGACCGGATACTCCCCGGGACGGTTCACCTGGCCAATGACGTAGACCTTGCTGCCTCGCGGCTCCATGATAGCGACGCTCACGACGGGCTCTGGTACGAAGCGTCCCACCCGGTTCGCCACGTCCTGCCGGACGTCCTCGACAGTCCGTCCCTCTGCGCGAATGTCGCCCGTCAGCGGGAACGAGAAGAATCCGTCAGGCCGCACCATGACCTGCTTCTGCAGGTCCACTTCTTTCCATACCGAGATTTCGAGGATGTCGCCCGGATTCACCCCATAGCCGCCCGCCGCGGTCGCCGCTGGCGCTGCCGGGGAAGGGTCGTCCGCACCCACCGCCAAGCCCGGAGCCGCAATACCCAGGCTGGCCACAATCACGCCCCACATGGCAGCACGTAAGCCGTTGTTCATTTCGTCACTCCTGACAAGGACCCCTGGCGGGGCGAAGCCTCGGCATGGCGGATGGAAGGTGGAGCCCCATTTAGGTAAACGCCTCCCCGTCGGCCACGTGGGCCAGCCGGGTGCCGGACATTACCGAATGGATAGCTTGATAACCTGCGCCACGCCAGCGATATACACTCGAAACGTGATTGTACTGGCCTTTTTGCCTTGCTGCGATGCTTGGCCGTCGCAGATTCCCCGTTCCGGAAGGTCCGGCGGGACGTCAGTGTGAGAAGAGTCGCAGACAACCTGCGGTCCAGAGCCTAGTTTCCAGTCTGAAGTAGTGTTCGCGTAAAGCATGGCCCCCGAGTTCGCACCCCTGGTAGCCCTTGTTGCGACGATCTTGCTGATCTTCGTGCTTCGTCCCGTGGCTGCCCGGTTCGGTCTCGTGGACATTCCCAACGAACGGAAAAGCCACCGGACGCCCACACCCCTGGTCGGTGGCCTTGCGATCTTCGTGGGGCTGGGGCTCGGCTTCTTCCTGTGCAAGGACGGCCCGATTCCACTGAACCAGCAGGAGGTCTACAGCTTCTTTGGCGCCGGATTCCTGCTCGTCGCCGTAGGCGTAGTCGATGATTTCCTCGAATTGTCGCCGGCCGTGCGGTTCGTGGCGCAGGTGCTGGCGGCGCTGCTGATGATCTTTGGCGCCGGCGTGGTGCTGAACGACCTTGGCTCGATGACGCCTGGCGGCGATGTGCTGCAGCTTGGTTTTCTTGCTGTGCCATTCACCGTCTTCGCCACGCTCGGTGTAATCAACGCGCTCAACATGTGTGATGGCCTGGATGGCCTCAGCGGCAGCCTCACCCTTACGTCGCTGTCGGGCCTGATCCTGGCTGCGTACACCTGGGGCGTTCCCGCCGACACGGCGCTCCTGCCGATACTGGGGACGGGCATCGTCGCCTTCCTGCTGTTCAACCTCCGACTGCTGGGCCGGGAGCGGGCTTCGATATTCATGGGCGACGCCGGCAGCATGTTCCTCGGCTTCGCGCTCACCTGGTACGCCATCGCCCTGTCCCAGGGCGATACCCGCGCCCTGCCGCCCGCCGCTGCGCTCTGGTTCCTGATGATTCCCATCTTCGATGCGGTCTCGATGATGCTGCGCCGGATGATGAAGGGCCGGTCGCCCTTTGCGGCCGACCGGGAGCACCTCCACCACATCTTCCTCCTGGCCGGGTACTCGGTGAACGAGACCGTGCTGGTCATGACCGGAGTTGCCAGCTGCGGGGTCTTCGTAGGGCTCGCCGCCATCTATTTCCAGGTTCCCGAGTTCGTAGTCGCTGGCGCCTTCCTGCTGACGGGAATCGGGTACTTCTGGATGATCACCCACGCATGGCGGGTAATGCGTTTCCTCCGTACCTCGATCTGCCGCCGGCAGGGCGTGGGTGATCGCCGCACGGGCACGGATTCCGGTTATGCGGGGCCGGAGCGGCGCTCGGGCCTGGACCGCCGGGTCCTGCCGTCAGTTCAGAGCGCCATCGACGGCGAGAATTCCGATTGCCGCCCGATCGACCCCATGGCTCCCGTCGCCGCTCCGGGGCCGGCCGCACGGTCCGGTCAGACCCACTCCTGAGCTCCCGCCGGTCCCGGTTGCCAGGCCGCAGTGATCCAGTAGCCGCCGGCCTCCGCAAAGGCTCCCGTAATGGTGGATGGTTCAATCAGGGCAGCAGCTCGCCCGTGGCCACGGGCCCGGAAACGCTCCAGGTGGTCGTCGAAGAGGATCTCCACGTCGTCGAACTCGAGGAAGATGCCCATCACCGGTGCGACGCATTTATAGAGGCTTTCCTTCGCGCTGAAAATCAGCTTGGCCCGCTGCAAGGGTGAGGGCAGGGCGGTGAGCCGGTCGCACTCCTCGGGCCGGCAGACCCGCCGTAACAGGTCATCGTCAAGCGCCACTGCCGGTTCAAGATCGATGCCTATGGCGCGCGTTGCCGCGCACGGAGCCGCGACGGCGACCACGACATCGCCGGCGTGGGAAATGCTTCCCACGAATCCCGCTGGCCAACGGGGTGCCCTGTCCGGACCAACCGCCACTGCAGCCGGGTGCAGTCCCAGTCGCCCAAGGGCGCTCCTCGCGTGGTGCCGGCCTGCGGAAAACTCCCGAAGCCGGCGTGCGCTCATTCGCGCCGTCGCCGGCAGTTCGGTCGCGGCCAGGGGCGTTGCAGAATCGGCTATCAGTCCTGCGCTGACAGCCACGCCCGGCGGCAACAGCCGGGCGATGGCAGCCTGGATCTCCATCAGCGTGGTCTCGTGCATGCGGGCAGTGTGCCAACAATCCGGATAAAATCCGATTGCACACCCACCCGCGCAGGTCCCCATGAAGGTCAAGACTCGCTTTGCTCCCAGTCCCACAGGCTTCCTGCACATCGGGGGTGTTCGGACGGCGCTTTTCTCGTGGCTATATGCGCGACACCATGGCGGCCAGTTCGTTCTCCGCATCGAAGACACGGACCGTGAGCGCTCGACCCAGGCTGCTGTGGACGCCATCCTCAACGGCCTGGAGTGGCTGCGGCTGGATCATGACGAGGGCCCCTACTACCAGACGCGGCGCTTCGACCGCTATGCCGAGGTGGCCGACCGGCTCCTGCGCGAGGGCAAGGCCTATCGCTGCTATTGCACCCGGGAGGAGCTGGAGGCGAGACGCGCCGACCAGATTGCCCGGGGCCAGAATCCGCGCTACGACGGCCGGTGCAGGACGCGTTCAGGTCCGGAGCCGGGGGTGGAGCCCGTCGTGCGCTTCCGGACTCCCGACGACGGCGTGATCGTTGTCGATGATCTGGTCAGGGGCCATGTCGAGTTCCAGAATTCCGAACTCGACGATCTGATCCTGATCCGGTCGGATGGCACGCCCACATTCCACTTTGGCGTCGTCGTGGACGATGGCGACATGGGGATCACCCACGTCATTCGCGGCGACGACCACCTGAACAACACCCCGCGGCAGATGCACATGATCCGCGCGCTCGGCTATCCGGTGCCCGCGTATGGCCACCTGCCGATGATTCTCGGCAGCGACGGCGCCAAGCTGTCCAAGCGCCACGGGGCCGTGAACGTCCTTGAATACAGGGACGAGGGGTTCCTGCCGGATGCATTGCTCAATTACCTGGTACGACTCGGCTGGGCCCACGGCGACCAGGAGCTGTTCTCCCGCGAGGAGATGATCCGTCTGTTCGATATCAGCGGTGTAAACGCTTCCGCCTCGCGCTTCGACGGCGAAAAGCTCAAGTGGCTCAACCAGCAGTACCTGAAGGCCAGTCCGCCGGAGAGCCTGGTGGGGGAATTCGAGCGTCAGCTGCAACGCGCCGGACTCGATCCCGGCAACGGTCCTCCGTCGGCGCTCGTTATCGAAGCGTATCGGGAGCGAGCCGCGACCCTGCGTGAACTGGCGGAAGGTGCCGCCTATCTCTACGGTGAGCCGCTCCATGTTGATGAGGCAGCCGTGCGGAAGCACCTGACGTTGGCGATCGGCGCGCCGCTGGCCCTGCTGACGGCGCGCCTCGGCGAGCTGGCAACCTGGACGCGGGGTGAAATCCACGGGGCGATGACCGCCGTGGCTGCCGAAGCGGGCGTTGGGTTCGGCAAGCTGGGGCAGCCCGTGCGCGTGGCGGTGACCGGCGGAACGGTTTCGCCGCCCATCGACGTCACACTGGAGCTGCTGGGCCGGGAACGGGCGCTGCAGAGGCTGGGCAGGGCGCTTTCCTTGACAGGCTCCAGCGCCGTCGCGTAGATTCCCGCGCCAGCCGTGTGGGGCTATAGCTCAGCTGGGAGAGCGCTTGCATGGCATGCAAGAGGTCGTCGGTTCGATCCCGACTAGCTCCACCAGACTTTCTCCCGCCCGCTGTGCCTTGGTAGCCGCGCCTTAGCATTTGCTCCGGGTCCCCATCGTCTAGAGGCCTAGGACATCGCCCTTTCACGGCGGTAACCGGGGTTCGAATCCCCGTGGGGACGCCATTCATATCAATGGCTTAGGCGCCTAAACGGTTACCGCCGTCCTTGCCTGTCAATGTTTTGTCAATTCTGCGGCCCCGATTCCGGTGCTGCATCGGCGCAGTATCCGGCCTGATCTGCTGCCCGTCCCCGTCCTCGAAAAATGGGGTAAAGAAATGGGGCTTCCGGCTTGCGCGTGTTCCTCTGTGTTTACTCAAACACCGAGGTACGTCCAATGCCCCCGAGCAAGTTTGCCCTCTCCCTGGCGGAGTTCGCTGAAAGCCATAGCCTCAGCCGCACCACGGTTTACAAGGAAATCGCTGCCGGTCGACTGAAAGTCTCGAAGGTCGGTCGCCGAACCCTGGTCACGCTGGAGCAGGCAGCGGATTGGCGCGCCAGCGTCAGCGGTGCCGGTGCTGGGGCGCGGGCCGCCTAATGGCTATCCCGCTCCCCAACGGCTCGCCCCGTTGCCTATGCCGATCCTGCGGTCAGTACTTCACGACGGTGGGCAACTTCGACCGGCATCGCAGGAGGGGCGCCTGCAGTTCACCGGGCTCCGTGGGGCTGGTACAGGTCGCCGGAGTCTGGAAGTCGCCCAATACGCGACCCACGCGAGCCCTGGTGCGAATCTACGGGCAGGTACAGGGGGCAGGTATGAGCGCGACAGCCACCGGCCCGGCGGCTTGACGCCGTGTCTACCCCCAAAGGTTCGCCCGTTGATAAGTGGCAATGGCTACACCTCGTCGCCAGCGAACATGGACCCCGTGAGGCTACGACGCGCCACGTTCTCCATGCCCTGGCGCTGCATATGCAGCCTGACGGTGGCAATGCGTGGCCGTCACAAGCGCACTTGGCTATGCGGACACGTCTTAGCGAGCGAACTGTCGGGGCGCACCTAAGAAAGGCTGAGGAGGCCGGTTGGATAGTCGTCTACGACAAGTGGCCCAAGGGCCACGGCTGGAAGCTCCACGAGTACCAGGCTGCGGTGCCCGCCAAGATCGAGGACCAAGTGCCGGCACACCCCTGGGAAGAGGATTCGACGTGGCGACGTGAGGAACCACGTTCCGGACGTTCAGCCAATGGGAAGGCGTTACCCGGCGTTACCGGCGGTCAACGTCCGGCAAATGACGCACAACGTCCGGAACGTGGTGCCACAACGTCCGGAACGTTACGACCGAACGTCCGGAACGACGTGCCGACTAACTCTCCCATAACTCTCCCTATTAACTATCCAGAGGAAGGTGGCCTTGCAGGCAAGCCCACCACTCTCGAGGGATTCGTGAAGAAGGTAGGGGAGAGTTTGGCGAGTAGGGAGGGACTCATCGTGCAACTCCACAAGGCCGTGCAACAGTTCCCCAGCATCGAGGACGCGAAGCTCGCGCAGGCATACCAGACTGACCTGGCGACCGTGCAAGCAGCCCGGAGGGCCGTCCGATGAAGCCCATCGCTGACCGTCTGGATCATCAGGGCCTCGCTGTCCTGCATCGGCCTGCCGACCCCGCGTTGCTGGCCCGCGAGCTGGCCGCTGTTGGAGTCCTCGAAGGTCAGCCATCCCAAACTCAGAATCAGACCGTGGATCGTCTGGCTGAGGAGCCAGCGGCTCTATCAACGTCGGTGTCGGAAGGCACAACGCGGCGCCACAAGCCGACTGGTAGAAACGGGAGGGTTACCGCGTGAATGCCCAGAAGGGACGCAAGGGCAAGACAGTCCCTCCGGCTTCACCGCGCCAGCAGAGTGAGTCCAGAAAACTTGCCATGGCCCAGACAGCCCTTCGCCCGACCGTGCAGGCAGCACCGACGGTATGGGAATACGACGGGCGTATCCCCGATCTCGATCTACTTAGTCTCGCAGAGGGATTGAGCGAGCAGGTTTCTCTGGCTAAAGCCGGTGACCTTAGCCGCGCCGAGGCCATGCTCGTTACCCAGGCGCACACCCTCGATGCGATCTTCCACAGCAGTGCACGCCGGGCAGCGGCGAACATGGGGGAGTACGTCAAGGCAGCAGACACCTACCTGCGTCTTGCCCTCAAGGCCCAGAGTCAGTGCCGGACAACTTGGGAGACCCTGGCCCTAATCAAGAACCCGCCCCACGTGGCCTTCGTAAAGCAGGCCAACATCGCCCACGGGCCGCAGCAGATCAACAACGGACCCGTGCCGGAGCGGGGGTCGCGGGCGCGGGAAACAGAAATCGAGCGAAACAAACTTTTGGAGGCTACGGATGGCGAACGGCTGGACCCCGGAACGGCGGGCGCGGCAGGCGGAGCTGATACGCACCTGGAAACCGTGGGAGCGATCAACAGGCCCAAAGACCACGAAGGGTAAGGGTCGGGTGGCGCAAAACGCCTACAAGGGCGGTACGCGGCCCATGCTCAGGGCGCTGGGTAATCTCCTGAGGGAGCAGCGCGAGAGCCTGGGCTAACTGCCCCACAAACAAGAAGCCCGCCGAAGCGGGTTCCCTGGCCAGTCTGCCTGTATCAGTTAGCTGCTGGTCTTCCGCCGCAGCCAGCCAATCACGCCGAGGGCGGAGCCGAAGAGCCGCTCGGCGAGAAGTGGCATGATTACGGCGACTGGCATGGGATGCCCCCCGCGCAAGGTAGTCCCGATGGTCCCGGCGGTGTGCTAATCCGGGCGCGAAGCATCGCAAAGTCTGCCGTCGTTACCGCGCCGCTGCTGTTGAGGTCAGACCTGGCGGCGTTGGGACTGAAGGAATAGGTTTTGCCTATCACTGTACGCAGGATGTTGTAATCCGCCGCGGTGGTTACGCCGGTATTGTTTAGGTCTGCGTCGCAGGCGTTGCCGTAGCCGTCGTTGTCACTGTCGAGCTGGAAGCGTGGGATCGAAGTGCCCGGTACGGTGCCGGCGGCCGCGTTCGCCACCAGCGTGCAGTTGTCGGTAGCGTCGCTTACGCCGTCGCCATCGCTGTCCACTCCGTTCACAGTAAACGTGTCTGCGACGCCGCCAATGGTGACGGTCGCATCGGTCGCGATACTTGGGTTGGCGGAGCTGGTTTGTCGGACCCTCACCATATTGCCGCTATAAACCGTACCGGTGAGTGCCGTAAAGGCCCCGCCGTTGATGGAGTACTCTCCGCCCACGACCGAGATCGCCGTCGGAACGTTGATTCCCGCAACGGCAATGGTATTGGAGGTGATCGGCGTATCCATCGCCGCGTTGGCGTCGTCGATGAAGGTGAACACCTCGGGGACTGCATCCGGGACCAGGCCGACGATCAGGGTCACTGCACCCAGATCGCTGGCGGCGTTGCTGTCCGTCACTTGGTAGATGAAGGTGTCCACACCTGCCTCGCCCACGTTGGCGGTGTAGGTAATGGTCATGCCAGCCGCCATGCCAGGGGGACTAATCGCAGTGATCGTGCCCTTAGTCGGCGGAGTCGTCACCGTCACAGTGATAGGGTCAGTAAAGCCCACGTCGTTCGCGCCCACTGGAATGACCTGCCCAACACTCTCGGTGGCCGCTATTGGACCCTCATCAGCGGCGCTGGGGAGGATGCCACCCGAGACGATAAGGTTCGCCACGGTCAGTCTCCCGCAAACTATGTGGGTGCCACTCCATCTGATGGACGCACCACTGCAAGAGGAGCTGCCGAGGGCGCGACGGATTTCACCCTGATTCGTAGTGATGTTGCCGAGGCCGTCCACGGACAGGTTGGCCAGAACGCCCGAGAGGGTCTCGATAGTGACGTCGGCGTTGTCATGAACCTCGATCTCGCCCATCGTCGTGTTCGGACCAGACCCATCCGGGTCCCAGCCCCAGGACAGCGCCGCACCGTCGCTCTGGTGACCACCAGCTTGGGTGCTTGCCGAGCAGAGGATATTCGTGGGAACGCTGTTGCCGCCCTGCTGGCAAAGAAAGCCTGCGTCGGCGAAGCGTGCAGTGCCCCCCGTGATATGCCAGGAGGTGGCAGTGAACGTGCCCGTCAGGTTCAGCGTGTACGTGCCCAGCGTGGTGGCGCCATTCCAGCTGTTGCCGAAAGGATGGCCATCGTATGCCCGCAGGTTGTAACCGTTTGGGCCGTTGCCGACCGTCACGATAGTGCCGGCCCTGGGCTCGTCCGTAGTGTCGTTGATGGTCAGGGTGCCGGTCAGGGTCGTATCCGTCACGGTGATCGTGCCGGAAGCGGTTGGTCCGGGCCCCACGTCAGTGACGGGCGTAGACATGAAAAGCGGCGTGGCGGAGGCGTCGGTGTAACGGCAACCGTACTTGCGCGTTGCGGTGAGTGTGTTGGGTGGATCCGGCAGGGCGCCAAGGATGTCAGTGCACTCACTGACGGACGCAAAGTTGGCGTTGTAGTAACTGACCGAATTGCTGCCGCTCTGGAGATGGAAGTACGTACCATCCGTCATGGCACTGAGGTTGTGCACGCCCCCCGACGTCCAACCAATTTCGGTGCCAGAGGTCGCCCAAGAAAAAGTTACGTTTGCGGTCGCGGAATAGCCCTGTGCGACCGAACTAAACGCGGCAAGTAGTCCCGTAAGGCCAACCATTGCAAGCTTTGTCACTACTTGTTCTCCTGAATCGCCTAAGAGTCAGTCGGTGTCGCCCACTCTATTCGCCAAAGGATGATGTTAGCGATTGACCTTCCTTTTCAGAATGCCGATGTTGCCGAATGTAACGCGGCCCGGTTTGTTGTTATTGGACGAGGGTGCACCGGCTCGGACGCTGTCGACTGGAGTATCGGCCGTAAGGATCGCCAGCGCGTCATCCAGACGGGTGAGGCTACGGGGCGTGATGTAAAGTCGAATCTCCACGAAATTCCCAGAGTAGCCGCTGGCCCCGGCGCCCGTCCTGGCCCCACCGTACCGGCATGGAGCCCGACTACATCGCCTTCCGCCGCATCCAACCCATCACGCCGAGGGCGGAGCCGAAGAGCCAGACGGCGGGCGGAATGGGGACGACGGCCAGGGCGTCGCCGTCCGTAACGGCCCATGCGTAGTAGCCGGCGCCCTTACTGTCGTTGCCTTGGCTTCCATCGTAGAGGTAGAACCGCCACGCCGTACTACTATCGGGTGCGTACTCGGTGCCGGACCACCATTGGCCGGGCTGGAGACTCAGAAGGCTCGAAAAGGGGCCGGCATTGCTAAGACAATACGAAGGATAAGGGGCGGGACCGCCTAAGCAGGGTTGCTGAACGCCGCTGGTGTTGAAGGACGCGATATTGCCCAACGTGGTGTAGTAGAGGTGGCCCAACTCGCTGCTGACCGAGTCCACGTTGAACCCACAATCGGTGCCGGCGTAACCAAAGTCACAACCCAGTGACCCAGTGTCAACGACCGACGGCAGCCGCCATTCTCTCACCCCGAGATAACCGTCGCTGTTCATCGCCGCGATCCAAGTGTTCGCTGTGGTCCACACCATGCGCCCGGGACTTCCAAGGCCAATGCCGGCCACACCAAACGTCTCGGTAGCGGCATAGTTCGGATCCGCAAGCCACGTAATGCCCAGAACGTCGTCGTAATACGCCTGATAGTCGGTGCCGCCCGGCGTAAGGGCAGCCCGACCCAGGAGCGCAGCCTGGGCGGTGACCGTCGAAAGGCAAAGCGTAAGGATGGCAATGGATCGGAGCATGGGCGCCCCCGTCGTTGTTGTCGGCTTCAGGCCAAGAGGACCCGGCTCATTGTTATGGGTCGAGGTTACACTTGCCCGGACTCCATCGAGCGAAGTATTGACTGCAGTGTTCGCCAGCGCGTCACCCAAACGGGTGAGGTTGGGGCGTGATGTAAAGCCGAATCTCTCCGAAACCAACAGATTCACCGCTGGCCCCGGTGCCGCCCTGGCCCCAGAAACAAGGAACCCGCCGAAGCGGGTTCCTCGGTGCAGTCTGCCCGGATAGCCTCTTCATCACGGGAGTGGGCAGGGGATTGTCCCAGCACAGGAGAGTCCCGAAGGGCCAGGCGGCAGATTCAGGTAACTGCGGAGAATCGCATAATCCAATGCCGTCACCACACCGCTGCCGTTAAAGTCCGCATCGGCGTTGTTTGTGTTGATGCGAGCACGGAATATTGCGTAGTCCGCCGCCGTGACCATGCCCGAATTGTTCAGATCGGCGTCACAGATGTTTCCGTAGCCGTCAACGTTGGTATCTCGCTGGTTGGCATTCGACCTCTCGACGCAGTTGTCGCAGGCGTTGCCAACCCCATCGCCATCACCATCCTGCTGACCGGGGTTTGCCGCCAGCGGGCAGTTGTCGACTGCATTGAGCACTCCGTCACCATCGGAATCATTGTTAATGACACTGATGCTCACGAACCCGTAATCGACAACGGACCCGCCCTCTGCCCAGTATTGGAAGGAATCCGGACCGGAGTACCCGGGACTTGGGGTATACGTGATCGAAATCCCCGACTGAGGGCCTGGCGACCCGGTGACAGTGGCCGTGCCATGCAACGGATCGACCCAGATGCCCGCATACACCGGTTCGGGAAAACCAAGATCGTTCAGCAGCGCAGGAATGACGACCGGCGTGTTGATTGTCGTACTTGCGACGTCGTCAAACGCATACTTGAGGGTAGTACTGGTGAACGTGTCGGTCACGCCGCCCACATTCAGTACCGTGCTCTCGGTAGTGTCGGGAATGATCGAACTGGTGTGCCGTACTCGAACCATTTGTCCGTTGCCAACGGTGCCGGCCGCGCCGGTGAATGGTCCACCATTGATCGAGTACTGGCTTGACGGAGCCCCAGTTACCGAGATTGGAACTGATACGTTGATTCCTGTAACGGCTATGGGAGCTGAAGTTACAGCAACGTCCAGCCCTACGTCAGACTGGTCCGAGAATGAAAAGCCGTCTGGTGAAGTATCCAATGGCGCGGGCGTTGCTATCCCTGTGATGACCAAGGGGCCGACCGTCAGGGTGCCGCAGTTGATGGCCGAGCCCGTCCAGCGGATGCTGGTGGGGCAGCCGCCGCCCGTGTTGCCCAGGCCGGACCGGTACTCGCCGGTCACCGTCGTGATGTTGCCGCTGCCGTCCAGGGTGAGGGACGCCAGCACGCCGCCGAGGGTCGCGAGCAGGGTAGTGCCCGTGGTGTCGTAAACCGGAACGCCGCTCATGGTGGTGCCAAGGCCGGCACCGTCCACGTCCCAGCCCCAGCTGAGGCCGGCGCCGTTGCTCTGGAAGCCACCGGCCACCGTGGAGGGATTGCAGAGGATGAAGCCCGGCGAAACACCGCCGAAGCCGCCCTGCTGGCACTGGAAGGATGGATCCTCAAGGCGAGCCGTGCCGCCCGTGATTTGCCAGTTGGTGGCAGTGAAGGTGCCGGTGAGATTCACCGTGAGGGTGGCCGTGTTGCTGACACCGTACCAGACGTTGCCGAAGGGCGAGCCGTCGGAAGAGCGGTAGTTGTAACCCGTGGAGCCGCCGGCCTCGTCGGTGGTGGCGTTCACAGTCAAGATGCCGGTGATGGTGGTGTCGGTGATCACGACCTGACCGCTTGCCGACGCGGCGGGGCCCGTACCGAGTACCGGCGTGAGCTTGAACAGGGGCGAGTTGTAGCCGTTGGCAACATCGCTCACCCGGCAGCCGTAGCGCCGCAACTGGATGGTGTCGTAATCCGTTCCGGGCGGATCCGGCGGCGCAATGCCGTCGTCTTCCGGCGTGAGGCAGTCATCGGCCTTGGTTGCGCCGTCGTAGTCGCTGGCAATCGCGAAGTCCGCGTCGAAGTAGCTGGTGGAGTTGTTGCCCGGCACGGCCGTGAAGTAGGTTCCGTTCGTGAGCGTGTTCAGCGTGTTGGCGCCGCTGGAGGTCCAGCCCTTGGCGTTGCCGTCCGGTGCCGCGCCGCCCCAAGTGAAAGTAATGGAGGCAGTCCGCTGGCCGCCAGTACCACCGTCGACAACTACAGTCACCGACTGACTGGCCGAGCCGCCGACCCCGGTGCAGGTGAGTGTGTAGGTCGTGGTAGCGGTCAGGTTGCCGGTGGACTGGCTGCCGCTGGTGGACTTTGCGCCGCTCCAGCCCCCCGATGCCGTGCAACTGGTGGCATTGGTGCTGCTCCACGTGAGCGTCGAGGCAGCGCCGCTGGCGACAGTGGTGGGACTCGCCGAGAGCGTAACGCTTGGCGGGGACAGCCCAACCGTCACCGTGGTGGACTGAGTGACAGAGCCGCCGGCACCGGTGCAGGTGAGTGTGTAGGTCGTGGTACCGGTCAGGTTGCCGGTGGACTGGCTGCCGCTGGTGGACCTTGAGCCGCTCCAGCCCCCCGATGCCGTGCAACTGGTGACATTGGTGCTGCTCCACGTGAGCGTTGAGGCAGCGCCGCTGGCGACAGTGGTGGGACTCGCCGAGAGTGTAACCGACGGCGGTGACGCGACGGTCACTGGCACGGACTGGCTCACGGAACCACCTGGACCGGTACACGTTAGAGTGTAGGTAGTAGTGGACACCAGGTTGCCGGTGGACTGGCTGCCGCTGGTGGACTTTGCGCCGGTCCAGCCCCCCGATGCCGTGCAGCTGGTGGCATTGGTGCTGCTCCACGTGAGCGTGGAGGCGGCGCCGCTGGCGATCATCGTCGGGTTCGCGGCGAGCGTGACCGTTGGGCCCGATTGCGTCACCGCAGTTCCCGTGATCAGCAGGGGACCTGCCGTCAGGGTGCCGCAGTTGATCGTGGCGCCCGTCCAGCGGATGCTTGTGGGGCAGCCGTTGCCGCTGCTGCCGAGGCCGGAACGGTACTCGCCAGTCACGGTGGCTATATTGCCGCCCGCATTTAGGGTCAGTGCAGCGAGCACGCCCGAAATCGTGTCGAGCAGGGTCGTGCCCGACGAGTCGTACACCGGGATTTCGCCCATCACAATCCCAGTGCCCGCGCCATCCCAGTCCCAACCCCAACTCAGTGCTGCGCCATTGCTCTGGAAGCCACCGGCCACCGTGGAGGGATTGCAGAGGATGAAGCCCGGCGAAACACCGCCGAAGCCGCCCTGCTGGCACTGGAAGGATGGATCCTCAAGGCGAGCCGTGCCGCCCGTGATTTGCCAGTTGGTGGCAGTGAAGGTGCCGGTGAGATTCACCGTGAGGGTGGCCGTGTTGCTGACACCGTACCAGACGTTGCCGAAGGGCGAGCCGTCGGAAGAGCGGTAGTTGTAACCCGTGGAGCCGCCGGCCTCGTCGGTGGTGGCGTTCACAGTCAAGATGCCGGTGATGGTGGTGTCGGTGATCACGACCTGACCGCTTGCCGACGCGGCGGGGCCCGTACCGAGTACCGGCGTGAGCTTGAACAGGGGCGAGTTGTAGCCGTTGGCAACATCGCTCACCCGGCAGCCGTAGCGCCGCAACTGGATGGTGTCGTAATCCGTTCCGGGCGGATCCGGCGGCGCAATGCCGTCGTCTTCCGGCGTGAGGCAGTCATCGGCCTTGGTTGCGCCGTCGTAGTCGCTGGCAATCGCGAAGTCCGCGTCGAAATAGCTGTTGGAGTTGTTGCCCGTCAGCGTGGTGAAGTAGGTGGCATCGCTGAGGGTGGTCAGCGTGTTCGCGCCGCTGGAGGTCCACGCCTTGGAGTTGCCCGCTGGAGCGGCGCCGCCCCAGATGAAGTTGACCGTGGCCGTGGCGGAATAGGCGTGGACACCGGAACTGACGACCGACCCTACCAAGCTAAGCGCGACAGCGCGCCAAACCGACTTCCCCACGAGTACCCCCAGTCGCCGTTATCTGCTCAGGCCAGGGTGGCCTGGCTCGTTGCTATAAGGGGAGGCTACACCTGCCCGGACTCCATCGAGCCAAGTATTGACCGCAGTGCTCGCCAGCGCGTCACCCAAATGGGTGAGGCTGGGTGCGTGATGTAAAGCTGAATGCCCCGAAACGACCAGATTCAGCACTGGACCCGGCGGGGATCCCAGGCCACCAGGGTGGAGGTCGGGCAGTTAGGGCATCGAGCAGGTTCCCGAGAAAGCAGTGTTGGCCCGGTAGAGCACAGGAAGTCCCTGGCGCCCCGAGAGTAGTAAGGTCGCCTCAACGCTGCCCGACTCACTCCTGTCCAGCCAGATGGTAATTATGAAGGCGTTATCGCTGGACTGGACCTCCACAATCGTAAGCGACGTCGCTTGCCGAATGAGGACGGTGCCGCCCCCATCTGGGGACGCCTTCGTCACATACCGACCCGCGCCCACGGCGCGGTCCAAGCCGGGAGTGGGCACGGTCCAACCTGCCGGAACGGTGAGTACGTATGAGCTATCAGCCGTGGGGAAGTCGCAAGTGAACGCCTCGTCGGCCGCTGCAGCCGATCCCGCAGGCATCGCCGCAGCCGACAGCCACATGCCGACGGTTAAGAAAGTACGCACTGCGTGAGTCAAGTGACGTTACTCCGTTCCGGCTGGCAAAACCTACAAGGTTAGGGCCTTCCGCCGCATCCACCCCATCGCGCCGAGGGCGGAGCCGAAGAGCCAGACGGCGGCGGGGACGGGCACAACTGCGTGATAGCTAAAAAGGGCGAATGTGACCGGAATGTTGTCGGTGGTTAAGCCAAGGCCCGTAGCGTACCAATCATTCACTGGAATCCCAGGTATCTGGGAATCGTTCAAGTATCCGCCCCAGAACGTGAAGTACCCATCGGAGTCTGTAACTGGAACTCGAAATGCGGTTGCGCTTCCACCAACTGACAAGGCTCCAGAATCGTTCAAGGCCGATACGACGGCTTCTGTTGCTTCGACAACATGGCGGCTGTCGTAGAGGAACGGTAGTCGGCCATTCTCAAATACGTTTCCGCTAATTGGGCGGGACGAAAGTTCTGCAAACGTTGTGAGCTCAAATGTGACTGTGTAAAGCGTTGGCGCTTCGCTGCCAGCGCCGAGAGTCTGCAGATCCATGATGCGAACTGCATCAGTTCCCTGCATCACGACTGTCGCGCCTAAGCATGGTGAGGCGATGAAGCTGACTAATAGTCCGAATAGATGCCTATGAATGTTCGCTCGCATTGAAGCCTCGCTGGATGGGCATACTGGCTACTCAAACCCGTCATGGGGTCCCCCGGAAGCTGCTCGCTTGTTAGACCACCCTCGCATTTTTTCGGCCGAATCCAAGTAGGGCGAGGGCGGAGCCAAAGAGCCACGCGGCGGGCGGGACGGGGACAACCGAGGCAAGTGGATCGCCGTCATGGACGGCCCACACAAACGCCGTATTGCTCCGGGGCGCGACGCTTTGGACGCCGTTATAGAAGTTGAAATGCCAAGCTTCGCCTGGAACAGCAGGGTACTCGTTGCTATACCAATAGTAACTCGGCTGGAAGTTTGAGAATGGTCCGACGTTAGTCAGACACGACAGCAACCCGTCTCCGCATGTCGTCGGCTGCGCACTGTTGGGATCGTAGAAGCCATAGTCATCGAGACCCAGCGCAGTGTAGTAGCCGACATTGCCGAGCGTCTTATAAGAAAGATTCACCATTTCGTCGGCTATCATGCTCACATTCAAACAAGAGATAGCGGCGGAATTGCACGGGCCTAAAATGTTAATTATCGTGGGTAGGCGCCACGCGGTCAGTCCGAGGAAGGCGTTGGCGTTTAGCGAGGAGAACCAAGTCCCTGCCTCAAACCACGTAATTGATCCATCACCGTCGAACCCGGACGTCTGAGCGTAGTTCGCATCGGCCAGCCAGGTGATGTCCAGAATATCGTCGTAATACGCTTGACCCCCGGCGCGACTTATCAGCGCCGCCTGTGCCGTGACGGCGGCAAGACAAAGTGTGAGCGTGAGGGCTACGGTTCTAATCATGGCGCGGCTCCGAGACCTTCCGCCGCATCACGCCCATCACGCCGAGGGCGGAGCCGAAGAGCCAGACGGCGGGGGGAATGGGCACCGCCAGTGGGTCACCATCCACGACCGCCCAGACGTACCACTCCTGAGCGGGGTTCGTCGGATGTTGAAAGCCATTTCCCATATCGAAGTACCAAACGTTGGTGCCGGCGTTGCTCTCTGAGTCGCACCGATTTGGGACCTGGTTGACGCAACTGGTCCAGTAAGCGCCGTTCCGTATGTTCCGGAACACGTCTTGCGTCAGCGGCATCCCGGCGACGCCACCCAGTTCTTCATAGAACAGGTGACCCAGTTCGCCGCCGGTGCAGGAGTACCCCGAACTACCTTCTGGAATGGAGGTGGAACATGTGGGATCCGGTTGCTGACCATCGGGTAGACGCCACGAACTTACGCCGAGGTGTGCTATCTGATTGAGGTCGCCAAGCCAACGTTGCGCATCCCTGAACATCAATCGTCCTGACAGATAGCCGCCGCTATTTGGGTTTCCGTTATTGCCCCACTCGAATGGCAGCGTCGCGGCGTAGTTGGCGTCGGCCAACCAAGTGATGCTCCCGTCCGTGTCGTAATAGGCTTGATAGTCGGTCCCGCCCGGCGTAAGTGCCGCCCGTCCAAGTAGAGCGGCCTGCACCGTGGCGCTGGCAAGGCACAACGCCAGCGTTAGTGCCGCAGTTCTAACCATCGCGCGTCTCCGCTGCCTTCCTCCGCATCCACCCCATGACGCCGAGGAC
>JBEBHH010000006.1:0-127467 GCA_040080965.1 Gammaproteobacteria bacterium | reverse complement strand
GTGGCGGCGGCTACGGCGGCGGCGGCGGTCGGGATGGCGGCGGCGGTGGCCGCGGCCCCGGCGGCGGCGGTCGAGGCGGCCCGCGCTACTGAGTCACTTTCTCTGATGGACGGCCGGTTGCGGTGCCTTCGCAACCGGGCTCTTAGGGGGACTGGTCTTCACCACCCGCCGGCGCAATGCCGGCGGGTTCTCCCTCTGGCGCCATGTCTGCCATGTTGGCGCTGACCGTGGTGGGCCCGCCAGGACTCGAACCTGGAACCAAGAGATTATGAGTCTCCTGCTCTAACCATTGAGCTACAGGCCCCCGCGCCGGATTCTATCAGCAGGCCTGCGCGCGCCCGCCATTGGCCGAGACGGCGTTG
Organism: Gammaproteobacteria bacterium; assembly: GCA_040080965.1. Taxonomy (GTDB): domain Bacteria; phylum Pseudomonadota; class Gammaproteobacteria; order Steroidobacterales; genus SHZI01. The sequence continues at coordinate 127,105 of JBEBHH010000006.1, read as the reverse complement.
CCCGGACTACACTTGCACTCTATGGCCAACCGCACCGCTGATCTGCCGCCGCTGCCCGGCTTGCCGGGCGTCATCCGCGAACTCCGTCATCAGGAAGCGATGCGCCAGGGCCTGGGCCTGGCGCTCATGCCGGTGTTTGCCTGGTTCTCCAGTCCCGCGCCCGTGCCGTTCATGGCCGGCGCGTTCATCGTCGTGCTCGGGTGCCTGGTGCGCGTCTATGCCTCCGGTTACATCGTCAAGAACAAGCAGCTGGCGACCGACGGGCCCTACTCGCTGGTCCGCCACCCGCTGTACACGGGCAACCTGCTGGTGCTCATCGGCTTCACCCTGGCCTGCGGCCAGTGGTGGGCGCCCCTGGTGGCGATCGCCTTCTGGTGGTTCTACTACCCGACGGCCATCAGCTACGAGGATCGCAAGTTGCACCGGATCTTCGGCGAGCCCTGGGAGCAGTGGAGCCGCAGCGTCCCTGCAGTCATACCCCGGCGCTTCTGGCCGGCCGGTCCCGCCAGCTGGTCGTTCATGACCTCCGTGCGCCAGAACGCCGAGCCCGTCGTCATTGCCTTCACGCTGATCTGCATCGGCTGGATCGGCGCGCGGGTCTAGCCGTGGCCGACCCGGGGTCCGGGCAATTCCTGAGCCGCGGCTACCAGGGCGCCGTCTACCTGCGCGGCTCCGGCGCCGACCGGCGGGTGATCAAGCAGGCCATGGGTGGCCGCATCGCCCGGCGTCTCCGCGCGGCGATGCTGCGCCGGGAGCACGCCGCCTACGGGCGTGTGGCCGGCATTCCCGGTATTCCCCGCTGCTACGGCCTGCAGGCCGACGGCAGCCTCGTGCTGGAATACGTGCCGGGCGAGGCCTACCGGGAAACGGTGCCCGCGCTGCGTGAACACCGGGACCGCTTCTTCCGGGAGCTCCGCGACCAGATCCTGGCCCTGCACGCCGCGGGCGTCGCCCACGCGGACCTCAAGCGCCGCGGCAACATCCTGATCAGTGCCGGCGGGGATCCGATCCTGCTCGATTTCGGCTCGGCCGTGCTGCGCAAGACCGACGGCGGCTGGTGGAACCGCTTCGTGTTTCACCAGGCCTGCCGCATGGACATGAATGCCTGGGTGAAGCTGAAGTACCGGCGTCGCTACGACCTGCTGACGCCCGAGGACCAGCCGTTCTACCAGCCGACAGCCCTGGAAGGCGTGGCCCGGGTCGTGCGCCGCGTGTGGCGCAAGCTGTCGGGGCGGCGCGTGCGGAAGGCGTGGCGACAAAAGCGCCATGACAGGCGGCAGCGGCAGGCAGGACAGCGCGCGCCCTAGTCAGCGGCCAACGTTCAGCGGGGAGCGATATCGGGGCAGGGATGCACCCCGGTGTCCAGCGCCACGTAGTCGAAGTCCCGCTCCCCGGCACGGAGCCGCACGCCCACGCCGCAGGCAGTCGCCGCGGTGGCAGGGGCGCAGACCTCGCCGCAGCCGGGCAGCGTCTCGCCGGGATTCAGCCGGCGCAGCCCCGAGATCGTGACCGCCTCCGGCGGCAAGGCGAGACGCCGGGCGAGATCCTGCCGCGCCGTTTCACCGGATTCCCGCGGCCTGCCCGTGCCTCCGGGCCCGGTTGCTGGCTTGCGCAGGTAACAAAGGCGGCCGCCGTTGCCGGCGACCCGCACGTCGAAGCGGCGGCCGTCCGCCTCGACGATCACGCGGTGGCCAGGCGTGATCACCTGGGCGTATGCCATGCCGGGCTGGGGACACCCGAGGCTCGCGTCGGGGAAGTCCCGGGCCTCCGAGCTGACGACGCGTGCCGCGGCGGGCGTAACGCCAATGGCGTCCGCGACGGCCTGCACGGCAATGGCCCCGGGACCCGCGGCGGACGCCACGGCCGGCAGGGCCGCGAGGGCAAGCAGGATCGAGCGGCGGGCCAGGTCACAGAGGCCCGCTGGAGGACGGAGTAGGCTGCGCACTCCAATCTCATCCATGTCCTCCATGATAGTCCTGCTCACCCGCCTCGCGGTCCTGACGGTGATGGCCACGACACTGGCCACGGCCGCGTCGCTCGGCGCACGCGCGGACTGGCTCCTGGAGCTGTTCTCCCATTTCCCGGTCCAGTACCTCGTGCTGCAGTCCTTCGCCGCTGCCGTTTGCCTGGCGGTGCGCCAGTGGCCCTGGGCGCTCGTGGCCCTGGTCGCGGCCATCCCCAATGCGCTGAGCGTGGGGCCCTATGTGCCTCGCCTGGCCGCTGCACCGGTGGCCGCCACGCCATCGCGTACTCCCGTGCGCCTGATCGCCGCGAATCTCCTCTACCGGCAGGAGGACGCCGCGGCCGCGCGAGCCTACCTCGAGCGGCAGTCCGCCGACATCCTCGTCCTGTCGGAGTTCACGCCGCGCTGGCGGGAGAAGCTGCGTCCCCTGGAGCGCACCTATCCCTACTTCGCGGTCCGGCCCCGGTGGAACCCCTGGGGAATTGCGGTTTTCTCGAAGCATCCGTTCCGGGCCATCGAGGACCTGGACCTGGGTGACCAGCAGAGTTCCCACCTTCGACTGCTGGTGCAGCTGCCGGACGGGCTCGTCGAGGTCTACGCCGTCCACCTGGCTTCCCCGCCCAGCCGATCCCAGGCGGCGCAGCGGAACACCCAGCTGCGAACGCTGGCGGCGCGAATTGCCGCCGCCGATCCTGCCCTGCCCCGGATCGTCGCGGGCGACTTCAACACCACGCCCTATTCGCCGTACTTCAGGGACCTGCTCCGTGACGCGCGTCTCAGGGACGGCCGGCAGCCCTTCGGCCTGCACTTCACCTGGCCTGCGTGGCCGGTGCCACTCTGGATTCCCATCGATCACTGCCTCGCCGGCGGACCGGTGGAGGTGACGCGCGTCGCAACGGGGCCCGCTATCGGCTCGGACCACCTGCCCCTCGAGTGCACATTTGCGCTAACGTCCTGATTGTGCGGAGCATCGCAGCGGCCCGGCCGCCGCGGCCCGACACTGGACCATTGACTGGGGTTGGTGTGCATCCATGAACATCGTTTCCGACGTTCTCGGTATTTTCTCGGCGCTGTTCGTCATCGCGCTCGGCCTTGGGGCCCTCGGCCTGGCGGTGATGTACGTGGTGGACATCACCCAGACCACCCACGCGATTCGCCGCAACTACCCGGTCGTCGGGCGGTTCCGGTACGCGTTCGAGACCATGGGCGAGTTCTTTCGCCAGTACTTCTTTGCGATGGACCGGGAGGAACTGCCCTTCAACCGGGCAGAGCGCGCCTGGGCCTACCGCGCGGCAAAGGGCGTGGACAGCACCGTGGCCTTCGGCTCCACCCGGGATCTTCGCCCCGCCGGCACGGCGATCTTCGTCAACGCGCCGTTTCCCGGACTGGACGAGGAAAACCGGCCGACCGCGTCCGTCACCATCGGCCCGTACTGCCGCAACCCCTACACCACCGACCGGTTCTTCCACATCTCCGCCATGAGCTTCGGCGCCATCTCGAAGCCCGCCGTGATCGCCCTGTCCCGCGGCGCGAAGGCGGCAGGTTGCTGGCTGAACACCGGCGAGGGCGGCCTGGCGCCCTGGCACCTGGAGGGTGGCGCCGACGTGGTCTTCCAGATGGGTACCGCGAAGTACGGCGTCCGGGACGCCGCAGGGGGGCTCGACGAGTCCAGGCTCCGCGAGCTCGCGCTGCACCCGCAGGTGAAGATGATCGAGGTCAAGCTGAGCCAGGGCGCCAAGCCCGGCAAGGGCGGCATCCTCCCCGCCGCGAAGGTCACGCCGGAGATTGCCGGGATCCGTGGCATTCCCGCCGGCCAGGACTCACTGAGCCCGAACCGGCACACCGACATCCGCGACGGGAGCGAGCTGCTGGATTTCCTGGACCGTGTCCGCGGCATCACGGGCAAGCCGGTTGGTTTCAAGACGGTGATTGGCTCCACGGGCTGGCTGGAGGAATTGTTCCGCGAGGTCCAGCGCCGCGGCCTGCAGCACGCGCCGGACTTCATCACGCTGGATTCCGGGGACGGCGGCACGGGCGCAGCGCCGATGGCGCTCATCGACAACGTGGGGCTGCCGATCCGCGAAAGCCTGCCGCTGGTCGTGGACCTCCTGCACAAGTACGGGCTCAAGGATCGGGTGCGCCTGATCGCCAGCGGCAAGCTCACCACGCCGGCCAACGTGGCCTGGGCCCTGTGCATGGGTGCCGATTTCGTGACCTCGGCGCGGGGCTTCATGTTCGCCCTGGGCTGTATCCAGGCCCTGCGCTGCAACCAGAACACCTGCCCGACCGGCATCACGACCCACGATCCGCACCTGCAGCGTGGCCTGGTGCCGGCCGACAAGGCCGCCCGGGTGATGCGCTACCAGCAGAACATGGAGAAGGAAGTGAGTGTGATCGCCCACTCCTGCGGCGTGCCTGAAGTGCGGCAGCTGCGGCGGGAGCATTGCCGGATTGTCCAGGGGAATGGCCGCTCGGTGCCGCTCGACGAACTCTTTCCTCAGCCGGCGGCGTCAGTAGGAGCGGCTTCAGCCGCGACCCCCTTCCCGCTCGAGACTCGCGGACTCGATTCTCGCGGGAAGGGGGTCGCGGCTGAAGCCGCTCCTACCGGCTAGTCGTCGATGAGGAAGCTGCGGAGCTGATCGCTGCGCGACGGGTGCCGCAGCTTGCGTAAAGCCTTCGCCTCGATCTGCCGGATCCGCTCGCGGGTCACGTCGAACTGCTTGCCGACTTCTTCCAGCGTGTGATCGGTGTTCATGTCGATGCCGAAGCGCATGCGCAGCACCTTGGCCTCGCGGGGCGTCAGGCCGGCCAGCACGTTGTGCGTGGTCTCCTTGAGGCTTTCCATGGTGGCCGCCTCGATCGGTGAGGACACCGTGGTGTCCTCGATGAAATCGCCGAGGTGCGAGTCCTCGTCGTCCCCGATCGGCGTCTCCATGGAAATGGGCTCCTTGGCGATCTTCAGGACCTTGCGCACCTTGTCTTCCGGCATGTCCATGCGGACCGCCAGCTCGTCCGGCGTGGGCTCTCGGCCCATTTCCTGCAGCATCTGGCGGGAAATGCGGTTGAGCTTGTTGATGGTCTCGATCATGTGCACCGGGATGCGGATCGTGCGGGCCTGGTCCGCGATGGAGCGGGTGATGGCCTGGCGGATCCACCAGGTCGCGTAGGTGGAGAACTTGTAGCCGCGCCGGTACTCGAACTTGTCCACCGCCTTCATCAGGCCGATGTTGCCCTCCTGGATCAGGTCCAGGAACTGCAGGCCGCGGTTGGTGTACTTCTTGGCGATGGATATCACGAGGCGGAGGTTGGCCTCGACCATCTCCTTCTTCGCGCGGCGGGCCTTGGCCTCGCCGATCGACATCTCGCGGTTGATTTCCTTGATGTCGGGGATCGACAGGTGGGCTTCATCGCCGATGGCCTGCAGGCGCTTCTGCGCCTTCTGGATCTCTTCCCGCATCTTCAGCAGGGCGGACGAGTGCTTGCGCTTCGCCTTGATGTGCTTGTCGACCCACTTCAGGTTCGTTTCGTTGGCCGGGAACGTGGCCAGGAAGTCCTTGCGGGGCATGCCGCAGTCACGAACGCAGATCTGCATGATCTTGCGTTCCTGGTTGCGGATGTTGGCCACGGTGTCCCGCAGCGAGTTGGCCAGCTGGTCGAAGAGCTTCGGCGCCAGCTTGAGCTCCATGATCTCGTCGGCCAGCTTCTCCCGGGACTTGACCACCTTCTTGTCGTTGGGGCCGATCTTGTCCATGTCCGCGATGACGCGCTTGTGGCGGCGGAAGATGGACTGCAGGCGCTTCTCCGCTTCGACCGGATCCGGCCCGAGGTCTTCTTCCTCGGCTTCGGCAACTTCGCCGTCGTCGTCGGTTTCGGCTTCCTCGGCAGCCACGACCACTTCGCGGGGCACCGGCGGGGCGATTTCATCCGGGGCGTTGGGGTCGATGAAGCCGGTCAGGACGTCCTGCAGGCGCGCTTCGCCGGCCTGGACGGGGGCGTAGGCCCGCGCGAGGACTTCCACGGTCGGGGGGAACATGGCCACCGACTGCTTGACCTGGTCGAGGCCTTCCTCGATGCGCTTGGCGATGCGGATCTCGCCCTCGCGGGTGAGCAGCTCGACGGTGCCCATTTCCCGCATGTACATGCGGACCGGGTCGGTGGTGCGGCCGAATTCGCTGTCGACCGTGGCGATGGCCTGGGCGGCTTCCTCGGCGGCCTCGTCGTCGGTGGCGACGGGCGCGTCGGACAGCAGGATGGACTCGGCGTCCGGTGCCTTTTCGTACACCGTGATGCCCATGTCGTTGATCATGTTGACGATGTCTTCGATCTGCTCCGGATCGACGATGTCGTTCGGCAGGTGATCGTTGACCTCGGCGTAGGTCAGGTAACCCTGCTCCTTGCCGCGGGCAATCAGGAGCTTCAGCTGGGATTGCTGTTCGGTAGTTGTGTTCGGCTCACTCACTCGTCAGCCCTCAGCGTTAACTGGATAAAAGCCGGTCATTGTACAGGACCCCTCACACCCTCCCCAAGGAGAATGCGGGCGCCCGGCGGGACCGGGATGTCGGCATTCGTTACGTCGTCATCGGCACGTTGGGTCGTGGACTTCAGGTTCCGGCACCATTCCGCGCCGCGGTTCCCGCCACCACAGTTCGTTGGAGTGTGGCCAGCCGTTCCCGTTCCGCCGCCGAAAGGCCCTCATGGCCTGCTTTCTGCAGCAGCGTGGCCAGTTCCTGTTGCGTTGCGGCCGAAAGCAGGCGCCCCAGGCAGCCCCGGAACTCCGCCGCCGCGCCTTCCTCGCCCACCAGGGGTTCCTCGGTGAGCAGCTGGGCCAGGTGGGGCAGCTCCGGCCGCTCCCGGAAGCGCTCCAGCAGGACCGGGGGGGAGATGTCGGGCCGGCTGCGGGCGAGGGCGTGCAACTCCCGCAAGAGATCCACGCCGCGCTGGCCCGAGGCCTCCAGGTTGTCCGGCAGGGGTACGTCGTGGGCTACCGCCGGGTAGTGCAGCAGGAGCGCGATGGCCTGCCGGCTGAGGGACCCCCGGACATTCCGGCCTGGCCCGGGTTTCCTGGCGGCCCGGTCCCGGGCGGAGGGCCCTGTCGGCGCACGCGCCCCGAAGCCCGCGCCGAAGCCCGACCCGGGGCCGGCGGCCGGGCTGGCCGGATTGCCGAGGAGGGCGTCGAGACGTTCCCGTGGCAGACCCACCCGCCGGGCCAGTTCGGTGGTCAGCAGCTCCCGGTAGACGCCTTCCGGGAGCTGCGCCAGCAGTGGCTTGGCGAGCGCCGCCAGCCGGGCCTTGCCGTCCAGGTTGCCGAGGTCCACGTCGGCGCCCAGGGAGTCGAGCAGGAACTGGGACAGCGGCATGCTCTTCGCCAGGCGTTGCCCGAAGGCCTCGGCGCCTTCCCGGCGCACCAGCGAGTCGGGATCTTCGCCCTCGGGCAGCAGGAGGAAGCGGATCTGCCGGCCATCGTGCAGCGCGGGCAGGCTCACCTGCAGGGCCCGCCAGGCCGCATCCCGGCCGGCCCGGTCGCCGTCGAAGCAGAAGATCACCTCGGACACCACGCCGAAGATCCGCCGCAGGTGCTCGCTGGTGGTCGCGGTGCCCAGCGTCCCGACGGCATTGCGGATGCCGTGGGCGGCCAGCATGACCACGTCCATGTAACCTTCCACCACCAGCAGGCGCTCCAGCTTGCGTTCCGCCCGGCGGGCTTCGTACAGGCCGTACAGCTCGCGGCCCTTGTGGAACAGGGCCGTCTCCGGCGAATTCAGGTACTTGGGCTCGCCGCTGGCGAGGATGCGCCCGCCGAAGGCCATGGTGCGTCCGCGGGAATCGCGGATGGGAAACATGATGCGGTCGCGAAAGCGGTCGTAGAAGCCGCCCGTGTCGCGCGGGATCACGAGTCCGGCGGCGAGCAGGTGCTGACGTTCGTCCTCGCTGGAACTGAAGGCGGCCAGCACGGTGTCCCAGGCCGGAGGTGCGTAGCCGATGCCGAATTCCCGGGCGGTTTCACCGTCGAGGCCCCGCTGCTTCAGGTATTCCACCGGGGCCGCGTGGTCCCGCAGCGCCTGTCGGTAGAGCTGCGCCGCCTTGTCGAGCATCGCGTAGAGCGGCTCGACGGAGACCCTTTCAGCCGTGTCCGTGCGCGGCACTTCCACGCCGACGCTTCGCGCCAGCTCCTCGACGGCCACCGGGAACTCGAGGCGCTCGTATTCCATGAGGAAGCCGAGCGCCGTGCCATGGGCCCCGCAGCCAAAGCAGTGGTAGAAGCCTTTCTGCGGGCTGACCCAGAACGACGGGGTCTTCTCGGAATGGAACGGGCAGCGCGCCTTGTACTCGCGGCCGGCTTTGGTGAGTGGCACCCGCGAGCCCACGACCTCGACGATGTCCGCCCGCTGGACCAGGTCGTCAATGAAATCCTGGGGAATGCGACCACTCACGGGCGAGGGCCTGCCTCCTGAAAACGGGTTGGTTGTCACGGCCCTGATGGTTTTCTTCGGGGGCCGGCGCAGCAGTGGGGTCTTCGGGCACCCCTCGCGAAGCGAGGCCCCTGGGCAAGTCCCTGGGCTAGGGCTTCATTTCCCCGAGAGGAGCGCCTTGACTCTCTCGCCGATGGTACCGAAGTCGGCCCGGCCCTGCGCCTTTTCGCGCAGGGCCGCCATGACCTTGCCCATGTCCTTCATGGAGCTGGCCCCGGTGGCGGCCATGACGTCACGGATCAGGGCGTCGAGCTCGGCCGGGGACAGTGCGGCAGGCAGGTAGGCCTGGAGCAGGGCGATCTCGCCGAGTTCCTTGGCCTCCAGGTCCGGCCGGTTGCCGGCGGCAAACTGGCTGGCGGATTCCCGCCGCTGTTTGATGAGCTTCTCGAGGATCTGCAGGACGGCGGTGTCGGTGGTCTCGGTGCGCTCGTCCACCTCGCGCTGCTTGATGGCTGCCAGCAGCATGCGGATGGTAACCAGCCGCTCCTTCTCGCCGGCGCGCATGGCGGCCTTCATATCGTCCTGGATGCGGGTCTTCAGGACTGACATGTCAGGTCTGCCGGCGACGGGCTGGCATCAATAGCGTTGATCAATAGAGGCGCTTGCGCCGGTTGGTTTCCCGGGCGCTGCGCTTCTGCTGCCGTTTCACGGCGGCGGCCTTCTTGCGCTTGCGCTCCTGCGTCGGCTTTTCGTAGAACTCACGACGACGGAGTTCGGTCAGGACGCCAGCCTTTTCGCAGGCACGCTTGAAACGCCGGAGGGCGGCGTCAAAATGCTCGTTTTCTCGTACTCGAACGCCGGGCAAGGTATTCGTCCTTAGGTTGGTGGCCTTTTGGCCCGCACCATCACAATCGGTGTGGTTTGGACCGGCGGGCGAAAAAAACCGGCTCTGGTGGCCGGATGAGCCGGAAAATATAGCCACTCAGCGGGCCATTTGCAAAGTGATCGTACCAAAGTGATCGTCCTGGGCCTCGAAACCAGCTGCGACGAAACCGCCGCGGCCGTGTACGACACGGCCCGGGGGCTGCGCAGCCATTGCCTTTACAGCCAGGTGGCCACCCATGCCCCCTTCGGGGGGGTGGTCCCGGAACTGGCGTCCCGGGACCATATCCGCAAGCTGCTGCCCCTCATCGATACCGCCCTCCGGCGGGCCGGCGTGGTGCCGGCCGACCTGGCCGGGGTGGCCTATACCGCCGGTCCGGGGCTGGTCGGTGCGCTCCTGGTCGGCGCCACCGTCGGGGTCGGCCTGGCCATGGGGTGGGGCATACCGGCCGTGCCCGTCCACCATATGGAGGCCCACCTGCTGGCAGCCCTGCTGGAGGAGGAACAGCCCGTTTTCCCCTTCGTGGCCCTCCTGGTGTCCGGGGGGCACTCGCTCCTGGTCGAGGTTGCCGGCCTGGGCCGCTATCGCATCCTCGGGGAAACCCTCGACGATGCCGCCGGCGAGGCCTTCGACAAGGGCGCCAAGCTGCTCGGCCTGCCCTACCCGGGCGGCCCCGAGCTGGCCAGGCTTGCCGAGCGCGGCCGCAGCGGCCAGTACCGGTTCCCCCGGCCGATGCTCAAGGCGCCGGGCCTGGACTTCAGCTTCAGCGGGCTCAAGACCGCTTTGGCGCTCAAGGTGCGCGAGCTGGAGGGTGCCGGGCCACTGGCGGAGAACACCCGCGCCGACCTGGCGGCCGACTACCAGCAGGCGATCGTCGATACGCTGGTGGGCAAGTCCCTTCGTGCCCTCGACAGCACCGGCCACCGGCAGCTCGTGGTGGCGGGCGGCGTCGGCGCCAACCGGGCGCTCCGGGAGCAGCTGCGCGCCGAGCTGTCACGCATCGGGGGCACTGTCTATTATCCCCGCACGGAATTCTGCACCGACAACGGCGCCATGATCGCGTACACCGGCTGCCGCCGGCTGGAGCTGGCGCCGTACGCCTACTCGAGCGTGCGGGTGGAGGCGCGGCCCCGCTGGCCGCTGGAAGATCTGACGGGACCCTGAATGGACACCATTTTTCTGCGGGACCTCCGCATTCGCACCATCGTCGGCATCTGGGAATGGGAGCGGCGCCTGCCCCAGGTGGTCAGCATCGATCTCGACATGGCGACCGACATCCGGCGCGCGGCCGGCAGCGACCAGATCGGCGACACGCTCGACTACAAGGCCGTGACCCGCCGTATCAAGGCGTTCGTCGCGGACTCGCGCTTCAACCTCATCGAGACCATGGCCGAGCAGATCGCGGCCATCATCCTCGCCGAGTTCGGCGTGCCCTGGGTGCGGGTCGCCGTGCACAAGCCCTGGGCGATCCGTGGCTCGAAGGACGTGGGCGTGGCCATCGAGCGCGGCTCCAGAACCTGATGGCGGCAGTTCCGCCCGAGGCCGTGGATGTCTACATCAGCGCGGGAAGCAATGTCGCTGCCGGGGAGAACCTGCGCCTCGCGTGCCGGGAACTGGCACGGCGCTTCGGCCCGCTCGGCATCTCCAGCGTCTATCGCAATCCGGCCGTGGGCTTTTCCGGCGACGATTTCCTAAATCTGGTTCTGCGCTTCCGCACGGCGGAGCCGCCCCTGGCGATCGCCGCGGAGCTCGAGCGGCTGCATGTTCTGGCCGGAAGGGTGCGCGGCACCGAGCGCTTTGCGCCACGGACGCTGGACCTGGACCTCCTGCTGTATGGCGATGCCGTCATGACCGGGCAAGGGATTCGGGTGCCCCGCGAGGACATCCTGAAATACGGGTTCGTGCTGGGACCCCTGGCAGAACTGGCGCCCGAGCTGCGGCATCCCGTGACGGGCCAGACGATGGCGGAACTGTGGTCCGGTTTTGATCAGGCCCGCCACCCGCTGGAACGCGTCGGCGACCTGGCGCCCTAGCGTCCCGGGCGGGCGCGTCGCAACTTACCAGCCTACGCTCCGGCCGCCGTCCACGGCGACGATCTGCCCCGTGACGTAGTGGGCGTCCCGCACCAGGTAGAGCACGCACCCCGCGATGTCCGCCGGCTCGCCGACGCGCTTCAGCGGTATCTGCTTCAGCACCACGTCGCGCATCTGGTCGGAAACGCCGCCTTCGGGCCACAGGATCGCGCCCGGCGCGACGCCGTTGACGCGGATGTCGGGCGCCAGGTCTCTGGCCAGCGCGCGGGTGAGGAACGCGAGCCCGGCCTTCGCTGCCCCGTACATGGTGTGGTCCTTCAACGGGCGAACGGCGTGGATGTCAACGATGTTGACGATCACGCCCTTCGTCGCCTTCAGGTGGGGCAGGGCGGCCTGGGCCAGGAACAGCGGCGCCTTGAGATTGGTGCCCAGCAGGTCCGACCACTGCGCTTCGGTGATCCCGGCGAGCGGTGTCGGGTAGAAGCTGGACGCGTTGTTCACCAGCACGTCGAGCCGCCCGCCATGGCGGACGACGGCCTCGACGAGGTTGCCGAGCTTGCCGGTGTCGTGGAGGTCGGCCTGGATGGCCAGCGCCGAGCCGGGCCGGACGCTGTTCAGCTCGCGGGCGAGTTCCGTGGCGTCGGCGGCGGAGCCCCGGTAGTGGATCGCGACGCCGGCGCCCTGGCCGTGCAGCGCGCGGGCGATGGCCGCACCCACCCGCCGGCCCGCGCCGGTGACCAGGGCCCACTTGCCCGCCAGGGGAGATGCGTTCGTCATGCAATTGGCCTTCTGCCGACGCTGATGGCAGGCGCTGGAGAAACAGCCGCTAAGATAACACCACGATGCAAACCGGATCCGATCTGCCGCCGCCCGGGGCCGGGGCGCGGGAGCACAGTGACAGGGTCCGGGCGATGGTGGCGGCGCGGATCGCCGCGAGCGGCGGCTTCCTCGGTTTCGCGGAGTACATGGACACGGTCCTGTACGCGCCCGGCCTCGGCTACTACAGCGCCGGCGCGCAGAAATTCGGCGCCGCGGGCGACTTCGTTACGGCGCCTGAACTCGGCGCCGTCTTCGCCCGCTGCCTGGCGCGCCTCACCCGTGCCGCGCTTCGCCAGCTCGGCGGCGGCGTGATCCTCGAAGTCGGTGGCGGGTCCGGCGCGCTCGCCGCGGAACTCCTGTTCGCCCTCCGCGACGCGCCGCCCGACGAGTACCTGCTGCTCGACGTCAGCGGGGACCTGCGGGACCGGCAACGGCGGGCCATCGAAGCACGGGTCCCGCAGTTGCTGCCGCGGGTGACATGGCTCGATGCCTTGCCGGCGGCGCCGCTGCAGGGCGTCGTGCTGGCCAACGAAGTGCTGGACGCGCTGCCCGTCGAGCGCTTTCGCATTGGCGCGGGCCGGCCGGAACAGCTCGGCGTCCGGGTCCTGGACGGGCGTCTCGGCTGGGACTCGCGGCCGGCCCCGCCGCCGCTCGCGGCGGCGATCGGGAACCTGCAGTCTGAGCTTGGCGAGCAGTTCTCAGCGGGTTACACGAGCGAGATCGGGCTGCGGCACGCAGGCTGGCTCGATGCCCTGCTGGCGTCCATCGGCCGGGGGCTGGCACTCTTCATCGACTACGGCGGGACACGCCGCGAGATCTACCATGCCGGGCGCCGCGACGGGACGCTGGTCTGCCACTACCGGCACCGACAGCATGGCGATCCGTTCTTCCTGCCGGGGCTCCAGGACCTGACCGCCTGGGTCGACTTCTCGGCCGCCGCGCAGACTGCCGCGGATTGCGGCTTCGACGTGGCGGCCTACGCCACCCAGGCACACGTGCTGCTGGCGTCGAGTGTCCTCGATGACCTGAAGGCTGGCGGAGACGCGGCGGGCGCCGGCCACCTGCGTGACGTGCAGGAGGTCCAGCGCCTGCTCCTGCCCGGGGAAATGGGCGAGCGCTTCAAGGTGCTCGCACTCACGCGCGGCTTCTCGCCGGATTTCCCGCTGACGGTGCGGGATCTCCGGGGCCGCCTCTAGCCGCCCCGCCCGACCCCGAATGCTTCGCGGGCCCCGGTCACGGCGGCGAGCCGGGCGTTCCGGATGGCCTCCCCGAGCTTCTCGCCGACCAGTCCTTCACCCGGCCCGCCCGGACCGGCGACGGCCCGCGCGTCCACGGCAAGCGCCGCGCGCCAGGCCGCCAGCACCAGGTCCCGCTGCGGGTAGGGCTGGTCCTCCAGGCCGGTGCGTCCCCGGGCATCCGCTTCGCAGGCGTCGAGGAATTCCGTCACCCGTTCCCCGCGCCGGAAGGCATCGAGGCTCTCGAGAAGCTTCAGCAGCGTCACCGGCCGCAGCTCGAGGGCGCGATGGCACAGTCCGTGACCGCGTGCGACGGCGACCGCGAGGTCCCGGAAGCGGTTGGGGATCGCCAGGCGCTGGCACAGGGCCTGGACCAGTTCGACACTGCGTTCCTCGTGGCCCACGTGGCGCGGCAGTTCCGCCCGCGGGGTAGTGGCCTTGCCAAGATCGTGCACGAGCACGGCAAAGCGCACCTCGGTGCTGAAGTGCGACCGCGCCGCCTGGAACAGGGCAAGGCCCACGTGCACGCCCGTGTCGATTTCCGGGTGCCATTCCGCCGGCTGCGGCACGCCGAAGAGCGCGTCCACTTCGGGAAAGATCACGGCGAGCGCGCCACAGTCGCGCAGCACCTGCAGGTAGACGTCGGGCCTTGGCTCCGCGAGGGCAGACGCCGTTTCCTGCCAGACCCGCTCGGGCACGAGCGCCGCGACTTCGCCGGCCTGGACCATCGAGCGCATGAGATCGAGTGTCGCCGGCGCCACGCGGAAGCCGAGGTCGTGCAGCCGGGCGGCAAAGCGGGCGACGCGCAGGATCCGGACCGGATCTTCCCGGAAGGCGTCAGAGACGTGGTGCAGCAGGCGTGCTTCCAGGTGTGCCCGCCCGCCCGCCGGATCGATGATCAGCCCCGCATCCGTCAGGGCCATGGCGTTGATGGTCAGGTCGCGCCGCTGCAGGTCCTCGTCCAGCGTGACGGCCGGATCGGCATGCACCTCGAAGCCCCGGTACCCGGGGCCGGTCTTCCTTTCCGTGCGCGCGAGCGCGTACTCCTCGCTGGTATCGGGATGCAGGTAGACGGGGAAATCCCGGCCGACGCGCCGGTAGCCGAGCTTCTCGAGCTCGCCGGGCGTGGCACCGACCACGACCCAGTCCCGTTCCCGCACGGGCAGGCCGAGCAGCTGGTCGCGAACGGCGCCGCCCACGAGGTAGATCTGCATGCGGGAATTGTAGCCGCTATCCTCGCGAGGCCGTGACCGGAACCGCTTCACCGCCGATGCCTGCCACGCTGGTGCGCGCCGTCGTGCTGGCGCTGCTGACCGTGGCCCTGCTCGCGGGCTGTGCCGGCTACTACCTGCAGGCCGCTGCTGGTCAGGCAGCCGTGATGCGCGCCCGGGAGCCACTGGAGAAGGTGCTGGCCGACCCGGCCACGCCGGCCGCCCTGCGCCAGCAACTCCTGGTGGTGGACTCCGCCCTCGTGTTCGCCCGTGTGGAGCTCGGCTTGCCCGCCTCGGCGAGCTATCGCCACTACGTGGACCTCAAGCGCCCGTATGTGGTCTGGAACGTGTTTGCCGCCCCGGAGTTCTCGCTAGAGCCCCACGAGTGGTGCTACCCGGTCGCCGGTTGCACGACCTACCAGGGCTGGTTCAGCGAGTCTCGCGCCCGGGAGTCGGCCGCGGCGCAGGCCGCCCGCGGCGACGACGTGTTCGTTGGCGGCGTGTCGGCCTATTCGACGCTGGGCTGGTTCGACGATCCGGTCCTGAACACGATGCTCGGCGACGACGAGTCCGCGCTGGCGGGGCTCCTGTTCCACGAACTGGCCCACCAGCGCATTTACGTGCCGGGCGACACGCTGTTCAACGAAGGCTTCGCGACGCTCGTCGAGGAGGAAGGTACCCGCCGCTGGCTCGCGGCCCGCAACGACCTCGCGGGCCTCTGCCATTTCCACCGTCGCCAGGCCCGCCGGGCAGCGGCGCTCGGCATCCTCGGGGACCTGCGGGAAACGCTGGCGGTCGTCTACGCCGCCGACGCCCCGGTCGATGAGCGGCGTCGGCAGCGGTCTGCGGCGTTCGACGCGGCGCGGGCCGCCTACGAAGGTCTCCGGGCAGGCTGGGACTCGCCGCCCTGGTTCGACGGCTGGTTCGCACCCGGCCTCAACAACGCGCGCCTGGCGGCCCTGTCGTCCTACGAGGAGCGGGTGCCGGCGTTTGCCGCACTGCTGGCGCGGGAGGGTGGCGATCTGGCGCGCTTCTACTCCGGCGTCGAGGCGCTGGGGGCACTCGATGCGGAGGAACGGGAGCGGACGCTGGAGGAACTCGGCCGTGGGCGCGCGGCCGCCGTCAGCGCCGTGCCTGCCGGCGGTAGCTGTCCATGATGCCGGTCAGGCCCGCCCCGGCGAGCGCTCCGGCCAGGTTTGGCGCCAGGGCGCGGGGCTGGATGCCCAGCTGACGCAGCCCGTCGGTGCTGCCCACGCTATCCGTCAGCAGCGACCGGTAGTTGTCCGTCGAGAAGGGCTTGCCCGGCACGAAGTCCATGATGGCCGCCTGCAGGCGGGACACCGGCCGCGGCAGTCCGATGATCGCGCGCCGCAGCCCCAGCGTGTCAGCCACCATCCGGACCAGCTCCCGCAGGGTAAAGGTGCCAGGCCCGCAGAGTGGGTAGGTGCGGCCCGTGGTGGCTGGATCGTCGACCGTCCGGGCAATCGCCGCCACCACGTCGGCGACGTGCACGGGCGAGAAGCGCGCTTCCGGCATGGCGAGGGGCAACGCCAGTGGAATGGCCCGCAGCAGGCCGGCAAAGCGGTTCAGGAACGAGTCGCCCGGGCCGTAGATCACGGAAGGTTGCAGGATCGTCCAGCGCAGGCCCGAGGCCCGGACCAACGACTCCGCCTCGCCCTTCGAGCGCAGGTAATGGCTGGTCACCGTGTCCGCTGCGTCCGGGCTAGCCGCATTCACGGCGCTGATCTGGACGAGACGGCCTGCGCCGGCGCTTTCGCAGGCCTCGATGAGCCGGCGGGTGAGATCCACGTGGGCCCGGCGGAAGCCCGACCCGTTCCGGCCGGGTTCATTGAGGATGCCGACCAGGTTGATGACGGCGTCGGCGCCACGGAGCAGTCCCTCCAGCACGCCGGGCGCGTGGACATCCGCCCGGACCACGCGGACCGTCGGCAGCAGCCGGAGGTGCCGGCAGCGCTCGGGATCCCGGGTGGGCACGGTGACCGCGTGCCCTGTGTTCGCGAGGCGGGCCACGAGGCGCGAGCCCACGAATCCGCTGCCGCCGGTCACGCAGCAGGACGACATCGTCGGCGTTACCGGCACCGTCCCTCGCGCGTGCTCAACGAATCTGCAACAGCAGGTTCCGGTTGCCGCGCCGGACGCTGAGGATGAGCAGGCTCTGCTGGCCCGCAGCCTGCTGCAGCTCCCGCACGTTCCGCACGCGTATCCGGTTCACTGACACGATGATGTCGTTAGCAAGGATCCCCGCCAGTGCCGCCGGGCTGTCCGGCTCGACGGACTCGATGCGCACCCCCGGGCCCGCGAACTGGTCCGCCTTGCCCTCGTGGTTGGCCAGTTCCGCGCCGGCCAGTCCCGGGTGGATGTCGTCGCCGCTGATACGCGCGGTGCTGCTGACCTCGCTGAGGAGGGCGGTGAACTGGCGCCGCTTGCCGTCCCGCACGACTTCCACGCGCACGCTGTCGCCGCTGCGCTTCAGGCCGACCGTGTTTCGCAGGTCGGAGGCGGACTTGATCCGCTGCCCGTCCACCGAGACGATGACGTCGCCCACCTCGATGCCCGCCTTTTCCGCGGCGGAGCCGTCCACGACCTCCTGCACCAGCGCCCCCTCGGCCGTGCCCTCTACGCCGTAGGCCTTCGCGCTGTCCGCATTGAAGTCCGAGATGCTCACGCCCAGCAGTCCCCGCTTCACTTCACCGAACTGGAGGATCTGGTTCATGATGGATTTCGCGATGTTCACGGGAATCGCGAAGCCGATGCCGATGTTGCCGCCGCTGTTGCTGAAGATGGCGGAGTTGATCCCGACCAGCTCGCCCTTGAGGTTGACGAGGGCACCACCCGAATTGCCCGGGTTGATCGACGCGTCGGTCTGGATGAAGTCCTCGTAGCCGTCGGGATTGATGCCACTGCGGCCGAGGGCACTGACGATGCCGGAGGTCACGGTGTGCTGCAGGCCGAAGGGATTGCCGATGGCCAGCACGAAGTCACCGACCTGCACCTGGTCGGAATTGCCGAGCTTCATCTGGACGAGGTTCTTGCCGTTCTCGACCTGCAGCACGGCGATGTCAGTGCCGGGGTCCGAACCCACCACCTTGGCCTTGAGGCTGCGGTTGTCCGTCAGGAAGACCTCGATCTCCTCCGCGTTCTCGACGACGTGGTGGTTGGTCAGGATGTAGCCCTTCGCCGAGTCCACGATGACGCCGGAGCCCGCGCTCTGCACCTGGCGCCGGCGCTGCTGCTGCTGGTCCGGAAAGCCGAAGAAACGGCGGAAGAAGGGGTCCTCCATCAGCGGGTTGGTGGGGGCGCTCACCGTGCCCTTGGTGGCAATGCTCACCACCGCGGGCTCCACCTGCTTGACGAGCGGCGCCAGGGAGGGGAAGTCCTGCCCTCCGATCCTGGCCGGGACCTGGGCGCGGGCCGGGCTGCTCAAGGTCGTGGAGGCGACGGCGGCGGCCAGGACGAGACCAACTGCCGCCCGTGCGGTGACTCCTGTCATGCGCGAAAACCTTCCGGAGAGAGGGATGAGAGCGCGGAATCATAGCGGGTTTCCCCGCGCTGCAAGGCGCTCCGCCCGGGCGCAGAACCTGTGGAAAACCGGTGCAGGGGCTGGGGACGGCCAAACCCAAGATCTTGTGGTGCCGCAGCCTCCCGGACCGGCGGGACGGGGGCCGGCTAAAGCAGCTTGACGCGGTTGGTTATGATTTAAGCAAATACATGATTTACAAGGAAAAGAGTCCCGCCTTCTGGGGCTACAAATTTCTTGACACGATCCGGCACGATGCCTAATGTACGACCAGCGCCGGCACAACATCTTGTGCTGGCGTTTTCGTCAAAATATCGGACCCGTTCCCCCTCACAACTGCCGCCTCCCGACGGGACGACTCCCGGAAGTGGCGGACACCCGGGGTGGCAACGGGGCCAGAGTCGGGCCAGAGACGGGCCAGAGACGGGCCAGAGGACCGGGCCCATAACGGGGGACGGCTGGCGGGGCCGGGCGGCCGGTTCCGCCAGGGGCGAAGGCCCGCCGGGGGCCGTGGACAAGTATTCGGTAAGACCGGTCGAAAGTACCGGTATCAGGGACTGGCGCAGGGGGCAGGGTCCATCATGAAATCAGCAGTGCAGTTGGAAAACACCCGGGCAGTGACCATCGGCTTCCAGGAAGCCTCGATCGACATCTGGGACAAGAAGTACCGGTTGAAGTCGAAGTCGGGGGACGTGATCGACGAGACCATGGACGACACCTACCAGCGTGTCGCCCGGGCCCTCGCGGACGTGGAAGCCGAAGGTGACCGGGAGCGATGGTTCGAGCAGTTCCTGTGGGCCCTTCGGCGCGGTGCCATTCCGGCCGGCCGGATCATTTCCAATGCGGGCGCCCGGGAACACAAGCCCGCCACCTCCACCATCAACTGCACCGTGTCCGGCACCATCGGCGATTCGATGCAGGACATCCTGACCAAGGTCCACGAGGCCGGCCTCACGCTGAAGGCCGGCTGCGGCATCGGCTACGAATTCTCGACGCTCCGGCCCAAGGGCGCCTACGTGTCCGGCGCCGGGGCCCACACGTCCGGTCCCATGTCCTTCATGGATATCTACGACAAGATGTGCTTCACGGTGTCGTCGGCCGGCGGCCGGCGTGGCGCCCAGATGGGCACCTTCGACGTAGGTCATCCCGACGTGCTCGATTTCATCCGGGCCAAGCGGGAGGACGGGCGGCTCCGGCAGTTCAATCTGTCCCTGCTCGTGACCGACGAGTTCATGCAGTCCGTCAAGCTCAACCGGGACTGGGCGCTGGCCTTTCCCCTGGATGCCCGCGAGGTCGAGCAGCTGGGCCTGGACCTGGATGACCGGGACCAGGTGCTCTGGCGCGACTGGCCCACTACCAACGGCTACGTCGCCAACGACAAGGGCCAGGTGGCCTGCCGCATCTACAAGAAGCTGCCGGCCCGCCGCCTGTGGGACATGATCATGGCGTCGACCTACGACTTCGCCGAGCCCGGCTTCGTGCTCGTCGACCGGGTCAACGAGATGAACAACAACTGGTTCGACGAGACCATCCGGGCCACCAATCCCTGCGGCGAGCAGCCGCTGCCGCCCTACGGCTCCTGCCTGCTGGGCTCGATCAACCTGACCAAGTTCGTGCTGGAGCCCTTCGCCGACACCGCGCGCTTCGACTGGGACGAGTTCCACCGGGTCGTCAAGGTCTTCACCCGGATGCTGGACAACGTGGTCGAGGTCAACGGCCTGCCACTGCAGCGGCAGCGGGACGAGATCCTGCGCAAGCGCCGCCACGGCATGGGTTTCCTCGGCCTGGGCTCGACGCTCACCATGCTCCGGATGCGCTACGGCTCGAAGGACTCCGTGAAGTTCACCGAGGACGTGTCCCGCGAGATGGCGCTGGCCGGCTGGGAAACGGCGCTGGACCTGGCCCGCGAGAAGGGGCCCGCCCCCATCCTCCTGGAGGAGTTCACCGTCACCCCGGAGATGCTGCGCAAGCGCCCCGAGATGGGCCGGGACGGCTTCAAGGCCGGTGACCGGATTCCAGGCCGCGTCCTGCACGCCCGCTACAGCCGCTACATGCAGCGGGTCGCCGAGGTGGCGCCGGAGCTGGTGAAGGACCTGGAGCGCGTCGGCGCCCGCTTCACCCATCACAGCTCGATCGCCCCGACCGGCACCATTTCGCTGTCACTTGCCAACAATGCCAGCAATGGCATCGAGCCCAGCTTTGCCCACCAGTACTTCCGGAATGTGATCCGGGAGGGCAAGAAGTCGAAGGAAAAGGTCGAGGTCCTGTCCTTCGAGCTGCTGGCCTACCGGCAACTGGTGAATGCCTCTGCGGCCCCCGGTGATGGAAAAGGCGATGGAAAAGGTGATGGTAAAGGCGACGAACAGCTGCCGGACTACTTCGTGACTGCCGAGGACATCAAGCCGAAGGAGCACGTGGATATCCAGGCCGCCTCCCAGCGCTGGGTGGACTCCTCCATTTCCAAGACGGCCAACGTCCCGACGGACTTCAACTACGAGGAGTTCAAGGACATCTACATGTACGCCTACGACATGGGACTGAAGGGCTGCACCACCTTCCGCTTCAATCCCGAGGCATTCCAGGGCGTGCTAGTCAAGGAAAAGGACCTGCAGAACACGAAGTACACCTTCGTCCTGGACGATGGCACCGAAGTCACGGTGCGTGGCGACGAGGAGGTCGAGTACGACGGCGAGATGCACACTGCCGCCAACCTCTTCGACGCGCTCAAGGAAGGCTACTACGGCAAGTTTTGAGGCCCACCATCTACGGGAAAGAGTGCCATGGCAAAGATCAAGATCGACAAGAAAATCGTTGGCTACCGGGTCGAGTCCGCCGACGACAAGTCAGCTGCCCAGAAGGGCAAGGCGGGCCCGAAGGCGGACGCCGCAGCGGCCAAGCGCCTGGCGGTCGAAGGCAACGTGGTCCGGATGCACGAGAAGCTCGAGCGCCCGGAAATGCTCCAGGGCTCGACCTACAAGGTGAAGACCCCGGTTTCCGATCACGCGATGTACGTCACCATCAATGACGTCATCCTTAACCCGGGCACCGAGCACGAGCAGCGCCGGCCATTCGAGATCTTCATCAACTCGAAGAACCTGGACCACTACCAGTGGATCGTGGCCCTCACGCGGCTGATGTCCGCGGTGTTCCGCAAGGGCGGCGACGTGGCCTTCATGGTGGACGAGCTCAAGGCCGTCTTCGATCCCCGCGGCGGCTACTGGCAGCCCGGCGGCAAGTTCATGCCTTCGATCATCGCCGAGCTCGGCCACATCGTGGAGAAGCACCTGCGCTTCATCGGCCTGCTGCCTCCCGACAACCTGGACGAGCACAAGCGCAAGCTCGTCGAGCAGAAGCGCCGGGAGTTCGAGGACCAGCAGCGCCAGCAGGACGCCTTTGCCCGCAGCGAGTACCCGGCGGGCGCCCAGATGTGCGGCGCGTGCAGCGCTGCGGCCGTGGTCTACATGGACGGCTGCATGACCTGCCTCGCCTGCGGGGATTCAAAGTGCGGTTAGGCGAAGTACGGCCAGGCCAAGTGCGGCCAGGCACTCAGACTTGACCCAGAGCGTTCCCGATTTCAGCCGCGTCGGGGTGCTGGTCGCCGGCGACGTGATGCTGGACGAGTACTGGTTCGGCCCGACGTCGCGCATCTCCCCGGAGGCTCCCGTTCCCGTCGTGCGGGTCACGGGCTCCGAGTCCCGGGCCGGCGGCGCGGCCAACGTGGCGATCAACCTGGCCAGCCTGGGCGCGCGGACGTCGCTGACCGGCATCGTCGGCCGCGACGGCAACGCGGCGACACTGGGCGGACTGCTGCGGAAGCACGGCATTGCGGTCGACTTCGTCGAGTCTGCCGCCCGTCCGACCATCACGAAACTACGGGTCCTCAGCCGCAACCAGCAGCTCATCCGCCTCGACACGGAAGAGGCCTTTTCCTCTGACGACGCACAGCCCATGGCGGGCGCCCTGGAGCGGCTGTTGCCCCAGGCGTCCGTCTGCATCCTGTCCGACTACGCCAAGGGCACGCTGAGCCAGGTCGAGGCGCTGATCGGCGTCTGCCGCCGGCGGGGCATTCCGGTGCTGGTGGATCCGAAGGGCACCGACTTCGCCCGCTACCGGGGCGCCACGGTGCTGACCCCGAACCAGGCCGAGTTCGAGGCCGTGGTCGGCACGGCACGCAGCCAGACGGAGATTGCCGACCAGGGCGAGGCCCTGCGGGAGGCGCTGGACCTTAAGGCCCTCGTGGTCACGCTCGGCGAGCGGGGCATGGCAGTCATCAGCGCCGAGGGTGAACCGGTCTTCCTGCCGGCCCGTGCCCGCCAGGTGTTCGATGTCACGGGCGCCGGCGACACCGTCATCGCCACGCTGGCGGCCGGCCTCGGCGCCGGCCTGACGTTCCAGGACGCCGCCGGCCTCGCCAACCTGGCGGCGGGCCTCGTGGTCGGCAAGATCGGCGTGGCCAGCGTGACGCCGTCCGAACTGCGGCTGGCGCTCCACGAGCACGGCCAGGGCGGGCGTGGCCTGCTCCAGCGATCCGAGGCCCGGCAGGTGGCGGCTGAGGCCCGGGGCCGCGGCGAGCGCCTGGTGATGACCAACGGCTGCTTCGACATCCTGCACGCCGGCCACGTGGCCTATCTGGAAGAGGCCAAGCAGCGGGGCGATCGCCTGCTGGTGGCGGTGAATGACGATGCGTCGGTCACCCGCCTCAAGGGCGCCGGCCGGCCCATCAATCCCCTGGCCGACCGCATGGCCGTCCTGGCGGGCCTCGCGGCCGTGGACTGGGTGGTGCCCTTCAGCGAGGACACGCCGGAAGCGCTGGTCGCGGAAATCCTGCCGGACGTGCTGGTGAAGGGCGGGGACTACCGTCCGGAGAACATCGCCGGCGCCCGCCAGGTCCTGGAGAACGGCGGAACCGTCGAAGTCTTGAGTTTCCGGGAGGGCCGCTCCACGTCGGCCGTCGTCGAGGCCCTCCAGCGGCTCCCACCGAAGTAACCCGGCCCGTGCCCCTGCGGGTCGCCTACGTCCTCCTGACCTATCTGGCGGTGCCGCTGCTGCTGCTGCACCTGGTGTGGCGCGGCTTCAGCGTGCCCGGCTACCGCCGGCGCATCGGCGAGCGCTTCGGGTTCGGCATGCCGCGGCTCTCCCGCACGTCGATCTGGGTCCATGCCGTGTCGGTCGGTGAGGTACAGGCGGCGGCGCCGCTGGTGCGGGCGCTCCTCAAGCGTCACCCGGACGTGCCGCTGGTGATCACCACCATGACCCCGACGGGCTCCGAGCGCGTGCGCGCGCTCTTCGGCGACTCGGTGGTCCACAGCTACGTGCCCTACGACCTGGCCGGCGCCGTGCGCCGGTTCTTCGACTGGGCGCGGCCCATGCTCGCGATCATCATGGAAACGGAGCTGTGGCCGAACCTGTACCACGAGTGCGGGCAGCGCCAGGTGCCGCTGGTACTCGCCAGCGCCCGGGTATCGCTGAGGTCGGTCCGGCGCTACCGGCGGTTGATTCCGCTCTTCCGCGACACGCTGTCCAACGGCATCGTGATCGCGGCGCAGACGCCCGCGGACGCCGGGCGCTTTCGATCCCTGGGGGCGAATCCGGCCCGCACCCACGTCACCGGCAACATCAAGTTCGATTTCGAGCTGCCGCCGGAAATTGCCAGCCGCGGACGGGAGCTGCGCCGGCGGCAGTTCCAGGACCGGCCCGTCTGGGTGGCCGCGAGCACCCACGACGGTGAGGAGGCTGCCGTCCTCGATGCCCATGCCCGGATCCTGGAGCACCACCCGGACGCACTGCTCGTGCTGGTGCCCCGGCATCCGGAGCGGTTTCCCCAGGTGGCCGCCCTGCTCGACAGCCGGGGCATTGCCTGTGTCACC
This sequence comes from Gammaproteobacteria bacterium, assembly GCA_040080965.1. Classification (GTDB taxonomy): domain Bacteria; phylum Pseudomonadota; class Gammaproteobacteria; order Steroidobacterales; genus SHZI01. The sequence goes on along the minus strand of JBEBHH010000006.1, from coordinate 103,146 downwards.
CGCAGCAGCGGCGCCGTTGCCGCGCCGGGTACCCGTGTCCTTCTCGGTGACACCATGGGCGAGCTGACCACCTTCTACGCCGCGGCGGACGTGGCCTTCGTCGGCGGCAGCCTGGTGCGCATCGGCGGCCACAACCTGCTGGAGCCGGTGGCGCTGGGCGTACCGGTGGTCACCGGGCCCCACAACGAGAATGCGGCGGACATCGCCGAGCTGCTGGTGGACTGCGGGGCCGCCCTCGTGGTGCCGGACTGGGCCGGCCTGGCAGCCGAGGTGAGCTGGCTGCTGGGCGACGAGGCGGAGCGGAGGAAGCGCGGCTCGGCCGGCAGCCAGGCCATCCTGGCGAACCGCGGCGCCCTGGACCGGCTCCTGGCGCTGATCGACCCGCTGATCGGTTAAGGCGCGGGCCGGCCGGCTAGTTCGTGGCCGGCACCGGCTTGCCGGGCAACTCCGCCTCGGTGGCCGTCCCGCTCAGCATCGCGTCGATGGCGGCAATGTCCTCCACCGTGAGCGTACCCGCCGCCTGCTTCAGTCGCAGCCCGTTGATCAGGTAGTCGTAGCGGCTGCGGAGGTAGTTGGTCTCGGCCGTGAACACCGTGCGCCGGGCATCCAGCACGTCGACGGTCGTGCGGGTGCCCACCTCGTAGCCGGCCTCGGTGGCCTTCAAGGCGGTCTTTGCCGACTCGAAGGCCTGTTTCAACGCCTGGACCCGCGAGATTCCCGAGATGACGCCCAGGTAGGCGTCCCGGGTCTGGCGTTCGGTCTCCCGCGCGGTCCGCTCCAGGCGCTCGCGGGCGGCCCGGTGCTGGTAGACGGCCTGCTGGACGCGGGCCGAGGTGCTGCCGCCGGCAAAGATCGGCAGGGCGAACTGCAGGGATAGGGAGTCGTTCTCGAGGTCGGTGCCGGTGCCGTAGCGCAGGAGCGTGCCGTCGGGAATCGGATTGCTATCCTCGAAGCACGTGTTGACCGCCGGCGAGTATGGGGTGGCGGGATTATTGATACAGGGGGAACGCGAGAAGCCCGTGTTATCGGTGTTGTTGCGCGTGGCGACAAAATCGACCGTCGGGAAGTGGCCGGTGCGGGCGATGCTCACGTCGTCCTTGGCAATCTCCGAGCCGATCTGGCTGGAGATGAGGCTGCGGTTCTGCTGCATGGCCAGGTCCACCCACTGATTTGCGTCGGCCGGGTCGGGGCTGCGCAGGGGTAGTTCCTCCGCGGGCTTGGCGAGCGCCGGGGGCGTCTCGTCGATGATCGTGCGCAGGACTTCCTGCTGGTTGGCGAGGGCCCGCTTGGCCAGGATCTCCGCGGCCAGCGCCTGGTCGTAGGCGGCCTGGGCCTCCTGCACGTCGGTGATGGCGATCAGGCCCACCTCGAAGCGCTTCTGGGCCTGCTCAAGCTGGCGGCCGATGGCGTCCTTCGCGGCCTGCTCCGACGCAAGGGTGTCTTCCGCCGCCAGGACGTTGAAGTAGGCCTCAGCGGTGCGTACGGCGAGGTCCTGCTGGGCGGCTTCATAGTCCACGTCCGCCTGGGCCGACTGCTTGCCGGCCTGGGACAGCCGGACCCACTGGTCCCAGCGGAACACGGACTGGCGCAGTTCCAGGGACCAGAAATTGGCGTCGTAATCCCGGGAATCGATGAGGCGCGGCACAGGTGGGGCATTGCCCAGGGTTGTCACGGTCGAGCCGTCGGCCGAAGTTTCATTGATGTTGTAGCGTCCGTTGACCTGCGGCAGCAGGCTGCCCCGTGCAATGGGCTTGCCCTCCTGGGTGGCCAGCTTGTTCGCCTCGGCTTCCCGCACCAGCGGATCGCTGCGCACCGCCTTCTCGTAGATCTGCAGCAGGGTGTCTGCGGACGCCAGGCCGGAGGCCAGCAGCGTGGCCGCGAATGTGGCGACGGGTAACAGCTTAAATCCGTGTCTCATGACATCCCTTCCGAGGAATTCAGAATCTGAACTTCGATGGCGGCGCTGCGTTCAGCAGGGCCGGCAGCGATGTTTCGAAAAGCGTGGTCGAGGCCCACTGTTCCGGGCCCTGGCGTGTCACGAGGCGCGCCCGCATCAGCGGGTCTTCGCCCACGACGACGAAGAGCCGGCCGCCGTCCGCCAGCCAGTGCCGGAAGCGCTCGTCGGCCTGCGGCAGGGAACCCGTCACGGCGATCACGTCCCAAGGCTCGGCGGGACGATACTGGAAAACATCCTCGGTGCGGACCTCGGCATTCCACGTAGCCACCGTCCGGAGATTCCGCCGGGCTGCGTCGGCCAGCTCCGGCAGTAGCTCGAGGCTGGTCACCCGGCTTGCCAGCCGGGCAAGGCAGGCTGTCAGGAAGCCGCTGCCGGTGCCCACTTCCAGGACCCGGTCCGTGCCCTGGATGGCCAGGGCCTGGAGCAGGCGTCCCTCGACCTGGGGGGTCATCATGAGCTGGCCGCCGCCCAGTGGAATCTCCGTGTCGGCGAACGCCAGGGTGCGGTAGCGCGGCGGCACGAACTGTTCCCGGGGGACCTGGGCGAGGACCGCCAGCACGGCCGGGTCCAGCACATCCCAGGCCCGCACCTGCTGGTTCACCATCTGGGTGCGGGCGTCTTCGACATTCATGCTCATTGGGGGCCGCTTAGGGTAAGGAGATTGCCGGGGTCAGACAAGATTATGGCCCAAAGCCGTGGACGGGGGATTATGGTGAACTGCCGCAGCCCCCCCTGTGGCCTTCGGCTATGCTTCAAAGCGTCCGCGAGGCCGGCCGGCGCCAGATTTTTCAGCGCAGAATTCCGAGAGGAGCAGTGCCCGGCTGACTCCTCCATAGCAAAACCTGAATGACCGAGACGTGGTTGATACTGGCCCTCGCGGCGGCCTGCCTCGGGCTCGTCGGAACCTGCATCTACCTGTGGCGCACCCGGGGCGATTATGTCCGCGGCGTGGCAGCACTCAACCGGGAAATTCTCGAGGCGGCCGAGGCCGCGGCCTTTGGCAAGCGCGTCGCGCTCCCGGCCAGCGATGTCACCGAAATCGGCCAGCTCGGTGACAACGTCAATCGCCTCTTCGACGCGCTGAGCACCAAGGACCGGCAGATGCGGCAGCGGGAGGCCCTGTTCCAGGACCTCGCCAACACCATGCCGGAGGTGGTCCTGGTGCACCGTGACCGGGTGATCTTCGCCAACAACGCCGCGGGCTCCCTCATGGGCCTGACGCCCGAGCAGCTGACGGGCCGCCCGGTGACCGACCTGGTCCGTCCTGCGTACCGGGCCATGACCCGCAAGAACATCGCCGGCCGGCTGGCCGGCGAGCCCGTTCCCGACCGCTACGAGATCCAGCTGATCTCGGGCGAGGAGGGCGGGCTCTGGGTCGAGGCCGCGGGCACGATGATCGACTACCGGGGCCAGAAGGCGATCCTGTCGATCGCCAGGGACGTGAGCTACCGGAAGAGCATCGAGGCCAACCTGGGCCGGGGCAAGCAGCAGGCCCAGATCACCCTGGAATCCATCGGCGAGGGCGTGATCACGGCCGACACCGAGGGGGTCATCGACTACCTGAACGGCGCGGCCGAGAAGCTCACGGGCTTCACGCGGGAGAATGCCGTCGGCAAGCGCATGACGGACCTGATGACCCTGGTGGACGAGACCGACCGCAAGGACCTGGGCGACCCCGTGGCCCGCTGCCTGTCGGAACGCCGACAGATCGGGCTCGGCCGCCGGGCGCTGATGATCGCCAAGGACGGCGACCGTGAGCTCTCCGTGGAGCTGACGGCGTCGCCCATCATCGGCGCCGGCGAGACGGTGGCGGGCGCCGTGGTGATCATGCACGACGTCACCGAGATTCGCGGCCTCACCCGCCGGATCTCCTACCAGGCCGCCCACGACGCGCTGACGGGGCTGATCAACCGTACCGAGTTCGAGCGGCGCCTGGCGGAGACGCTGGAAGGCGGCCATGGCGACTCGGTGAATTCGGTCCTCTGCTACATGGACCTGGACCGGTTCAAGGCCGTCAATGACACCTGCGGCCACCTGGCCGGCGACAACATGCTCAGGGAAGTGGCCAAGCTCATTCGCGACCAGGTCCGCGACTCGGACTTCGTCGCGCGCCTCGGCGGCGACGAGTTCGGCATGCTGCTGATCCGCTGCCCGCTGGACAAGGCCCGCCAGATCGCCGACGACGTGTGCAACGCCATCCGGGACTACCGCTTCGTGTGGCAGGACCGGATCTTCACCATCGGCATCAGCATCGGCCTGGTCGAAGTTTCCCGGGAGAGTGGCACCCTGAAGGACCTCCTGAGCGCCGCCGATTCGGCGTGCTACGTGGCCAAGCAGCAGGGCCGCGGGCGCGTCCACGTGTACTCGGCGCGGGACGAGGTGTCGGCGCGGCAGCGGGGCGACATCCACTGGCTGCGCCAGCTGCAGGTGTCCCTGCGGGAAAACCGCTTCGAACTCCACGCCCAGCCGGTGATCTCCACGGCCGGCCGGGTCACGCGCGGTCCCGCCATCGAGGTGCTGCTGCGGATGATCGACGAGGACGGCAAGCTGGTGCAGCCGCGCCAGTTCATCCCGGCGGCGGAGCGCTACCAGCTCATGGCCAGCATCGACCGGTGGGTCGTCCAGGCCACGCTGTCCGCGATCGCCAACGGCGCCATCCGCCTCCCGGACGAGCGGAGCTGCAGCATCAACCTGTCTGCACAGGCCCTGGCGGAGGACGGCTTCCTCGACTTCGTCGTGGAGTGCCTCGACCACAGCCAGGTGCCCCCGCACCGCATCTGCTTCGAAGTGGGGGAGACCGCGGTGATGGAGCGCTTCGACCAGGCCCGCCGCTTCGTCGCGGTCCTGCACGGCATCGGTTGCCAGTTCGGCCTCGACGACTTCGGCAGCGGCCTGGGTTCGTTCACGACGCTGCGGGACCTGTCGATCGACTACCTGAAGATCGACGGCACCTACACCCGGGACCTGCGCCCCGAGACGCTGAATCACCAGGTGGTGACGGCCGTGACCGCCGTGTCGCGGATCCTGGGCTTCCGGGTGATCGCGGAGCAGGTGGAAACCCAGGCGGACTTCGAGGCCCTGCGGACCATCGGGGTGGATTTCATCCAGGGTAACTTCATCGACCGGCCCCACCGGCTCGGCGAGGCGAACACAGCACTCTCCGTCGTGTAGGAGCGCCGACCGGCACGACCTTGAAGCAAAACAGGGCCGGTTCAACCGGCCCTGTTTTTATCGACGGTGTTTCCGCCAGCCGAGGACGCCCAGCAGGCCGGTACCCAGCAGCCAACCCGCTGCAGGGGCTGGCACGGCCGCAGCCGTACCCACGAGCGAGTCCACGCGAAGTCCGGTGGGATTGGCGCCGCCTGCGCTGAGATTGTTGACAACAAAGTCCAGCGTGTTGAGGCCCGAAACGAAGCCACTGGAGATCGCAAACGAAAAGAGCGGTGTATAGCTGCCCGCTGTGTTGCCCGTGCTCACCCCATTCAGTCGGATGGCGGTTCCCGAATTGTCAGCCTGCCATTTCCCGCTGATGCTGGCCGTGAGAGGGTCGAGGCCGGTCAGGTCGAAAGTGAGCCTGTAGGTGTAGGCACCGGCCGCATGAGTGGCGGCCCCGCTGGGATAACCCTGGATGAGCGCAGGGCCGATCCACTGGGAGGTACTGTTGTTCGGTTGCCAGTAGCCTGCGGCAATCGGGCTCGCGACGATGGCATTCGGACCGGGAAAATTCACATCCGGGCTTACCACCAACAGGTAGTGGAGATCCGCGGTGCCGGCGGCCGCCAGCATCAGGTCATCGAGGACGCCGGTGTTGTACAGGCCCGGAATGGATGCGGCATTGGCCGCCGACGCGAACATGGCCAGGGCTGCCAACGCCGTCGATCTGCGCCGTGCACGCATGAGCGGCGAGTCCATGAGTTTTCCTCCCGAGACCGGTGGAACAAAGTCTGTTGAAGTTACCTCGCGACCCTGTCGCAGTCCAGCACCGGGCAGCGTTTGACCGGGAACGCTTTACATAACTTGCGGTGGTCGGCCCGTCCGCCTGGATGCAACCCACGAGGCCGAAATGAGGCATCACGGGGTTTTCGCACCCCACCGCCGATGGCGGGCGGCGGTCACGCCGGCGGGGCGGGGCAAGGCCACGACGACGGTCGGTATTCTGGGCTGGCAGACTTCAGCAAGGCGGGTGTTTGAAAGTCCTATGCCCAGGCAGAGCGGCAGCACGGGCGGGTGTCCCCTCTGGCGCTCACCGTGTACTCACGGTAGCCAGAGGGGATCCCGACCGGGATGCCGCGGGCGACGGAGTGAACTCCGATAGCCCGGGTCGCGGCTGAAGCCGCTCCTACAGGAGCGGAACCAGCAGCAGCGCGACGATGTTGATGATCTTGATCAGCGGGTTGATGGCCGGACCCGCGGTGTCCTTGTAGGGGTCGCCGACGGTGTCGCCCGTGACGGCGGCCTTGTGCGTCTCAGAGCCCTTGCCGCCGTAGTTGCCTTCCTCGATGTACTTCTTGGCGTTGTCCCAGGCGCCGCCGCCGGTGCACATGGAGATGGCGACGAACAGGCCGGTGACGATGGTGCCGATCAGCAGGCCGCCCAGCGCGCGGATGCCGGCGCCGGGGCCCATCAGGAAGTTCATCCCGAAGCCAATCACGACGGGGACGAGGATCGGCAGCAGCGACGGGATGAGCATCTCCTTGATCGCCGCCTTCGTCAGCAGGTCGACGGCCTTGGAGTAGTCCGGCTTGGCCGTGCCCTCCATGATGCCCTTGATCTCCTTGAACTGGCGGCGCACTTCGACCACCACCGAGCCCGCGGCGCGACCCACGGCCTCCATCGCCATGGCGCCGAACAGGTAGGGCACGAGGCCGCCGATGAACAGGCCGATGATCACGGCCGGGTCGGACAGGCTGAAGACCTCGAGCTTGCCCGCGGCTTCCAGGTTGTGGGTGTAGTCGGCGAACAGCACCAGTGCGGCCAGGCCGGCGGAGCCGATGGCGTAGCCCTTGGTGACGGCCTTGGTGGTGTTACCCACGGCGTCCAGCGCGTCCGTGATGGTACGGACGTTCTTGGGCAGCCCGGACATCTCGGCGATGCCGCCGCCGTTGTCCGTGATCGGGCCGTAGGCGTCGAGCGCGACGATCATGCCGGTCATGGATAGCATGGCGGTCGCCGCGATGGCGATGCCGTACAGGCCTTCGATCTGGTACGAGCCCCAGATGGCGGCGCACACGGCAAGCACCGGCAGCGCGGTGGACTTCATCGAGATCGCCAGGCCGGCGATCACATTGGTGCCATGGCCGGTCTGGGAGGCAGCGGCGACGTAGCGCACCGGTGCGTAGTCGGTGGAGGTGTAGTACTCCGTGATCCAGATCAGCGCGGCGGTGAGCACGAGGCCGATGACGGCGCAGAGGAACAGGTTGTTGGCCGAGGCCCCCATCATGGCCTGCGTCACGGGGTAGAAGGCGATCAGCGCGATGATTCCCGAGACGGCGGTGCCCCGGTACAGCGCGTTCATGATCTTGCCGCCTTCCTTCACGCTGACGAAGAACGTGCCGATGATGGACGCGATGATGGACACGGCGCCCAGCACCAGCGGATAGACGATGTAGTTCAGGTCCAGGCCGCCGTCGGCGCCCTTGAACAGCAGTCCGCCCAGCACCATCGTGGCAACGACGGTCACGGCGTAGGTCTCGAACAGGTCCGCAGCCATGCCGGCGCAGTCACCCACGTTGTCGCCCACGTTGTCGGCGATGACGGCCGGGTTGCGGGGGTCGTCTTCCGGAATGCCAGCCTCGACCTTGCCCACGAGGTCGGCGCCGACGTCGGCACCCTTGGTGAAGATGCCGCCGCCCAGCCGGGCGAAGATGGAAATCAGCGAGCCGCCGAAGGCCAGGCCGATCAGGGAATGCAGGGCGTCATCGTTGCCGATGATCCCGCGCATCAGGCCGAAGTAGCCGGCGACGCCGAGCAGGCCGAGGCCCACCACGAGCATGCCGGTGATGGCGCCACCGCGGAACGCGACCTGCAGGGCCGGGTTGAGGCCAACGCTGGCCGCCTGGGCGGTGCGCACGTTGGCGCGGACCGAGACGTTCATGCCGATGAAGCCCGCGGCGCCCGAGAGGACCGCGCCGACGACGAACCCGCCTGCCGTGGGGGCGCCCAGTGCGAAGGCCAGGACGATGGCCAGGATGACACCGACGATCGCGATGGTCGTGTACTGGCGATTGAGGTAGGCCTTGGCACCCGCCTGGATGGCCGCTGCGATTTCCTGCATGCGGGCATTGCCGGGCGACTGGGCGTTGATCCAGCGCACGGACAGCGCGCCGTAAACGAGGGCCAGCAGTGAAGCGCCAATGGCCAGTGCAATGGCCAGGTCGGTTGACATGGTCGAGTCCTCCAAGACTACTCAGTTGGAAGCCAGGCGGATTGTTGTTGCCTGGCTGATTTGCCTCATCCCGCGTGGTGTACCAGCGGGGATGAACGCAGGGCCAAAAAATGGCGCGCAATCATAGCACTAAAGATTTGGCCCGTAGGAGCGCCTACAGGCGCGACCCCCTCCCGCTCGAGACTCGGGGACTCGATTCGAGCGGGAGGGGGGTCGCGGCTGAAGCCGCTCCTGCATCCCATTAGCGGGGAGCGAGTTTCTTCTTTACGGGCAGCAGCTTGAGGGTCCCGTAGGCCGGGAGCCCCCCGCGGTAGGGCGGGTAGGCCTCCCCCTGGATGAGGGGGGCCAGGTAGCGGCGGGCGGCCGCCGTGATCCCGAAGCCATCCCGGGTTATGTAGGAACGGGGCATCATTTTTTCCCGGTTCGCCACGTCGGCCAGGGGCGCCTTGCCGATGCTCCAGCGATAGGGCTTGTCCGAGCGCCGGACAATCGTGGGCATCACGGCGTTCTCGCCCTTCAGCGCCAGTTCCACGGCGGCCTTGCCCACGGCATAGGCCTGGTCCACGTCGACCCGGGCGGCGATGTGCCGGGCAGAGCGCTGCAGGTAGTCGGCGATGGCGTAGTGGTACTTCAGCTTCAGTTCGTCCCGGACGAGGCCCGCGACGACGGTAGCGACCCCGCCGAGCTGCTTGTGCCCGAAGGCATCCACGGTGCCGGCGTCGGCCAGGAAGCGGCCGTCGGCGTAGCGCGCCCCCTCGCTGACCACGATCACGCAGTAGTCGTACCTGCGCACCGACTCGGTGACCCGCGCGAGGAATGCCGCCTTGTCGAAGGCGATCTCGGGGAAGAGGATGATGTGCGGCGGGTCGCCCGCCTTCGTGCCGGCCAGTCCGGCCGCCGCCGCAATCCAGCCGGCGTGGCGGCCCATAACCTCGAGGATGAAGACCTTGGTGGACGTCCGCGACATGGAACGCACGTCCAGCGCCGCCTCCTGGGTGGACACGGCCACGTACTTGGCGACGGACCCGAAGCCGGGGCAGGTGTCGGTGATGGGCAGGTCGTTGTCCACGGTCTTCGGCACGTGGATGGCCACCAGCGGGTACCCCAGCGACGCGCCCAGCTGGGAGACCTTGAGGCAGGTGTCGGCCGAGTCGCCCCCGCCGTTGTAGAAAAAGTAGCCGATGTCGTGCGCCCGGAACACCTTGATGAGGCGTTCGTACTCGGCCCGGTTCTGCTCGAGGCCCTTCAGCTTGTAGCGGGCCGAGCCGAAGGCGCCGCCGGGCGTGTGGCGTAGCGCGGCGATCGCAGCCGCGGTCTCCTTGCCGGTGTCCACCAGATCCTCGTCCAGGGCCCCGAGAATGCCGTTGCGTCCCGCGTAGACCGTGCCTATGCGCGACCGGTGGCGGCGCGCCGTCTCGATGACGCCACACGCGGAGGCGTTGATGACGGCGGTTACGCCGCCGGACTGGGCATAAAAGGCGTTCCGCTTGGGCATGCGCGCTCCTGGTCTGGTTTGACGTCCACGGCGGGGTGGCTGTAGCTTACGCCGCCATTGCGGCTTAATGGGACATCCACTTGCGCATCGTCTTTCTCGGCGCGCCCGGCTCCGGCAAGGGCACACAGGCCCAACGGCTGATGGCCGAGCACGGCACCGTCCAGCTTTCGACGGGCGACCTGCTGCGCGAGGCCGTGGCGGCGGGTACGCCACTCGGTCTCCGGGCGAAGGCTGCCATGGACGCCGGCGAGCTGGTGTCCGACGACATCGTCCTCGGGATGATCCGCGATCGCCTGAAGCGCGACGACGGGGCTGCCGGCTTCGTGCTGGACGGCTTCCCCCGCAACCTGGCCCAGGCCCGCGCGCTCGAGGGCATGCTCGCCGAAATCGGCCGCCCGCTCGACGCGGCGGTGCTGATCGACGTGGACTTCGACATCCTGCTGAAGCGCCTCACCGGCCGGCGCACCTGCTCACTCACCGGCAAGCTCCTCAACGTGCATTTTTCGCCGAAGGCCGAGCTCGAGGCCTGCACGAAGGCCGGCGGCCAGCTGGTCCAGCGGGTGGATGACAACGAGGAGACCATCAGCAACCGGCTGAAGGTCTACCGCTCCCAGACGGAGCCGGTGGTGGAGTACTACCGGAAGGCCGGCCTGCTCCGCGAAGTCAGCGGCGAGGGCGCGGTGAACGACGTCTACGCCCGGGTGACCGCGGCGCTCGCGAAGTAGAAGGCGCTCCTACAGCGCACTGACGGCAGCGAGTAGCGGTTCCCCGATAACGCTCCGGCGCCAGCCGGCCATGGGCCGCAGGTCCGGTTCGCCGCGGATGGCGGCCGTGATGTCCTTGCGGGTGGCCAGGATCTCGGGCGAGACACCCAGCCCCTTCGCCACGTCCTCCACGACCTTGCCCAGGCGCTTCAGCTGCTCCGGATCCACGAGTTCCGGCCGCGACTCCTGCACGAGGTCCGTGCCGCTGTCGAAGTCGCGCGCCGCCGCCTCGAGTTCACCCAGGATCGCCTCGCCCTGCCGGCGTGCCAGGCCCGGCGCAACCTCGGCGCAACCCGCGAGTTCCGCCTCCGTGCGCGGCCTGCGCATGGCGATGTCCAGCAGGCTCTTGTCGCTCATGATCCACTGCCGGGGACGGTCGGAGCGTAAGGCGCTCTCCTCGCGCCACCGGGCAAGCCGGCGGGCGCGGAGCTGGGCCGGGACCGGCAGGCGGGGTATGCCCGCCAGCCGCCGCCAGGCTTCGTCCGGGTCGACGATGTACAGCGCGGGATCGACGAGCCGCGCGCTGTCCTCGACGGCCCACTCGTAGCGGCCGAGCTTCTCCAGCTGCTCCCGGAGCAGGCGGTAGACCAGGGGCAGGTGCACCACGTCGCTGGCGGCGTAGTGGATGAGTTCGGGCGCCAGCGGCCGCAGGGACCAGTCGGCCCGCGTGTGGGTCTTGTCCACGTCGATGTCGAGCAGCGTCTTCACGAGCCCGGCATAGCCCACCTGCGCCGGCTGGCCGACCAGTGCCGCGGCGATCTGGGTGTCGAACAGTGGATCTGGCAGGCGCTTGTGGCGGACCCACGCCACTTCCATGTCCTGTTTCGCGGCGTGCACGATCCGCAGGCCGCAACCCGAGCTCAGCAGTTCCCAGAGAGGGCCTGTGTCCAGGTCGGCCAGTTCGTCCACGCAGAATATCCGGTCACCCGCGGCGATCTGCGTGAGGCAGAGGCGCGGCGAAAACTGCGTCGTGCGGACGAATTCCGTATCGAGGTAGAGCAGTTCCTCCGCAGCGATTGCGCTGCACGCGTCAGCCAGCCGCGACTGCTGATCGATGAGGATATCCGTGAGGTCTAGGACTGGCATAAACGGGAAGTGTAGAGGATCATGGAGCCTCGTCACTACGGGCGCGGGCCGCACGGCCTCCGGATGATGTTGCCGATCCTCGACGCCTTCCTCCAGATCGCACTGCGCCGCCGTGGCCCTGAGGATTTGCCGGACTCGAGGTTCCTGCTGCTGTTCGCGGGGGCGCTCTACGTCATCACCCAGGCCTTGCTAGCGACCCCGGGGTCCGCTTCGCCCCTGGCGCTCGCGCGCAGTGTCGTCCTCGACCTGCTGCTGCTCTGTGGCGGCCTGTGGGGTCTCCTGCGGCTCACGGACCACAAGCCCAGGTTCCGCCAGACCCTGACCGCCATGTTCGGAACCGGGGTGCTGCTGTCGGTCTTCATGCTGCCAATCAACTACTGGTTCACGCTGGCTTCCGGGCTTGGCCTGGCCGTTGATCCCGCCAAACCCCCCATCGTGATCGGCATCGGCGCCCTGGCCATACTGGTCTGGTGGCTGGTGGTGAACGGCCACATCTTCAGCCGGGCGCTGTCGGTATCCTTCGCCATCGGGCTGGCCATTGCCGCCGGTTACTACGTGCTGAGCAGCCTCGTGCTCGGCCAGCTCTGGCAACCACCACCCTGACGCCCGCGCCCCGGAGCCCGTTCATGCAGCACGTACACATTCTCGGAGTCTGCGGCACCTTCATGGGTGGCGTGGCCGCCATCGCGAAGGAAGCCGGCTACCGGGTCACGGGCTCCGACCGCAACATCTACCCCCCGATGAGCACGCAGCTCGAACGCCTCGGCGTCGAGCTGATCGAGGGCTACGAAGCGAGCCAGCTCGATCCCGCGCCCGACGTCGTCGTGGTCGGCAACGTGATGACCCGCGGGATGCCGGTGGTCGAGGAGATGCTGAATCGCCGGTTGCCGTACATGTCCGGCCCCGAGTGGCTCGCGGACGCCGTCCTGCGCAACCGCCACGTCATCGGCGTGTCGGGTACCCACGGCAAGACCACGACCACCAGTCTGCTCGCGTGGATCCTCGAGTACGCCGGCCGCCGCGCCGGCTTCCTGATCGGCGGCGTTCCCGCGGATTTCCAGTTCTCGGCCCGCCTCGGCTCCGATCCGGTGTTCGTGATCGAGGCCGACGAGTACGACACGGCCTTCTTCGACAAGCGCGCCAAGTTCCTGCTCTACCGTCCGCAGACGCTGATCATCAACAACCTGGAGTTCGACCACGCCGACATCTATCCCGACCTGGAGGCGATCACCCGCCAGTTCCACCAGCTGATCCGGTCGGTGCCCGCCAACGGCCGGCTGATCGTTCCGGCTGCCGATGCCAATGTCACGGCGCTGCTGCAGCGGGGCTGCTGGACACCGCTGGACCGTTTCGCCAGCCGCACGGGCAGCGATGCCGGTGCGCCGGCGGCCGAATGGGTGGCCCTGGAGGATCCCGCAGGCACGCTGCGCGTGCTCCAGGACGGCAGGGAAGTCGGCCGCTGCAACTGGCAGCTGTCGGGCGGCCACAACGCGGAAAACGCGGTGGCGGCGCTGCTGGCCGCCCGCGCCGTCGGCGTGGATGTCGCGGTCGCCCTCGAGGCCATCGGCAGGTTCCGGGGCGTGCAGCGCCGGCTCCAGTCCCTGGGCGAGTTTGGCGGTGTCCAGGTCTTCGACGACTTCGCGCACCACCCCACCGCCATCCGCCGGACCCTCGAGGGGGTCCGGAAGCGCGCCGGGGTGAAGCGGGTCGTGGCCGTCTTCGAGCCCCGCTCGAACAGCATGAAGCTCGGTGTCTACCAGGGCGCCCTGGCGCCCGCGCTGGGTGCGGCCGACGGGGCCTGGGTCCTGCGTCCCGCCGGCCTCAAGTGGGACCTCGACGCGGAGTTCAGCGCTGATCCCCGCATCCGTGTCTGTCCCGACATCGAAACGATCATCGACGGGATCGTGGCAAATGCCAGCGCGGGGGATGCCGTGGTAGTGATGAGCAACGGGGACTTTCAGGGCATTCATGGCGCCCTGGGCAAGGCGCTCGGGTCGCGGCGGTGACGTGGCAGACGATCCCGCTGTTTCCCCTGGGCACGGTTCTGTTCCCGGGCGGTCCGCTCCCGCTGCGCATTTTCGAGCCCCGCTACCTGGACATGATCAGCCGCTGCCTCCGGCAGGAATCCGAGTTCGGCGTGGTGCTCATCGTCAATGGCAAGGACACGGGCCAGGTGGAGACCAGCGACGTGGGCACCCTGGCGCGCATCGTGGACTGGTACCAGGGCAGCGACGGCATCCTGGGCATCACGGCCCGGGGCACCCGCCAGTTCCGGCTGCACGGCGTCACGCGGCAGGCGGACGGCCTCTACCTGGGCGACGTGGAAATCCTGCCGGAGATCCCGACCCAACCGCTCCCGGAGGAATTCCGGCCGCTGGCCACGCTGCTCGCGTCGGTGATCGACGACCTCGGCCGGCTGTACGATGCCATCGAGAAGCGCTACGACGACGCGGCATGGGTTGGCTGCCGACTCGCCGAGATCCTGCCGATGCCGCCGGCCGACAAGCAACGGTGCCTGGAACTGACCGATCCCGTCGAGCTGCTGCAATTCCTGCGGCCGATGCTCCGTCCGTTCCGGCGTGAGAAGCCGCAATAGGAAGACGAAGTCGCGATGAAAACCTACATGTGCCTGATCTGTGGCTTTCTCTACGACGAGAGGGCGGGCGCTCCCGAATCGGGCCTGGTGCCAGGAACCCGCTGGGAGGATGTTCCCCTGTCCTGGCGGTGCCCGGACTGCGGCGCCGGCAAGGAAGATTTCGAGATGGTCGAGGTCTAGTCCGCCGGGGCGTGCCCGTCGCGCCCACCGTCAACGGATCTGCCGGGAATCGATGCCCTCCCGCTCGAGCATCCGGAGGACGCCATCGGGCCCGACCAGATGCAGCGCACCGACGATGATCAGGTAGTCCTTGTTCCCGTCCACCAGCTCGCCGATGGCGTCAGCGAAGTGCTCGTTCCGCCGCACGATCAGCGACCGGTAGACCTCGGGCTGCTCGCGGACGCTGGCTAGCATGTCGTCGTCGAGGGCCTGCGTATCGCCGGCCTTCCACGCCGCGATCATGCCGTCCGCCATGTCGCCGACCTCGCCGGCTTCCTCCAGCGTGCTCTGGAGGAACTGCCGCTGGGCGTCCGCCGAGAGCTTGTCCAGGGCGCCGAGCTGGCCCTCGAGGGTTTCCAGGCCCCGGATTTCCTTACCGCTGCGCTTCGCGTCGGCGGCCAGGCGCGTTTCCACGCCCAGCGACGGGTCGAAGCCCAGCTGGGCGAGGCGCAGCTGCGAGACCACGATGGCCGCGTACCAGGGCTCGAACGGTGTCATCGGCGTCAGGTCCAGCCCGAGCTTGCGGGCTTCCGCAGAAGCCGCCTGCCAGGCATTCGGCCCCAGCAGTTCGGGCAGTTTCCGCCCCTTGCTGTCCTGGGCCAGCGTGGCGATGGTCTGTGCGCTGGCGACCGGGTCCAGGTCGTCCATGTCGATTTCCATCAGGACGACGTCGGCATCATCGAAGGCGGCCGTGATGGCCGGGGCCAGCGGGTAGTCGGCGGCCCGGAGGAAGTGGATGGATCCGAGCAACACGATCCGGTTGCTCGTGCCCGTTAGCTCCCACAGGGGCAGGGCAGGGGCAGCAGCCGCGTGGAAGGCGAGGACCACCAGCGCCAGCGTGCGCATCCCGCGGGGCAGGGACCGGAGGAGGGTCCTGGGCATGGTCGTCACTCCACCCAGACTACCGTGCTGTCGATGCTGCCATCCGGATGCAGATCGATCCACCGGTAGCCCGGCGGGCGCGTGTCGAGCGCGAACTTGTCCGATCCCGGCCTGAACTGGGCGCAGGTGGAGGGCGTGCTCAGGAGCCGCACGCCGCGGCGTTCCCGGTCCGAGGCCTGGTGGACGTGGCCCCAGACGATGCCGCGGATCGCGGAATGCCGGTCGCAGATGGCTAGGAATTCATCCGCGTTGCGCAGGGGAACGCTGTCCAGCCACAGGCTGCCCATGGGCACCGGCTGGTGGTGCAGCGCGACCAGGTAGTGGGCGGAGTTGCCGCGGGACAGGGTCCGTTCCAGCAGGTCGAGGTCTTCCGCCGCCAGCACGCCGCCGTCGTCGTGCCGGGCGAAGCTGTTCAGCAGGATCAGCGACCAGCCCCCGTGCTCGGTGACGCCGCAGAACTGGAACGGCGGCGCGGACAGCACCTCGCGCATCAGCGCCGGGTCGTCGTGGTTGCCCGGCAGGCAGTAGACGGGGAGGCCGAGTGCGCCGAGCAGTGCGTGGAAGCGTTCGTAGCCGGCGCGGGTCTCGTCCTGGACCAGGTCGCCCGTGGCCAGGACCAGGTCGGGGCGCCGGGGACCGGCCAGCGCGTGGGCCAGGGTTGCCACCAGCGTGTCGTCCGTATTGACGCCGCGCATCCGCGCCTCGCGCTGCGCGTGGAGGTGCGGGTCGGTGATGTGCAGTATGCGCAGGGGAAGTGCCACGCCGTGACTATAACGGCGGCGCCCGCGGGCCGGCGAACGTGTTTCGCAGACGCCACGGCAGGTGGCGGCGGGCGCCCGGATTATGCGACGACGGTCGCGTTATTCGGCGGGCTTCCGGGCGATGACGCCGGCGTGTTCGCGGCCCGTTGCCGACTTGCCGCCGCCCCGCAGGAACGTGGCTTCCAGCACCTCGAAGCCGGCTGCCCCGGTGACCCGCCGCAGGATGTCGGGATCCAGCGGGTGGATGAAGGTCGGGTGCTTCGTCGGGTCCGTCCCGGGCGGCAGGAGCGCGGCGTAGTTGCTGACGAAACCGGGCCACGGGCACCCCTCGCGCTTGCGCCGCTCGTATTCCGGCGCGCCCTTCCACCAGGGCCCGACGTAGGGGCTGTCGGTGATGAGGAAGACCCGGCCCCCGGGCGCCAGCCAGTCGAACATCTTGCGGACGGTGATCCCGATATCCCGGGGCAGCAGGAAGTGCAGGGCCCGCGCGCAGAGGATGGCGTCGAAGCTGCCCGCCGGGAAGTCCACGTCCGGCAGCCGTCCGGGCTGGCTGCGGAACCGGGGGCGATCGGCCGCTGGTACCCGCGCCGCGAGGATCTCCAGGTGCCTGGGTTCCAGGTCGCTGGCCAGGATCCGCGCGCCGTTGGCCAGGGCGGGCAGGGTGGCCACCCCGTAGGCGCAGCCGATGTCCAGGCACTCACCCCGCACCGTGCCCGCGTATTCCGTGAACGCCCGGGAGCACTCGTCCAGCGTCTCCGTCATCCACCCCGTGTTGTTCAGGGTGGGGATGAGGCCGGGGACGCTGGACGATGGGAGGCGGGAATCTGTGGGCTGCATGATGGAGCCGCAGGAGCGCCTTCAGGCGCGACCCCGTCCCGGGAGAATCGAGTCCGCGAGTCTCTCCCGGGACGGGGTCGCGCCGGTCGGCGCTCCTACTGCCTCAATAGCGGTAGTGGTCCGGCTTGTAAGGCCCTTCGACCGGGACGCGGAGGTAGTCGGCCTGCTGCTGGGTGAGCTTCGTCAGCTCGACGCCGATCTTCTTCAGGTGCAGGCGCGCGACCTTCTCGTCCAGGTGCTTGGGCAGCACGTAGACCTTCTTCTCGTACTTCGTCGGGTTCTGCCAGAGGTCCATCTGGGCCAGCACCTGGTTGGTGAAGGAGTTCGACATGACGAAGCTGGGGTGCCCCGTGGCGCAGCCCAGGTTCACCAGCCGGCCCTCGGCGAGCAGGATGATCCGCTTGCCGTCCGGGAAGATGATGTGGTCCACCTGGGGCTTGATGTTCTCCCACTTCAGCTTGCGCAGGCTGGCCACGTCGATCTCGCTGTCGAAGTGGCCGATGTTGCAGACGATGGACTGGTTCTTCATCTTCGCCATGTGATCGTGGGTGATCACGCCGAAGTTGCCCGTGGCGCTGACGAAGATGTCGGCCTTGTCGGCGGCGTGGTCCATGGTGACCACGCGGTAGCCCTCCATGGCGGCCTGCAGGGCGTTGATCGGGTCGATCTCGGTGATCCACACCGTGGCGCCGAGGCCGCGCAGGGACTGGGCGCAGCCCTTGCCCACGTCGCCGTAGCCGGCGACGACGGCGATCTTGCCGGCGATCATCACGTCGGTCGCCCGCTTGATGCCGTCCACCAGCGACTCGCGGCAGCCGTAGAGGTTGTCGAACTTGGACTTGGTGACGGAGTCGTTCACATTGATGGCCGGGCACATCAGCCGGCCGGTGGTCGCCATCTCGTAGAGCCGGCCAACGCCAGTGGTGGTCTCCTCGGAGATGCCCCGCACGTCCTTCATGAGCTCGGGATACTTGTCGTGGAGGATGGCCGTCAGGTCGCCGCCGTCATCCAGGATCATGTTGGGCACCCAGCCGTTGGGTCCCCGCACCGTCTGCTCGACGCACCACCAGTACTCTTCCTCGGTCTCGCCCTTCCAGGCGAACACCGGAACCCCCGCGGCGGCGATGGCCGAGGCGGCGTGATCCTGGGTGGAGAAGATGTTGCAGGAGGACCAGCGGACCTCGGCACCCAGCTTCACGAGGGTCTCGATCAGCACCGCCGTCTGGATCGTCATGTGCAGGCAGCCGGCGATCCGGGCGCCCTTCAGCGGCTGCGCCTTGCCGAACTCCTCCCGCAGCGCCATGAGGCCCGGCATCTCCGTTTCGGCTATCAGGATCTCCTTGCGGCCCCAGGCCGCGAGGTTGATGTCGGCGACCCGGAAGTCGTCCTTGCTGGCGAAAACTGGCTTGGTGCTCATGTGGGCGTCCTTGGATTCTGGCTGTTGGGCTGGCTGGTGGCTTTCGGGGCAGGATCAGCGCTTGACCCGGGCATCCCGCTGCAGGGCTTCCGCCTTGTCAGTTCGTTCCCAGGTGAAATTCGGTTCTTCGCGCCCGAAGTGGCCGTAGGCGGCGGTGGGCCGGTAGATCGGCCTGTGCAGGTCCAGCATTTCCCGGATGCCATAGGGCGTCAGGTCGAAATGCTTGCGCACGAGCTGGTCGAGACGGTCCGGGCCCACCTTGCTGGTGCCGAAGGTCTCGACGCTCACCGAGGTCGGCTCAGCGACGCCGATGGCGTAGGACACCTGCACTTCGC
This sequence comes from Gammaproteobacteria bacterium, assembly GCA_040080965.1. Taxonomy (GTDB): domain Bacteria; phylum Pseudomonadota; class Gammaproteobacteria; order Steroidobacterales; genus SHZI01. Next base: position 84,412 of record JBEBHH010000006.1, on the reverse strand, counting down.
AGCGGTCCGCGATGCCGGCGGCCACGATGTTCTTGGCCACGTAACGGGCGGCGTAGGCGGCGGACCGGTCGACCTTGGTCGGGTCCTTGCCCGAGAAGGCGCCGCCGCCGTGGCGGGCCATGCCGCCGTAGGTATCAACGATGATCTTGCGGCCGGTGAGCCCGCAGTCGCCCATCGGGCCGCCGATCACGAAGGCCCCAGTGGGGTTGATGTGGATCTTGTCCTTCTTCAGGGACGCGAACCACTTCTTGCCGATCACGGGGCGCAGGATTTCCTCGATCACGGCCTCGCGGATCACCTTCTGGCTGACGCCGGGCGCATGCTGTGTCGACAGCACGACGGCGTCGAGGCCCACCGGCTTGTCGTTCTCGTACACGACGGTGACCTGGCTCTTGGCATCCGGCCGCAGCCAGGCGAGCTTGCCCTTGCGGCGGACGTCGGCCTGCTTCTTGACGAGCCGGTGCGCCAGGGTGATGGGCAGCGGCATGAGGACGTCGGTCTCCCGGGCCGCGTAGCCGAACATCATTCCCTGGTCGCCCGCCCCCTGGGCGCGCTTCTGCTTGCGTGACACGCCCTGCGCGATGTGCGCCGACTGCTTGCCGATGGCGTTCAGCACGCCGCAGGAATTGCCGTCGAAGCCCTTGTCGGAATGGTCGTAGCCGATGTCGCAGACGACCTGGCGCACCAGCGCCTCCAGGTCGACCCAGGCATTGGTGGTGATCTCGCCGGAGACCAGGACGAAGCCCGTCTTGATGAGCGTCTCGCAGGCGACCCGGGACTCCGGCTCCTGGGCGAGGATGGCATCCAGGATTGCGTCGGAAATCTGGTCCGCCATCTTGTCAGGGTGACCCTCGGAGACGGATTCGGAGGTAAAGAGCTTGCGGCTGGCCATGAACTGTCCGGTTGTGGTGATGCGGGGCGGGAATTATAGACGGAGGCCCCCCGCCTTGCCGGCCTTCGACGCCGTGCCGGACCCGGGACGGACATAAGCGGAGGGGACGGGACCGTTGCGGCTCCAGCACTGTTACGCGACAATGCGCGCCCGCAACGGGCTTTTTCGAGCATTTCCTCATCACTCGTCCCGGAGCGTTGGGGGAACCATGCCAGCCACAGCCCGCACGTCCCGCCCTGCCGCCGAGCGCCGCAAGCTCGCGAATGCCATCCGGGTCCTGTCCCTCGACGCGGTCGAACAGGCCAAGTCAGGGCACCCCGGCATGCCCATGGGCATGGCCGACATGGCCGAGGTGCTCTGGAACGACTTCCTCCGGCACAACCCCGCCAACCCCGCCTGGCCCGACCGCGACCGCTTCGTCCTGTCGAACGGCCACGGGTCGATGCTGCTGTATTCCGTGCTGAACCTGACCGGTTACCCGCTGTCCCTCGACGACATCCGCCGCTTCCGGCAGCTGGGCTCCCACACCGCCGGCCACCCCGAGCGGGACCTGCACCTCGGCATCGAGACCACCACCGGGCCCCTGGGCCAGGGCCTGGCCAATGCCGTGGGCATGGCGCTGGCCGAGAAACTGCTCGCCGCCGAGTTCAACCGCCCGGGCTTCCCCGTGGTGGACCACCGCACCTGGGTGTTCCTGGGTGACGGCTGCCTGATGGAGGGCATCTCCCACGAGGCGTGTTCCCTCGCCGGGACCCTGGGACTCGGCAAGCTGATCTGCCTCTACGACGACAACGGCATTTCCATCGACGGGCACGTGGCCAACTGGTTCACCGACGACACCCCGGCCCGTTTCCGCGCCTACGGCTGGCACGTGGTCGCCGGCGTGGACGGCCACGACCCCGCGGCGGTCAGCAAGGCCATCGAGGCCGCGACGGCCGAGACGTCCCGGCCGTCGCTCATCTGCTGCAAGACCGTCATCGGCTGGGGCGCCCCGAACAAGCAGGGCACCGAGAAGGTGCACGGCGAGGCGCTCGGCCCGGACGAGGCCGCCGCCGCCCGGAAATTCCTGGGCTGGACGGCGCCGCCCTTCGAGGTGCCGGAGGCCATCCGCGCCGGCTGGGACGCCCACGATCTCGGCGCCCGGCTCGAGAAGCAGTGGCGCGACCTGTTTGCCGCCTATGCCGCCGATTACCCGGAGCTCGCCGCCGAATTCAGCCGGCGCATGGCCGGCCAGCTGACGAAGGCCTGGCCCACCCAGGCGGAAACTGCCATCGCGAAGATCGCGGCCGACACGGGCGCCAAGGCCACGCGGAAGTCGTCGGAGGACGCCCTGAACGCGTTCGTTCCCGTGCTGCCGGAACTGTTCGGCGGCTCTGCCGACCTGACAGGCTCCAACCTGACCCGCACCAAGGCCGCGGTGACGATCGGCCCCGGCCACGTCGCGGGCAACTACATCTCCTGGGGCGTCCGCGAGTTCGGCATGTCGGCGGCGATGAACGGCATCGCCCTGCACGGCGGCTACATCCCGTTCGGCGGCACGTTCCTCACGTTCTCGGACTATTCGCGGAACGCGCTGCGCATGGCCGCGCTGATGGAGCTCCGCGTGATCTTCGTCTTCACCCACGACTCGATCGGCCTCGGGGAAGACGGCCCGACGCACCAGGCGGTGGAGCACACCGCGAGCCTCCGCCTCATTCCCAATATGCGGGTCTGGCGGCCCTGCGACGCGGTGGAAACCGCGGTTGCCTGGCAGGACTCCATCGAGCGGGCCAATGGCCCCAGCAGCCTGGTGCTCACCCGCCAGGCGCTGCCTGCGCAGCCCCGCCAGGCCGGCCAGATCGCGGCCATCCGCCGGGGCGGTTACGTCCTGCGGGACGTGGCCAAAGTGGACCTGATCCTGATCGCCACCGGCTCCGAAGTCGCCCTGGCCGTCGCCGCCGCCGACGCACTGACCGCCAAGGGCCACGGCGTGCGTGTGGTCTCCATGCCCTGCCCGACGCTGTTCGCTGCCCAGGACGCTGCCTGGCAGGAGTCCGTGCTGCCGGCTGCCGTGAAGCGCCGCATTGCCATCGAGGCGGGAGTAACAGACGGCTGGCATCGCTGGGTCGGCCCCGCGGGCCGCATCGTCGGGCTCGACACCTTCGGCAAGTCGGCCCCCGCCAAGGACCTGTTTCTGCACTTCGGCTTCACGCCGGAGCGCGTTGCGAAGGAAGCGCTGGAATTGCTCGGCGCGTAGCTTGAGTCTCTAGGAGTCGTCCGGATGCCCGTCAAAGTTGCAATCAATGGTTACGGCCGCATTGGCCGCAATGTCCTTCGCGCCCTGTACGAGGGCAAGCGAAACGGCGAGATCGCCATCGTCGCCATCAACGACCTCGGGGATGCGAAGACCAACGCGCACCTCACGCGCCACGACACCGCCCACGGCAAGTTCCCCGGCACCGTGGCCGTCGACGGCGACCACATGGTCGTGAATGGCGACAGGATCCGCGTCCTCGCCAAGCGCAACCCGGCCGAACTGCCCTGGGGCGAAATGGGCGTCGACGTCGTGCTCGAGTGCACGGGCCTGTTCACGAGCAAGGAGAAGGCTTCCGCGCACCTGCAGGGCGGCGCGAAGAAGGTGGTCATCTCCGCTCCCGGCGGCAAGGACGTGGACGCCACGATCGTCTACGGCGTCAACCACAAGTCGCTGAAGGCCGCCCACACGGTCATCTCCAATGCCTCGTGCACCACGAACTGCCTTGCGCCGCTGGTCAAGCCGCTGCACGAGAAGCTCGGTGTGGTCCAGGGCCTCATGACCACGATCCACGCCTACACCAACGACCAGGTGCTCACCGACGTCTACCACGAGGACCTGCGACGGGCGCGTTCGGCCACCATGTCGATGATCCCGACCAAGACGGGCGCCGCTGCTGCGGTGGGGCTCGTGCTCCCGGAACTAAATGGCAAGCTCGATGGCTTCGCGATGCGCGTCCCCACCATCAACGTGTCGGTGGTGGATCTCACGTTCACGGCGGCCCGCGCCACGACCGTGGACGAGGTCAACGGCATCCTCAAGGCGGCGTCGGAAGGCGAGCTGAAGGGCATCCTCGGCTACAACACGGAGCCCCTGGTGTCCGTGGACTTCAACCACGATCCGCGCAGCTCCATCTTCGACTCCACCCAGACGCGGGTCGGCGGTGGCACTCTCGTCAAGGTGCTCAGCTGGTACGACAACGAGTGGGGCTTCTCCAACCGCATGCTCGACACCACCCTGGCGCTGATCAACGCAAAATGACCACCAACGTATTGCGCATGACTGACCAGAGCCTCGCGGGCAAGCGGGTGCTCATCCGCGTCGACTTCAACGTCCCGGTGAAGGACGGCCGCGTCACCAGCGAGGCACGCATCCTCGCCGCGCTGCCGACCATCCGCCTCGCCCTCCAGCGGGGCGCCGCCGTGATCCTGCTGTCCCACCTCGGACGGCCCAAGGAGGGCGTCTACGATCCCGCTCTCTCGCTGCGGCCGGTGGCGAACCGCCTCGCGGAGCTGCTGGGCCAGCCCGTGCCGCTGGTGCGGGAGTGGCTGAACGGCTTCGAGATCACCGACGGCGAGGTGGTTCTCTGCGAGAACGTGCGTTTCAATCCGGGCGAGAAGAAGAACTCCCCGGCGCTGGCGAAGCAGATGGCGAAGCTCTGCGACATCTTCGTCATGGATGCCTTCGGCACGGCCCACCGGGCCGAGGCCAGCACCCACGGCGTCGCGAAGTACGCGCCGGTGGCCTGCGCGGGCCCGTTGCTGATGGCCGAGCTCGAGGCGCTCGAGCGCGTGCTCCGGAAGCCGGCGCGGCCCGTGGTGGCCATCGTCGGCGGCTCCAAGGTGTCCACCAAGCTCATGGTGCTGAAGTCCCTGGCGCGGCAGGTGGACCAGTTGATCGTCGGTGGCGGCATCGCCAACACGTTCATTGCGGCCGCCGGGCACCCGGTGGGCAAGTCGCTCTATGAGAAAGACCTGCTGCCCGAGGCGCGGCGACTCGCCGGCAAGGGCTTCAGGGCCTCCATCCCGGTGCCGACCGACGTGGTTGTGGCAAAGGCGATCTCGCCCAAGGCTGCCGCTGCGACCAGGCCCGTGAACAAGGTGGGCCCGGCGGACCTCATCCTGGACATCGGGCCGCGCACGGCCGAGCTCTACGCGCGGCTGATTGCCCGCGCCGGAACGATCATCTGGAACGGCCCGGTTGGCGTCTTCGAGATCGACCGGTTCGGCCGCGGCACGAAGCGCCTGGCCCAGGCCGTGGCGAAGTCGAAGGCCTTCAGCGTGGCCGGCGGCGGCGACACGCTGGCCGCACTCGAGAAGTACGGACTCACCCGCCAGGTTTCCTACGTCTCGACGGGCGGGGGCGCCTTCCTCGAGTTCCTGGACGGCACCGTCCTGCCCGCCGTCGCGGTGCTGGCGGCCAGGGCGAAGTCAGGTGGCCGCTCCCGGCGTGCGCGCGCCGGCAAGTGAGCTGCTGATCCGGTTGTTCCGCGCCGGCCTCGACGCGGCCGCTCCCGCGAACTGTCTCCCCGCGCACCTGCCGGTGCGCCGGCCCGCCGGCCGCACGGTCATCCTCGGCGCCGGCAAGGCCGCCGCCGCAATGGCCGCCACGGTCGCTGCCTGGCACGCCGGCCGCGGCCTCGGTCCCCTGACCGGCGCCGTGGTCACCCGCCATGGCCACGGCCTGCGCGCCGGAGAACAGGCGCCGGGCATCGAAATCCTCGAGGCGGGCCATCCCGTCCCCGACGCGGCCAGCGTTGCCGCCGGCGCCCGCATCCTCGAGCTGGCCCGCGGCTGCGGGCCGGACGACCGTTGCATCGTCCTGCTCTCCGGCGGCGCGTCCTCACTGCTGGTCCAGCCGGCCGACGGCCTGACCCTCGCCGACAAACAGTCCGTCACCCGCCAGCTGCTGGCCTCGGGCGCCACGATCGCGGAGATCAACACGGTCCGCCGCAAGCTGTCGGCGATCAAGGGTGGCGGCCTGGCCCGGCAGATCCGCGCCGGCGAGATCCTGCTGCTTGCCATTTCCGACGTGCCGGGCGACGTGATTGCCGACATCGGCTCGGGGCCGCTGTCGGCGGACCCGGCATCCCGGGCCGATGCCTGCGCGATTCTCGACCGCTATCGCATTGCGCCGCCCCCGGCCGTATCCCGCGTGCTCGCGGCACCGGACGGCGCCGGGATGGCATCCACCGCTGCCTTGCCGCCGGTCGACGCCCGGGTCGTGGCCGGCCCGGCCACCGCCGTGGCGGCGGTGGCGCGCGCAGCCGGGGCCGAGGGCTGGCCGGTCCGGGTGCTGCCCGACGCGAACGGACCGGCCCGGGAAGCCGCCCTTGCCCACGCGGCCCTCATCCGGGAATTGCGCGCCAGCGGGACGCGCACCGCGCTGGTTTCCGGCGGCGAAACGACGGTCACAGTCACCAGCGAGGGCGGCCAGGGCGGCCGGAACGGCGAGTACCTCCTGGCGCTGGCCCTCGAGCTGGGTGCCGACGCCGGTGTCCATGCGCTGGCTGCCGACACCGACGGCCTGGATGGCACCGGCGACAACGCAGGTGCGCTGCTGGCGCCCGACACACTGCGTCGCGCTGCCGGGGCAGGCGAGGACGCCGCGGCCCGGCTGGCCGCGCAGTGCAGCTACCCGTTCTTCGCGGCGCTCGGCGACCTCGTGATCACCGGTCCGACGCGCACCAACGTCAACGACCTGCGCATCGCGCTCGTCGACTGACTCCGTCGCCGCCCCGGGCCCTGTGTGATAATGCACCGGGTTAGCTTGTTGTACCGGTGGTAAGTCTCGTCATGCGCAGGACGAAGATCATCGCCACCCTCGGCCCCGCCACCGACGATCCCGTCACGCTCGGGAAGCTGATCGTCGCGGGCGCCGATGTGGTGCGCGTCAATTTCTCCCACGGCGGCGCCGGCGACCGCGAGCGCCGTGTCCGGATGGTCCGCGAAGTGGCGGCCAGGCACGGCCGGTACGTCGCGGTCCTCGGCGACCTGCAGGGCCCCAAGATCCGCATCCAGCGGTTCCGGGACGGCCCCGTGCAGCTCGTGGAGGGCCAGACCTTCATCCTCGATTCCGCGATGGATCCCGAGGGTGGCTCCCTCGAGTCCGTGGGCGTGGCCTACGCCCCGCTCAGCAAGGATGTCGTACCCGGTGACGTGCTGCTCCTCGACGACGGGTTCATCACGCTCACCGTCGACCGGGTAGAGGGCACCCGCATCCACTGCATCGTCACCCAGGGCGGCAAGCTTGCGGACAACAAGGGCATCAACAAGCAGGGTGGCGGCCTGTCGGCGCCGGCGCTCACCGACAAGGACCGGGAGGACGTCAAGCGCGCCGCCGCCCTCGGCGTCGACTGGCTGGCCGTCTCGTTCGTCCGCCGTGCCGAAGACCTGCACGAGGCGCGGGCCCTCCTCCGGGAGGCAGGCGGCACCGCACGGCTCGTCGCCAAGATCGAGCGGGCCGAGGCCATCACCAACCTCGAGAGCATCATCGACGCCTCGGACGCCGTGATGGTGGCGCGGGGCGACCTGGGTGTGGAGATGGGCTACGCCGGCCTCACGGGCCTGCAGAAGAAGATCCTCAAGATGACCCGCCAGCGGCACAAGGTGGCGATCACCGCCACCCAGATGCTGGAGTCGATGATCCACAGCCAGGTGCCGACCCGCGCGGAAGTGTCGGACATCGCCAACGCGGTGATGGATGGCACCGATGCCGTGATGCTCTCGGCGGAGACAGCCGTTGGTGAATACCCCGTCCGGGCCGTCTCGACCATGTCGGAAGTCTGCATCGGCGCCGAGAGCTACTACCTGACGCTCGGCCGGCCGAAGCATCGCGATGAGGACCGGTTCGCTGGCGTCGACGAGGCCATCGCCATGGCTGTGATGTACACGGCGAATCACCTCCCCGTGAGCGCAATCATTGCCCTGACCGAGTCCGGCTCCACCCCTCTCTGGATGTCCCGTATCCGCTCCGACATCCCGATCTTCGCCTTCACCCGCCACGAGACCACGCTGCGGCGGGTGGTGATGTACCGGGGTGTGTACCCCGTGCCCTTCGACATCACGCACACCGACGTGGACCGCATCCACCAGGAAGTGTTCCGGGTGCTGGTCGGCATGGGGCACGTGCGCCTCGGCGACCTGGTGATCGTCACGAAGGGCGAGCTGACGGGCGTGGCCGGCAAGACCAATGCCATGCAGATCCTGTCGGTCGGCCAGGATCCCTGACCAAGCCCAGGATCCCTGACCAAGCAGTGAATAGCCGGTTCCGGCCGGATCAGCCCCGATGGGCCGCGGCTATACTGCGCGCGGCGTTTAATCAGGACAGGCGGCCATGCGGGTGAGCGCGACGGTGCGGGCTTGGGTGATGGCGGCGGCGATGCTGGCTGGCAGCGGCCAGGCCGCGGCTGCAGATCTGGTCCTCGTGGCCGGGGCCACCGGCGGCACGGGCCAGCAGGTCGTCCGCGAACTGGCGGCGTCCGGCTACCGGGTCAGGGCCCTCGTCCGCGACGCGGCGGGTGCACGGGCCGTGCTGGGCGACAGTGTCGAGTACGCCACCGGCGACGTCCGCGACCGGCCGACGATCGACGCGGCGATGCGCGGTGCCCGGTATGCGATCTCGGCGATCGGCTCCACGCGCCAGGACCCCGCCAATGGCCCCGAATTCGTCGATTTCCAGGGCATCCGCAACCTGGCGGAGGCCGCCGCGGCAGCGAAGCTGGACCAGCTGGTCGTGGTCTCGTCCGCGGGCGTGACGCAGGAGGATCACCCGCTCAACCGCATGTTCGGCAACGTGCTCATCTGGAAGGGCAGGGGCGAGGACGCCGTCCGCGCCAGCGGCGTGCCCTACACCATCGTCCGGCCGGGCGGGCTGACGAACAAGGCGGGCGGTGAGAGCGGCGTCCGGCTGGAGCAGGGAGACCGGGGTACCGGTTTCATCCCCCGTGCGGATGTGGCCCGCGTCTGCGTCGCGGCCCTGAAATCGCCGGCCGCGCGCAACCGCACCTTCGAACTGTACAGCGCGCCGTCGGCCGGTCCCGACACGGACTGGGACGCGGCATTCGGCAAGCTGGCGGCTGATCAGGTCCAGGCCGGAGTGAAGCCATGAGCGACACCGCGCGGCATCCCACGGCTCTCGGGCGACTGCTCGGCAGGACCGCCCGTATCGAGGCGTCGGAAATCCAGGCGGTCGTGACGGCCTTCCTCCTGTTCTTCTGCGTGCTCGGCGGTTACTTCGCCGTCCGGCCGGTGCGCGAAACCATGGGCACCATCCTCGGCTCGGATCGCGTGAGCGACCTGTATGTCGTCACCTGGATCGTGTCGCTGGCAGTCGTGCCGCTCTACGGCTGGGCCTGCACGAAGTTCAAGCGCAGTTCCTTCCTGCCGTGGATCTACGGGTTGGTGTCCCTGTCGCTGGTCGCGGTGGGCCTGGCCCTCGCGGCCGACGAGAGCAACACGTTCGTCGCCCAGTTCTTCTACGTCTGGATCAGCGTGCTCAACCTGTTCATCGTGTCCGTCTTCTGGAGCTTCCTGCTGGAGCTCTTCGATGCGAACCAGACACGGCGGCTGTTCGGCGTGATCGCGGCGGGCGGCACCACCGGGGCGCTGGTCGGCCCATTGCTGACCGACCTCACCGTGCAGTGGGTCGGCAATCCCGGTGTGCTGTTCATTGGCGCCGGCGCCTTCCTCATCGCCATCCTCTGCCAGCGCAAGCTGCTCGCCGTCTGGTCCGCCATGCCGGTGGATCCCGCCGCGCCGCGCGCGCCGGACCGTCCCATGGGCGGCAACCCGTTCTCGGGCTTCTCGCTGGTGCTGAAGTCGCCGTACCTGCTCGGCATCTCCCTGTTCGTGATCCTGCTCGCGTCCGTGAATACCTTCCTGTATTTCGAGCAGCTCCGGCTGGTCAGCGAAACCTTTGCCGACAACGAGGAGCGCACCCAGGTCTTCGCCCGCCTCGACTACATCGTGCAGGGGCTGACTGTGCTGCTGCAGCTCTTCATCACCGGGCGGGTCGCATCGAAGCTCGGTGTGGTGGCATTGCTGACGATCGTGCCGCTGGTCATGGTGGGCGGTTTCCTCGGGCTCGCGGCCGTGAACACCTTCGCCGTGCTGGCGGTGGTTTTCGTGGCGCGGCGTGTCGGGGAGTACGCCTTCATCCGGCCGGGCCGGGAAATGCTCTTCAGCCTCGTGGACACCGAGACGAAGTACAAGGCCAAGAACCTGATCGACGTGCCCGTGTACCGGGGCGGCGACGCGCTGTCGGCCCAGGTGAAGACGGCCCTGGAGGCCGGGGGGCTGTCCACTGCCGGCGTGGCGCTGCTCGGAGCGGGCCTGGCGGCGGCGTGGGCTGCCAACGGCTGGTGGCTCGGCCGCCGGCAGGAGACGGGCGGCATCGCGGCCAGGACGCAGCCGGGCCACTAGGCCGTCCGGGCGCCCGCGCCACCACCCGCCGCGCCATGCGGTCACGACCTCTGGCCGGTGCGCCGGGCGCCGCGGCCCGCCTGATCGGCGCGAGGCCCGACGAACTCGGCGCCGCCCTCGCCGGCGCCGGCTACGGTTTCTGCATGATGGCCGCCTACTACATGCTCCGGCCGGTGCGTGACGCGATGGGTATCGCCGGCGGCGTCGAGAACCTGAAGTACCTCTTCCTGCTGTCCTTCTCCGCGACCCTGCTCGTCGTGCCCCTATACGGCTGGGCCTGCACCCACGTTTCCCGGTCGCGCTTCGTACCGTGGGTGTCGCTGGTGATGGTGGCGATGGTGGCTGCCTTCTTCGCCGTGTTCAGCGAAACGGGCGACGAACCGCCGGCCTGGGTCGCCCAGGCATTCTTCGTGTGGGTCGGCGTCTTCAACCTGTTCGTGCTCTCGGTCTACTGGAGCTTCATGGCCGACGTGCTGTCGCCGGAGCAGGCCGGGCGGCTGTTCGGCTTCCTGGCCGCCGGAGGCAGCGCGGGCGCCGTGGCCGGCCCGGCCACCACGACGCTGCTGGCCGGGAGGTTTGGCATTGACAGCCTCCTGCTCTGCGCGGGGGTGCTGCTGCTCGCCACGGTGGCGCTGGTCCGTTACCTGCTGCACTGGGAGCGGGTGTCGCCCGCCAGCCCACACAAGCCGCTGTCCGGTCCGATGCAGACGGACGAGCCGATCGGCGGCAATCCCCTGGCCGGCATCTCCCTGCTCGCGGGTTCCCGGTACCTGCTTGGCATCGGCCTGTTCGTGCTGCTCTTCACCGCGGTCGGCACGTTCATGTACATGCAGCAGGCCGAGCTGCTGCGCGACACCGTGGCCACGTCGGCGGAACGCACCCGGGTGCTGGCAACCGTGGATCTCACCGTGAATGCGCTGTGCATTCCCTTCCAGATCTTCGTCACTGGCCGGCTGGTGGCACGCTTCGGCCTAACAGCTGTCCTGCTGGTCGTGCCGGTCTTCATGATTGGCGGGTTCCTGGCGCTCGCGGCAGCGCCTGGGCTGATGCTGCTGATCGCCGTACAGGTGCTGCGCCGCGCGGGCGACTACGCCATAACCCGGCCGGCCCGGGAGCTGCTCTTCACGGCGCTGCCCAAGGAGAGCCGCTTCAAGGCCAAGAACGTCATCGACACGGTGATATACCGCGGCGGGGATGCAGCCAACGCCTGGCTCTACGCCCTGCTGGCAAGCGCCGGACTGGGCCTTGCCGGCACCGCCGCCGCGGGTGTCGTGATCGCCACCGTGTGGGCCGGCGTCGCCTGGCGCCTTGGCAGCCAGTTCAGCCGGGTGGTGGAGCCCCAGGGACGTCCGGTTCCCGGCCGGGGGCTGCCCGCCCAGGACCACGACGAACCGGTCTAGCCGCGTGGCGGCCGCGGCCAATCGCGAACGTGGGCGAAGTTGCGGGTTTCTGCGTATTCCCGGGCGCCCGGGCCGGGCGTAGCGTCGGCCCATGGAGATCGACGTTCACGTGCTCCTGGACCTGCCTGCCGCCGAACGGCTGGAGCTGGCCGAGATCCTGCGGCAGAGCGTGGGCTGCCCGGCCGACGTCGAGACGCTGGAACTGCCCGCCTGGCGGCGGGCGCGATTCGACCGCCTGCTGCGCCAGTGCTGCCCTCCGCAGGACGACTAGCCGGGCTTCTTCGCCATCAGGGTCTTCAGGTCGGCCAGCACTTCCTTCGAGTGGGTCGCCGGATCGACCTTCTCGTAGTGCCTCGCAATCGTCCCGTCGGGGCCGATCAGGAATGACTGGCGCTTCGCAATCTTCATGATGCCCAGGTTGTTCAGCACGCCGTAGGCTTCCGCGGTCTTGCCGTCGATGTCGGCCAGCAGCGGGAAGGGCAAGCTGTACTTCTCGGCGAACTTCTTCTGGTCCTTGATGGCATCGATGCTGACGCCGAGGATCGTCGCGCCGATTTCCTCGAAGGCAAAGATGTTGTCGCGGAACTCGCAGGCCTCCTTGGTGCATCCCGGGGTGTCCGCCTTCGGGTAGAAATACACCGCGATCCATTTGCCCTTGAAGTCCTCCAGGGCGACCCACTTGCCGTTCTGGTCCTGCAGGCGGAAGCCCGGGGCGGCCTGGCCCACGGCCGGCTGGGCCGCGCGGGCCTGGTTCAGCCAGCCGTAACCCAGACCGATGACCAGCACCAGGCCGGCAATGAGAGCTACTTCACGCATCATGTTCTTCACCCGGGATTGCGATGCGCCGGAGCATATCATCGGGGTCCTGTTGCTTGTGGCCGTGAATCCGCTGTGCTTAAGATCCGCTGCATGGCAGCCGACGCAACTCCGGGAAAGCAGGGTTCATGAGCCCGGAGCGCAGGACGAGCAGCGGTCTCGGCAGCCTCGACAAGCACATTGGGCTGGTCCTGCCGGGCGGCGGCGCCCGGGGTGCCTACCAGGTCGGTGTCCTCAAGGCCCTCGCCGAACTGCTCCCGCGGCGCACGTCCAATCCGTTCGCCGTGCTCAGCGGCACGTCCGCGGGCGCGATCAGCGCCGCGGTGCTGGCGTCCCGGGCCCGGTCCTTCCGGGTGGCGGTCACCGACCTGGAACGCGTGTGGGCCAACTTTCATTCGGGGCAGGTGTTCCGCTGCGACCCTGCCACGATGCTCAGGAGCAGCCTCCACTGGTTCGCGGCCATCGTGCTGGGTGGCCTGGGACCGAGCAACCCGAGGTCGTTGCTGGACAACGATCCGCTCTGGGCCCTGTTGCGCGGCCGGATCAACTTCGACGCGATCCAGGATGCCATCGACAAGGGCTACCTGGGCGCGCTGGCCATCACGGCTGCCGGCTACGGCTCGGCCCGGTCGATCACGTTCTACCAGGGCTCCACGGACCACAAGCCCTGGGAGCGCGTCCGGCGCAAGGGCCGGCCGACGCGCATGGCGCTCGAGCACCTGATGGCGAGCGTCGCAGTACCCATGATCTTTCCGCCCGTGCGCATCGGCCAGGAGTACTTCGGCGACGGCGCCATGCGCCAGGCCACGCCGCTGTCGCCGGCGCTGCGGCTCGGCGCCCACCGGCTGCTGGTCATCGGCGTACGCAACGAGGTGCCTGACCCGCTGCCCGGCCTGGACCAGACGGTGCCCTACCCGAGCTTCGGCAAGATCGCCGGCTACATCCTCGATGCCCTGTTCATGGACGGACTGTCCTCGGACCTGGAGAACCTGATCCGCATCAATCTCATCCTGGAGAGCCAGCCGGGGCGGGTGATGCAGGGCGAGTTCGGCCAGCTGCATCACACCGACGCCTTCATCATGCTGCCGAGCCGTGACGTGCGGTCCATCGCGGCGCGCCACGTCCGGGAGATGCCGGCGCCGATCCGCCTGCTGATGCGGGGCCTCGGCGCCATGAACTACGGCGGCAGCCAGCTGCTGAGTTACCTGTTGTTCGAATCCGGATACACCCGGGAGCTCATCGAACTCGGCTACGAGGACGCCATGAACCGGCGGGACGAACTGCTGGCCTTCATGGATGGCCAGCCCATCCAGGCCCCCGCCGGGATCACCGGCTGGCGGGACCTGAGCGAGGAGTACTCCCAGCGCCTGCGCGTGCTGAAGATCGCCGACGCTTCGTAGGAGCGCCGACCGGCGCGACCCCTCTCCCGCTCGAGACTCGCGGACTCGATTCTCGCGGGAGAGGGGTCGCGCCGGTCGGCGCTCCTACGACGGGTCCCCGATCGGTCCGCCGAATTGGGGCGCCTGGATACGGCCTTCCTTCTCCGGCAGTTCGTTGTGCCGGGTCATGACGGGCGAGTACCGCTTCGCCAGCTCCGCCGCCAGCTTCTCCGTCATGTAGACCGAGCGGTGCTGGCCGCCCGTGCAGCCGATGGCCACGGTCAGGTAGTTGCGGTTGAAGTCGATGTACTCGGGGATCCAGCGATCGAGGAAGCCGAGGATGTCGCCGTACATCCGCTGGACGCTGTCCGAGGCATCGAGGAATTCAGCCACCGGCCCATCCTTGCCGGTCAGCGGCCGGAGCGCCATGTTCCAGTAGGGATTCGGCAGGCAGCGGAGGTCGAAGACGAAGTCCGCGTCTGCGGGAATGCCGTGCTTGTAGCCGAAGGACTCGATGAGTATGGAGAGCCCCGGCTGCTCGTGGGCGCCCACCCGCCTCCGGATGATGTCCCGCAACTCGTAGATGCTGGTGCGGGTCGTGTCGAGCACCAGTTCCGCGGACGCGATGATCGGGCCCAGCAGTTGCCGTTCCCGGTCGATCGCCTCCCGCAGGCTGAGGCCCGCCGCGCTCAGCGGATGCTTGCGGCGGGTCTCGCCGTAGCGCTTCAAAAGGATGTTGTCGTCCGCGTGGAGGAAGATCACCTCGCAGCGGATGCCGCGGCCCCGCAGGTCCCGCACGACCTCGGGCAGCCGCGCCAGGTCGGCGGCCCGGTTCCGCGCGTCGATGCCGATGGCCAGGTTGGCGTAGAGGGGGTCCTGGGTGGCAGTGATCTCGCCGATCATGGTGGCGAGAAGGGCCGCCGGGACATTGTCGATGCAGTAGAAGCCCAGGTCCTCGAAGTGGTGCAGGGCCACGGTCTTGCCGGACCCGGAGAGGCCACTGACGATGATCAGGCGCATGGACTGCCTGCCGGTGCCGCGCGCCTCAGGTGAGGTCGCGCTTGCCGTTTTCCCGGGCGTGATGGTCCGTGAGCTTTTCCTTGTGCTTGCGGACCTGGCGGTCGAGCTTGTCGACCATGCCATCGATTGCGGCGTACATGTTCTCGTCGATCGACTCGGCAAACAGCTGGCCGCCGGAGACGTTCACGGTAGCCTCCGCCCGGTGCCGCAGCTTGTCCACCGTCAGGATGCAATGGCAAACGGTGACGTGATCGAAGTGCCGCTCGATGCGGCCCAGCTTGGACTGCACGTAATCCCGCATCGGCTCGGTGATCTCGACATGGTGGCCAGTCAGGTTGAGTTGCATCGTGGCTTCCTTTTGCTGTTGTTTGCTGGCCTTACCGTGGCGGGCGCCGCTTGCGCTCGCTGGAAGGTTCGATGTTCATGGCTTCCCGGTATTTTGCCACTGTACGCCGGGCCACCTGGATGCCCAGTTTTGACAGTAAATCAGCGAGTTGGCTGTCGGAAAGCGGCTTCGCAGGGTCTTCCTGGCCGATCAGCTTCCTGATCCGGGCCCGGATCGCCGTGGACGACTGCTCGCTGCCGTCGTCGCCGGTGACCTGGCTGGAGAAGAAGTGCCGGAACTCGAACACGCCCCGCGGGGTGTGCATGTACTTGTTCGCGGTGACCCGTGAGATGGTGGATTCGTGCATCTCGACGATGTCGGCCACGTCGCGCAGCACCATGGGCCGCATGGCCTCCTCGCCGTGCTCGAGGAACGCCGCCTGGCGATCGACGATGCACATGGCCACCTTGAGCAGCGTGTCGTTGCGGATCTCGAGGCTCCGGACCAGCCAGCGGGCCTCCTGCAGCTGGTTGCGGAGCGTGGCGTGCTCGCTGTCGCCGCGCACCATGTCCGCGTAGGCCTGGTTGACCTTGAGGCGCGGCGTGATGGAGCGGTTCACGTCCACCGTCCAGCGCCCGTGGCGCTTCCGGACGAAGACGTCGGGCACGATGTAGTCGGGTGACGAGGGCTGCACCGCGAGGCCGGGCTTGGGGTGGCAGTTGCGGATCAGGGCGAGGGCCACATCGAGGTCTTCCTCGGACACGCCCAGCCGCCGGCGCAGCATGCCCAGCTGCTGCTCGGCCACCAGGTCGAGGCCATCCACCGTGATCGCCAGGGCAAGCTCCCGGCCCGGCACGTTTGCCGCCAGCTGCCGCAACTGGATGCGGATGCACTCCCCGAGGTCCCGGGCGCCGACACCCGCCGGGTCGAGGGCCTGGACCTTGACCAGCGTCTGCTCCAGCTCTTCCAGCGTGAACTCGCCGGACTGCCGGAGGGTGTCGACGATCGACGGGAGCGGTTCGGTGAGGTAGCCCGCGTCGTTCATGGCATCCACGAGCGCCTGGCCCATGAGGACCTCCCGCGGCTCGAAGTGCTCGGTCTCCAGCTGCCACAGCAGGTGGGCGTGGAGCGTCTCGTTGGCCCGGTCGCTGGGTTCCGGCCGGCCGTCCTCGCCGTCCCAGTTACTGCTGCCGCCACCGGAGGTCTCGTTCCACAGGAGGGAATCGCCGTCTTCGTCGCCCGCGGAACTGGCGGCGACGGAAGACTCGCTGTCGGCGTCGTCCCAGTTGTCGGCGGGCGTCTCGTCCTCTGGAGTGCCGCCCTCCGCAGGGTCAGGGGGCAGGGCGTCAAGTTCGACGGGCGCGTCGGAGCTGCCCGGGGCGGGCTCCTCCAAGTCCAGCATGACGTTCTCGGCCAGGAGCTGCTCGAGCTGCGTGTTGAGCTCAGCAACCGGAAGCTGCAGCAGGCGAATGGCCTGCTGCAGCTGCGGAGTCATGGTCAGCTGCTGGCTGATCCTGAGTTGTAGTGCCGGCTTCATCGTCATCCCTGAAGACCGCCGCGCGTCGTGGCGCAGCCTATAGCTTAAAGCCCTCGCCGAGGTAAACCTGCCGGACCTGCTGGTTCGCCAGGATGTCCCCGGGGGTGCCTTCGGCAATCATTGCCCCGTCGTTGAGAATATAAGCCCGGCTGCAGATTCCCAGTGTCTCGCGCACATTATGGTCCGTAATCAGGATTCCGATGCCGCGGGACGCCAGGTGGCGGACGATCCGCTGGATATCCAGGACCGAAATGGGGTCCACGCCCGCGAACGGCTCGTCGAGCAGGACAAAGCGCGGCTCCGCAGCCAGCGCCCGGGCGATCTCCACCCGCCGCCGCTCACCGCCCGACAGGCTCACGCCCATGCTGGTGCGGACATGGGTGATGTGCAGTTCGTCGAGCAGTTCCTCCAGCAGCCGCTCCTGGTCCGACCGGTCCAGTCCCGGCCGCGTCTGGAGTATCGCCAGTATGTTGTCCTCGACGCTGAGCTTGCGAAAGACGGAAGCTTCCTGGGGCAGGTAGCCGAGGCCAAGGCGCGCCCGGCGGTGCATGGGCATGCTGGTCAGGTCGTGCTCGTCCAGGCTGATCCGGCCAGCGTCACAGGGGATCAGCCCGACGATCATGTAGAAGGCCGTGGTCTTCCCGGCGCCGTTCGGCCCCAGCAGGCCCACGATCTCGCCGCTGTTGACGGCGAGGGAAATGCCCTTGACCACCTGCCGCTGCTTGAACCGCTTGTCGATCGCCTCCGCCCGCAGCGTGCTCACGGACTGGTTCCCGCCGGTGGTGCGGTTGCGGGTGCCGGCGTCGCGGGCTTCTGCCGCGGCGTGATCCGCATGCGGACCTGGCCGCCGTCCGTGCCGCCCGCGGTCACCACTTCCCGCCGCAGGTCGTAGGCGATCCGGGAGCCGGAAATCTCGCTCTTGCCATCACTGAGGAAGGCGTCGTTGGCCATCTGGATCGTCGCGCCCTCGAGGTCGTACTCGAGCAGTTCGCCGCGGCCTTCCGTGGCCGGGTCGCCTTCGGTGCCGGCCTGGCTGAACCGGGCCGGCTTGCCCGTGAGCCTGGCCATGCGCAGCTGGTTGTCCCGGAACGTGAGCTCGGCCCGGTCGCAGCTGGCCGTCGTGCCGGCATTCACGATGACGACGTTACCGGTGAACACCCAAACGCTGTTCTCGAAATCCGCCGGATCGGCCGTGGCTTCGTCCGCCTTGATGGCCAGGGCCCCCTGCTTGATGTTCAGCTGGCGGAAGATGAGGCGGTTGTTGCGCCGGTCAAGCTCCGAGAAAGCGGCGTCGAGATCGATCGGCAGGGTTGTGTCCGCCGGGGCCAGCTGCGGCACGGCCTGCCTGGCATCAGCGGCGACGGCCTGGACGGACATCAGGACCGCAAGGAGGAGGGCAGCCGCCAGGCGCTCAGGGGAGAAAGCGCCCGCGAACCTCGGAGCTGAACTGAAGGCGATCCTGCTTGAGATAGACACGCATCCCCCTGGCCCGGAGCGTGTCCCGGTCGCGCTCCACCGCCACCATGCGCTCGGTCCTGGCGATGTAGGCTTCGGGATCCAGCTCCAGGTAGTCGGTTCGGATCAGGAGCGGCGCCGCACTGCTGCGGCCCCGGACTCCGGTGGTGGCCGGGCCGACCGTGGTCGTGGCGGTCACGTCGCCGGCGAGTTCAATGATATTACGATCCGGTGGTATCTGCCCGCGATCGGCCCGCAGCTTCCACGGAACCTGGGCTGCGGGTTCGTAGTTGACCGCCACGTCCCGCATCGTGATGGTGCCGTCCGCCAGCAGCTGCTCGGCCGACGCGGCAGACACCCGGTAGAGGATCCGGCCGTCGATCCCGGAGCCGGTCAGGCGGGCGTCCTGGACGTAGTAGCCGAGCCCGAGCCGCGGGCCGGACGGCGCTTCGACGTCGGTCGACGGATTGCGAAACACCAGCCAGGTGCTGGCCAGCGCTGCCACGGCCAGTACCGCCAGCTGTCCCCTGTGTTGCAGTTCCATTCAGCCGGCCGGCGAGGCGGGCTGCCGGCTGGCCAGCAGGAGATCGCAGACCTCGCGCACCGCGCCGCGGCCGCCGCTGGCCCGGGTCACCCAGCCGGCGGCCTGCAGTACGGCCGGGTGAGCGTCCGCCACCGTGATCCCGAGGCCTGACGAACCCATGATGTCCAGGTCCGTGACGTCGTCGCCCACGCAGGCCACCTGGCCTGCGGGAATGCCGAGTTCCGCCAGCAGCTGGTCCAGCACCTGGCGCTTGTCGTTCCTGCCGAGAAACACGTGGGGCACCCGCAGCTCGGCAAGCCGGGCGGCGGCTGCCGGTGAGTGCCGGCCGGAGATGACGGCAACGGTCACGCCCGCGGCCATGACCTGCTGCAGGCCGTAACCGTCCCGCACGTGGAAGCTCTTCGCCTCGCGGCCGTCGGCGTCATAGAGCAGCCGGCCGTCGGTCAGGACGCCGTCCACATCCAGGACCAGCAGGCGGATGCGGGCGGCGGCGGCGCGCAGTTCCCGTGGATCCATGCGGTGCCCGCGGGCCTACATCACGCCGGCGCGAAGCAGGTCGTGGATGTTGAGGGCACCAACCACTTTCCGGGTGTCGTCCACGACCAGCAGGCCGTTGATCTTGTGCTGCTCGAGCAGGTGCACGGCTTCCGCCGCCAGGACGCTGGGCAGGATGGTCTTGCAGCTGGACGTCATCACGTCCCGCATCGGGGTCCGGTGCACGTCGATGCCCCGGTCCAGGACCCGGCGCAGGTCGCCGTCGGTGAAGATGCCAGCCAGCCGGCCCTCGCCGTCGATGACAGCCGTCATTCCCAGTCCCTTGCGGGTCATCTCCACCAGGCCCTGGGCCAGTGGCGTGTCCGGAGTGACACGCGGGATGCCGTCGCCGGCGTGCATCAGGTCGTCGACGCGGAGCAGGAGGCGCCGCCCCAGCGAGCCGCCCGGATGGGCCAGTGCGAAGTCCTCCCGCGTGAAGCCGCGGCTCTCGAGCAGGGCCACAGCCAGCGCATCGCCCATGGCGAGCGCAGCCGTGGTGCTCGCGGTTGGCGCCAGGTTTAGCGGGCACGCTTCCTCGCGCACGCCGATGTCGAGCGAGACGGTGGCGGCCTCGGCGAGCGTGGACCGGGGGTTGCCGGTGAGCATGATGAGGGGAATGCCGAGCCGCTTCAGCAGCGGCAGTATGGTGATCAGCTCGTCGGTCTCGCCGGAGTTGGAAATGGCGATCAGCAGGTCCACCGCCGTGATCATGCCCAGGTCGCCGTGGCTGGCTTCACCCGGGTGGACGAAGAACGCCGGCGTGCCCGTGCTGGCGAGCGTGGCGGCCACCTTGCCGGCGATATGGCCGGACTTGCCCATCCCCGTCACGACTACGCGGCCCCGGCAATCCAGGCAGAGCTGGCAGGCCCGGTCGAAACTGGCGTCGAGCCGGGGCGCGAGGGCGGCGACGGCGGCGGCCTCGATCTCGAGGACCCGTCGGCCCCGGGCGCGGAAGTCCTGGGGGACATTGCTCATGGCCGGATTGTAAGTCATCTATAATCCCGCGCCTCACCGGTCCGGCCCCCTTGCACTTCATGACACCCCAAGAGATCGAAACCCTCATCCTGGCCCACCTGCCCGGGACGACGGCCACCGTGCAGAGCACGGACAACGTGCACTTCGAGGCCCTGGTCGTCAGTCCCACGTTTGCGGGCAAGCGCACCCTGCAGCGCCACCGGCTGATCTATGGCGCCCTCGGCAGCAGCATCGGCGGCGACATCCACGCACTGTCCATCCAGGCCTACACGCCGGAAGAGTGGAGCGCGCGGCAGGCCTGAGCCTGCGGCGGCCCGGCCATGGACAAACTCGCCATCACCGGCGGCAGGCCCCTGGAAGGGGAGGTGCGCATCTCCGGCGCCAAGAACGCCGCGCTGCCCATCCTGGCCGCGACCCTGCTGGCCGACGAGCAGGTCACCCTGGCCAACATCCCGCACCTGAACGACATCACCACCAGCATCGAGCTGCTGGGACGGATGGGGGTCAGCGTCACCGTCCACGATGGCATGCGCCTCGAGGTGGATTCCCGGACGATCCGCGAGTTCGCCGCGCCCTACGACCTGGTCAAGACGATGCGGGCCTCGATCCTGGTGCTCGGCCCCCTGGTCGGGCGCTACGGCCATGCCGACGTCTCCCTTCCCGGCGGCTGCGCCATCGGCGCCCGGCCGGTGGACCTGCACGTGGCCGGCCTGCGGGCCATGGGCGCCGAGGTCGAGATCATCGACGGCTACATCCGGGCCCGGTCCGGCCGGCTCCGGGGCGCGCACCTCGTCATGGACAAGGTGACCGTCACCGGTACCGAGAACCTGATGATGGCCGCCTGCCTCGCCGATGGGGAAACGGTGCTGGAGAACGCCGCCCTCGAGCCCGAGGTCGTCGACCTGGCGGGCTTCCTGACGAGGATGGGCGCGAAGATCCAGGGCGCCGGCACCAACCGCATCGTCATCCAGGGCGTCAGCCGGCTGCACGGCGCCGAGTACGAGGTTCAGCCCGACCGGATCGAAACGGGTACGTTCCTGGTGGCCGCCGCCATCACGGGCGGCCACGTGCGGGTGCGCAGGACCTGTCCCGATCACCTGGAGGCCGTACTTGCCAAGCTGCGGGCGGCCGGAGCCGTGATCCACACCGGCCCTGACTGGATCGAGCTGGACATGCGGGGCCGCCGGCCTCTGGCCGTGGATATCAGCACCGATCCCTATCCCGCCTTTCCCACCGACATGCAGGCCCAGTTCATGGCCCTGAACTGCGTCGCCGAGGGGGTCGGGACGATCATCGAGAACGTCTTCGAGAACCGCTTCATGCACGCGCTCGAGCTGCAGCGGATGGGGGCCAACATCAAGATCGAGGGCCACACGGCCATCGTCCAGGGCGTCCCGCACCTGCGCGCCGCGCCGGTCATGGCCACCGACCTGCGGGCCTCGGCCAGCCTGGTCCTGGCCGGCCTGGCCGCCGAGGGCGAGACCGTCGTGGACCGCATCTATCATATTGATCGCGGCTACGAGTGCATCGAGGAAAAGCTGCAGCAACTCGGCGCCCGGATCCGCCGCCGGGCCTGATCCGGGACCGGCCCGCGGTAGGCAAGCCGGAAGGCCGCCGTGTATACTTTTGCGGCTTTCTGCCGCGCAAAAGCCAACAAGTCTATCTACCCGGACTATCCAGAGACTATTCAGAGGATCAGCTCGATGAGCGAAGAGGCGTCTGTCAGCCGCCGTCATTTCCTGACGGTGGCAACCAGTGTGACGGGAGTCGTGGGCCTGGCCCTCACGGCAGCGCCGTTCATCGCGTCGTTCCGGCCCAGCACGCGGGCCCAGGCCCTCGGTGCCCCGGTCGCGGTGGATATCTCCCGGCTGGAAGAGGGCGCCATGGTGCGCGTCGTCTGGCGCGGGCAGCCCGTCTGGGTCCTCCACCGCAGCAAGGACATGCTCGCCCGCCTGGCCGGCGAGAAGTCCGCGCTCAAGGACAAGGACTCCGCGGAATCGACCCAGCCCGAGTACGCGAAGAACGCCACCCGGGCCCTGCGGCCCGAATTCCTCGTGGTGATCGGCAACTGCACGCACCTGGGCTGCGCCCCCCTGGAGCGCTTCGAGGTGGCCCCGGCCGACCTGGGTCCGGACTGGGTCGGCGGCTTCTTCTGCCCCTGCCACGGTTCCAAGTTCGACCTGGCCGCGCGCGTGATGGATGGTTCGCCGGCACCGACCAACCTGGTCATCCCGCCCTACCGCTTCGTGGGCGATGAAATGGTCATCGTTGGCGAGGACACGGGAGCCGCCGCATGAGCGCCGCACGCACGGGAGCCGTATCGACGGCCGCCAGCAGCCGGACGGCCCGCTTCATCGACTGGGTGGACGAGCGCTTCCCCCTCACGGCGATGATGAAGGAGCACGTCACCGAGTACTACGCCGCCAAGAACTTCAACATCTGGTACGTCTTCGGCGTGCTGGCCCTGGTGGTGCTGATCCTCCAGATCGTCACGGGCATCTTCCTGACGATGAACTACAAGCCCTCCGCCGAGGATGCGTTCGCCTCCGTCGAATACATCATGCGGGAGGTGGAGTGGGGCTGGCTGATCCGGTACATGCATTCCACCGGCGCCTCCATGTTCTTCGTGGTGGTCTACCTGCACATGTTCCGCGGGCTGATGTACGGGTCCTACAAGGCCCCGCGCGAGCTGCTGTGGATCGTCGGCATGCTGATCTACCTGGCGCTGATGGCCGAGGCCTTCATGGGCTACCTGCTGCCCTGGGGCCAGATGTCCTACTGGGGCGCCCAGGTGATCGTCTCGCTGTTCGGCGCCATCCCGGTGATCGGCGCCGGCCTCGTGGAGTGGATCCGCGGCGACTACTTCATCTCGGACATCACCCTGAACCGATTCTTCGCGCTGCACGTCGTGGCGGTGCCGCTGGCGCTGCTCCTGCTCGTGGTCGTGCACATCCTGGCGCTCCACACCACGGGTTCGCTGAACCCGGACGGCGTGGAGATCAAGGAAAAGAAGGGCGCCGACGGGATCCCGCTGGACGGCGTGGCGTTCCACCCGTACCACACCTCCAAGGACCTGGTGGCGATCATCGTCTTCGCCATCGTCTTCGCCGCGGTCCTGTTCTTCGCGCCGGAGATGGGCGGTTACTTCCTGGAGCACGCCAACTTCGAGCCGGCCAACCTGCTGAAGACGCCGGACCACATCGCGCCGGTGTGGTACTTCACGCCCTTCTACGCCATCCTCCGGGCGGTGCCGAGCAAGGGCTGGGGCGCCTTCCTGATGCTGGCCTCGATCGTGCTGCTGTTCCTGCTGCCCTGGCTCGACCGCTGCAAGGTCAAGTCCATCCGGTACCGGGGCTGGCAGTTCAAGGCGGCACTGGTGGCGTTCGCGGTCAGCTTCGTGGCCCTGGGCTTCCTGGGCCTGCAGCCGGCGACCGAGAAGGTGTACGTGTACGCCGCCCGGTTCTTCGCCCTGGTGTACTTCGCGTTTTTCCTCCTGATGCCGTTGTACACCTCGCGGGAAAGGACCAAGCCGGTCCCCGAACGCGTCGTCTACCACGGGCACGAGTGAGCTGGTCATGGTCAGTCAGAATCTGAGTCAACGCCTGCGTTCCTGCTCGGTCGCCCTCGCCGCGGTCCTGGCCCTTGCGGGCGCGGTTCCCGCCCTGGCGTCCGGCGGCGGTGGCGGCTTCCAGCAGCCCGCCAACAATGACGTGGCGAACGTGGCATCCCTGCAGCGGGGGGCGCGCAACTTCGTCAACTACTGCCAGGGCTGCCACTCCGCGAAGTACGTGCGCTACAACCAGCTCGCCCGGGACCTCGGCATGACCGAGGAGCAGGTGATCGGCAACCTGATGTTCGGCGCTGCCAAGCCCACGGAGACCATGGATATCGCCATGCGGCCCGCCGACGGCCTGCGCTGGTTCGGCATCGCGCCGCCCGACCTCTCGCTCATGGCCCGGTCGAAGGGCGCCGACTACATCTACAACTACCTGCGCACCTTTTACCTGGACCCCAAGCGGCCTGCGGGCGTCAACAACCTGATGCTCCCCAATTCCGCCATGCCCCACGTGCTGTGGGAGCTGCAGGGCCAGCAGACGGCGGTCTTCGAAAACGTTGAGCACAATGGCACCACGCAGGTGGTGTTCAGCAAGTTCGAGCAGGTCACGCCGGGCACGCTCTCGCCGGAGCAGTACGACGAGTTCGTGCGGGACACCGTGAACTTCCTCGACTACATCGCCGAGCCCATGAAGCTGAAGCGCCAGAGCCTTGGCATCCTCGTCATCGCCTTCCTGCTGGTCTTCGGCATCTTTGCCTACCTGCTCAAGCAAGAGATCTGGAAGGACGTCAAGTAGGTGTCCGACGACTGGAACAGCTTCGGGAGCGGCCCGGGACGGCGAGCGGCCATGACGCTCTACTCCAACCCGTTGTCGATCCACAGCCATCGGGCCCGGATCGTCCTCGCCGAGAAGGGCATCGTCATCGACATCGTCAGCGTCCAGAATGACGAACTGCCCGAAGACCTGCTCGACCTCAATCCCTACCACTCGACGCCGACCCTGCTCGACCGGGACCTGGTGCTCTACGACTCCCGCGTCATCATGGAGTACATCGACGAGCGCTTCCCGCACCCGCCGCTGATGCCGGTGGACCCGGTCAGCCGGGCGCAGGTGCGCCTGGCGCTCTACCGGGTTGAGAAGGACTGGTACACGCTGGCCGAGCAGTGCGACAAGGCGACGGACAAGAAGCAGGCGACACAGGTGCGGAAGCAGCTGCAGGAAAGCCTGCTGTCGAGCGCCGACGTCTTCGCCGCGAAGCGTTTCTTCCTCAGCGACGAGTTCTCGCTGGTGGACGCCAGCGTGGCCCCGCTGCTCTGGCGCCTCCCTGCCTACGGCATCGAACTGAACGGCAACGCCGCCCAGCCGATCCGCCGCTACATGGACAGCATGTTCGCCCGGCGCTCCTTCAAGGAAAGCCTGACCGACGTCGAACTGGAGATGCGACAGTAACCACGCCCAAGCGGCCCTACCTGCTCCGGGCCCTGCACCAGTGGATCACCGACAACGGCCAGACGCCGCATCTGGTCGTGGATGCCAGTCAGCCCGGCGTCTCCGTCCCCGAGCAGCACGTCCAGGACGGCCGGATCATCCTCAACATCAGTTACTCCGCCACCAGCCGCCTGGACCTGGCGAACGACGCCATCAGCTTCGACGCGCGCTTCGGCGGCGTGCCGCGCACCGTCCGCGTGCCGATCGCCGCCGTCCTCGGCATCTATGCCCGGGAAACGGGCGAGGGGCTGGTGTTTCCGACGGACGAGTACACGCCGCCCGGCGACGGTCCCACACCCGAGCCGCCGCCGACCCCCGACACGCCCGCTCCAGCACCTTCCGGCCGACCGTCGCTCAAGATCGTCCGGTAGGAGCGCCTGAAGGCGCTCCTACGCGGGGCCGAACAGCGCCTGGTCGATGCCGTCGCAGAGGCAGTGGATCACCACGAGATGTACTTCCTGGATCCGCGCCGTGCGCTCGGCGGGCACCCGGATCTCCACGTCGCCGGCGCGGAGGACGGGGGCCATCTTGCCGCCGTTGCGGCCGGTGAGGGCCACGACCTGCATGCCGCGCTCGTGGGCGGCGTGGATGGCGGCGACCACGTTGGGCGAGTTGCCGGAGGTGGAGATGGCCAGCAGGGTGTCGCCGGTCCGGCCGAGGGCCGTGACCTGCTTCGAAAACACCTGCTCGTAGGCGTAGTCGTTGGCGATGGAGGTCAGCGTCGAGGTATCCGTCGACAGGGCCATGGCGGCGAGGCCCGGGCGTTCGCGCTCGAAGCGGTTCAGCAGCTCCGCCGAGAAGTGCTGGGCGTCGCCGGCGGAACCGCCGTTGCCGCAGCTCAGGACCTTGCCGCCGGAACGCAGCGTGCCCGTGAGCAGCTCCGTGGCCCGGGCAATGGGCGGAACAAGCACCGCCATGGCCGCCTGCTTCGTGGCGATGCTGTCGGCGAAGTGGCCGCGAATGCTGTCCGTGAGGGACATCGGGATCTCCGGTGGGGCGGAAAACCGCATGATACGGCGGGTGGTCAGCGCCCCGCCACGTCGTCCAGCGAGAAGGCGGCACGGCTCCAGCGGATTGCGGGGTCGGTGAGTTCCCCGGTGATCTCCACCGCGTCGAAACGCACTGGCAGGCTCGCGAACTGCCGGAAGCGCAACAGGAAGAAACGGGTGGCGCCGATCAGCCGGCGTTGCTTGGCCCGGGTGATGGTGGCGCCGGGCGTGGTCACGTTCGTCCGGCGCCTGCTGCGAACCTCGACGATGACCAGCACCTTCCGGTCTGGCACCCCCGGGTCCGTCATCACCAGGTCCAGCTCCCCGAACCGGCAGCGGAAGTTGCAGGCGAGGAGCTCGAGGCCCCGGGCCTGCAGGTAGCGGGCCGCCAGCGCCTCGGCGGCCGAGCCGTGCTGGAGATGCCGGGCAGCGGGCGGCACGGCGATGAACGTGGCCGGCCTAGATTCCGCCTTGCAGGGTGGCGGTGACGGCCGGGAGCGGCACGGCC
Source organism: Gammaproteobacteria bacterium (assembly GCA_040080965.1). GTDB lineage: Bacteria > Pseudomonadota > Gammaproteobacteria > Steroidobacterales > SHZI01. Next base: position 57,558 of record JBEBHH010000006.1, on the reverse strand, counting down.
CGGCCGCCGCGAATCTCGGCAAACGAAAGCCGCCGGTGGATGCGGCCGGTGCTATCGGCACGGAGCATGCCGGTGGTGCCGGCGATCTCGCCGCCGCTGAACGGGCCCGGCGCCGGCTGGCGCAGGATCTCGGGCAGCAGCTGGTAGGCGTCGTAGCCCAGGGCGTAGAGCCGGGAGGCCCCAAGGGCCGGCCTGCCCCAGTAACGGACCACACCGGACTTGATCAGCAGGGCGCGACTGTCCGGATCGATGACCCAGGGGCTGTCGGGGAACATCACGCCGTTGAGGTCGTCAGCATCCACTGCACCGTCATCCCAGATGGCGGAAGTGCTGTAGGTGGGGAGGTCGCCGGCGCCGAAGAACTTGAGCTGGGGCACGATCTGTCTGCCGTTGCTGCTGGTGGCGGCGACAAAGATAAGGTCAACGTCCTGCCGCCGTCCCGGTCCCAATCCGGTCTTTTCGTCCGGATTCGGCTCCTTGCCCGGCGTCGCGGGCCGCGGGTCGGTGGTCATCAGGAGGCTGCGGATGGGCACCGTGTAGTCGGCCGCGCCGGGCAGGTAGGTCCGCGTGTCGACCACGACACCACCCTGGAACGTGAATTCCTCGGTGAAGGCGATCAGCAGTCGCTGCCCCCATTCGCTGGCTGGCAGCAGTACCACTGCGCGTCGCTGGCCGAGGGCCACGGCGCGGCTGGCCACCTCCCGCGCCTCGTCTTCCGGCGCGAGGCCGAACTGCCACAGGACTCCGGTGCCCGGATCCGTGTCGGCCAGGTTGTTTAGGGCGAGGACAGGCATCTGTCCAGGGATCTGGCCGCCCGGCGGGCCCGCGATCGGCGCGATGGCCTGCACCGACTCCTTCAGGAGGGGGCCAACCAGCGCGCGTGCACCGGACTCCAGCGCCAGGCGATGGGCTTCGGCCGCGCTGACCCGGGCCTCGTCGATGATCAGCGTGTTGAACCGCCGGCTGGCCGGCGCCTCGAGCAGGGCCGCGACGAAGCCGTCGCGGATCGCGGTGCCAAGCGCTTCCTGGCGGCCGGAGAGCGGGACGAGGAGGGCCACGAGGGGACCGCCGGCGAGCGGCACCAGGCCGCTGCCACCGGTGCCTGATGCACCAGCTGGCGTTGCGGCCGGGCTTGCACCGGCGGCAACCGCACTGCTGGCTGACGGGAAGTCGGCAGGTTGCAGTGGCTGGCACGCTGCTCCGACAATGACCGCCATGAGCGACATCGCCAGCAGCACGCCGGTCCCCGGCGACACGGATGACCGGGACGGCGCGCGGCCTGGAGCGCTCGTGCGACCGGGCACGCTGTATGTCGTGGCAACGCCGATTGGCAACATGGGCGACCTGAGTCCGCGAGCGCGCGAGGTTCTGGGCAGCGTCGTGCTCGTCGCCGCCGAGGATACGCGGCACGCCGGGCAATTGCTAACCCGGGTCGGCATCAGCGCGCGGCTGCTGTCACTGCACGAGCACAACGAGGCGCAGCGCGTCGACGAGATCCTGCAGCGCCTGCGGGACGGGGACAGCGTGGCCCTCGTCACCGATGCAGGCACTCCCCTGATCAGCGATCCCGGCTACCGGTTGCTGGCGGCCGTGCGTGCTGCCGGCCTCCCTGCCAGCCCCGTGCCGGGACCCTGCGCGGCGATCGCGGCGCTGTCGGTGGCGGGCCTGCCCACCGACCGGTTCTACTTCGAGGGGTTCCTTCCGGCCCGGTCGGCGGCGCGGCTGGCCCGCCTCCGGGAACTGGCGGGCCGGGCCGAAACGCTGGTCTTCTACGAGTCGGCGAACCGCATGGCCGACACGCTGGCCGACGCCCTGGTGGTGTTCGGCGCCGACAGGCCCGCCGCCGTCGGCCGCGAGCTGACCAAGCTGCACGAGACCGTCTACCGGGGCAGCATTGCCGGGGTGCGGACGGCGCTCCTGGCCGATCCGGGCGGCGACCGGGGCGAGTGCACCTGGGTGCTGGCGGGGCTCGCCACGGCTCCGGAGCCGGACGATGCGGAACTGGCCCGTGTGGTGGGGATCCTGGCGGCGGAGCTTCCGGCGTCCCAGGCCGCCAGCCTGGCAGCGCGGATCACGGGCGCCTCGCGGAAGGCTGCCTACCGGCTGGCCAGCGGCCAGCCGGCTTCGCGATCCCCCGGTGCCGGTGAAGCGGACGACGGCGCGGACTAGCGAACCAGGCCGTCCTTCCGGAGCCGGTCGGCGATGGCCGGACTGATCTCGGCGATCGCCATTTCGCGCGAGGGCAGCCGCGTCGCGTTGGTCTCCATCGTGTAGAGCAGCGTGGCGTCCCGGGTTTCGAACACGCGTGTCGAAAGCCGCGCGGTGCCGCTGATGGAGAAGACCGACGGGGCCGTCTCGAATTCGGCGTAGACCACCGGTACGCCGTAGGCCCCGTAGTAGCCATAGTCGTAGCCGATGCCGGTGGCCTTGTAGTAGCCGCCACCCCGGGCGTCCGCGGAGCCGCCTTCCTTGACCTTCGCGCTGGAATCCACGAGGGCAGTGGCGACGACCGCGTCGGCGCCGAGGGTTGCGACAGCGCGCTCGACGCTTTCGCGGGTAATGGGTTCCTTCGTGCTCATCACCGAGCAGCTCATGGTGGCCTTGACGGACTCGCTCCGCAGGTCCGCTGCCAGCGCCTGCTCGAAGGCGCACCGCCCATTGATGTCCGGCGCCACGCCCAGGACCAGCAGGTTGGTGAAGCCGCTGCTCCGGGCAATGCCCGGGCCGTAGGCGCCCTTGACGGCGACCTGCTGGGAGCAGCCGGCCGCCAGGGCCGCCGATAGTGCCGCGGTGAGCAGGACGAGGGCCGGCGTGAGCCGGGCGCGGCGGACTGGCGTGATTGCATTGATGATCATCCGCCGCACACTACCCGCTGACCCGACCGATTGCACCCGTCCCGCAGCCGGCGACGAGGCCCGCTCCCTAATCGGTTACGTCAAATCCGGACCCGGTTAGCCGTGCACTTGGCGGACATAGACGCCGCCGGGCCTGGGTTACACTAAAGCAGCCGGGTTAGAGCCGGCCAATAACAAGCTCCCGATGAAGGGGTAACCTCGCCGCATGACCATCCAGTCAGGTCGCGACAGCAAGGTCGGTGACCGTCAGGCACGGCTGTTGCTGGCCATCGTCCAGGAGCTGTACGCCTCTGCCATGCAGGGCACCTCCGAGATCTGGCACACGATCTACCAGCAGTGCAGCCTGCTGGTGGAGAGCGAAGCCGGGGGCTTCGTCAGCACCGACAAGGTCAACCAGGCCGCCGATATCGCGAGCCTCATCGGCTTCGACCAGGAGAAGGCCATCCGGGCCTACCGCGACTACGGTGTCGAAGCGGATCTCCTCTTCATGGGCACGTTGAACATGGCCGCCGGGGATACGTTCCTCGGCACGGAGACCATCGGCTTCCGCGCGCTGCAGCGTTCCCCCTTCTTCGCGATCCTGTCGGCGCCCCAGGGACTCCGCTATTTCAGCGGCGGCATCCTGGAGAATGACGACTGGCATCACTCCGCCCTGTACTTCTGGCGGCGTGCCGACCAGCCGGATTTCGACCGGGGGACCCAGCGTGCCCTGGCGGCCGTCATTCCCCACGTCCGCCAGGCACTCGAGGTGCAGCGGCGGGTCCGCGGGCCGCTGCTCGACTCGGTGCCCGCCGGCGACCTGACGCTCGCCAAATTCCAGTCGTCGCGCCACGGCATCCTGGTTCTCGACGAGAAGGGCAAGGTGCTCTTCATCAATGGGGAGGGCGAGCGGATTGCGAGGGCCGGCCAGGGAATTTCCATCAGGAACGGCTTGCTGGCCGTGGATGATGTGCAGACCGCCGCCGAGATCGAACGCATGATGTCCCGGGCCATCGGCATCGCGCGCGAGGGCGAGTTCGCGCAGATGAAGCCCGTTCGCATCCCCCGCGGTTTCGCCGGTCAGCCCTACGAATTGCTGCTGATCCCGGTGACCGACGGCGTGCAGCGGGTCATCCTGCCGCCGACCTCCGCCTTCATGGTGGCGATCACCGATCCCGCCAGCATTGCGGGTATGTCGCACCAGCGCCTTCGCGGCTACGGATTGACGGGCGCCGAGGCCCGCCTGTGCCAGGCGCTGATCAGGACAGGCTCCCTCCCCGAGGCGGCGGAGCAACTGCACATCAGCCGCAGCACGGCCCGCAGCCACCTGAAGAGCATCTTCGTGAAGCTCGGCGTGACCTCCCAGGTCCAGCTGGTCATGCGCCTCGCCACGGCGCAGGCCCAGCCGGGAATCCCCTGGTAGGACGCCCATTCCCTCTATACTTACCCTGCGAGTCGGCCAGGCAATCGCTCGCGTGCTTGCACGCGGGAGGAAAGTCCGGGCTCCGGCGGGCAGGGTGCCAGGTAACGCCTGGGAGGCGCGAGCCTACGGAAAGTGCCACAGAAAATAACCGCCTAAGGGCCGCAAGGCCCCGGTAAGGGTGAAAAGGTGCGGTAAGAGCGCACCGCGCGGGTGGCAACACATCGCGGCATCGGTAAACCCCACCCGGAGCAAGACCAAATAGGGAAGCAGCGCTCCGCAAGGAGCGCACCGTCGCCCCGCGGGCTTCCGGGTAGGTTGCTTGAGGTCGTTGGTGACAACGATCCCAGAGGAATGATTGCCCACGACAGAACCCGGCTTATCGGCCGACTCGCACCTTCTGTCCACCTCCAGAGCACGACATGGGCGAGATGCTGAAACTGTGCGCTGCCGACGGCCACCGCTTCGCCGCCTGGAAGGCAATTCCCGACGGCCCGCCTCGCGGTGGCCTGGTCGTCATCCAGGAAATCTTCGGCATGACGGAGCAGATGAAGCGCTGTACCGAGCGGTTCGCCGCGGCCGGCTACACGGCCATCCTCCCGGCGCTCTTCGACCGGAAGGAGCGGAACGTGCTGCTCGGCTACGACGAGTTCCAGCCCGGCGGCACGCTCGCCATGTCGATCCCGGAGGAGCAGGTCCTTGCCGACGTGGAGGCGGCTCGGCGCGAGGTGGCGCCCGCTGGCAACACGGGGATCACGGGTTACTGCTGGGGCGGAACGATCGCCTACCTGGCTGCCTCGACGCTGCCGTTCGCCTGCGCGGTTTCCTGGTACGGCAGCGGTGTTGGCCGTCTCGCGGCCCGGCTGCAGCCGAAGGTTCCGGTGCTCTACCACTTCGGGGCGAAGGACGCGTTCATCCCGCCCGCGACCATCGACCAGATCCGCAAGGCCGATCCGTCGGGGACCTTCCACGTCTACGACGGGGCCGATCACGGCTTCGCGTGCGACGACCGTGCCAGCCATCACCCGGAGGCGACGGCGCTGGCGGAGCAGCGGACGCTCGCCTTCCTGGCCGCGCATCTCTGACGGCGCCCGCTCAGCGCAGTTCGGCGATCGCCAGCCCGTTCTCTCCCGCGACGGAATAAACCAGGTAACGCCGGCCATCCGCGTCCACGAACACGGCCGGGTCCCGCAGCGCGTTCTCCCGTCCCCGGGACTCTCCCGGCTTCGACACGTCGACGGGCAGCCGCGCTCCCTCCCAGTCCAGTTCCGGCCGGAGCACTTCCTGCGTGTCGGCGACCCGCCACGTCCGCCAGTCCGGCCCGGTCGGTATGCGGGCCAGCTGGATCCGCTCGGGCGCGTCGCCGATGTTGCTGAAGTAGACCGTGAGTGCGCCTGCCCCGGGCAGCACGGCGACATGGCGGGGGCGGGGGCCATCGCCGTCCTTTGACGCTGCGCTCCCGAACGGATTCGGGCCCTGCTCGAACCCGCGGAGGCCGTCCTTCGAGCGGTACAGCACGCCGCCCTTGGCCATGGCGTACCACCAGCCGTCACGACGGAAAACGCGGAAGTAGGGCTGGCCAAGGACCTCGCCGCCGGCGGTGAACGTGAGGCCGTCCGCCGACAGGGCCAGGAAGCTTCGCTGGCCCCGTGCCGCCCGGGCCGGGCAGTGGAAGTACAGGCGGACCTGCCTCGTCTGCTCCTCGACGACGACGTCGGGCGACGCGATGTGGCCGCGGCAGCCCGGGGCGTCCGCCAGGTCGAGCACGCCCGGCCGGTGGATCTTCCAGGGGCCGCCCAGGCGGTCCGCGTAGGCCAGCCGGAGGTAGGTGCCGGCGTGATCGGCGAAGTACAGGTAGTACCGGCCCAGGGGCTTCGCGATCCAGGACGGCGCCCGGATGAGCGACGGCCCGTTGATGTTCTCCCCGTCGGCGCCCGGCAGCAGTTCCGGGCGGATGAGCGGGTTGCCCGGGAGCCGCTCGACGGCCGGGGCCGGGTCAGCGGCCGTCCTGGCCGCGGCCGGGCCGGCCAGCAGCACGGTGGCGAGCAGGAAGGTGATGAGCAGGAAGGAGGTTGGCTGGCGCATGGCGGCTACGAGCTCTTCTCTACCACTTCGATCTCCAGGAGCCGCTCACCGAGCAGCGAGTTGGCCACCAGGCAGACCTTCTCCGCCCGCTCCAGCAGTTCCCGCGCCTTTGCGTGGTCTGCGCTGCTGCCGACTGTGAGTGTCGCCCGGGTCGTGAACCGGGAAAACCGGGTGACGCCGGCGACACGCTCCAGGGTACCTTCGACGACGCATTCCAGCCCGTCCCAGCTGAACGTCGCTGCGCGGGACACGCCACGAAACGTCAGGATGAAACAATCCGCGATGGACGCCACCAGCAGCGTCTCCGGAGACCAGGCATCGCCCGGCCCGTCGAACTCCGCGGGCGGGGCCGTGCCGATCGCGGGCAGCCCGGTCGAGGCAATGGGGACGGGCCCGGTGGCTGTTCCGGTCGCACTTGCGCGGTAAATGTGGGGGTATGGCTGCATCAGCTTGATTCCTCTGGGATGAGTGTGTACTTTAGCAAAGTCTTATTTAGAATCTTCTAAAGTATTGTCTCACGCCATGGGTCCTGCCAGCACCATTCCCGCACTCGACCAGAGCGCCATGCGGCGGCACGCCGGTGACGCGGCCCGGCTGGTCCGGGCCCTGTCGAACCGGCATCGGCTGCTCGTCCTGTGCGTCCTGTCCGAAGGCGAACACTCCGTCGGCGACCTGAACAGCCGGGTTCGCCTGTCGCAATCAGCCCTGTCCCAGCATCTGGCGGTGTTGCGCGGCGAGCAACTCGTCTCGACCCGCCGGTCGGGCCAGACGATCTTCTACAAAGTGGCCAACGGGATCGCCATGCAGCTGATCCGCCTGCTCCACGACCACTACTGCGGGGCGCCCGCCAAAGTGCCGTCGAAATCCGCCGGCCAACGCCTCCGCGGAGTCCGGAAGCCCGCGCGCGCTAAAGCCTGAACACGAGCGCGCCCGGAACGGGGAGCGCAAGGGAGGACGAGTCATGGCTACGGTTGTAATCCTCGGTGCCGGCATCGGCGGTGTCCCCTGCGCCTACGAGCTGCGCAAGCAGCTGGGCAAGGAGCATCAGGTGGTGCTCGTTGGCACGTCGCCCCGGTTCGAGTTCACGCCATCCAACCCCTGGGTGGCTGTGGGCTGGCGGGATACCGCCAAAACGGGCGTGGATCTGGCGAAGCCGCTGAAGGACCACGGCATTGGCTTCGAGCCCCAGGAAGCCCGGTCGATAGATCCAGTGGCAAGGCGGGTCGTTCTCGCCGATGGACGCGAGCTCGCCTGGGACTACCTCGTCATCACCACGGGCCCCAAGCTGGCCTTTGATGAGGTGCCCGGGCTCGGGCCCGCCGGCTTCACCCAGTCGATCTGCACCCATGCCCACGCCCACGAGGCTTGGCAGGCATACGAGCGGTTCCTGCAGAAGCCGGGGCCCATCGTCATCGGCGCCGCGGCGGGAGCCAGCTGCTTCGGGCCCGCCTACGAGTTCGCCATGATCCTCGACACGGACCTGCGCAAACGGAAGATGCGCGACCGGGTGCCCATGACCTACGTGACCAGTGAGCCTTACATCGGCCACATGGGGCTGGGTGGCGTGGGCGACAGCAAGGGGTTGATGGAAAGCGAGCTTCGCCAGCACCACATCAAGTGGGTGACGAACGCGAAGATCACGCGGGTGGAAGAGGGGCGCCTGTTTGCCCAGGAACTCGACGATCGCGGCCAGCCCCTGCGGGACCACGAACTGCCCTTTGCCTATTCGATGATCCTGCCGGCGTTCAGGGGCGTGGATGCGGTGGCTGCCGTCCCCGAGCTGGGAAACCCGCGGGGGTTCGTCCTCATCGATGAGTACCAGCGATCGAAGAAGTACCCGGAGATCTACTCGGCAGGCGTGTGCGTCGCGATTCCACCGGTGGAGGTCACGCCCGTCCCGACGGGCGCGCCCAAGACCGGCTACATGATCGAGTCCATGGTCACGGCCATCTGTGAAAATATCCGCGCGGCCATCGAGGGGCGGGCGCCCGCGGCAAAGGCTACCTGGAACGCCATCTGCCTGGCCGACTTCGGCGACACCGGAGTGGCGTTTGTGGCGCTGCCGGAGATCCCGCCGCGCAACGTGACCTGGGCGAAGAAGGGCAAGTGGGTGCACCTCGGCAAGATCGCCTTCGAGAAGTACTTCCTGCACAAGGTGCGGAGCGGCTCCGTGACGCCCGTGTACGAGACCTACGTGCTCAAGGCACTGGGCGTGGAACGACTGAAGGACGGCTCCGGCTGAGCCGGAAGGGAGGCGGGTATGACAATCGATCGCGCTGTGCTGGCATTTGCAGGTACGGTGGTTCTAGCGAGCCTGGCGCTTGGCCTGTTCGTCCACCAGAACTGGTTATGGCTGACAGCCTTCGTGGGCGCCAACCTGCTGCAGTCATCGTTCACCGGGTTGTGCCCGCTGGCCATGGTCCTGCGCAAGCTCGGCATGAAGCCGGGCCCGGCGTTCTGAGCATGCGTCCGGCACTTCTGCTGTCCGTGATGCTCCTGGCTGGCTGCGGCGAGCCGGCGCCGCCGACGCCCGCAGGCCCGGCTTTGGCCAGGCTGGCGACCGAGGTGGTGCAGCCGGTGACCGTGCCGGCGGAGCGCGAACTCGACGGCGCCATCGAGGCGGTGAACCAGGCCACGGTGTCTGCGCAGACGTCCGGCCGCGTCGCCGAGATCTTCCACGATGTGAACGACTTCGTGCCGGCGGGCGCGATCCTCATGAAGCTGCGCAGCACGGAGCAGCGCGCGGGCCTCCAGCAGGCCGAGGCGGCACGGGTCGAGGCCGTGGCGAGGGAAGCCGAAGCGCAGTCACGCTACGCGCGCATCCGCGACATGTACGACCGCAAGGTCGTGGCCAGGGCCCAGCTGGACCAGGTGGCCGCGGAACGCGACGGGGCGGTCGCGCGGCTGGCGGCCGCCACCGCCGCGGTCGACAGTGCCCGTGAAGGCGTGGCTTATACCGAGGTGCGCGCGCCCTACGCAGGCATCGTGACGGCGCGCCTCGTCCGCGTGGGCGAGTCGGTGTCGCCCGGGACGCCGCTGATGAGCGGACTGTCGCTGGAGAAGCTCCGGGTGAACGTGGACATCCCGCAGACGCTGGTGGAGCAGGTGCGCAGGTTGCGCAAGGCCGCGGTCTACGTGGACGGCCGACGGATCGAGGCGACGGCGGTCACCATTTTCCCCGAGGCTGATCCTGCTACGAACACCTTCCGCGCCCGCGTGGACCTGCCGGCCAATGCGGCGGACCTCTACCCGGGCATGTTCGTGAAGGTGGGCTTCGTCACCGGCGAGAGTCCGCGGCTCCTCGCCCCGAAGTCGGCGATCGTCGCGCGCAGCGAGGTGACCGCGGTCTACGTGGTTGGCGGCGATGGCCGCATTTCCCTCCGCCAGGTCCGCCTCGGCGGTGCCTTTGGCGACCGGCTGGAAATCCTTGCCGGCCTTGCCGCCGGCGAGCGCATCGCGCTCGACCCGGTGGCGGCGCTGCGGTCCATGACCCCGCCGGCCGCTGCCAGCGATGGCTGAGCCACTCGGTATCAGCGGCCGTATCGCGCGGCAGTTCCTGCGATCCGAGCTGACGCCGCTCCTCGCACTGGCGGCACTCCTGATGGGCGTGTTTGCCGTGCTGGTGACCCCGCGCGAGGAAGAGCCGCAGATCAATGTCACCTTCGCCAACATCATCATCGGCTTCCCGGGCGCGAGCGCCGGCCAGGTGGAGAACCTGGTGTCGTCGCCGATGGAGAAGGTCCTGGGCGAGATCGCCGGCGTAAAGCACATCTACTCGGTGTCGCGGCCCGGCGTGGCCGTGCTTACCGTGCAGTTCGAGGTGGGCGAGGAACGCACCGCCGCCATCGTCCGGCTCTACAACGCCGTCTATTCCAACCAGGACTGGCAGCCGGCGGGCTCCGGGGTACTGCCGCCGCTGATCCGGCCCAAGGGCATCGACGACGTGCCCATCCTTTCCCTGACACTGTGGACGAAGGACCCGGCACGCGGGGCTCACGAGCTCGGCGAGGTTGCGCGGGCCATCGAGACCGAGATCAAGCGCGTGCCCGGCACCCGCGATGTCTACACCATTGGTAGTCCCGACAGCGTCGTGCGCGTGGAGCTGGACCCGCAGAAGCTGGCGGGCTATGGCCTCGCGGCCGACGACCTCATCGCGTCCCTGGCGGCGGCCGGCCAGGCCGGGCAGGCCGGGATGCTCATCGGCAACGACCGGGTAACGCCAGTGCAGGCCGGCGCCTTCCTCGCCGGAAGCGCGGATGTTGCCAGCCTCGTCGTGGCGGTCCGGGACGGTCGCCCCGTCTACCTGCAGGACGTGGCTGCCGTGAGCCGCGGGCCCGACACGCCGGAGTCCCTCGTCTGGTACGGCACCGGGATCGCGGGCGATTCGGCACCGGCGCGCGAGGCCCATGCGCCGGCGGTGACGATCGCCGTGGCGAAGAAGCCCGGCGAGAACGCCATCGACGTGACGACGGCGGTCCTCGAACGCATCGCCACGTTGCGCGGTACTTACATCCCCGAGGGCGTCGAGGTCACGGAGACCCGCAATTACGGCGTCACCGCCAATGACAAGGCCCGCCAGCTGATCCAGAAACTGATGTTTGCCACGGTGGGTGTCGTCGTGCTCGTGCTGGTGGCGATTGGCCGGCGCGAGGCAATCGTCGTGGGCGCGGCTGTCATCGTCACACTGGCCGCCACCCTGTTCGCCTCCTGGGCCTGGGGATTCACCATCAACCGCGTGTCGCTCTTTGCGCTCATCTTCTCGATTGGCATCCTGGTGGACGACGCCATCGTCATCGTCGAGAACATCCACCGGCGGCGCCAGATCGACAAGGGCAGTTTCCTCGACATGATTCCCCGCGCGGTGGACGAGGTCGGCGGCCCGACGATCCTGGCGACCTTCACCGTGATCGCAGCGCTGTTGCCAATGGCCTTCGTCAGCGGCCTCATGGGTCCGTACATGAGCCCGATTCCCATCAACGCCAGCATGGGCATGGTGATTTCCCTCGCCGTGGCGCTGGTGTTCACGCCCTGGCTGTCGGGCAAGCTGCTGGCGTCGGCGGGCCACGAAGACGGCCATTCGGCCGGCGGCCCGACCCGGCTGCATAACTGGTTCGAGCGGGTCATGCACCCCTTCCTGCATGGCGCGACGGCGAAGCAGATGCGCCACCGCTTTTACGCGGGGCTCCTCGTCGCCATCCTGCTGGCGGTGGGGCTGACACTGGTCCAGTGGGTGGTGCTGAAGATGCTGCCCTTCGACAACAAGTCCGAGTTCCAGGTGATCCTGGACATGCCGGAGGGCACGCCGGTGGAGCGCACGGCACGGGTGCTCGGCGAGTTGTCCCGGGTCGTCGAGACGGTGCCGGAGGTCCGGGACTACCAGGTCTACGCGGGCACCGCGTCGCCCATCAACTTCAATGGACTGGTCCGCCAGTACTACCTGCGCAGCGGGCCGGAACAGGGCGACATCCAGGTAAACCTGGTGGGCAAGAGCGAGCGCGACCGGGCGAGCCACGAGATCGCGCTCGATGTCCGGCCCCGGCTGGCAGCGATCGGGAAGAAGTACGGCGCGTCGTTGCAGGTGGTGGAGGTTCCGCCGGGCCCGCCCGTGCAGGCGCCGATCGTGGCCGAGATCTACGGGCCGTTCTACGACGCCCAGCGGGACCTCGCGCACAGGCTCCGGGGCCTGTTCGACACGACGCCGGACATCATCGACGTGGACGATTCCACGGAGGCCGCCGCCGTGCGCGCCGCGGTGACGGTGGATCGCCAGAAGGCGGCCCTGCTCGGTGTGTCTGAGGCCGACGTCGTGCGGACGCTCGCCACCGGCCTCCGCGGCCAGGATGCCGGCTACGTGCACGAGGGTCGTGAGCGCCGGCCGATTCCCATCCGGCTCGAACTGCCGGTGGCCGACAAGGCGAGCATCGACCAGGTGCTCGAGCTCGAGGTGCGGTCGGCCGCCGGACGGCTCGTGCCGCTGTCCGAGGTCACCCGCGTCGAGCAGGTTCCCTGGGACGGCGCCATCTATCACAAGGACCTCCTGCCGGTCGTCTTCGTCACCGGCGACATGGCGGGGCGGCTGGACAGTCCGCTGTACGGGATGTTTGATCTCGTGGGCCAGGTGGACGATGCGCTGCCGGCCGGTGACCGCCCGGACCAGCTGTTCATCAGCGCTCCTGATGATCCCAACCGGTTCGCCATCAAGTGGGATGGCGAATGGCAGATTACCTACGAGACCTTCCGCGACATGGGCCTCGCCTACTCGGTGGGCCTCGTGCTGATCTACCTGCTGATCGTCGCCCAGTTCCGTTCCTACCTGATGCCGCTGATCATCATGGCGCCGATACCGCTGACCATCATCGGCGTGATGCCGGGGCATGCACTGCTCGGCGCCCAGTTCACCGCCACGTCCATGATCGGAATGATCGCGCTGGCCGGCATCATCGTCCGCAATTCCATCCTGCTCGTGGACTTCATCGATGCGGAGATCGCGCGGGGCGAGCCGCTGGAGAAGGCCGTGGTGGGCGCCGCCGCCATCCGCGCGCGGCCGATCGCCCTGACGGCGCTGGCGGCGATCAGCGGCGCCTTCTTCATCCTCGATGACCCCATATTCAACGGCCTGGCCGTGTCACTGATCTTCGGGATACTGATCTCCACCATGCTCACGCTGGTGGCGATCCCCGTTTTCTACTTCGCCTACCGGAGCCGGCAGCTGCTGCGCGCCGGACGGGAGACCAGTCCATGAGCAGGTTTTGCGCGTTCCTCGTTGCCGCCCTTGTTGCCATTCCCGCGGCCCGCGCCGAGACGCTCGAGGACGCGTGGCGCATGGCCGCCGAGCGCGATGCCGGCCTGGCGGCGGTCCGCAGCCGGACCGAGGCGGGCCGGGCCGGGGAACTGGCGGCCCGCGCGGAGCGCTGGCCGAAGGTGACCATCGACGGCAGCTACCAGCGCTTCGACGACGCGCCGTCCTTCAGCTTTCCGGCCGGTGCCGGCACCTTCACCTCGCCGGAACTGGTCAGCGGCGACGACTACCTGATGGGGCGCGCCCGGGTCGAAGTGCCATTGTTCACCGGCGGCCGCGTCACCGCTGGCATCGAGTCCGCGACGCAGGTGGCGCGCGGCGCCGGCCTCGCGCAGGAAAGCTACGAACAGGACCTGCGCCTGCAGGTGGCCACGGCCTACGTGGAAGTGCAGAGGGCCGGGCGCGCCCTCAGCGCCGCGGAGTCTGCCGTTGCCAGCCTCAAGGCCCACGCGAACGACGTCGAGGTGATGGTCGAGCGCGAGGCTGTCGCCCGCAACGACCTGCTGGCTGCACGAGTGACACTGGCCGATGCGGAGCAGGTGCGTCTCAAAGCGGAGAACCGCCAGGCCCTGGCCCTGGCCGGGTACAACCGCCTGCTCGGCGAGCCCCTGGATCGAGTGCCCGAGCTTGCGGCGCTGGCGGAAACGCCAATGCCCGCCGCGTCCGTCGACGAGCTGGTCGAGCGCGCCCGGGCCAGCCGTCGCGAACTTGCCGGACTCGAGGCCCGGTCCATGGCGCTGGCCGAACAGGCCCGGAGCGAGAATGCCAGCCGCTGGCCCCAGGTCGGGCTGATGGCCGACTACCAGCACCTGGAAAACCAGGTGCTGGATGACGAGGACTTTGCCCTGCTGGGCGTCGGGTTCTCCTGGACGCTGTTCGATGCCGGCCGGATCCAGCAACGCGCCAACGCACTCAGCAGCGCGAGCAGGGCCGCTGCCCAGGACCGGGACGACCTGCAGTCCCGCGTGGCGCTGGAAGTCCGGCAGGCCTGGCTCGACGTGCGCGAGTCGGCGGCCCGGGTGCCGCTGACCCGCGAGGCAGTGGAGCAGGCGGAAGAGAACCTGCGGGTCGGCCGGGAACTCTACGGCGTGGGGCTGGCCACGAACACGGTCGTGCTGGATGCGGAGGCCCTGCGCCTGCACGCCGTCAGCAACCACGACAACGCCGTGCTGGACGTGGCCCTCGGCAACCTGCGCCTCAAGCGGGCGATCGGCGAGCTCTAGGCCCGGTCTGCCGGCGCCAGCCGGCCGTTACGGCAGCGACTCGGTGACCAGGTTCGCCGCCTCGTGCAGCCGGTACACGGGGTACTCCATGGGCTGCGGCATCCACTGGAACGCGATGTAGCGGTCGAGGAAGTTCCAGGTCACGAGGCCGTCGGGACTTTCCGGCTCGAGCAGCTGTGCCGCGACGTTGGCGAGCGGCTGCGCCATGCTCACGAACCAGGTCCCGGGCGGGAAGACCACTTCCTTCGTCGCGTAGTCGCCCTCGACCGTGCTGGTGTAGTGCCCCTGGTCCGAGTACTCCGACCCATTCAGTTTCGTGACGCTGAACGCCTCGACCCGGAGGCTGGCGGGGGCGGCAAGACGCTCCACCACGATGCCGTGCTCGCGGATCTTGTCGACGATGGCGGGGTCCCGGGCACTGATGAGATAGCCGCGTGGCAGCCGGACCGTGCGCGTCGGCGCGTATCGGGCGAGATAGGGCACATCCTTGTAGAGCCGCTTCGTCGCGGTGGGCCGCACCTTCGGGTACCGGCCGCCGGTGTCGGTGACCTCCATCTCGAAGCCGTGGATGGTGAGCTTCCGTTCCAGGGCCGCGGGCTGCGTGCCGATGACGAAGACGTCGTTGGGGCCCGGGCTGGCGCCGCGAGCCACCGTCGCCCGGTCGGCCCGGCCCACCAGTGCGACCACCTCGTCCCGCCGGCCGTGCAGGAAGTCGAGGAACGAGAGCATGAGGCTGCGGGCGCCCTTCACCCGGGTCCCGAAGTCCACGTAGGGGTACTGCTCGTCGAGCACCGCGAGGCGGTTGCGCAGGCCGACGTAGTTCGAGAGGTACCGCGGCTCCGGACCGAGCGGCACCCAGCCCTTGCCGGGCTGCTTCACGTCCAGGAAGTCCCCGTGCGGGATCGTCAGCGTGCCGTGGCGCTCGCGCATCTGCTTCTCGATGGCCGGCCAGACGGTGCCTGCCATGTAGTCGAAGATGCCGGCATCGCCGTTGGGATTCAGTCCCCACACCCAGGTCACCGGTTCCTCGTGGTAGGAACCGTTGTGGGTGTGGGAGTCCAGGAAGAACACCGGGTCCCAGCGCCGGAGCACGTTCTGCACGAGGCCGCGGACCTCCGGTGACTCGAGCTTGATGCCATCCCGGTTCAGGTCCAGGTTCTGGCCATTGACCCGCACGCCGACGCCTCCGGCCGGGCCGTTCTGGTTCGTCCGGTTGGCCGTGCTGACCTGCTCGTTGCCGTCGGGATTGAAGTTGGGCGCGATCAGCACCACGAGCCGGTCCAGGTACTTCGCGGCCGGCCCGGTGGCCAGGTCCCGGGCCACCATCAGGAACGCGTCCTTGCCCTCCACCTCGCCGGCATGGATGTTGGCCTGGAAGTACACGACTGCCCGCCCGTCATGGCGCAGGTCCGAAGGCGACGCCGGCACGGGGTCACCGATCACGAGCAGGGGAATGGGTAGGCCGCCGGTGCTCGTGCCGAGCGACTCGACGCGCACGCGGCTGCTCCGCTGCTGGAGTTCCCGGATGAACGTCATGACCTCCGCGTGGCTGGAGGTGGCCGTGTAGTTGCTCGCTTCCGCCCGGGTCAGCGGCAGGTCCGCGGCGGACAGCGGGCCGGCGCCGACGGCGGGAAGGGCGAGCAGCAGGATCAGCTTGCGCATGGGCTGAACAATACCAGCAAGGTCCGGTGGGTCAGGGCGTCAGGGTCAGCTCGCTCGCCCGGTGCCCGGTGATGGCCCTGTCGCTGAACCACCAGTAGCGGGGCTCGCCATTCAGCCAGGCGGCCGTCTGGTCCTTCAGGTGCGGGTCGAACTGCCGGCCGCTGGCGCCGCCGGTCAGCACCGCCATGACCTTGTCTGGATCGCCCAGGTCCGCGACCATGCGCAGCGAGGCGATGCTGGTGGCGGCGTAGGGCTTGTCGAACCTGAAGGTCGCGCGATTCAGGGTCTCTCCCGAGCCCTCCTTGGGATGGACCCCGCCGCCGAGGATGCCCGCGGCCGTGGCGCCGGGAACCAGCGGGCTGAAGAAGGTCACGGTGTGGACCTTGCCCCATTCCCAGCGGCGGACGTCGTCGCCCAGCACGGGCTGCAGTTCCGCCAGGGTGTCGAGCGCGGCCAGGTGGAAGAGGTCATCGCGGCTCTCGCGGCCGGGAGTCCGCTGGTCATCGAACCAGTCGCTGTCCGGTTCGTCCAGCAGCAGTGCCAGGCGCTCGTGCCACAGGTAGTAGCTGCCCAGGTAACGGGCCGCCAGTTCCGGGCCAAGGTCGTCCTCGAACACACGCCGGGCGAAGTGCCGGTAGACCGACTGGAAGATGGCCGGCGCCGCCGCGCCGGGCTCGTCCGAGTGGTCCCAGGCGGCCAGCAGTTCGCCCGCCACCCGGGTGTCGGGGTGAACCGCCAACGCCTCGCTCATCAGCGGCGCGATGCGCGCCGCCATCATGTTCTTCGTGTCCCGCATGAAGGCCCAGTGGTCCTCCGGCGTGAACGTCGCCTTGCTCTCCAGCAGCTCCAGCATGCGCCGGTAGCGCCAGGAAGCGGCGAAGTAGGTGGAGTACGGCGTCGGGAAGTCGCGGGTCACCGTGCGGTGATTGGCGTTGCCGACCCAGCCGCGCGCCGGGTTCACCTGCCCGGGCATCGCCGCCCACGGCACGAAGCCTTCCCAGGCGTCCGTGCCGTCCGTCACGGGCACCGGCCGGGAGCCGTCGCCGCGCCGGCGCACCGGCACCCGGCCGCCCGTGACGTGGCCGATGTTCCCCGCCGTGTCGGCGATGACGTAGTTGTAGGGCGCCGTGCTCTGGCCGATCGCCCGCCGGGCCGCGTCCACGTCCCGCGCCGTGAACAGGGACCAGGCGCCGATGTCGGCCTGCATGGCCTCGGTTGCGGACCAGCGCATGGAGAGGAGCTTGCCTGCCGCGACGCCCATGCCGTGATCCGAGATGACGGGGCCCCTGTGGGTCAGGCGGATACGCAATGGCACCTCGCGGAACTCGCTGCTGCCCGGGCGCTTCCGGACCCGCACTGTCTCCCCGATCACCTCGAAGGGGTACGACCGGTCACCCTCCAGGTAGTGGCCCGGGGTGTCCGGGTCCTCCGTCTCGATGAAGAGGTCGACCACGTCGGCGTAGGCGTTGGTCACCCCGAAGGCCACGTGACTGGTCCTGCCCACCGCGATGCCCGGTATGCCAGGCCCCGCGGCGCCCACGGCGCGGAACCCGGGCGTGATGAGGCCCACGGGGTGCCAGATGCCGGGCAGGGTGCGGGCATCCAGGTGCGGATCGTTGACGAGCACCGGCGCCCCGCTCGCGGACCGGCTGCCGCTCATGACCCACTGGTTGCTGCCGAGTTCAAGCGCCTTCTGTCCCGTGGTGAACCAGCCGGCGTCCGCGCGCAGGTTGAGCGCCGTCGCCGGGGCTGGCGCGACCGCCGGCCGCGGGCCGACCCCGGCCGTGCCGCCGTCATCCGGATTGATCGTGACCTGGGCCAGGGCGGCCGCCCGGTCAGGGCCGAGCCGGTCGCCGAGTTCCTGGGCGACGAGCTCGGCCTGCAGGTTCACGGCGCTCTGCCAGTTCAGGAAGAGCTGGAGCGTCATCACGTCGGCCAGCGTCCAGGGCTGGGGCGCGATGCCGAGCAGCCCGAAGCCGAACGGCTGCTCGTGGCCCTGGTTCGCGACGTACGCGTTGATGCCTTCCAGGTAGAGCTCGTAGAAGTGCCGGTCGGCGGGCGCCAGAATTTCCGCCTGGCGCCGGCCGTGCCGGGCAATTCCGGCGAGGCGCAGTTCGATATCGGCCTGCAGCGCCGACTCGCCCACGAGCTCCGCCAGCCGGCCGCTGGACAGGTAGCGCTCGAACTCCAGCTGGAATCCCCGGTCCTGGGCGGTGACCCAGCCCTGGGCGCGGATGGCGTCCTCGATCGACGCCGCGTGGATGTAGGGAATGCCCTGCTCGTCCCGGACCACCCGCACGGGGGCCGAGAGGATCGCCAGCTGGAGCGTGCCGTCCCGCTGGTAGCGGTCGACGACGCGGGTGTAGACGACGGTGGCGACAATGGCGAGCGCCACCAGCCAGAGGCCGCCAATCAGCAGTCGTTGCATCGGGCTTCTCTCGCCGGGATGGGCTGCAGGCCCCAGCGTAACCGTTTTGAATCGTAGCCGTTTTGACTCGCCCGGTAACCCGGCGTAGCGTCCCCGGACCGACGTCCGTCGGCAACAACAAAGGGGAGAAGGGGCAATGAAAATTCTAAGCAGCCTGCTGGCCTGCCTGGCGCTCTCGGGGATGGCGGCGACCGCGGTCGCCGACGACGGCAAGGTCTTCAAGGATGGACCGGTCATCGAAGTGAGCTACATACGGACGAAGCCGGGCCGGTTCGATGACTACATGAAGTTCCTGTCGACCACCTACAGGACGCTGATGGAAGCCAACAAGAAGGCCGGACTTATCGTCGACTACGCGATCTACTCCGCCACCCCCCGCTCGCCACAGGATCCGGACCTCCTGCTGACGATCACCTACGCCAACATGGCAGCCCTGGACCGGACCGAGGAGTTCGAGGCCCAGTCGGTGAAAACCGTGGGCTCGATGCCCGCCCAGAACCAGGCGGCGATGGACCGGGAGTCCCTGCGCGAGGTGCTGGGCAGCGAACTGGTCCGGGAGCTCATCCTGAAGTAATGGCCGGGCCCGGCGGGCGGCGGCTGTCAGCTGCCGTCCGCCGGGAATCCGAGCGCCAGCCAGCCACTGGCCGGCGCCGCAGTCCCGTTTTCCGCCAGCCCCTGGGTGCCCACACCCAGCAACCGCACTGGCCGGGCTCCTGCGTCCGTCCTGCCGAGGAGCAGGACGGCGCGCTGGCCGATTTCGGCCGGGTCGCAGGTGGGGCTGTCGTTGGTGTGGCTGCGGCCGACGGTGGCAAAGTCGTCGTAGCGGACCTTGATGGTGACCGTTCGGGCCCTCAGGTCCTTCCCCTGCAGGGACGCCGCCACCCGCCCGGCGAGGCGCAGGACCTCAGCCTGGATCGTGGCCGGATCCCGCAGGTCCTCGGCGTAGGTCGTTTCCGCCGAGATGGATTTCCAGGGCCGGTCCGGTGTCACCTCCCGGGGGTCGTCGCCCCGGGCCAGGCGCTGCAGCCAGCCGGCCAGGCTGCCCACGGTCCCGGCCAGCAGCACCGGGTCCGCGTCGCGCACGTCGACGAGGCGCCGGATGCCGATGCCCCGGAGCTTCTTCGCCGTGACGGGACCCACGCCCCACAGGGCCTCGACGGGCAGTTTCTGCAGGAAGGCCTCGACCCGACCGGGCGAGACGACGGTTAGGCCATCCGGCTTCTGCCACCCGGAGGCGATCTTGGCCAGGAACTTGTTGGGGGCGACCCCGGCCGAGGCGGTCAGGGACAGGTCTTCCCGGATCCGGCGCTTCAGTTCCCTGGCCACTTCCGTGGCGATGGGCTGGCCCCAGAGGTTGTCGGTGACATCCAGATAGGCCTCGTCCAGGGAGAGGGGCTCTACCAAATGCGTCGCGGAGCGCAGGATTTCCATGACCCGCCGGGACGCTTCCCGGTAGCGCTGGAAGTCCGGCCGCACCACGACCAGGTCGGGGCACTGGCGCAGGGCCCGGGCCATGGGCATCGCCGAGCGCACGCCGGACGCCCGGGCCTCGTAGCTGGCGGCCGCCACCACGCCCCGGGACTCCGGCGGTCCGCCCACGGCGACCGGCCTGCCGCGGAGCCTGGGATCGTCCCGCTGTTCCACCGACGCGTAGAAGGCGTCCATGTCCAGGTGAATGATGCGGCGCTGGGGTTCCGGCATGCCGGCACGATACCCAAGGCGCGCCGGTCAGTGGGTTTTGCGCGGATTCTCCGCGACACCATCCCGGGCGCCCCGTTGTCTTGCCGGGCCCGCCCTTCAGGTGCATTGCACACTGGCCCGAGAAAGCCGCCCTAAGCCGATGATTTGTCCCCGGCGTTCCCGTCCGCCAGGACGCCTGCGCGGCGCCGGGGAATTTCCGGCATCTGCCGCCGCAACTTTCTTTCAGCGGGTTTGTTGACGCTCGAACAGGTGAAACCTATAGTGTCGCGAAGTGGCGCGTAGTGGGAGAACGTGGGCTGAAAGGCCCCAAAAACCATGTTTCGGGGGGCAACCCAGATCACCCTGGACGCCAAGGGGCGGCTCGCCATTCCCGCGCGTTACCGGGACCGGCTCGCCAGCCGCTGCAGCGGCCAGCTGATCTGCACGGTCGACCAGGACCACTGCCTGCTCCTGTACCCGCTGCCCGACTGGGAAGAGATAGAGCGCAAGTTGATGCGCCTTTCGAGTTTCAACCAGAGCACCCGGCGCCTCCAGAGACTGATGGTGGGCTATGCCAGCGAACTGGAGCTGGACGGCAGCGGGCGCGTGCTGATTCCACGGGAGCTGCGCGACTTCGCGGCTCTCGAACGTGACGTGATGTTGATCGGGCAGGGCAACAAGTTCGAGCTGTGGGCGGAGCAGCGCTGGAATGAGCGCCGTGACAGCTGGCTGAACGGCGAGGGCGGCAACGGACTGGGGTTGCCGGCCGAACTCGAATCGCTGTCGCTCTAGGGCGAGGCACGACGCCGAGAACGTAAACAAACGCGTCCTCCATGAAAGGCGCGGGGTGTTGGGGTGGTTCTACATGTACCTGTCCTCAAGGACGAGGTGCTGCAATTTCTGGCCATTCGGCCCGACGGCTTCTATGTCGATGGGACTTTCGGGCGCGGGGGACACTCGCGCGCCATTCTCGAACAGCTGGGCCCGGAGGGCCGGCTGCTCGCCCTCGACCGGGATCCCGACGCCGTGGCAGTCGCTGTCGCCCTGCAGGCGGAAGACCCGCGCTTCCGCATCGTCCACAGCGCCTATTCGGCGCTCGGTGCCGTGCTCGCCGACGCGGGTGTCACGGGCCGCGTGGACGGCATCCTGCTCGACATCGGCGTCTCGTCCCCCCAGCTCGAGGACCCGGCCCGGGGCTTCGCGTTCCGCGTTGAAGGGCCCCTCGACATGCGCATGGATCCCGGCAGCGGCGTCTCCGCCGCCGACTGGCTCAATGCGGCGGACGAGGAGGAGCTTGCCGGCGTCATCTACCGCTTCGGCGAGGAGCGGGCGTCCCGCCGCATCGCCCGCGCCATCGTCACGGCCAGGACTGCCGAGCCCATCCGCACCACGACCCAGCTCGCCGGCATCATCGCGGGCGTCGTCCGCGGCGAGCCCGGCCGGCACCCCGCCACCCGCAGCTTCCAGGCCATCCGCATCCACATCAATCGCGAGCTCGACGAGATCGAGGCGGCCCTCGCCGCCGCGCGGGCGTCCCTCGCCGTGGGCGGCCGGCTCGTCGTCATCAGCTTCCATTCGCTGGAGGACCGCATCGTGAAGCGCTTCCTCCGCGACCACTCGCGGATCGATCCGGCGCTGCGGGCGCTGCCCGTGGTGCCCGATTCCGCGTTGCCGGACCTGGAGCTGCTCACCACCCGCGCGGTGCGCGCCAGTGATGCCGAGATTCTGGCCAACCCGCGCTCCCGCAGCGCGGTGCTCCGGGCCGCGGAGAAGCAGCGATGACGCCTGCCCAGCGCTCGCGGGCGATCTTCGCCGGCCTGGCCTTCGCGGTGCTCGTGTCGGCGCTGGCGGGCGTCTATGCCAAGCACAAGTCCCGCAAGCTCTTCGTGGAACTGCAGACGCTGGTGGCCGAGCGCGACCGGCTGGAGATGGACTGGGGCCGGCTGCAGATCGAGCAGAGCACCCAGGCCAACCACGCCCGCGTCGAGAGCCTTGCCCGGGAGCGTCTCGACATGCGGACGCCCACCGGCGACGACGTGAAGCTGGTGGCCCGGTGAGCGCCGTCGAGCGGTCGGCGAAGCCCGCCTACCAGAGCTTCGTCTGGCGGCTGTGGACCGTGGCGGCCGTGCTCGTCCTGGCCGGCGGCGGGCTCGTGGCCCGGGCCGTGCACCTGCAGGTCTTCAACACCGAGTTCCTGAACAAGCAGGCCGCCGCCCGGCACCTGCGCGTCGCGATCCTTTCGGCCACCCGCGGCGTCATCAAGGACCGGAACGGGGAGCCGCTGGCGGTCAGCACCCCGGTCGACAGCGTGTGGGTCAATCCGCCCCAGCTGCTCGACGCGCCCGACCGCATCAAGGGGCTGGCGAAGGCACTCAAGCTGGACAGCGGGGAACTCACGGCCCGCCTCACGCGCAACGTCCGCAAGGAGTTCTACTACCTCAAGCGCCACATGAATCCGGGCGCTGCCGCCGCCATCGACGCCATGCAGGTGCCCGGCGTGCACCTGCTCCGGGAATACCGGCGCTACTACCCGGCGGGCGAGGTCACGGGCCACCTGCTGGGCTTCACCAACATCGACGACAAGGGCCAGGAAGGCCTCGAGCTGGCCTTCGACAACTGGCTGCACGGCGTGCCGGGGAAGAAGAAGGTGCTGCGCGACCGCCTTGGGCGCGTCATCGAGGACGTCGAGAGCATCGTGCCGCCCAGCCCGGGCCGGGACCTGGTCGCCGCCATCGACCTCCGCATCCAGTACCTGGCTTACCGGGAGCTGAAGGCGGCCGTGCAGAAGCACAACGCGGCTTCCGGGTCCGCCATCGTGCTCGACGTCGCCACGGGCGAGATCCTGGCGGACGTCAACCAGCCCACCTTCAACCCCAACGACCGCGGCCAGATCAACCCGGCGAAATTCCGCAACCGGGCGATCACCGACATCCTGGAGCCGGGCTCCACGTTCAAGCCGCTGATCGTGGCGGCGGCGCTCGAGAGCGGCCGCTTCAGCCCGCGCAGCCGCATCGACACCAATCCCGGCTTCGTCCGGGTCGGCAACAAGACCATCGAGGACAAGCACAACTACGGAGTGATGGACCTGGCGACGATTCTCGCCAAGTCCAGCAACGTCGGCGCCGTCCAGGTCTCGATGAAGCTCGACAAGGAAATGCTCTGGAACACGCTGAGCCGGTTCGGCGCGGGACGCCTGACGTCCAGCGGCTATCCCGGCGAGTCGGCGGGCATGCTGCCACCCTTCCAGGGCTGGCGGCCCATCGGCCAGGCCACCATGGCCTACGGCTACGGACTCTCGATGACGCCCCTGCAGCTGGCCCAGGCCTATGCGGTGCTGGCCGGCGACGGGTTGTCCCGGCCGGTCTCCCTGGTGCGGGTGGACAAGCCGCCCATCGCCCGGCGCGTCGTCAGCCCCGAGACCGCGCGCAACGTGGTCGCCATGCTGGAGCAGGTGGTCACGGCCGAGGGCACCGGCATCAAGGCGACCGTCACGGGCTACCGGGTGGCGGGCAAGACCGGCACGGCGCGCAAGGTGGCGGCCGGCGGCTACGCCGAGGACCGGCACACGGCAGTCTTCGCGGGTGTCGTGCCGGCCACTGCGCCCCGCCTCGTCATCGTGGTGGTCGTGGACGAGCCGAAGGGCGGCGTCTACTACGGAGGCGACGTGGCGGCGCCGGTGTTCTCCGCCGTTGCGGCGGGCGCCCTGCGTCTCCTCGCCGTGCCGCCCGACAACGCCGATCCGGCGGCCGACAAGCCGCTCACCAAGCTGGCCTCCAGCGCGCCATGACCCTTGCCAGCACCACTGACATGGATCTGCAAACACTGTTCAAGGGCCTCGTCACCGACGCGCCGGCGCGCGACGTCGTCGACATCACCCTGGACAGCCGGACCGCCGTGCGCGACGGGTTGTTCATCGCCTGCCGCGGGACCCGCCAGCACGGCCTCGAGTTCGTCGGCGACGCGCTGCGGGCGGGCGTCGGCGCCGTCGCGTGGGAGCCCGCCACGGCCACGCCTGCACCGGCACTGCCGCCCGGCGTGGCCGGCGTGGCGATACCCCGGCTGCGGGACCAGCTGGGCGAGGTGGCCAACCGCTTCTTTGCCCGGCCCTCCGAGGCGCTCGGCGTCACGGGCATCACCGGCACCAATGGCAAGACGACCACGGCCTGGCTGGTCATGCAGGCCATCGCGCGCCTGGGCGGGAGCGCAGGCTATGTCGGCACGCTCGGCCACGGCCTGAACGGGCGGTTGCGCGCCGCTGAACTGACGACGCCTGACTGCATCAGTTTTCACCGGCAACTGCGCGAACTGGCCGACCTGGGCGCCACGCACGTGGCCGCGGAGGTCTCGTCCCACGCGCTGGACCAGGAGCGGGTCGCCGGCGTGCGCTTTGCCACCGTGGCGTTCACCAACCTCTCGCGGGATCACCTGGACTACCACCCGGACCTGGCGGCCTACGGCGCGGCGAAGGCCCGCCTGTTTGCCCTGGGCGCCGGCACGGCTGTCATCAACCTGGACGATCCGTTCGGCCGGGAGCTGGCCGGCCGGCTGCCCGCGGGGACGCGGCTGCTGGGCGTGACTCTCGCCGGCGCGAACAACGCTGCTGCCGGCGGCGACACGCTGCGTGCCGCGCTCGGCGCGCTTGCCGCCGACGGCCTGGTGCTGGACCTCCGCTTCGGCGGGCAGCAGGCGCGGCTGCAGAGCCCGCTCTGGGGCCGCTTCAATGCCGAGAACCTGCTGGTGGCGGCCGGAATCCTGCTCGGTTCCGGCTGGCCGCTGGACAGGGTCGCCGGGGCGCTCGGTGCTTGCGTTGCGCCGCCCGGCCGCATGGAGCGGGTCACCGGCGCGCCGGGCCACCCGGCCGTGCTGGTGGATTTCGCCCACACGCCCGACGCCCTCCAGAAGGCGCTGGCCGCCGTCCGGGAGCACTGCACCGGAGAAGTCTGGTGCGTGTTCGGCTGCGGCGGCGACCGGGACCGGGGCAAGCGCGCGCCGATGGGCGCGGCTGCAGTGGCCTGCGCCGACCGGGTGATCGTCACGGACGACAACCCCCGCAGCGAGGACCCGCAGCAGATCATCGCCGACATTCTCGCCGGTGCGCCGTCGCTGGACCGCCTGCAGGTCGTGCCGGATCGCGCGGCGGCGATCGAACGGGCGATCCGGCTGGCCCGGCCCGGTGACGCCGTGCTGGTGGCCGGCAAGGGGCACGAGACGGTGCAGGTGGCCGGCCAGACGCGCCTGCCGTTTTCCGACGTGGCGGTGGCGCGGGCCGTCCTGTCGACACCGGTGCAGGGCGGGAGCGCATGACCATGGCCACCCTCGCCTGGATTGCGGAGACGGCGGGCGGCAGGCTCGTCGGCGCCGACGTGGGCTTCGATTCCGTGAGCACGGACACGCGCAGCATCGAGCCCGGCCAGCTTTTCGTGGCGTTGCGGGGCGTCCGGCACGACGCCGCGGCCTTCGTGGTCACGGCTGCCGAGCGCGGTGCCGCCGCCGCTGTGGTGGAGAGCGTCCAGCCGCTGCCGCTGCCCCAGGTCGTGGTGCCCGACGCGGGCAAGGCGCTGCAGGAAGTCGCGGCAGCCTGGCGCCAGCGCTTCACCATTCCCGTCCTCGGCGTCACCGGCAGCAACGGCAAGACGACGCTGAAGGAAATGATGAGCGCCATCATGCGCGCCCATGTGCGCCAGCCGGGCGACGACGGGGGCGTGCTGGCCACCTGGGGCAATCTGAACAATCACGTGGGCGTCCCGATCACTCTGCTCTGGCTCCGCCGGGAGCACAGGGCCGCCGTCATCGAGATGGGCGCCAGCGGCACGGGCGAGATCGCCCTGCTGACCCGCATCGCCCGCCCGACCGTGGGCGTGATCACCAATGCCGGCCCGGCGCACCTCGCCGGCTTCGGCGGCACCGTCCGGGGCGTGGCCTCGGCCAAGGGCGAGCTGTTCGCCGGGCTCGATCCCGGGACCGTCGCCGTCGTGAACCGGGACGATTCCTACCATGACTACTGGCGGGGGCTGCGCAAGGACCTGGAGTACCGGTCCTTCGGCCTGTCGCCGGACGCCGCCTTCCGGGCCGTGGACATCGAGGCGCGGAACGGCGAGGGCCTCCGCTTCCGGGTGGTGTCGCCCGCCGGCGAGGTCGCGATCAGCTTGCCGATGGCCGGGAGCCACAACATCCAGAATGCGCTGGCCGCGATTGCCGCGACCACCGCTGCCGGGGCCACGCTCGACGCCGCGCGCGCCGGGCTCGCGGGCATGGCCAACGTCAAGGGACGCCTGCGGCCGGAACCGGGGCCTGCCGGCTCCACCATCTACGACGACAGCTACAACGCCAACCCGGGTTCGGTCGGCGCGGCCATCCGCTTCCTCGCGGGCCTGGAAGGGCAGCGCTGGTTCGTGCTCGGCGACATGGCCGAGCTCGGGCCGACGGAAGTCGAGCTGCACCGGGAGATTGGCACCCTCGCGGCCCGGAGTGGCATCGACCGCTTCTACTGCGTCGGCCCGCTGGCGCGGCACGCCGCCGAGGCTTTCGGGCCCGGGGGCCACTGGGCGGCAGACGTCTACACCCTGGCGGAGGTGATCCGGCCGGCCCTGTCGCCGGCCGTCCGCCTGCTCGTGAAGGGCTCGCGCAGCGCCGGGCTCGAACGGCTGGTGAAGGTCCTCAATGGCCAGCTGCCCGGCGACGCCGGAGGCGCGCACTGATGCTCCTGTTGCTGGCCGAGTACCTGACGCCCGTCATCTCCGCCTTCAATGCGCTGACGTACCTGACGCTGCGGGCGATCCTGAGCGCGCTCACCGCGCTGGCCATGTCGCTGCTGCTGGGCCCGCCCCTGATCCGCCGGCTGACGCAGCGGCAGATCGGCCAGACCGTGCGGGACGATGGTCCCCAGAGCCACCTGCAGAAGGCGGGCACGCCCACCATGGGCGGCACGCTGATCCTTCTCGCGATCATCGTCAGCACCGTGCTCTGGGCGGACCTGCGGAGCCTGTTCGTCTGGATCGTGCTCGGCGTGACCGTCGCCTACGGGCTGCTGGGCTTTGCCGACGACTACCGCAAGCTGATCCTGCGCAATCCCAAGGGGCTCTCCGCGCGGGAAAAGCTCTTCTGGCAGTCGCTGGTGGCGATCGGCGTGGGGGTGCTGCTGTACCTGCGGGCGGACTCGCCCCAGTCCACGGCACTGCTCATTCCGTACTTCAAGGACGTGCTCATTCCCCTCGGCTGGCTGTTCATTCCCTTCGTCTACGTCGTGATCGTGGGCACCAGCAACGCGGTGAACCTGACCGACGGCCTGGACGGCCTGGCCATCATGCCCACGGTGCTGGTCGGCGGGGCCCTCGGCATCTTCGCCTGGGTCGCCGGCAACGCGATCTTTGCCCGATACCTTGGCGTGCCCTACATCGCAGGGGCCGGCGAGCTCCTGGTGTTCTGCGCGGCGCTGGCGGGCGCCGGCCTCGGCTTCCTGTGGTTCAACGCCTACCCTGCCCAGGTCTTCATGGGTGACATCGGTGCACTGTCCCTCGGCGGGGCCCTGGGCGTCGTGGCCGTGATCGTCCGCCAGGAAGTGGTGCTGCTGATCATGGGCGGCATCTTCGTCGCCGAGACCGTGTCGGTGATGATGCAGGTGGCGTCCTTCAAGATGACCGGCAAGCGCATCTTCCGCATGGCGCCGCTGCACCACCATTTTGAGCTGAAGGGCTGGCCCGAGCCCCGCGTGATCGTCCGCTTCTGGATCATCACCGTGATCCTCGTGCTGGTCGGCCTGTCGAGCCTGAAGATCCGATGAGCATGGCCGCAATTCGCACCCAGGCAAGCGTCACCCTGGTGCTCGGGATGGGCGGCACGGGCGTCTCCTGCGCGCGCTTCCTCGCGGCCCGGGGCGCCCGGGCGATCTTCGCGGACACCCGCCCACTCCCGCCGGGCACGGCGGCGATCCGCGCGGCGATGCCCGGTGCGGCGATCCTGGCCGGCGGGCCCCCGGCGACGGTGCCGGCCGGTGTCGACCGGATCCTGGTCTCGCCCGGCGTCGACCTCCACCTGCCGTTGCTGGCCGATGCCAGGCAGCGGAACGTGCCGGTGCTGAGCGACATCGATCTCTTCGTGGCCGAAGCCGGCGCGCCGATCACGGCGATCACCGGCTCGAACGGCAAGAGCACGGTCACCTCGATGGTGGGCGCCATGCTGGCCGGCGCCGGCGTGCAGTCCGCCGTCGGCGGCAACCTGGGCACTCCCGCCCTGGAGCTGCTGGCGCCCGGCGTCCGGCACTACGTGCTGGAACTTTCCAGCTTCCAGCTCGAGCGGAGCGCGCCGGTGCCCCTCGCGTCCGCCGTCGTGCTGAACCTGACGCCGGACCACCTGGATATCCACGGCGACATGGCGGCCTACACGGCCGCGAAAGCGCGCATCTACGCGCGCTGCGGCCTTGCCGTGCTGAATCGCGACCTGCCCGGGCTGGCGGCGCTCGTGCCCGCGGGAACGCCGACCGTGGGCTTCGGCCTCGGCCAGCCGGGTGGCGGGGACCAGGCCCGGGACTTCGGCCTGCTCATGCGCGGCGACGGCGCCTGGCTCGCGCGCGGTGCGGAGCCCCTCATGCCCGTGGCGGAACTCGGCGTCACCGGCCGGCACAACGTCTCCAACGCGCTGGCCGCACTGGCCCTCGCCTCGGTGGCCGGCGTCCCGGTGCACGACCTCCTGCCCGGCCTGCGCAGCTATCGCCCGCTGCCCCACCGGATGACGCTGGTCGCCCGCCGCGACGGCGTGACCTGGATCGACGACTCCAAGGCCACCAACGTCGGCGCCGCGGTCACCAGCATCGGCAGCCTGGACGGCCCGCTCGTGCTGATCGCCGGTGGCGACGGCAAGGGCGCGACCTTCGAAACCGTGGCCGCGGCGCTCCGCGGCCGGGAATGCGCCGCCGTGCTGCTGGGCCGGGACCGCGAGCTGCTCGCCGCCGAACTCGCGCCTGTGTGCCCCGTCCACCGTGTCGTGGACATGCCGGCGGCCGTCGCGAAGGCGGCCGCCCTGGCGCGCCCCGGCTGGACCGTGCTGCTGGCCCCCGCGTGCAGCAGCCTCGACATGTTCCGCGACTATGCCGCCCGCGGCACGGCGTTCAGCGAGGCCGTCGCGGCGCTTGGCGGGGGTGACGCATGAGCGTCCGCCAGATCGCCGCGCCCGGCCAGGACCGTCCCGACGCGCTGCTCATCGGCATCACGGCGCTGCTGCTCGCCATCGGTCTGCTGATGGTGACGTCCGCGTCCATTGCCCTCGGTGACCGCCAGCACGGCGACGCCTTCTACTTCCTGGAGCGCCAGCTGTTCGCCGCCGCCCTGGGCCTGGCCGCCGGCTGGGTCATGGTGAAGATCCCGACCCGCGTCTGGCAGAGCCTGGGTTCCTGGCTCGCGGGCATCGCGCTGGCGATGCTGGTGCTCGTCCTGATCCCGGGCCTGGGCCACACGGCCAACGGCAGCACACGCTGGCTGAGCGTGGCGGGCATCAACATCGTCCAGGTCAGCGAGCCGGCCCGGCTCATGCTGCTCATGTACGTGGCCGACTATGCCGTGCGCCGCAACGAGGAGCTCCGGAACGGCATGCTCGGCATGGTCAAGCCGCTGCTGATCGTCGGTGCTGCCGCCGGCCTGCTGCTGATGCAGCCTGATTTCGGCTCCGCCGTGCTGCTGCTGGGCATGTCCTTCGCAGTGCTGTTCATCGCCGGCGCGCGCGTCCGCGACGTGCTGGCGGTCGTGGTGCCCGTCATCCTGGCCTTCGCGGCGCTGGCCAAGTTCTCGCCCTACCGCATGCGCCGGATCATGGGCTTCTGGAATCCCTGGGCCGATCCCTACGGCGACGGCTTCCAGCTGACCCAGTCGCTCATCGCCATCGGCACGGGGGAGTGGACGGGCCTCGGACTCGGCGGCAGCGTGCAGAAGCTCTTCTACCTGCCGGAGGCCCACACCGACTTCATCTTCGCCGTGATCGCCGAGGAGTTTGGCCTGCTGGGCAGCCTGGTGATGATCGGGCTCTACGGCGTGCTCATCTGGCGGGCGCTGGCCATCGCGCGGTCGGCCGCCGCGCGCGATGCCCCCTTCCAGGCCTACGTGGCCTTCGGTCTCGGCATCTGGCTCGCCATCCAGGCCCTGATCAACCTGGGCGTGAACATGGGCGTGCTGCCCACCAAGGGACTGACGCTGCCACTGGTCAGTTACGGCCGCAGCTCACTCATCGTGACGCTCGCGGCGCTCGGCCTCCTGTTCCGGATCGACCTGGAGAACCGGGGCATCGCGGGCAACGGCCGACGTCGCATCAACGGGCGGGTGGCGCGATGAACCGGGCGGTGAATGGCGCGCCGGTCCTCATCATGGCGGGCGGAACCGGCGGCCACGTGTTCCCCGCGCTGGCGGTGGCCCGCGCGCTGCGCCTGCGGAACGAGCAGGTCGTCTGGCTCGGCACGGAGCGCGGCCTCGAGTCCCGCGTGGTGCCCCCCGAGGGCATTCCCCTCGAGAAGATCCGCGTCCAGGGCCTCCGGGGAAAGGGCCTGCTCACCTGGCTGCTCGCGCCGCTGCGGGTGCTGGTGGCCGTCGCCGACGCGATCAGCGTGGTCCGGCGCTGCAAGCCCAAGGTCGTGCTCGGCATGGGTGGCTACACCGCGGGACCCGGCGGACTCGCCGCCTGGCTGCTGCGCCGGCCGCTCGTGATCCACGAGCAGAACGCCGTCGCGGGACTGACCAATCGACTTCTGGCTGGCTTTGCCCGGGAGGTGCTTCAGGCCTTCCCGGGCGCCTTTTCTGCCAGCGTGAAGACCCGCGTGACGGGCAATCCCGTGCGCGCCGACATCGCCGCCCTGCCGCCGCCGGCCGCCCGGCTCGCCGGCCGGAGCGGACCGCTCCGCCTGCTCGTGCTGGGCGGCAGCCAGGGCGCCCGCGCCCTGAATGAAACCGTGGCCGGGGCCATCGCCCTGCTGCCGCCGGGCCAGCGCCCGGCGATCCGCCACCAGGCGGGGGAGGCCACCCGGCCGGTGGCCGAGGCCGCGTACAAGGCGGCGGGGGTCGAGGCCCGGATCCACCCCTTTATAAGTGACATGGCGGAAGCCTACGGCTGGGCCGACCTGGTCCTGGCCCGGTCCGGCGCCCTGACCGTGGCGGAGCTGGCGGCCGCCGGCGTCGGCGCGGTGCTGGTCCCGTTCCCCGCCGCGGTGGACGATCACCAGACCCGCAACGCCGCGTTCCTCGTGGACGCGGGCGCGGCCACGCTGCTGCCCCAGTCCCAGCTCACGGCCGGGCGGCTCGCCGACGAGCTGCGGACGTACCTGGACCGGCCGGAGCTGGTCCTGCAGCGGGCCGAGCGGGCCCGGGCGCTGGCGCTGCCCCAGGCCACCGAGGTCATCGTGGGCATCTGCCTCGCCGCCGCGGGGAGCCCGGGCCATGCGTGACCGCATGCGGCGGATCAACCGGATCCACCTCGTCGGCATCGGCGGCGTGGGGATGGGCGGCATCGCCGAAGTCCTGCTGAACCTGGGGTACGCGGTGCAGGGCTCGGACCTGAAGGAGTCGGCGGTGACGCGCCGCCTGACCCGGCTCGGCGCCCTGGTCCACCTGGGGCACCGGGCCGAGAACGTGGCCGATGCTGATGTGGTGGTCGTGTCCGGGGCGGTGGCCGACGACAACCCCGAAGTCCTCGTCGCCCGTGCGGCCCGCAAGCCGGTGGTCCAGCGGGCGGAAATGCTGGCAGAGCTCATGCGCTTCCGCCACGCCATCGCCGTCGCGGGCAGCCACGGCAAGACCACGACGACCAGTCTCATCGCCAGCGTGCTGGCCGAGGCCGGGCAGGACCCGACCTTCGTGATCGGCGGCCGCCTGAAGAGCGCCGACAGCAACGGCCGGCTCGGCGCGGGCCGGTACCTGGTCGCCGAGGCGGACGAGAGCGATGCCTCCTTCATCCACCTGCAGCCGATGGTCGCCGTCGTCACGAACATCGACAACGACCACCTGGCCACCTACGGCGGCGACATCGACCGGCTCCGCCACACCTTCGTCGAGTTCCTCCACAACCTCCCGTTCTACGGCCTGGCCGTGGTCTGCCTCGACGACCCCGGCGTGCAGGCCATCCTGCCCCTGCTGCACCGGGCGACCCTGACCTACGGCTTCGCGCCGGAGGCGGACGTCCGGGTGGAGAACTGGGTGCGGGACGGCTTGCGGTCCCACTTCACCGTGATCCGCCCCGGTGCCCCGCCGCTGCCGGTGATCCTCAACCTGCCCGGCCGCCACAACGTCCTGAACGCCCTGGCGGCCGTGGCGATTGCCTGCGACCTGGAGCTGTCGGACGCGGCCTGCCAGCAGGCGCTGGCCGGCTTCGAGGGCGTGGACCGGCGCCTCCAGGTGCTGGGAGACATCTCCCTGGGCGGCAAGCGGGTCGTGCTGG
Source organism: Gammaproteobacteria bacterium (assembly GCA_040080965.1). Classification (GTDB taxonomy): domain Bacteria; phylum Pseudomonadota; class Gammaproteobacteria; order Steroidobacterales; genus SHZI01. The sequence goes on along the minus strand of JBEBHH010000006.1, from coordinate 25,019 downwards.
TGGACGACTACGGCCACCATCCCACGGAAATCGCCGCGACCATCGAGGCCGTGCGCCAGGCCTGGCCCGAGCGCCGGCTGGTCGTGGCGTTCCAGCCCCATCGTTACTCCCGGACCCGGGATCTCCTCGATGATTTCGCCGAAGTGCTGTCAGCCGCCGATCGCCTGCTGGTGACCGAGGTCTATGCGGTCGGAGAAGCGCCGATTGCGGGCGCCGACGGCCGCGCGATCTGCCGCGCGATCCGCAGCCGCGGGCAGATCGAGCCCGTCTTCGTGCCGCAGCTGGAGGAACTCCCGGGGCTGCTCACCGGCGTCGTGAAGCCGGGCGACGTGCTGCTGACTCTCGGCGCCGGAAGCATCGGCGCCGCCGCGCTCGCCCTGCGTGATGCGCACGCGGATCCGGCGGGCAGTCGAACGGGTGCGTCGGCGTGATGAGTTCCCCGCGCAAATCCGCCGGAGCAATCCTCCGTAACGAACCGATGTCGAAACACACAACATGGCGAGTCGGCGGACCCGCAGACGTGTATTATTCGCCGCGTTGTCGTGATGATCTTCTGGATTTCGTTCGCAGCCTCGACGCGGACACGCCGGTGTACTTCGTCGGCCTCGGGAGCAACCTCCTTGTGCGGGATGGTGGCGTCCGGGGCGCCGTCATTGCCACCGGCCATGCCCTGAACGGCCTCCGCAATCTGGGTGGCGGGGTCGTCGAGGCCGAGGCTGGGGTGCCGTGCACGGTGGTGGCGCGGCAGTGCAGTCGCTGGGAGCTGGGCCCAGCCGAGTTTTTCGCCGGGATTCCGGGCAGCGTCGGTGGCGCGCTCCGGATGAACGCGGGGGCTTTTGGCGGCGAGACCTGGGAGAAAGTCATCGAGGTCGATGTGGTGGACCGCCGCGGGAATGTGCGCACCCGCGGAAGGGATGGCTACCAGGTCGGTTACCGGCAGGTGCGCGGTCCGCTGGAGGAGTGGTTCCTGGCTGCCCGATTCAAGCTCGACGAGCACTACACCGCGGCCGCGGACCGCATCCGCACCCTTGTCTCTGAACGCAAGGCGAGCCAGCCCTTAGGCCTCCCGAGCTGCGGCTCCGTCTTCAAGAATCCCCCCGGCGACCACGCCGCCCGCCTGATCGAGGCGGCCGGCCTGAAGGGCACCCGCATCGGCGCCGCCGAGGTGTCGCCCAAGCACGCCAACTTCATCATCAATACCGGCGGGGCGACCGCGGCCGACATCGAGGCCCTGATCGAGCACGTCCGGGCCACCGTCCAGGTCCGGCACGGCATCCGGCTCGACACCGAAGTCCAGTTCCTCGGCGAGCCGCTGCCGGTTGCCACCGGAGGGGGCGCGTCATGACCGGCGCCCGCTACTCCCGAGTGACGGATCCGGCGGCCTTCGGCCGGGTGGTCGTCCTGATGGGCGGCGAATCGGCCGAGCGCGAGATCTCGCTCCTCACCGGCGCGGCGGTACTCAAGGCGCTCCAGAACAAGGGCGTCCAGGCCGAGGGCCTCGACGCCGGCCAGGACCTGGTGGCCCGGCTGACGGCCGGCCGCTACGACCGGGTGTGGATTGCGCTCCACGGCCGGGGCGGCGAGGACGGCACGCTGCAGGGACTGCTGTCCTTCCTCAAGCTGCCCTTCACGGGCTCCGGCGTGCTCGGTTCCGCCATCTGCATGGACAAGCTGCGCACCAAGCGCCTGCTCCAGGGCGCCGGCCTGCCGACGCCCCGCTACTGCGTGATCCGCAACGAGGCCGACCTGGTCGAGGCCGGCGAGCAGCTGGGCCTGCCTCTCATGGTGAAGCCGTCCGACGAAGGCTCCAGCATCGGCATGTCCAAGGTCGAGCGGCCGGAACAGATGAAGGCCGCCTGGGAACTGGCGTCCGGGTTCAACTGCGACGTCTTCGCCGAAGAGTGGGTGGCGGGTCCCGAGTTCACGGCGGCCGTCCTCCACGACCAGGCGCTGCCGCTGATCCGCATCCAGACCGACAGCAAGTTCTACGACTACCAGGCCAAGTACTTCAGCGACGACACCCGCTACCTCTGCCCCTGCGGACTGCCGGCCGGGGAGGAGCGCATGCTCCAGGACGTCGCGCGGGCGGCCTTCGAGGCGGTTGGCGCCCGGGGCTGGGGCCGGGTGGACATCATGGTCTCGCCCCAGGCGGGCCCGCTGATCCTCGAGATCAACACGGTGCCCGGCATGACCAGCCACAGCCTGGTCCCCATGGCCGCCGCGGCCGCGGGCACCGGCTTCGACGACCTGGTCTGGCGGATCCTGGAAACGAGCATGGCGCCGGCCGTCAAGTCTGCTGGCCAGGGAGCAGCCGCATGAAGCTCTTCGGCCGCGGCAACCGCAAGCGCCGGGAAGAGCCCCGGGTCAAGCTGCCGCCCATTCCCTGGGTGGCCATCTCCAGTGTGCTCGGCGTGGTGGTGTTCGTGGGCGGCCTCGTCACGGCCGGCCGCTGGGCCCTGAACCGGCCCGTCGAGCGCGTGGTGATCAATGGCGAGTTCGAGCGGGTTTCCGCCGACCAGCTCGAGTCCGTCCTGCGCAAGGCGATGGGCAAGGGTTTCCTCGCCGCCGACCTGCGGCTCATCCAGGAACAGGTCGCCGGGCTGCCCTGGGTGGCGACCGCCCGTGTGAGCCGCCAGTGGCCCGACACGCTGGACGTGTCCGTGACCGAGGAAGAGCCCGCGGCCCGCTGGGGCGCGGACGGCCTCCTGAACGCCCAGGGCCGGCTTTTCGTCCGGCACACGACGCACATTCCCGCCGAGCTGCCGCGGCTTAGCGGCCCGGAAGGCTCGGAAGCCGAGGTGGCGGCCCGCTACGTCGCGATCCACGAGAAGCTGGTCGAGCGGGGCCTCGGTGTCGCCGCCCTCGAGCTCGACGGTCGCGGTGCCTGGACCATGCTCCTAAGCAACGGCATCGGCGTGCGCCTCGGCTCCCAGGACGTGGACATCCGCCTGGCGCGCTTCTTCGAGGCGCTCGATACCGTCGTTACTCCGGTCGCCGTGGACGTGCAGTTCGTCGACATGCGCTACACCAACGGCTTCTCGGTGGGCTGGAAGCAGCAGCGCGCCGCCCGCTTCCTGCCGGACGACGAGGCGGCTGCACCCGGCCCGGCCGCGGAGGCGTTGCCCCGTGCCTAGGAAGGATGACAGGGGAATCATCGTGGGCCTCGACATCGGCACGTCCAAGGTCGTCGCGATCGTCGGCGAACTGCAGGACGACAACCAGATCGAGGTCATCGGCTTCGGGAGCCACCCGTCGAAGGGCCTGAAGAAGGGCGTGGTGGTCAACATCGAGTCCACCGTCACGTCCATCCAGCGCGCCATCGAAGAGGCGGAGCTGATGGCCGGCTGCGACATCCAGCAGGTCTACGCCGGTATTGCCGGCAGCCACGTCCGCAGCCTGAATTCCCACGGCATCGTGGCCATCCGGGACCGGGAGGTCACCCAGAGCGACGTCGACCGGGTGATCGACGCGGCGCGGGCGGTGGCCATTCCCGCGGACCAGAAGATCCTCCACGTGCTGCCCCAGGAATTCATCATCGACGGCCAGGAGGGCATCCGGGAGCCCATCGGCATGTCGGGCGTGCGCCTCGAGGCGCGGGTGCACATGGTCACCGGCGCGGCCAGCGCAGCCCAGAACATCGTCAAGTGCGTCCAGCGTTGCGGCCTCGAGGTCGAGGACATCGTCCTGGAGCAGCTGGCTTCCAGCTATGCCGTGCTGACCGACGACGAGAAGGAACTGGGCATCTGCCTCGTGGACATCGGCGGCGGCACCACTGACATCGCCGTCTTCAACAACGGCGCGATCCGGCACACGGCGGTGATCCCCATCGCCGGCGACCAGGTCACCAACGACATTGCGATCTCCCTGCGCACGCCCACCCAGTACGCCGAGGAGATCAAGATCAAGTACGCCTGCGCCCTGTCGCAGCTCGCCAACCTGGACGAGACCATCGAGGTCCCCAGCGTCGGCGACCGTCCGCCCCGGCGCCTCGCCCGGCAGACGCTGGCCGAGGTGGTGGAGCCGCGCTACGAGGAGCTGTTCGGCCTGATCCGCGACGAGCTTCGCCGCAGCGGTTTCGAGGACATGATCGCCGCGGGCATCGTCCTGACGGGCGGCAGCTCGAAGATGGAAGGCGCCGTCGAACTGGCCGAAGAGGTCTTCCACATGCCGGTGCGGCTGGGCGTGCCCCAGCACGTCCGCGGCCTTGGAGACGTGGTGCGCAACCCGATCCATTCCACGGGTGTCGGGTTGCTGGTGTACGGGAAGAGCAAGGCAATGCGCGCAGCGAACAACCAATTGCCTGGTGGTGTTGATCTCAAGGACGTCTGGTCCCGGATGAAGAGCTGGTTTCAGGGAAATTTTTGACGGCGGTTTTTTTGCGCACGGTTTGTTGTTGTCGCCTATCCTCAAAGTTAATGGAGACAGGAAATGTTTGAACTCATGGATGCGGTCAGCCAGAACGCTGTGATCAAGGTTCTCGGCGTGGGCGGGGGTGGCGGCAACGCCGTCCGGCACATGGTGAGCACCGGGATCGATGGAGTGGACTTCGTTTGCTGCAATACCGACGCGCAGGCCCTGCGGACGTCCAACGTCCGCACTGCCCTGCAGATCGGCTGCAATATCACCAAGGGACTCGGCGCCGGGGCCAACCCGGACGTGGGCCGCCAGGCCGCGATGGAGGACCGGGACCGGATCATCGAGGTGATCGAGGGCGCGGACATGCTGTTCATCACCGCCGGTCTTGGTGGTGGCACGGGCACGGGCGCGGCGCCGGTGGTCGCGCAGGTGGCCCGCGAGCTCGGCATCCTCACGGTGGCAGTCGTCACGAAGCCCTTTGCGATGGAAGGCAAGAAGCGCCTCGGCATCGCGGAGCAGGGCATCGCGGAGCTCGGCAAGTATGTCGATTCGCTCATTACGATCCCCAACGAGAAGCTCCTCTCGGTGCTCGGCCCCGAGACCACGCTGCTCGACGCGTTCAAGGCCGCCAACGAGGTGCTCCAGGGCGCGGTGCAGGGCATCGCCGAGCTGATCACCCGTCCCGGCCTGATCAACGTGGACTTCGCCGACGTTCGCACCGTGATGTCCGAGATGGGCATGGCGATGATGGGCTCCGGCACCGCGAAGGGTCCGGACCGCGCGCGGGAGGCCGCCGAATCGGCGATCTCCAGCCCGCTGCTCGAGGACGTGAACCTGTCCGGCGCCCGCGGCATCCTGGTGAACGTCACCGCCAGCGAGAACCTCGGCATCGGCGAGTTCCGCCAGGTGGGTGAGACCGTCAAGCAGTGCGCCTCGGAAGACGCCACGGTCGTCATCGGCACGGTCATCGATCCGGAGATGGGCGACACGATCCGCGTCACCGTCGTCGCGACGGGCCTCGGCCAGCCGGTGGTGAAGCAGCAGCCGCAGATGCGGGTCGTTGCGCCCGCTGCCATGGCCCCCCGGTACGCGGCCGCCGGTCATCACGGTCATGCCCCGGCGCCCCAGCAGCCTGTTGCCCAGCAGTCGGGCGAGGGCGGCGGCTACGGTGCCTACGACCAGCCGACGTTCATGCGCCAGCGGGCGGTGGGCGATCAGCTGACCGATGGCAGCGAGGCCTCCTTCGACCTGCTCGACGTGCCGGCCTTCCTGCGCCGTCAGGCGGACTGAGCCCGCCAGCCCCTGCCAGCCGGCCGTCCGGGCCGGCTGGCGGTAGCGCCGGGCCGACGGCCGGGGGGACTGATCCCCCGGTTCTCCGACCCCCGCCGTTGCGGGAATTTCCCTGCCTGTGCTACGGTTTACAGGCGGATGACAGTCCTGTTGCTCTGCAACAGGCTGGGTAGGTTGTCCGCTTGTTGTGCGTATTCAGGGACTTGGGCAAATCTGACGCATTGCGTTCCGGCCGGGTTGGCCGGAGTTCGTGCGCATTCAGCTTCTGTTGCGGGACCGTGACAGTACTCTGGATGCCCGGCGACCCATAGACGACTCAGCGGACGGAACGGCGGAAGCCATGTTGAAACAGCGCACCCTCAAAAACGCCATTCGCGCCTCCGGTGTGGGCCTCCACACCGGCCGCAAGGTATTCATGACGCTGCGTCCGGCGGCCGAGAACTCCGGCATCGTCTTTCGCCGGGTCGACCTGGATCCCCCGGTGGACGTGCGCGCCGACGCCTACAAGGTGGGCGAGACCATGCTCGGCACGACCCTCGTCCAGGGCGACGTGAAGGTGGCGACGATCGAGCACCTGATGGCTGCGTTTGCGGGTCTCGGCATCGACAATGCCTACGTGGACCTGAGCGCCGCCGAGGTCCCCATCATGGACGGCAGCGCAGCGCCCTTCGTCTTCCTGCTGCAGTCAGCCGGCGTGGCCGAGCAGAAGGCACCCAAGAAGTTCATCCGGATCCGCAAGACCGTGCGGGTCGAGGACGGCGACAAGTTCGCCGAGCTGAAGCCGTTTGCAGGCTTCAAGGTCAATTTCCGCATCGACTTCGACCACCCGGTTTTCCGGCGCCACGCCCAGGTCGCGTCGGTGGATTTCTCCACCACGGCATTCCTCAAGGAAGTGTCCCGCGCGCGGACCTTCGGCTTCGCCCGCGACATCGAGATGCTGCGTGCCCGCCAGCTCACGCTCGGCGGCAGCATGGACAACGCCGTCGTCCTCGATGACTTCCGCGTGCTCAATGAGGACGGCCTCCGGTTCGAGGACGAGTTCGTCAAGCACAAGATCCTCGACGCCATCGGTGACGTGTACCTGCTGGGCCACAGCCTGGTGGGCGAACTGACCGCCTGCAAGTCCGGCCACGCGCTCAACAACAAGCTGCTGCACGCGCTTCGCGCGGATCCGTCGGCGTTCGAGATGGTGACCTTCGAGGATCAGCGCCAGGCGCCGATCTCCTACCAGGTCCCCGCCCTGGCCGGGTTGTAGGAGCGCCTTCAGGCGCGACCGGAATTCCCCTCCGTCGAGAATCGAGTCCGCGAGTCTCTCGACGGAGGGGAATTCCGGTCGCGCCTGAAGGCGCTCCTACAGATCTGTCCCTACCCGGAACTTGACCCTGGCCGCTTCCGGCCAGTGAGGCCTGCAACCCTCCAGTATCCCGTCCGCCTCGAAGCGCAGCCGCGAGGCCCATTCCGGGCTGGCGGCCGTGACCACGAGGGTGCCGTCGGGCCGCAGGTTGCAGTTGGCGACAGCGGCGGCCAGCTCCCCGGGCAATGTCCGGCGCACGCAGTCGGCCAGCTCCAGGCGGCTGCTGGCGGCCTTCGCCAGGGCACCCAGCGGGCTGTTCAGCGCCAGGAGTTCCCCGAGGCCCCGCGGGCCGCGGCTTTCCCCGGGACCGGGCGGGCCAAACTTTGAACTGCTGCTCATTGCGCGGGGCCGGGGCGTGAACCCTTCCTTGTCTGGGGAAAACCGGTCGGGCATAGTCTAGGCGCAAGCTGACGGGCTGTCCGGTCCAGGAGAAGCTCCCCCGCCATGACTTCGGGAGGGGCGGCGCAGAAGAAGAGGACCGGCACGCAGGGCGCCTTGGCTCTCGCGTCACCGGCGGTTTCCACAGGGAACTTGGGTTCCGTCGGTTGGGTTAGCGTCATCTCCCGAATGTTAGTGAGCACACACCGCATCGCTGCCCCCGTCATCCCCGCCGCTCTCGGGATCGTCGCGGCCGTGCTACTGGGTGGCGCCGGTTTCGGCCTCGGCTGCCTGTATGCCGGCATCGTCGGTCCGACGCCGGTGGTGGCCCGGACGGCGCCCGCCGTTCCCGCGCCCGTGCAGGCGGCCGCCATTCCCGCGGCGCCGGCCATGGGCGGACCGGAGTACCCGGCCCCGGAACCTGCAGCCGCCGTTGCACAGCCGGTTTCCTGGTCCAGGCCCGCCCCGTCCCAGGCCGCGGGCACCGCCCGTCTCATGCTCGCCATGGACCGGCCCGTGGCCGGCGGCTGGGTGTCCAGCCACTTCGGCCCGCGCCCGGATCCCTTCACTGGCCGTCCTGCGGTCCACCGGGGCCTGGATTTCGCCGGCCTCGACAACAGCGCGATCCTTGCCGTCGCACCGGGTGTCGTGACCTGGTCCGGGCGCCAGCGGGGCTATGGCAATTTCATCGAGATCGACCACGGCCGGGGCTGGATCACCCGCTACGGCCACAACTCGTCCAACCTGGTGGCCGTGGGCGACTACGTGAAGCCCGGCCAGACCATTGCCCTCATGGGCTCGACGGGGCGCGCCACGGGCACCCACCTGCACTTCGAGGTGCTCTACCGGGGCCGCCACCAGAATCCCGCCCGGTTCGTGCCGCAAGACACCTGACGTCAGCCCGACGGCCGGATTTGCCCTGCTAGAATAGTCCGTCGCGGCCGGCCGGCTGCGGAGGATGCACGCCTTGTTCAATTGGTTTACCCGGCTCTTCGGGAGCCGCAATCAGCGTTTATTGCGTCGTTACAGCCGCGTCGTGGCGGCAGCCAGCCAGCTCGAGGGCGGCCTGAAGTCGCTGGACGACGCGGCCCTGAAGGCCAGGACCGCCGAATTCCGCCAGCGGCTCGCCGCGGGCGCCACGCTCGATTCGCTGATTCCGGAGGCCTTCGCCGTCGTCCGCGAAGCGGCCCGGCGGACCCTGGGGCTCCGGCACTTCGACATGCAGCTGGTCGGCGGCCTGGCCCTCCACGAGGGCAAGATCGGCGAGATGCGCACGGGCGAGGGCAAGACCCTGGTCGCCACGCTGCCCGCCTACCTGAATGCCCTGCCGGCGCGGGGCGTGCACATCGTCACGGTCAACGAGTACCTGGCCCAGCGGGATTCCGACTGGATGGGCCCGGTCTACCGCTTCCTCGGCCTCGAGGTGGGGGTGATCCGCAATGGCCAGACCAGTGCCGAGAAGCGGGCGGCCTACGCGGCCGACATCACCTACGGCACCAACAACGAGTTCGGTTTCGACTACCTGCGGGACAACCTGGCGTTCCGGCGCGAGGACCAGGTGCAGCGGACGCTGGCCTACGCGGTCGTCGACGAGGTGGACTCGATCCTCATCGACGAAGCCCGCACGCCGCTGATCATTTCCGGTCCGGCGGACGACAGTTCCGACCTGTACCTGCGCATCAACAAGCTGGTGCCGCACCTGGAGCGCCAGGCGAAGGTCGCCACCGATGACGACGACGGCGGCCCCGGCGACTACGCGGTGGACGAAAAGGCCCGCCAGGTGTTCCTGACGGAAGACGGCCACCAGAAGGTCGAGGACCTGATGGTGAAGGAGGGGCTGCTCACGGAGGACGACAGCCTTTACGACGCCGCCAACATCCGGCTGATGCATCACCTCACGGCCGCCCTGCGCGCCCATGCCCTGTTCCGCAAGGACGTCGAGTACATCGTCCGGAATGGCGAGGTGGTCATCGTCGACGAGTTCACCGGCCGCACGATGCCCGGCCGGCGCTGGTCAGACGGCCTGCACCAGGCCGTGGAGGCCAAGGAGGGCGTGCACGTCCGGGAAGAGAACCAGACGGTGGCCTCCATCACCTTCCAGAACTACTTCCGGCTCTACGAGAAGCTGGCCGGCATGACCGGCACGGCGGACACGGAGGCCTTCGAGTTCCAGCAGATCTACGGCCTCGAGGTCGTGGTGATCCCGACCCACCGGCCGATGGTCCGCAACGACCAGGCCGACCTGGTCTACCTGACGCAGAAGGAAAAATTCGACGCCATCATCGAGGACATCAAGGACTGCCAGAAGCGCGGGCAGCCGGTGCTGGTCGGCACCACGTCCATCGAGACCTCCGAGTACCTGGCCGGACTCCTCCAGAAGGACGGCGTTCCCCACCTGGTGCTGAATGCCAAGCAGCACGAGCGCGAGGCCCACGTCGTCGCCGAGGCGGGCAGGCCCGGCGCCGTGACGATCGCCACCAACATGGCGGGCCGCGGCACCGACATCGTCCTCGGCGGCAACCTGGAGGCGGAGCTCGCCCAGCTGGGTACCGAGGCCACCGACGCCGATCGCCAGGCCCACCGGGCCGAGTGGCAGCAGCGCCACGACCAGGTCATCGCGGCCGGCGGCCTGCGGATCATCGGCACCGAGCGCCACGAATCCCGGCGCATCGACAACCAGCTCCGCGGCCGGTCGGGCCGGCAGGGCGATCCCGGATCCAGCCGCTTCTACCTGTCCATCGAAGACAACCTGATGCGTATCTTCGGTGACCCGGAGCGCACCAAGAACATGCTTCGCCGCGTCGGCATGCGGGAAGGCGAGGCCATCGAGAGCAACATGCTCACCGGGCAGATCGAGCGGGCCCAGCGGAAGGTCGAGGCGCACAACTTCGATGCCCGCAAGTCGCTGCTCGAATACGACGACGTGGCCAACGACCAGCGCCGCGTGATCTACCAGCAGCGCAACCAGCTGATGCAGGCCGAGGACATCTCGGAGTCCCTGGCGGAGATCCGGGCCGAGGTGGTCAACGCCGTCATCAGCGAGTTCATCGCTCCCGAGAGTGTCGAGGAGCAGTGGGACGTGAGCGGCCTGTCAGGAGCCCTCGAGAAGGAGTTCGGCGCGACGCTGGACGTGAAGCGCCTGCTGGACGACGAGGCGGGCCTCGACGAGGCGGGCCTGCGCGCCCGGATCCTGGCCACGGTGGAAGAGCGCTACCTCGCAAAGTTCGAGGTCATCGAGTCCACCGAACTGCGCCAGCTGGAAAAGCAGCTGATGCTCCAGCAGGTGGACCTGCACTGGAAGGAGCACCTCGCAGCCATGGACTACCTGCGGCAGGGCATTCACCTCCGCGGCTACGCCCAGAAGAACCCCAAGCAGGAGTACAAGCGCGAGGCGTTCGAGATGTTCGGCTCCATGCTGGACCAGGTGAAGCGCGAAGTGGTCACGATCCTGGCCAAGGCCCGCGTCCGCAGCCCCGAGGAAATCGCGGCGGAGGAAGAACGGCGGCGCATGGCGGAGCAGTTGCAGTACCGTCACGACGAGGCGCCCTCGGCCATGTCCCCGGAAGCCCTGGAGCCGGAACCCGAATCGTCGGCGGAGTCCGCCGGCGTCGCGGCCGGCGGTCGCCGGCCCCTCGTCGCCCGCCCGGCACGGCCAGCGTCGCCCGCCCCCGTGGCGCCCACGCCGGTGGTGCGTGGCGAGAAGAAGGTGGGCCGCAACGAGCCGTGTCCCTGCGGCTCGGGCAAGAAGTACAAGCAGTGCCACGGCCGCCTGGACTGATCCAGGTTGCCGCGGGCATCCTGCGCGATTCCGAGGGGCGCATCCTCATCGCACAGCGGCCCGCCGGCGGGCACGTTGGCGGCTACTGGGAGTTTCCGGGCGGCAAGCTGAATCCCGGCGAGTCGCCGGCGGAGGCCCTGGTGCGGGAACTGCGGGAGGAACTTGGCGTCACGGTCGAGGCCGCCGCCCCGTTCATGGCCTTCCGGCACGAATACCCCGAGCGCAGCGTCGAACTGCACGTTTTCCTGGTGGAGCGCTATGCGGGTGAGCCCCGCGGCGTCGAAGGGCAGCCCCTGCGCTGGGTGCCGGTGGCGGAATTCCCGTCGGCCAACCTGCTCGAGGCCGACCTGCCCATCGCGGCGGCGCTCGCCAGCCTGGAGCGCTGACTGGCCGGCAGAGGGTTCGTCAGCAGATCGTCAGGCGGAAGCGGACGTCCTTGGTCGCCTGCGTGGGACGCAGCAGGGCGTCGGGCCGCTGCATGAAGCGGATCGTGAAGCGGTGGTGGCTGCCGCTGATCTCGGGGTATAGGTCCATCCCCGGCTGCAGCGACACGCGGAGCAGCCCCGCGACGCCTTCGCCGACCATGCCGTGCTGGAACGAGCCGTTGGTGGCCACCTGGTCGGAGGTATGGCCGCTTTCCCGGAGCAGCCACAGCAGCTCGGCGATGCTGTCGCAGAGCGGCCGCAGGTTCTTCATCCAGGCCTCGATGTCCGCCACCCGCTGCTCGTAGGCGTGGCTCAGCCAGTGGCTGTAGTCCGGCAGGTCGAACTCGCAGGTGCCGCCCGGGATGGCGCTGCGATGCTTGATGGCCGCCAGGAACTCGCTGTCCCGGATCAGCTGGAGGAACTGGGGGCCCACGGCGAAGAGCCGCTGGCGGAGGTCCTGGAGGTTGCGCAGCACGCGCTTCAGGCGGGCCTCGTCGATGCCGGCCATGTTCTGGTACCGGTCGTACACGGCGATCTGGCGCTCGAGTTCCTTCAGCACGTCGCCCCGGACGTCGCCCCGGCCCAGGATGGCGACGATGTCGAGCATGCCGGTGACGGCGGCCCGGCTGCCCCACTCGGAGGTCTGCTCCAGGTTGAAGCAGAACTGCTGGTACAGGAATTCGAGGCGCAGGAAGGTCCGCATCCGTTCGCTCAGGGGCTGTTCGTAGAGCCCGGTCGCGTTGGATGCTGCAGCCTGGGTGAACAAGTCTGCAGTTGGAATGCTAACCATGAATGGCCGGTTTCGAGCCGGAGCCTTTGTTTTCCCGGCATTCTGCGCCTCCCCCGCGACGAGGGCAACAGCGCTTCATGCGTGGGTCACCAAGTCCCGACTGGTCACGCCCGTCCCTTCACGCCTCCTCTGGTTTCAGGCCCGCGATGGCGGTCCGGCTGGTTCCGTTCCGCGGCCAGTTGCAGATAGCCGTCATGAAGTGCGAGGGTCCGCCGCCGGAGCTCGTCCACGCTCCCGGCGTTCACCAGCACGTCGTCCGCCCGGTCGAGGCGCGTCTGCCGGTCGAGCTGGGCCGACAGGATACGGTCGGCACCAGCCGCGGATTCCCCGTCCCGGACCATGAGTCGCTCCCGCTGAACGCTCTCTGAACAATCGATCAGCAGCACCCGGTCCACCCGTGTCTCGAGACCCGACTCGAACAGCAGCGGAATGACGAGCACCTGGTAGGGACCGCCGCTGGCGGCGCTCAGTGCTTCCATGCGCTCGAGGATCCGGGGATGGAGGATGGCTTCGAGGCGCTGGCGCTGGCCGGGATCGTCGAACACCAGCGACCGCAGCCGGCGCCTGTCGAGCGCACCGTCGGTCCCGAGCACCCCCGGCCCGAAGGTGGTGACGACCGACGCCAGGCCGGGTGTGCCGGGCGCCACGACGTCCCGCGCGATCACGTCCGTGTCGATGACCGGGACCCCCAGCGCCGCAAACATTTCCGCCACCGTGCTCTTGCCGCTCGCGATGCCGCCGGTCAGCCCGATCCGGTACACCTTCGCCACTAGGGGAAGACCCGCAGGAACGGCACGGCCGTCAGCAGGGGTTCGCCCCAGGCCAGGGCGACGAAGCCGGCCGCCGCCAGGTACGGGCCGAAGGGAATCGGCTCCTTGCGCCCGTGCCGGCCGAGCGCGATCAGCGCGATGCCGGTCACCGCGCCGGTTAGCGCCGAGAGCAGCAGTACCGGCAGGAACATCTGGTAGCCGAGCCAGGCGAGGAGCGCGGCGAACAGCTTGAAGTCGCCGTAGCCCATGCCCTCCTTGCCGGTGACCAGGCGGAAGCCGTGATAGACCAGCCACAGGCTCAGGTAGCCGGCGATGGCGCCGATCACGCCGTCCGCCAGGCTGGCGGCGAAGGGACTGCCCGCCGGGTGCGGAACGGCGACCAGGTGAAACAGCAGGCCGGCCCAGAGGAGGGGCAGCGTGATGCTGTCGGGGAGCAGCTGGTGGTCCAGGTCGATCATCGTCAGGGCGATCAGCGACCAGGTGAGCACCAGCGCGCCCAGGGCATCGGGGGTGTAGCCGAACTGCCAGACCAGGAAGCCGGAGACGAGCCCCGTGAAGGCTTCCACGACCGGGTAGCGCGGGGAGATGGCCGCCCCGCAGGCGGCGCAGCGGCCCCGGAGCCACAGCCAGCCCAGCACGGGGACGTTGTGCCGGGCCTTGATGGGCGTCTTGCAGGCCGGGCACGCCGAGCGGGGCCGGACCAGGTCGAAGGGCTCGCTGACGTCCGGTTCAGGGGCAACCGCGGCAGACCCGCCGGCGGGCAGCAGGAGCGCCTCGGACTCGCGGCGCCAGGCCCGCTCCATCATGACGGGTAGGCGGTAGATGACGACGTTGAGGAAGCTGCCCACGAGCAGCCCCAGCAGGGTTGCCAGGGCCGACAGCAGGAACGGTGCGGACTGGAGCACCGCCGTGTCGATCAGATGACCGCGCCCATCTTGAAGATCGGCAGGTACATGGCGATCACGAGGCCGCCGACCAGCACGCCGAGGATGGCCATGATGAGCGGCTCGAGCAGGCTGCTCATGCTGTCCACCGCGTTATCCACGTCGGCCTCGTAGAAGTCGGCCACCTTGGCGGACATCTCGTCGAGCGAGCCGGATTCCTCGCCGACGGCGATCATCTGGATCACCATGTTCGGGAAGATGCCGGTGTTCTCCATGGCCCGCTGCAGCCGCTGGCCGGTCGACACCTCGTCGCGCATCGCCAGCACGGCCTTTTCGTACACCACGTTGCCAGTGGCGCCTGCGACCGACTGCAGGGCCTCGACCAGCGGCACGCCGGCGCTGAACATCGTGGAGAGGGTCCGGGCGAAGCGGGCCACCGCCGCCTTCTCCAGGATGTTGCCGATGATCGGCATCTTCAGCAGGAAGCGGTCCTCGTACTCCCGCAGCTTGTGGGACCGCTTGCGTGTGTAGAGGTAGAACGCCACGCCGCCGCCCACCACCAGGCCGAGCAGCCAGCCCTTGGTCTGCACGAAGTAGGAGAGATCGATGACGAAGCGGGTGAAGGCCGGCAGGTCGGCGCCGAAGCCCTTGAAGAGCGACTCGAACTGGGGAATCACGAAGATCAGCAGGATCATGGTGACGATCACGGCGACGACCATCACGGCCGCCGGATAGAACAGGGCCTTCTTGATCTTCTTCTTGATGGCCTCGGTCTTCTCCTTGTACGTGGCCACCTTGTCGAGGAGCGTGTCCAGCGCGCCGGCCTGCTCGCCGGCGGTCACCAGGTTGATGTACAGGTCGTCGAAGTAGAGCGGGTGCCGTGCCAGGGCCTCGGCGAGCGCGGTGCCGGACTCCAGGTCCTGCTTCATGCCGAGGATCAGCTTCTGCATCGCGGGGTTGTCGTGGCCCGCGCCGACGATCTCGAAGGCCTGCACCAGCGGGATGCCCGCCGTGAGCATGGTGGCCAGCTGGCGGCTGAAGATGGCGATGTCGTAGGGGGTGACCTTGCCGCTGCTCTTGAACAGCGACGATTCCTTGCGGATCTTGACCGGAACCACGCCCTGCTTGCGGAGCTCGGCGCGGACGGCGGCCTCGCTGGACGCCACGGTCTTGCCCCGGACCTTGTTGCCCCGGTTGTCCGTGCCTTCCCAGTTGAAGGGACTCTGATTGATGGCAACGCCGTTGGCCATGGCCCGCAAACCCCAAAAAAAAGCGAAGGAGCGCCTTTAGGCGCGATCCCGACTAGCCGCAGTCCTGCAGTCGCGCCAAATGGCGCGACCACCCCATTCCCACGATATCAAGACTCGATGGTAACCCTGTTGATTTCCTCGAGACTTGTGACGCCGTTCATGACCTTTTGCAGTGCAGAGCGGCGCAGCGTCCAGACCCCGTCCTTGATGGACTGCTCCTCGATCTGCACCGCATTGCCGCCCTCCAGGATGATCCGGCCGATGGCCTCATTGACGGGCATCACCTGGTAGATGCCCACCCGGCCCTTGTAGCCGTCATTGCACTGCTTGCAGCCCACGGGCCCGTAGATCCGCAGGCCGCTCCGGACGTCCTCCTTCGAGAAGCCCTCCGCGAGCAGCGCTTCCTCGGGGATGTCCCGGAGCTCCTTGCAGTGCTCGCAGAGCCGGCGGGCCAGGCGCTGGGCGATGATCAGGTGGACCGAGGTGGCGATGGCGTAGGGCTTCACGCCCATGTCGACCATGCGGGTGAGGGTGCGGGGCGCGTCGTTCGTGTGCAGGGTGGAGAGCACGAGATGGCCCGTCTGGGCGGCCTTGATGGCCGTCTCGGCGGTCTCCAGGTCGCGGATCTCGCCGACCATGATCACGTCCGGGTCCTGCCGCAGGAAGGCCTTCAGCGCCGTGGCGAAGTGCAGGCCCACCTTGGGGTTCACGTTCACCTGGTTGATGCCCGGCACGTTGATCTCGACCGGGTCCTCGCAGGTGGAGATGTTCCGGTCCTCGGTGTTCAGGATGTTGATGCCCGTGTACAGGGACACGGTCTTGCCGCTGCCCGTGGGGCCCGTCACCAGGATCATGCCGTAGGGCTTGGCCAGCGCGTCCAGGTACAGCTTGCGCTGGAAGTCCTCGTAGCCCAGCACCTCGATGCCGAGCTTGGCCGCCGTGGGATCCAGGATACGCAGCACCACCTTCTCGCCGAAGAGGGTGGGGCAGGTGTTCACGCGGAAGTCGATGGCGCGGTTCTTGGACAGGCGCAGCTTGATGCGGCCGTCCTGGGGCACGCGCCGCTCGGCGATGTCGAGCCGGGACATGACCTTGAGTCGGGCGGTGACCTTGTTGGTCAGTGCCAGCGGTGGTGCCGCCACCTGCTTCAGCACGCCGTCCAGCCGGGTGCGCACCCGGAAGGTCTTCTCGTAGGGCTCGAAATGGATGTCCGACGCGCCGCGCTTGATCGCGTCCAGCATGATCTTGTTGACGAAGCGCACCACCGGCGCGTCTTCCACGTCGTCCCGGGCCACGTCGTCGCCCACCAGTTCGTCGTCGCCGCCGCTGACCTCCAGGCTTTCCAGGTCGAAGTCGTCCTCGGCGAAGTTCGACATGGACGTGTCGACGGCCTCGAGGGCCTTGGTGACCATCGCGGCGAGCTTGTCCTGCTCGACGATGATCGGGTCAACGCGCATGCCCGACTGGAACTTGATCTCGTCGATGGCGGGCAGGTCGGTGGGATCGGAGACGGCGAGGAACAGGCGCTTGCCGCGGAGGACGAGGGGCAGCACCTGGTGCTTGGCCAGGAGGCGCTGGTCCACCGACTTGACCGCCTCCATGTCGAGGTCGATGGCGTCCAGGTCGAGGAGGGGCACGCCGAACTCGGAGGCGGCGGCCACGGCAATCTTGCGGGCCTCGATCATCTGGCGGCCCACCAGGTAGGCCACGAGCGTGATCCGCTGGGCCTGGGCACCCTTGAGCGCCTGGAGCACCGCGTCCTCGGGGATCAGGCCGTCCTGCACGAGCCGCCTCGAGAGGCCGCTCAGGGCGGAATTGGTGGCGGAAACGGCCATAAGCTCCTTAGCGTGTCCCCAAGATCCATCCCGGGGGCCCAAAAACGGGCCCGCAGACAACCGGCCAGGCGACCGGCCCCGGTCCCGCGCCGCATACCCACGTTAGGGTAAGTGTAGTCTTACTAAGGAACCCCGGTCGGCGCAACCGGCCAGTTCGATACTTTTACCGATTTGTCCTCATTCCGGTGACGAAACGCCGCACCCCCAAAAGGGAAAGGCCCCTGCCTTGCGGCAGGGGCCTCCCGTAGTTGCGCCTGAAGCGACGGTCTTAGGTGTCGTCGCGGCAGGACTGCGGCAGGTACTTCGGCTCGATGTCGGTCGTGCCGGCAGCAGCGGCGCCAGAGGCCGGGTCGCCAGGGGCGGCGTTGGCGGCGGTGAAGTAACCGCACAGCCAGACGACGTCGTTGTTGGCGCTGACCTTCGGCACCATGGACAGGAACGTGCCCGTGATCGTGTCGTTCACGTCGTTACCGAACTCGATGGTGATCGTGCCGGTGTCAACCGTGATCTCTTCGACGTACTTGCCGGACGGGGGAGCTGCGGAGTCGCCACCGGCGGCATCCAGGTCGGCGGGCCACTCGCCCGTGTTGGCGAACGACTCGGCAACGCCGGTCTTGACGGCGCTGGCCAGGTTCAGGCCTTCCGTTACCTGCGAGCGGATCGTGTAATCCTGGTAGGCCGGGATCGCGATGGCCGCCAGGATGCCGATGATGGCAACCACGATCATCAACTCGATGAGCGTGAAGCCCTTTTGAAGATTCTTCGTCATGTATGCGTTCTCCTGATGAAGTGACAGATCGGTAAGCGGAACTAGCTGCGGCCGAAGCCTGCGTGGGGAACTTTGCAGGTTCCATGCCAGGCCCCGTGGGCGGGGGTGCAGGTCCTTGATCTGACGGGTAAAAAATGTGGCGTCGAGGATCCCGGCGTCGGGCGGTGCAACATAAGTTCCGGCGCCCGGTTGCCCCGGCCGGACGCCCAGCGTCACTTTGTGACGTGGAGCGTCACTCGATGCCGAGCTTCTGCATCCGGTAACGGAGCGCCCGCAGGGTCAGGCCCAGGGTCCGGGCCGTGGCGGTCTTGTTGTAGCGATGGTCCTTCAGGGCCGACAGGATCGTCTCCCGCTCCACGGAGTCCAGGCGGTCGCCGAGCAGGGGGGGCGGCGAGGTCCCTGTAGGAGCGGCTTCAGCCGCGACCCCGTCATCCGCGATCCCGCCTGGGGTCGCGGCGGTCGCCGCTCCTACAGGGGCGGCCACCTGGGTCTGGATGTCGTCGGCGGCGATCACCTCGCCGCAGAGGGCGACGGCACGCTCGAGCACGTTCTCCAGTTCCCGCACATTGCCCGGGAAGCGGTAGGCCACGAGCTTGGCCCGGGCCTCCGGGGTGAGTTCCGGCGGCCGGCCCGCCGCCAGCCGGCGCAGGATGTGTTCGGTCAGCAGCACGGTGTCGTTGCCCCGCTCCCGGAGCGGCGGCACGCGCAGTTCGATGACGTTGATGCGGTAATAGAGGTCTTCCCGGAACTGGCCGCTGGCCACCAGGGCCCGCAGGTCCTTGTGGGTGGCGGACAGGATGCGCACGTCGACGGGCAGCTCTGCCGTCTGGCCCACCGGGCGCAGGGTCTTCTCCTGGATCACCCGCAGCAGCTTCACCTGCATCGGCAGCGGCAGGTCGGCGATCTCGTCCATGAACAGGGTGCCGCCCTCGGCGGACTGGAACAGGCCGGTCTTGTCCGCGACGGCGCCCGTGAAGGACCCCTTCCGGTGGCCGAAGAACTCGCTTTCCATGAGCTCGCTGGGGATGGCGCCGCAATTGACCGGCACGAAGGGATTGTCCGCCCGGGCGCCCTGCTCGTGGATCATGCGAGCCACCAGCTCCTTGCCCGTGCCCGACTCACCCGTGATGTGCACCGGCGCCTGGCTGCGCGCCACCTTGCCGATGGTCTGGCGCAGGCGCTCGATGGGCTGGGACTCGCCCAGCAGCTGGGCGCGCCCGCCCGTCACGTCCGTGCGGGGCACCTTGAGGGCGCTGCCCACCAGCTTGCGCAGCACCTTCACGTCGAGGGGCTTGGAAATGAAGTCGAAGGCGCCGGCCTTGAGCGCGCGCACGGCGGTTTCCACGTTGCCGTGGGCCGTGATCACGGCCACGGGCGTCTTGATGCCCCGGCCCTGCATCCATTCGATCAGCTCGATGCCGTCGCCGTCCGGCAGCCGCATGTCGGTGAGGCACAGCTGGAATTCCCGGCGGGCCAGCCGGTCCCGCGCACTGGCCACGTCGGCGCAGGTGCTGGCCTCGATGTCCATGCGCTCCAGCGTCATGGCCAGGAGCTCCCGGATGTCGGGCTCGTCGTCCACCACCAGGGCCACCGGGCGTGCCATCGTCAGCCTTCCCACCGGGCGGGATCGGCGAACACGATCCGGAAGATGCTGCCGCCCCCCTTGCCGCGCTCCTGGCGCGGCTCGTGGATCAGCGCGGCGCGATTGCACTCGCAGAGTTCCCGGGAGATGAACAGTCCGAGGCCCGTGCCGCCGTTTCGCCCAGTGGCGAAGGGCTCGAAGATCTGCTCGCGCATGTCCTCGGCGATGCCGGGGCCCGAGTCCGCCACCTCCAGGTAGGGACGGCGGCTGCCGGGCAGCCGGCCATAGCCGATCTCGACCGCGATGCCGCCGTTCTGGCTGGCGTACTTCACCGCGTTCTCGCACAGGTTCCAGACGATCTGGCGCAGGTGGCCGGGGTCCATGCGGACTTCCACGTCCTCGGCGGGCATGACGGTGACCTGGCCCTCGTAGAGCTCGAGGGTCGAGCTGAACTCGGCGGCGAATTCCCGCGTCCAGCTGGCCAGGTAGATGAGCTCGGGGCGGCTGTTCTCCCGGCGCGACAGCTGCAGCACGTTTTCGACGATCTCGCTCACCCGCCGCGAATTCGTCTGGATGATGTCGATGAGGCGCCGGTCGTCGGCGCTCAGGCTGGGCGATTCCTCCAGCAGCTGGCTGGCGTGGGAGAGCGCCCCCACCGGGTTGCGGATCTCGTGGGCGATGCTGGCCGAGAGGCGCCCGAGCGCCGCCAGCTTGGTCTGCTGCACCTTCTGGGCCAGCAGGCCCGCGTCCTCCAGGAACATCAGCACGGGGCCGTCCTCGCGGCCGCCGAGCGGCGCCAGGTAGGCGTTGATGCGCGTCGTGCCGTCCGCCGACAGGAAGGAAGGCGGCTGCAGCAGCGGGTTGCCCTGCCGGCGCCAGTCCCCGAGCATGCGGGAGAGGTGCGGCGCCAGCCGGGCCAGGTCCTGGCCGGGCTCCCGGGTGCGGATGCCGGCGTGCTCCGCCGCCGACTGGTTGATCAGCCGGATGCGGTTGGCCTCGTCCACCACCACGATGCTCTCGCGGAGATTCTGGATGATGTATTCGTTGAGCTGGGCCAGGTTGGCCAGGTCGATGCCCCGCTGGCGGGCGAGGGCCTCGCTCTCCTCGAGCCGCCGCGCCATCGGGTAGGCGGCAGAGGCGATCATGAAGATGATCGCGCCGAGCACGCCCGCCGCCAGGAACTCGCCGCTGGGCGAGGTCCGCTCCAGCACGCTGAAGGCCTGCTCGGCCAGGACCGCGAGGGCGGCCACGGCCGCCGCGAAGAAGGCCTGCCGGCCCCGGAGCGTGAGGCTGGCCGCGCCAACGAAGACCACCAGCAGGCCGCCGATGCCGCTCTGGATGCCGCCGCTGGCGTGCATCAGCAGGATGACGGCCAGGATGTCGGCCGCCAGTTCGAGCAGGGCGATCCGCGGCAGGATCACGGGCCGCTGCCACTGCCAGGCAAGCACCAGGAGCGCGAAGGCGGAGTAGATGGCGGCGGTGCTGAGGAAGAGCGCCGGATCCCGCGTCCCGAGGATGGGCGACACCGGGAACCCGAGGGCGATCACCAGCATGCTGGCCGCGATGGCCGCGCGGAACACGCCGACGAAGCGCAGCACCCGCCGGGAAGCATCGTTGCCGATGCTCCGGGTGAACTCGTCCGCGGGAGGCCGCAGCGGTTCGTGCAGCGTCTGTTCGGCAGCAGCCATGCGTTCAGACCGGGAATGCCAACACGCATTATGTCTGCCCCGGGTGTGGGATGCGTGACGGCCTTCCCACTTTGACTCAGCGCACAATTCCCCCACAATAGCCGCCTTCCGGCGCGGGCAAATCTCCAGTAAACCTTTATGAATCTTCACGAATACCAGTCCAAAGAGCTGTTCCGGCGCTTTGGAATCGAGGTTCCCCAGGGCGAAGTCGCCGCCACCCCGGCCCAGGCCGTGGCGGCCGCCGGCCGGCTCGGCGGCAAACTCTGGGTCGTCAAGGCCCAGGTCCACGCGGGCGGGCGCGGCAAGGCGGGCGGCGTCAAGCTGGCCAAAAGCCCCGAGGAGGCCGGCCAGCTGGCCCGGGACATGCTCGGCACCCGGCTCGTCACCAAGCAGACGGGCCCCCAGGGCATGCCGGTGAACCAGGTCTACGTGGAGACCGGCAGCGACATCGCCCGGGAGCTTTACCTGAGCCTCCTCGTCGATCGCGGCCGGGAGCGCATCGCCTTCATCGGCTCGGCGGCCGGCGGCATGGACATCGAGGAAGTCGCCGCGAAGACGCCGGAGAAGATCCTGACCACCGCCATCAACCCCGCCGCCGGCCTGCAGCCCTACCAGGCCCGCCAGCTCGGCTATGGCCTTGGCCTGAACAACGAGCAGGTCACCCAGTTCGTGGCCATGGCGTCGAAGCTCTACCGGCTCTTCACCGAGTGCGACGCGAGCCTGCTCGAGGTCAACCCCCTGATCGTCACGAAGGCCGGGGACCTGCTGGCCCTCGACGCCAAGATCAACATCGAGGAGAACGCGCTGTTCCGGCAGCGGGAACTGCAGACCATGCGGGATCCCAGCCAGGAAGACGACATGGAGCGCCGCGCTGCCGAGCACGACCTCAACTACGTGTCCCTGGACGGCAACATCGCCTGCATGGTGAACGGCGCCGGCCTGGCGATGGCCACCATGGACCTCATCAAGCTCCACGGCGGCGAGCCCGCCAACTTCCTCGACGTGGGGGGCGGCGCCACGCCGGAGCGGGTGGCGGCGGCGTTCAAGCTGATCCTCTCCAACCCGCAGGTGAAGGCGATCCTGGTGAACATCTTCGGCGGCATCGTCCGCTGCGACCTCATCGCGGAGGGCATCATCAGCGCGGTGCGCGACGTGAAGGTGTCGGTGCCCGTCGTGGTGCGCCTCGAGGGCACCAACGTGGACCAGGGCAGGAAGATGCTGAAGGACAGCGGCCTCGCCATCACGGCCGCCGACGATCTCACCGACGCCGCCCGCAAGGCCGTCGAATCCGCAGGAGCGCGTTCACGCGCGACCCCGACATGAGCGTACTCGTCAACAAGAACACCAAGGTCATCTGCCAGGGCCTCACCGGCAAGCAGGGCTCCTTCCACGCCCAGCAGTGCATCGACTACGGCACGCAGATCGTGGCGGGCTGCACCCCGGGCCGCGGCGGCACGCAGCACCTGGGCGTGCCCGTGTTCAACACCATGCCCGAGGCCGTCAAGGCCACGGGCGCCGACGTCAGCGTGATCTTCGTCCCGGCACCGGGCGCGGCCGACGCGATCCTCGCGGCGGCGGATGCCGGCGTGAAGCTGATCGTGTGCATCACCGAGGGCATCCCGGTACTGGACATGGTCAAGGTCAAGGCGGCACTGAAGGACCAGGACTGCCGGCTGATCGGGCCCAACTGCCCGGGCATCATCACGCCCGGCGAGTGCAAGATCGGCATCATGCCGGGCTTCATCCACCAGCCGGGCCGCGTGGGCATCGTGTCCCGCTCCGGAACACTGACCTATGAGGCGGTCTTCCAGACGACCCGCAACGGCCTCGGCCAGACCACCTGCATCGGCATCGGCGGCGATCCGGTGCGCGGCATGAACTTCATCGACTGCCTCGAGCTGTTCCAGAAGGACCCGGCCACCGATGGCATCATCATGGTGGGCGAGATCGGCGGCTCGGATGAGGAGGCCGCCGCCCGCTACATCCAGCAGCACGTGACCAAGCCCGTGGTCGCCTACATCGCGGGCGTCACGGCGCCACCGGGCAAGCGCATGGGCCACGCCGGCGCCATCATCTCCGGGGGCGAGGGCACGGCGGCCGCCAAGTTCGCCGCCCTCGAGAAGGCCGGCGTCCGCACCGTCCGCTCGCCCGCCGAGCTGGGCAGCGCCATGCAGGAGCTCCTGCGCTGACCAACACCCTCCGCATCGCGCTCGCCCAGCAGAACTTCCTGGTGGGCGACGTGGCCGGGAACACCGCCCGGATTGCGGAGTTGCTGGGCGAGGTGCGGCGCGCCCGGTCCGCCGACCTGGTGATGTTCCCCGAGCTCGCCATGTGCGGGTATCCGCCGGAAGACCTCCTGTTCCACAAGGGACTGCGCCGGCAGGTGGCCGAGGGCCTGGCCCGGATCGCCGCGGAAACGGGCGAGATCGCGGCGCTCGTCGGTTACCCCGAGTTCGTCGACAACCACATCTACAACTCGGTGGCGCTGCTCGCCGGGGGCCGGCAGGTCGCCAACTACCGGAAGTGCTGCCTGCCGAACTACAGCGTCTTCGACGAGGAGCGCTACTTCACGCCCGGCAGCGGACCCACTGTCGTGGAGTTCCGCGGCGTGAAGCTCGGCCTCGGCATCTGCGAGGACGTCTGGCAGCCGGAGCCGTCGGCCCGCGCCACCGCGGCGGGCGCCGAGCTGATCCTGGCCATCAACGGTTCGCCCTTCGAGATCGGCAAGCAGGCCCAGCGCGAGCAGGTGCTGGCGGCCCGCGCCCGGGAAACCGGCGTCCCGGTGATCTACCTGAACATGGTGGGCGGCCAGGACGAGCTGGTCTTCGACGGCGGGTCCTGCGTCGTCGATCGCGAGGGCCGCACCGTCTTCCGTGCGCCCGCGCTGGAGGCCTGCGTGCCCGTGGTCACGCTTCGCCGCACGGCTGCAGGCCTGGGTGGCCGCGTGGAACCCGACGTGGTGGGGGCGGGGCCGCTGCCGGATGACGTGGCCAGTGTCTACGCGGCGCTGGTCACCGGCGTGCACGACTACGTGCGGAAGAACGGCTTTCCGGGCGTCGTGCTGGGCCTGTCGGGCGGCATCGACTCGGCCCTGACGCTGGCCATCGCGGTGGACGCCATCGGGCCGAAGGCCGTGCAGGCCGTGATGATGCCCTACCGCTACACGGCGGCCATCAGCCAGGAGGACGCCGCGGCCCAGGCGCGGCACATGGGCGTGGACTACCAGGTGCTGCCGATCGAAGGCCTCGTCGAGGCGGCGCGCACGACGCTCGCGGAACTCTTCGCCGGGCTGCCGGAGGACACCACCGAGGAAAACCTCCAGTCCCGCGCGCGGGGCATCCTGCTCATGGCCATCTCCAACAAGACCGGCCGCATGGTGCTGGCCACGGGCAACAAGAGCGAGATGGCGGTGGGCTACGCCACGCTCTACGGCGACATGGCCGGCGGCTTCGCGCCCATCAAGGACTGCACCAAGACCCTGGTCTACCAGCTGGCCCGCTACCGGAACTCGGTGTCGCCCGTGATCCCGGAGCGGGTGATCACGCGGCCGCCCAGCGCCGAGCTGCGCGCGGACCAGAAGGACAGCGACTCACTGCCGCCCTACGACGTGCTTGATCCGATCCTGGACGCGCTGATCCTGGAGAACCGCTCGGTGGAGGAGATCGCCGCCCGGGGCTTCGAGAAGACCGTGGCGGCGCGAGTGCTGGAGATGGTCCGGAAGGCCGAGTACAAGCGGCGGCAGGCGCCGCCCGGCGTCCGGATCTCGAGCCGGGCTTTCGGCCGCGACTGGCGGTACCCCATCACCTCCGGCTACCGCCACAAGTAGGGGAAAAGGTACCGGACACTTAGTTTTGTTAGTTGCGGGGGCGA
>JBEBHH010000087.1:0-3894 GCA_040080965.1 Gammaproteobacteria bacterium | reverse complement strand
CGTGCTGCCGGAGCAGCTGATTCCAGCGGAATTCATCGCCCTGCCGGCACTGCCGCTGACGCCGAACGGTAAAGTCGATCGCGCGGCGCTGCAATCGCCGCTCCTACTACCGCGCTCGAGACCACCGTGTGCCGCCTCTTCGCCGCCGTGCTCGGCGTGGAATCCGTCGGCGTGGACACGGACTTCTTCCGGGCCGGCGGCCACTCGCTGCTGGCCACCCGGCTGGTGGCCCGCCTGCGGGAAGAATTGCAGACGCACATTCCGCTCCGGACGCTGTTCGAAGCGCCGACGCCCCGCGGGCTGGCGGCTGCCGTCGAGCGTCCCGGTGCACTGCAGCCGGTGGCGACTCCTGCGCCGGGCCCGCGTCCGCGCGGCGAGGCCGTGCCGCTGTCCCCGATGCAGCAGCGACTCTGGTTCCTCGAGCGGTTGCAGCCGGGAACAGCGGCCTGGCACCTGCACTGGCTGCTTCGCCTCCGCGGCCCGCTGGACCGGATCGCGCTGCAGGCGGCCGTCGACGCCCTCGTTGCCCGCCACGAGGTGCTCCGCACCGCGTTCACCGAGCGCGCCGGCGTGCCCGGCCAGGTGATTGCGCCCTGGATGCCCGTGCCGGTTTCTGTCGCGCGCGGCGATGGTGCGGACGTGCCCGCGCTGGTCGCGCAGCCCTTCGACCTGGCCGCGGGACCCCTGGTGCGTGTGACGGTGCTCGAGGACGGGCCGGACGATCAGAGGCTGCTGGTCGTCATCCACCATCTGGTTGCCGACGGCTGGTCCTTCGCGGTGCTGAGCCGCGAGCTCGCCGCGGTCTACGCAGCAGCCCGCCGGGGCAGGGCCGCGAACCTGCCCGCCCTGCCGCTGCAGTACGCGGACTACGCCATCTGGCAGGAGGAGGCCCTGCACGGCGGCCGCCTCCGGCAACAGCTCGACTACTGGCGCGGGGCGCTCGCCGGCGCGCCAGCCCTGCTGGAGCTGCCCGGTGCTGCCGCGCGGTCCTGTTCCGGCTTCACCAGCAACCGGGGTCAATGGGCCGGGCGCCGGCTTCCGGCGGCGACGGTGCAGGCGCTTCGCGAGCTCGCGTCCGCGGAGGGCTGCACGCTCTTCATGGTATTGCTGGCCGCCTTCAACGCCGTGCTCGCGCGGCTCGCCGGCCGGGACGATATCGTGGTCGGCACACCCGTCGCCGGACGTTCGCACCGGGAACTGGAGGCGCTCATCGGCTTCTTCGTCAACACGCTGGTGCTCCGTACCAGCCTGGCGGGCGACCCGACGTTCCGGGAACTCCTGGGACGCGTGCGCCACGGGACGCTGCAGGCTTTCGACAACGGGGACGTGCCCTTCGAGAAGCTCGTCGAGGAACTCCGGCCGGTCCGCTCGCTGGCGCACAGCCCGCTCGTGCAGGTGCTGTTCGCCCTGCATAACCAGCCCCGGCAGCCGCTCGAACTCGACGGCCTGAAGGCGAGCGTGGAGGTGATGGCCAGCGACTCGGCAAAGTTCGACCTGAACCTGCACGCCGCCGAGGAGGGCGGGGAAGTGCAGCTGGCACTGGCCTGGCGCACGGACCTGTACGGCGCGGCGGCCATGCACGCACTCCTCGACCATTTCACGGACCTGCTGGCCCGCGCCGCCGCGGCGCCGGACCAGTCGCTGGCCGCGCTCCTGAAGGACGTGCCGGTGCCCGACCAACTGGCCCCATCGGCGCCCGGCGCTGCGGCCGCCGGCCAAGAGCATTTGGCCAGCACCGGGCGGCCGGAGACGGTCGCCGCGCTCCTGGATCTCTGGGCCGCGCTGCTCGGCCGCCGTGACTTCGGGCCCGGCGACGATTTCTTCGAGCTCGGCGGGCACTCCCTGCTCGCAATGCGGCTCGTCGCTGCCATGGCGGACCGCCTGGGCGTCGAACTGCCGCTCATCAGTGTCTTCGAGGCGCCGACGGTCCGGGCCCTCGCGCTTCGCGTCGACGCCGGGCGGACAGCCACCGGTTCCGGCGTTGCCGCGATTCCGCGCCTGCCGCGCCGCCCCTCGTGAACGCGCGTCCGGACCTGCCGCCCGCGGCGCCCGTCGAGCGCTATGTCTTTCCAGCTTCGTTCGCCCAGCAGCGCCTGTGGTTCATCGAGCAGCTGGAATCCACCGGCGCCGCCTGGAACGTGCGCCTGCCCGTGCGCCTTGCCGGACCACTGGACGTGCGCCTCCTCGAAGCGGCACTGGATATCGTCGTCGCCCGCCACGAGTCGCTGCGCACGACGTTCGGCATGCGGGGCGGCGAGATCGTCCAGCACGTGGCGAGCAGCGTACAAGTGCCGCTGGAGCGGTTGACGGTGCCACCCGCCGCGACCGGGGCGGTGAATGGCCCCGGCCGTGAGGAACGCCTGCGCCAGCTGCTGGGCGAACTGGCGGGCCACACCTTCGACCTTCACGAAGGTCCCCTGCTGCGCGTGTTCCTGGTGGAGGTGGCGGCCGATGATCACGCACTGCTGCTGCTCGCCCACCACATCGTGTCGGACGCCTGGTCGTCGGGGATCCTGTTCCGGGACCTGGCTGCAGCCTACGACGCGCTAACCCGTGGCGGCAGCCCCCGCCTGCCCGGCCTGCCGGTGCAGTACGCCGACTTCGCCGTCTGGCAACGGGACTGGCTGGCCGGCCCCGAGCTCGCGCGGCAGGCGTATTTCTGGCGCGCGCACCTCAAGGGCGCGCCCACGCTCCTCGACCTGCCGCTCGATCATCCGCGGCCGCGCCTGCAGACCTGGCGGGGCAGCCGCCTCAGCCATGGACTGCCGCCGGAGCTCACCGCGCGCCTGAAGGAGGTGGCTGCGGCCGAGGGCGTGACGCTCTTCATGCTGCTGTTCGCCGCCTTCAATGTGCTCCTGTCGCGCTGGTCCGGGCAGCGCGACATCGTGGTGGGCACGCCGATCGCCGGCCGCCGGCGGACGGAACTCGAGGGGCTCGTGGGCTTCTTCGCCAACACGCTGGCCCTGCGCACGCGCGTGGACCCGGCAGCCACGTTCCGCCAGCTGCTGCGCCAGGTGCGGGCGACGTCGCTTGAGGCGTTCGCGCACCAGGACCTGCCCTTCGAGAAGCTGGTGGAAGTCCTGCAGCCGCCGCGCAGCCTTGCGCACTCGCCGGTCTTCCAGGTGCTGTTCGTCCTGCAGAACACACCCTGGGAGGCGGACCGCTTCGGCGACCTGCGCGTCTCGCCGGCGGAAATGGCCCCGGGCGACACGGCCCGCTTCGACCTGGGCGTTTCCGCCGCGGAGTTCGAAGGGCAGCTCTGGCTCGGGCTGGAGTACGCCACCGACCTGTTCGACGCCGGCACGATTGCGCGACTCGCCACCGGCTTCGAGACCCTGCTGGCGGCGATCGTCGCCGGTCCGGCCGCCGTCATCGGTTCCGTGCCCGTCCAGGCGCAGGCCGACCTGGAACGCCAGCTGCACACCTGGCAGCCCGCACCATCGGCCGTGCCGGCAGGCGGTCCCTGGGAACTCTTCGCCGACCAGGCCCGCCGCACGCCGGACGCCATCGCGGCGGAGTGCGACGGCCAGCGCCTCACCTACGCGGAACTCGCGGCCCGTGCGGCGGCCATCGCCGTCCGCCTCCGCGCCGCCGGCATGACCGGCGATGCCCCCGTTGCCCTGTGCCTCGAGCGCTCCACGGACATGCTTGCCGGCCTGCTCGGCGTGCTGTGCGCGGGCGGGCACTACCTGCCTCTCGATCCGACGCACCCGCCGGCCCGCCTCGGGTTCGTCCTGCGGGACTCGGGCGCACGGGTGCTGCTCGTGTCCGCAGGCCTCGCCGGGCGCGTCGCCGGTTTCCGGGGCGAAGTGGTCGACATCTCGACGGTAGGAGTGGCGACCGCGGCGACCCGCCCCCCGCGAGAATCGAGTCCGCGAGTCTCGAGCGGGGGGC
>JBEBHH010000061.1:0-14638 GCA_040080965.1 Gammaproteobacteria bacterium | reverse complement strand
CTCGATTCCCGGCGGGGCAGGTAGCCGGTCGCGGCTCAGGCCGCTCCTGCGGCGATCAGCCCGCCGTGGCGGACTTCTTGGCGCGGGGATTCTTGCTGGCGGCGGCCTTGGGAGCAGCCTTCTTGCGGGCCTTCTTGGCCGGTTCAGCGGCCTCGGCCGTTGCGGCCGACTTGTCGGTCAGCATGACCAGCGCCATCGGCGCCGCGTCACCCGCCCGGAAACCCATCTTCAGGATCCGCAGGTAGCCACCCGGCCGCGCCTTGAAGCGGGGCCCCAGGTCGTTGAACAGCTTGCCGACAGCCGGACGGTCGCGCAGCCGCGAGAACGCCAGGCGCCGGTTGGCCAGGCCATCGACCTTCGCCAGCGTGATCAGGGGTTCCACGACCCGGCGCAGTTCCTTGGCCTTCGGCACCGTCGTGCGGATCGTTTCTTCACGAATCAGCGAGGCCGCCATGTTGCGGTACATGGCAGTCCGGTGGCTGCTCTTCCTGCCGAGGGCTCGGCCGGCCTTACGGTGCATCATCGCTCGTGGTTCCGATCAGTATTGGTATCAGGCGGCCTTGTCGTCGTGCTTGGCCAGGCCCGGGGGCGGCCAGTTCTCAATGCGCATCCCTAAGGAAAGGCCATGGCTCTCCAGCACTTCCTTGATCTCGGTAAGCGACTTCTTGCCGAGGTTCGGGGTGCGGAGCAGTTCGACTTCCGTGCGCTGCACGAGATCGCCGATGTAGTTGATGTTCTCCGCCTTGAGGCAGTTGGCGGAGCGCACCGTGAGCTCGAGCTCATCCACGGGGCGCAGCAGGATGGGCTCGATCTGGGACTCAGCCGTGGTCAAGGTGGCCTCGTCCTGTCCGCGCAGCTCGAGGAACACGTCCAGCTGGTCCTTGAGGATCGTGCCGGCGCGACGGATCGCGTCTTCCGGATCGATCGTGCCGTTGGTCTCCACGTCCAGGACCAGCTTGTCCAGGTCGGTGCGCTGCTCAACGCGGGCCGATTCCACCGTGTAGGTGACCTTGCGGACCGGGCTGAACGAGGCATCCAGGCGCAGGCGGCCGATACCGGTGCTCTGCTCCTCGGGGTCCTGCTGGGTGACGGCGGCACGGTAGCCGCGGCCCCGCTCGATGGTCAGCATCATCTTCAGCTCGCCGCTGCTGGTGAGATTGGCGATGACATGCTTCGGGTTGACGACTTCCACGTCGTGGTCGACGACGATGTCGCCAGCCGTGACGGGGCCGGGGCCCTTGCGGTGCACGGTCAGCTCCACGCGGTCCCGCGAGTGCATGCGGATGGCCACGCCCTTCAGGTTGAGGAGGATCTCGACCACGTCTTCCTGCACACCCTCGATGCTGGTGTACTCGTGGAGCACGCCCTCGATCTCGGCCTCCACGATGGCGGCGCCCGGCATGCTCGAGAGCAGGACCCGGCGTAGCGCGTTGCCCAGGGTGTGGCCGAAGCCACGCTCGAGGGGTTCGATGACGATACGCGCGCGATTACCCGTTTCCGCCTGGACCCGGACGCTGCGTGGCTTCAAGAATTCGCTGATCGATGGCTGCATATCTACAGGCCTCCTAAACTGACTGGCCCTGAATCACGTCAAAAATGGCTTGCTCAATGAGCTGCCCGGTTGCCCGGGCAACAAACCGGGCAATTACTTGGAATAGAGCTCGATGACGAGGTTCTCGTTCACGTCGGGCAGGATGTCGTCCCGCGCCGGCAGGTTCTTCAACGTGCCGACCAAAGCCTGGTCATCCACCTCGACCCACTCCGGGAACCCGACCTGGCTGGCCATTGCCACCGCGGTCTTGATACGGGGCTGGGCCTTGGCCTTGTCGGTGATCTCGATCTTGTCGCCCGCGGCAACCTGGTAGGACGGGATATTTACCAGCCCGCCATTGACCTTGATGGCGCAGTGGCTGACCAGCTGGCGAGCCTCGGCACGGGTGGACGCAAAGCCCATGCGGTAAACCACGTTGTCCAGCCGCCCCTCGAGGAGCTTCAGCAGGTTTTCGCCCGTGGAGCCCTTCATCTTGGCGGCCTTGTGGTAGGTGTTCCGGAACTGCCGCTCGAGCACACCGTACATACGGCGCAGCTTCTGCTTTTCGCGCAGCTGCACGCCGTAGTCGGAGAGGCGGCCCTTGCGGGCAGCCTGCTTGGTCCCCGGCGGGGTGTCCAGCTTGCACTTGGTTTCGAGAGGCTTGATGCCGCTCTTCAGGAAAAGGTCGGTACCTTCCCGTCGGGCGAGCTTGCAAGTCGGTCCGCGATATCTGGCCATACCTAAATCGTCCTTAAACGCGCCGCTTCTTCGGCGGGCGACACCCGTTGTGGGGAATCGGGGTGATGTCTTCGATGTTGCTGATGCGGTAGCCCACACCGTTCAGGGAGCGGACCGCGGATTCGCGCCCCGGCCCGGGACCGCTGACGAACACCTCGAGGGCCTTCAGGCCGTACTCGAGGGCCGCCTGGCCCGCGCGCTCGGCGGCCACCTGGGCGGCAAAGGGCGTGCTCTTCCGCGAACCTTTGAACCCGCAGCTGCCAGCCGTGGCCCAGCTGAGCGTGTTGCCCTGCCGATCGGTGATCGTGACGATCGTGTTGTTGAAGGTCGAATGGATGTGGGCGATACCGTCGACCACGAGACGCTTCGACTTCTTGCGCACACCCTTGGCGGCCGCTGTTGTGGCGGCCGCTGTTGCGGTGCCGGCGGCGGCTGGCGTGCCGGATGCCGGGGGTGCTTCTGGTTCCTGTGCCATCTGTATCTCTCTTTACGTGTTAGCGCCGGATGGCCCGCCGCGGGCCCTTCCGGGTGCGTGCGTTGGTCCGGGTGCGCTGGCCGCGCATCGGGAGGCCCTTGCGATGACGGATGCCCCGGTAGCAACCGAGGTCCATCAGCCGCTTGATGCTCATGGAGACTTCGCGCCGCAGGTCGCCCTCGACCGGGAAGCGGGCGATCTCGGTACGGATCCGCTCGACTTCCGGCTCGCTCAGGTCCTTGACCTTGACGTTCGGCTGAATGCCCGCCGCCGCGCACACGCGCAGCGCGCGGTTACGGCCCACACCAAAGATGTGGGTCAGGGCGATGCCGACGTGCTTGTTCGGCGGAATATTGATGCCAGCTATACGTGCCATGCTTAACCCTGCCTCTGCTTGTGCCGGGGATCACTGCAGATCACCCGCACTACGCGCTTGCGACGAACGACCTTGCAGTTCCTGCAGATCTTCTTGACTGATGCCCGAACCTTCATAACGACTCCGTTCGTCAACCCCTAGCGGAGCTGACCCGCCCGACCTATTCCACCGAAGTTGGCCTTCTTCAGCAGACTCTCGTATTGATGGGACATCATGTGCGCCTGGAGCTGCGCCATGAAGTCCATGGTCACGACCACGATGATCAGCAGCGAGGTGCCGCCGAAGTAAAAGGGCACGCGCCAGTAAAGGATCATGAATTCCGGCAGCAGGCACACGGCCGTGATGTAGATGCCGCCCCAGAACGTCAGGCGCGTGAGCACCTTGTCGATGTAGTCAGCGGTCTGCTGGCCCGGTCGGATGCCCGGTATGAACGCCCCGCTCTTCTTCAGGTTGTCCGACGTCTCGCGGGAATTGAAGACGAGCGCCGTGTAGAAGAAGCAGAAGAACATGATCAAGCTGGCGTACAGCATGATGTAGATCGGCTGACCCGGCGACAGCTGGGCCGAGATGTCCTGCAGCCAGCCAAAGCCCTCGTTGGTGCCGAACCAGCTCGCGATGGTGGCCGGGAACAGGATGATGCTGGAAGCGAAGATCGGCGGGATGACGCCCGACATGTTGATCTTGAAGGGCAGGTGGCTGGACTGGCCGGCGTACACGCGGCGGCCCTGCTGCCGGCGGGCATAGTTGACCGTGATGCGGCGCTGCCCGCGCTCCATGAAGACCACGAAGGCCGTCACGGCGACGATCAGCAGGATGAGGATCAGGGCGATGGCGGGATTCATCTCGCCGGAGTTCACCAGCTCCAGGGTCCCGCCGATGGCGGACGGCAGGCCCGAGATGATGCTGGAAAGGATGATCATCGAGATGCCGTTGCCGATGCCGCGCTCGGTGATCTGCTCGCCGAGCCACATCAGGAAGATCGTGCCCGTGACCAGCGTGACCACGGCCGTGAACACGAAACTGAAGCCCGGGTTGATCGCGAGGCCCTGGTTCTGCAGGGCGATCGCCGCGCCGAGGGACTGCACGAGGGCCAGGCCTACCGTGCCGAAGCGGGTGTACTGGGTCATCTTGCGACGCCCGGATTCGCCTTCCTTGCGCAGCTGGTTGAACTGGGGAATCACGATGCCGGCCATCTGCACGATGATGGACGCCGAGATATAGGGCATGACGCCGAGGGCGAAGATGCTCAGCCGCTGCAGCGCGCCGCCGGAGAACATGTTGAACATCGCCAGGATCGTGCCGGACTGCTCCTGGAAAAACTGGGCCAGGGCGCCAGGGTCGATGCCGGGAACGGGGATGAACGTGCCGATCCGGTAGACGATCAGCGCGCCGGCCAGGAACAGCAGGCGCGAGCGGAGGTCAGCGAAGCGCGTTGCCTCGCCAAGTGCCGCCGCCGGATTTGTCATGCCGCCCTTAGCCACGTTATCGGTTCCTGAATCCTGTATCGATTAGTCTTCGATGCTGCCGCCGGCCGCCTCGATGGCCTTGCGGGCGCCCGGAGTGACCTTGATGCCCTTGAGCTTCACGGCCTTCTCGATCTTGCCGGACGCGATGACCTTGGCGGTCTCGACGTCCTTGCCGACAATCTTGGCGGCCTTCAGCGCGTCCAGGTCGATGACCCCGCCCTTGACCAGGATCAGCTCGTGCAACCGGACCTCGGCCGTGGCCGCGAGCAGGTGCGAGACGAAGCCGATCTTCGGCAGGCGCCGCTGGATCGGCATCTGGCCGCCCTCGAAGCCGACCTTGTGGTAGCCGCCGGCACGGGCGGACTGGCCCTTGTGGCCGCGGCCGCAGGTCTTGCCCTGGCCGGCCGAGCTGCCGCGTCCAACGCGCTTGCGTTCCTTGCGGGACCCGGGCTTGAGCGTATTGAGTTTCATGGTCGTATAACCTCAGACGGACTCGACGCGCAGCATGTAGGCGATGCGATTGATCATGCCCCGGTTCTCCGGGGTGTCGGCGACCACCACCGAGTGGTGCATCCGGCGCAGGCCAAGGCCAGAGACGCAGGCCTTGTGGCTCGCCAGGCGGCCGAACTTGCTCTTCACCAGGGTCAGCTTGACCTGGCCTTTTGCAGCCGCCTTGGCGGCCGGCTTCTTTGCAGTTGCCATGACGTCAGCCCACCAGGTCCGCGAGCACCTTGCCGCGCTTGGCGGCAATGGCGTCAGGAGAGCGCATGCCCTCCAGGGCGTTCATCGTGGCGCGAACCACGTTGATCGGGTTGCGGGAACCGTAGCTCTTGGCCAGCACGTTGCGCACACCGGCGCACTCGAAGACGGCGCGCATCGCGCCGCCAGCAATGATGCCGGTACCGTCCGACGCCGGCTGCATGTAGACGCGGGTTGCGCCGTGGCTGCCGGACTGCGGGTAGAACAGGGTGTCTTTCTTGAGGGGCACCGACTTCAGGTTCTTGCGCGCTGCCTGCATCGACTTCTGGATGGCGGCGGGGACTTCCCGCGCCTTGCCATAGCCGAAGCCAACCTTGCCCTTGCCGTCGCCGACAACGGTGAGCGCCGTGAAACCGAATTGGCGGCCGCCCTTGACGACCTTCGCCACGCGATTGACGGCGACGAGCTTCTCGAGGTAGTCGTCGCCCTCGCCTGAGCGTTCCGGAGCCATGCCTTCCTGTCTTCGCGCCACTATCAGAACTCCAAGCCGTTTTCGCGGGCTGCCTCGGCCAATGCCTTGACTCGCCCGTGGTACTGGAACCCGGACCGGTCAAACGCTACGCGCGTGACACCGGCCGCCTTCGCCTTTTCCGCAATCGTCCGGCCCACCATGGCGGCAGCGGCGATGTTGCCGGTACCGTCGAGGGCGTCGCGCACGTCCTTCTGCAACGTGGATGCGGCGGCCATCACCGTGCCCCCATCGGGACCGATGACCTGTGCATAAATGTGCCGCGGGGTGCGGTGAATCGTCAGCCGCGCCACGCCCAACTCGCGGATCTTGGCCCGGGAACGCCGGGCACGCCGCAGTCTGCTGTCTTTCTTGTTCATAGCGACTCGAAGCCACGATTGCCTGAATCCCCTGCCTGCGGACGCGCCGCAAGCCGGACCGGGCGCAATCGCCTACTTCTTCTTCGCCTCCTTCAGTACGACCTTCTCACCCGCGTACCGCACGCCCTTGCCCTTGTAGGGCTCCGGCGGCCGGTAGCGGCGTATGTCTGCAGCAACCTGGCCGACCTTGTGCTTGTCGGCCCCCTTGATGACGATCTCGGTCTGGCTGGGCGTGTCGATCGTGATGCCCTCCGGAACCGAAAACGCCACGGGATGGGAGAACCCGAGGGTCAAGTTCAGCTTCTTGCCCTGCGCCTGGGCGCGGTAGCCAACGCCGACCAGTTCGAGCTTGCGCTCGAAGCCCTTCGACACGCCGTTGACCATGTTGGCGAGCAACGCGCGGGTGGTGCCGGCGATGGCGCGGGCCGTCTGGGCCTCGGTGCGGCTGGTGATGTGGGCAGTTCCGTCGGCCACGTTGATCTCGACCTGGGGATTCAGCGTGTGGCTGAGCTCGCCCTTCGGACCCTTCACGCGCACCTTGCCGCTGGCCTGGGTCAATTCGACCCCCTTCGGCAGCGGCACGGGCATTTTTGCAACTCTGGACATAAATAATCCCTACGAGACGATGCAGAGCACTTCGCCGCCATGGCCACCGGCCCGGGCGTCGCGATCGCTCATGACGCCGGCCGGCGTCGACACGATGGCAATGCCAAGGCCGCCCTGGATCTTCGGCAGCGAGTCCTTGCCCCGGTAGATGCGGAGGCCGGAGCGGCTGACGCGACGGATCTCGTCGATCACCGGGCGTCCGTCGAAGTACTTGAGCTCGATGGCCAGCTCGCGCTTGTTGCTGCCGGCATCGGTCACCTGGAAGTTCACGATGTAGCCTTCGTCCAGCAGGACTTTGGCGATGGCCTCCTTCTGCGTGGACGAGGGCATCGTCACGCTCGGCAGGGCCACCCTCTGGGCGTTCCTGATCCGGGTCAGCATGTCGGCAATCGGGTCCGAAAGACTCATATTCGTTTACTCGTTCGTTTGCTCGGTCTGGTTAATTTGTAATGCCGGCTATCGGGCTTGCGGCCCGCTTACCAGCTGGCCTTGCGCATTCCGGGAATGTTCCCGGCGAGGGTCAGCTCGCGCAGCTTGGTCCGGGACAGGCCGAACTTCTGGTAGTAGCCACGGGACCGGCCGGTGATCGAGCAGCGACTGCGCATGCGGCTAGGGCTCGAATCACGGGGCAGTGTCTGGAGCTTGTCCGCGGCGGCCTGCTTGTCGTCGGGACGAGCCTTCGGGCTGGCAATGATCGCCTTCAGCGCATTGCGCTTCTTGGCGTACTTCTGCACCAGCCTGGCGCGCTTCGCATCCCGGAGAACCATCGATTTCTTGGCCATTGCGTGTGCCTTTGCGTACTGCTGGTAGCGCTACTTGCGGAAGGGAAAGTTGAAGGCGTCGAGCAACGCGCGGCCCCGGACGTCGTCGCCGGCGGTCGTCGTGATCGTGATGTCCATGCCCCGGATCGTGTCGATCTGGTCGTAGTCGATTTCCGGGAAGATGATCTGCTCCTGGACGCCCATGCTGTAGTTGCCGCGGCCATCGAAGGACCGGCCGTTCAGGCCGCGGAAGTCGCGGATACGCGGCACGGCGATGCTGATCAGGCGATCGAGGAACTCCCACATGCGCTGCCGGCGCAGGGTGACCTTGCAGCCCACGGGGTAACCTTCCCGCACCTTGAAGGTGGCGATGGACTTGCGGGCCAGCGTGATCTGCGGCTTCTGCCCTGCAATGCGGGTCATGTCGGCGACAGCCTTCTCGATCACCTTCTTGTCGGTGATCGTCTCGCCCACGCCCATGTTGAGCGTGATCTTGGTAATGCGGGGCAGCTCCATGACGTTATCGATGCCAAGCTGCTGCTTGAGCTTCGGAACGACCGTGCTTGCGTAATATTCCTGCAACCGTGCCATAGCGTGTTCGCGACGCCCCTCAGGCGTCTACGACCTCGTTGTTCGACTTGAAATAGCGGACCTTGCGGCCGTCCTCGAGCGTCCGGAAGCCGATGCGGTCGGCCTTGTCGGTAGCCGTGTTGAGCAGCGCCACGTTGGAGATGTGCAGCGACATCTCCTTCTCGACGATTCCGCCCTGCAGGCCCTTGGCCGGGTTGGGCTTCGTATGCCGCTTCACGACATTGACGTTCTCAACCCAGATACGCTCGCCGTCGACGCGG
The DNA here is from genome assembly GCA_040080965.1 of Gammaproteobacteria bacterium. Classification (GTDB taxonomy): domain Bacteria; phylum Pseudomonadota; class Gammaproteobacteria; order Steroidobacterales; genus SHZI01. Next base: position 6,247 of record JBEBHH010000061.1, on the reverse strand, counting down.
GTGACCGTGCCCTTGCGGCCCTTGTCGCGGCCCGCAATGACGATTACCTGGTCGTTTTTTCTAATGCGCTTCATCTCAGCTCACTCAAAGTACTTCGGGCGCCAGGGAAATGATCTTCATGAAATTCTCGTTGCGCAACTCGCGGGTGACTGGCCCGAAGATGCGCGTGCCGATGGGCTCCAGCTTGTTGTTGAGGAGCACGGCGGCGTTGCCGTCGAAGCGGATCACCGAACCATCGGGCCGGCGAACACCCTTGCGGGTGCGCACGACGACGGCGTTGTAGACCTCGCCCTTCTTGACCTTGCCCCGGGGGATCGCGTCCTTGATGCTGACCTTGATCACATCGCCGACCGACGCATAGCGCCGGCGCGTGCCACCAAGCACCTTGATGCACATCAACTGCCGGGCGCCGCTGTTGTCGGCTGCCGCAAGGTACGTTTGCATCTGAATCATGTTGGTTTCCCGGTAATGCCAGCGTTAAACAGCAGGCTTGCCCGATTCCTCCGCACGCCGGAGGACCTCGACCAGACGCCACGCCTTGCGCTTCGAGAAGGGCCGGCACTCGGTGATGGACACCAGGTCGCCCTGCCTCGACGTATTGCCCTCGTCATGGGCCAGGAGCTTGGTCGTGCGCCGCACGTACTTGCCGTACTGGGGGTGCTTCACCAGGCGCTCGACGACCACCGCGATGGTCTTCTGCATCTTGTTGCTGACAACCGTGCCGGTCAGCGTGCGGATCGAGGCCGCGCCCTCGGCGGTGGCGGCCGGTGCAGCAGCGGCTGCAACGGGCTTCGCCTTGCTGGCGGTCTTGGCCTTGGTCGTGGTTGTCGGACTCATGCTGCGCCTTTCGCCTTCTTCTGCTGCGACTGCTCGCTCAGCAGCGTCTTGATGCGTGCAATGTTCTTGCGAACCTTGTCGAACTGGTCCGGACGGCTCAGCTGGCCAGTGGCCCGCTGCATCCGGAGATTGAACTGTTCCTTGCGGAGGCCGAGGAGCTCCTCAGCCAGCTCGGTCTCGGTCTTCTTGCGCAGGTCGTTAATTTTCATCGGCATGTTCTCTGAAATCAGCTCTGATCAGATCGCGTGACGGCTGACGAAGGTCGTGCCGACGGGCAGCTTCGAGGCCGCCAGGCGGAACGCTTCCCGCGCAATCTCTTCGGTGACGCCCTCCATCTCGTAGAGGACGGTGCCCGGCTGCACGAGAGCCACGTAGAACTCTACGTTGCCCTTACCGCTGCCCTGCCGGACTTCGAGCGGCTTGGCGGTGACTGGCTTGTCCGGGAAGATCCGGATCCAGACCTTGCCGCCACGCTTCACGTAGCGGGTCATCGCGCGACGCGCCGCCTCGATCTGGCGCGCCGTCAGCCGGCACCGATCAGTCGCCTTCAGGCCGTACTCACCGAAGGCCACGGTGTTGCCGCGCTGTGCCAGGCCACGGTTACGGCCCTTGAACTGCTTGCGGAACTTGGTTCGCTTGGGTTGCATCATGGGTGCGATTCCTTAGCGGGCGGCCGGCGCTGCGACTTCTTCCGCCGGCGCCTCCTGCTGGTCGAATACCTCACCCCGGAAGATCCAGACCTTCACGCCGATGACGCCGTAGGTCGTCTGGGCTTCGGACAGCGCGTAGTCCATGTCGGCGCGGAAGGTGTGCAGGGGCACGCGGCCTTCCCGGTACCACTCTGTGCGGGCGATCTCGCCGCCGTTCAGCCGACCGGCAACCTGGACCTTGATGCCCTGGGCGCCGAGCCGCATGGTGTTCGTCACGGACCGCTTCATGGCGCGGCGGAACATCACGCGGCGCTCCAACTGCTGGGCAATGCCATCAGCCACGAGCTGGGCGTCGAGCTCCGGCTTGCGGATCTCGGCGATGTTGATGCGCACGTCGTTCAGGCTCATCTTCAGGAGCTTGGCGACCTGGTTGCGCAGGCTTTCGATGTCCTCGCCCTTCTTGCCGATGACGACGCCGGGGCGGGCCGTGTGGATGGTGATATGCGCCTTCCGCGCGGGGCGCTCGATCTGGATCTTGCCGACCGAGGCCTCCTTGAGCTTCTTCTTGAGGAACTCACGGACGCGGAAGTCAGCATCGATGTACTTCGGGAACGTCCGGGAATCGGCGTACCACTTGGACGCCCAGTCCCTCGTGATACCGAGCCGGATGCCGATCGGATTGACCTTCTGACCCATGGTTACTCGTCCGAAACTTGAATGGTGATGTGGCTGCTGCGCTTCTGCCGGGGCGACGCGCGGCCCTTGGCCGATGCCTTGAACCGGCGAAGTCGCGGTGCCTCGTTGACAAAGACGGTGGCTACCTTGAGCTCGTCGATGTCGGCAGCGTTGTTGTGCTCGGCGTTGGCGATGGCCGAATCGAGCACCTTCTTGAGCAACCCGGCGCCCTTCTTGGGCATCAGGTCGAGAATCTGCTTGGCGTTCGCAACCGACTTGCCGCGGATGGCATCGGCAACCAGCCGGCACTTCTGCGACGAGATCCGGGCGTACTTCAGTGTGGCGGAAACCTGCATCGTCAGATCCTCATCCCGCCGCCGATTCGGCAGTCTTGGTCTTCTTGTCGCCCGAGTGACCTTTGAAGGTCCGGGTGACTGCGAACTCGCCGAGCTTGTGGCCGACCATGTTCTCGGTGATCAGCACCGGGATATGGTCGCGGCCGTTGTGTATCGCGATGGTGAGTCCAACCATCTCGGGCAGGATCATCGAGCGCCGCGACCACGTCTTGATGGGCCGGCGATTGTTGGTGCCCACCGCCTGCCGGACCTTATTGGCCAGGTGCAGGTCGACGAACGGTCCCTTCTTGATTGAACGCGCCACGTTTCAGATTCCTTGGTCGGTTACTTCTTGTCGCGCCGGCGCACGATCATGGTCGCCGTCCGCTTGTTGCGGCGAGTCTTGTAGCCCTTGGTCTTGATGCCCCACGGGGTCACCGGGTGCCGTCCGCCGGACGTCTTGCCCTCACCGCCGCCGTGCGGGTGATCAACCGGGTTCATCGCCACGCCGCGAACGGTCGGGCGAATGCCCCGCCAGCGCTTCGCGCCGGCCTTGCCGTCCTTGCGCAGGTTGTGCTCTTCACGACCCACTTCGCCAATCGTGGCCCGGCACTCCACGTGCACCTTGCGCATCTCGCCGGAACGCAGGCGGACCGTGGCGTAGATGCCGTCGCGGGCCACGATCTGCACGCTGCAGCCGGCGGCCCGGGCAAGCTGCGCGCCCTTGCCCGGCTTCAACTCGACCGCGTGCACCAGGGTGCCCATCGGGATGTTGCGCAGGGGCAGGGCGTTGCCCGTCTTGATCGGGGCGTCACGGCCGGAGACGACGGAGTCGCCAGCAACCAGGCCCTTGGGCGCAATGATGTAGCGGCGTTCGCCGTCCGCGTACAGCAACAGAGCGAGATGGGCGCTGCGGTTCGGGTCGTACTCGATGCGCTCGACCTTGGCAGCAATGCTGTCCTTGTCGCGGCGGAAATCGATGATCCGGTAGAGGCGCTTGTGGCCACCACCCTTGTGGCGCGTAGTGACGCGGCCGTAGTTGTTGCGGCCGGTACTGCGCTCGAGGCGCGTCACCAGGGGAAAGTGCGGCTCGCCCTTGTGCAGGTTCGGTGTCGTCACCTTGACGACGAAGCGCCTGCCTGGTGATGTCGGTCTGGTTTGCTGGAGTGCCATGATGATCTCGGAGGATGATCTCGGGGTGATCTCGCGAACTATTCGGCGCCGAGGAAGTCGATGTCCTGGCCTTCAGCCAGGGTGACGTAGGCTTTCTTCCAGTCCTGCCGGTGGCCCGGGCTGCGGCCGAAACGCTTGGCCTTGCCCATGACGTTGACGACCTGGACAGCGGTTACCTTCACGTCGAACATCAGCTCGACCGCGCGCTTGACCTCGGACTTGCCCGCGTCACGGCGCACCTTGAACACAAACTGCTTCAGCTGCTCGGCAATCCGGCTGCCCTTTTCCGACAGATGCGGACCGACGAGGACCGACATCAGCTTTTCATTGTTCAGCTTGGCGGCCAGGGAGAGCCCGGCGCCCGTCTTGTCTCCGGCTGCCTTGACCTTGGCGGGGGCTTTCTTGACGGCCTTGGTGGCCTTGGCGGGCTTGGCCTTGGTGGTTGCTGTTTTTGCGTTCATGACAGGCGCTCCGCCACAGCCTTCAGTGCGCCCGACGTGGCCAGGACCTTGCCGAAGCGAACGAGCGACACGGGGTTCAGCTCCTTCACGTCGAGGACCTCCACGGACGGCAGGTTGCGCGCCGACAAGCGCAGGTTGTCCTGCATGTTGTCTTGGCCCTCCTCCACGAGGATCAGCACCTGGTCCAGGTTGAATCCCTGCAGGTACTTCACCAGGTCCTTGGTCTTCGGCTTCGCCATCTCGATGGCGTCCACGACGACCAGGCGATCCTGGCGGACGAGCTCGGACAGGACGGACCGCATCGCCGCCTGGTACATCTTGCGATTGACCTTCTGCGTGTAGTCCCGGGGCCTCGCGGCAAACGCACGGCCGCCGCCGACCCAGATCGGGCCGCGGGTCGTACCAGCGCGGGCCCGGCCGCTGCCCTTCTGGGCGAACGGCTTCCGGCCGCCGCCCCGCACTTCGGCGCGGGTCTTCTGGGCCTTGGTACCGGCGCGGCCACCGGCCCTATAGGCGGTGACGACCTGGTGAATCAGGGCCTCATTGAATTTGGCGCCAAAGGCGTCATCAGACACCTCGAGGCTGCCGCCACCCTGGATTGCAAGCTTCATTGAACTACACCCATGGGAGCCTCAGCCCTTCCTCTTTCGGCGAACCTTCGCCGCAGGCTTGATGACGACGTGGGAGCCGGCGTGACCCGGCACGGCGCCCTGAATCAGGAGCAGGTTGCGGTCCTTGTCGACCCGGACGACCGCCAGGTTCAGCGTGGTGCGGGCGACATTGCCCATGTGACCCGACATCCGCTTGCCCTTGAACACCCGGCCCGGCGTCTGGCGCTGGCCGATGGAGCCCGGGGCCCGGTGGGAAACCGAGTTGCCGTGGGTGGCGTCCTGGCTCTGGAAGTTGTGGCGCTTGATGGTGCCGGCATAGCCCTTGCCGATGGTGGTGCCCCGGACATCGACCAGCTGGCCGGCCGTGAAGGCCTCGACCGTGATCTCGGAGCCCGCGGGGTGGGCGCCCGCCTCATCGGCGTTGACCCGGAATTCCCAGAGGCCCTCGCCCGGCTCGGCGCCAACCTTTGCGTACTGGCCCGCCAGGGCCTTGTTGATGCGGGACGGCTTGACGCTGCCCGTGGTGACCTGCACCGCGGAGTAGCCGTCCGAGTCGGCGTTCTTGACCCGCGTGACGCGGTTCGGGAACGCCTCGATGACCGTCACGGGCACCGACGCGCCGTCTTCCGTGAAGACCCGCGTCATGCCGCGCTTTCGCCCTACTAGTCCGATCGCCATGTCTGCTTCCTGGTCGGTATTCCTGCTTGCCGCAAGCAACGCAACCCCATGCGCACCTGCCGCTGCCTATGAATCCTGCGCGGACACGGCCAGCCCCAGACAACGGGGAAGCCTGATTCCGTCGGAGACCCCCGAACCCCCTGGCCCTGTCGAAAGGCCGTGCAAGCTGGCCGGATCGTTTGCTCGGCCGGCAGGCCTACGGCGGGTTCGCTTTATTTGCGCTTTTCGTCTTGCTCTGCGTCGTTGCGCTAGGCCCAATGCACTGCAAGAAGCGGTGCCAAATGCGGTGCATGGGGCGTGCAGGACACTGTGCGGAGCCGGTTAGTATAACAGCCTTGCAGCCGAGTTCAATTTGCCTAATTGAGCTTGATCTGGACGTCCACGCCCGCCGGCAGTTCCAGCTTCATCAGGGCGTCGACCGTCTTGTCGGTCGGTTCCACGATATCCATCAGGCGCTTGTGGGTCCGGATCTCGTACTGGTCCCGGGCATCCTTGTCCACGTGGGGGGACGTCAGGACGGTAAAGCGCTCGATCTTGCTGGGCAGGGGCACCGGACCCCGGACCTGGGCGCCCGTGCGCTTGGCGGTATCCACGATTTCCTTCGCCGAGTTATCGATCAGGCGGTGATCGAACGCCTTCAGGCGGATCCGGATATTCTGACTCTTGGCCATGACTATGTCCTTGATTTACTTTATAAAGTTAGTATCGCGCCTGAAGGCGCTCCTACCGTCCTACTTGATGATCTTGGCGACCACGCCGGCGCCGACGGTCTTGCCGCCCTCGCGGATGGCGAAGCGCAGACCCTCTTCCATGGCGATCGGGTTGAT
>JBEBHH010000060.1:0-15305 GCA_040080965.1 Gammaproteobacteria bacterium | reverse complement strand
GTTCGACGCCATCGGCGTCGACCACGTGGAGGCCGCGTCCGGGCTCGTCGAACAGGAGGAGTCGTCCTTCGGGCTCACCGACCACGACCCACACGGTCTGGACCGGAACGGCAGGCGGTGGCGATGGCGGCAATCGGGAGTCCGGGCAGGAGTAGCCCTAAGCCGGCAGGTCTAGCCAGCGCCCCCGGCGGGAGTGCCGTCGGGGGCGCCCTCCACTTCGTCCCGGCGGCGCGCCGCAATGTTTTGGAGCTCATCGAGCAGGCCGGCCATGGCCTCCTCGACGAGGTCGAGCACCCGCTCGAATCCGAGCGTGCCGCCGTAGTAAGGATCCGGCACGCTGCGGCGTCCGGCATCGCCCGCAAACTCCAGCAAGAGCCGCACCTTCTGGTGGTGCTCCTCCGCGGCCAGCTCCAGCAGCGCCGCGTGGTTGTCGTCGTCCATGGCGATCACGAGGTCGAAGCGCTCGAAGTCTTCGGGGATGACCCGCCGGGCGCGGAGTCCGGAGATGTCCACGCCCCGGCGCAAGGCAGCCGCCTGCGCCCTCGGATCGGGCGGTGCGCCGTGGTGATAGCCGTGGGTGCCGGCCGAGTCGATCTCGACGGGCAACGGCAGCTCCCTCTCCGCCAGCCGGTGGCGCAACACGCCCTCGGCCATCGGGGAGCGGCAGATGTTGCCCATGCAGACCAGGAGCACCCGCACCGATGGCTTCGGCGCGGCAGCTGGAGAATTTCGTCGCAGCAGTCTCAAGAAACACCTCCCGCGCGCCGCAGGAATCCCGCAGCGCGGTCCAGATCCTCTGGCGTGTCGATATCAGGTCCCAGCAAGTCTCGGGCCAGGGCCACGCGGATTTCAAGGCCAAGCCACAGCGCGCGGAGCTGCTCCAGGCTCTCGGACACTTCGAGCGCGCAGGCCGGCGCTGCTGCAATCCGGCGGAGCGCGCCCGCCCGGTAGGCGTAGAGCCCGACGTGCCGGAAGCTCTCCGGTATGTCTGTTTCACTCGAGTGGCTGCTCGCGGGAATGGGTGAGCGGCTGAAATACAGCGCGCGGCCGTCCTGGTCGCATACCACCTTCACCACGTGTGAGTTGCGGTAATCCTCGATGGTCGCGATCGGCGTGCACAGCGTCGACATCGCGGCGCCGGGCGAAGCGGCCAGCAGTTCAGCCACCTGGTCGATGGCCGTCGGCGGGATCAGGGGCGCGTCGCCCTGGCAGTTCACGACCACGGCGTCGTCGGGCCAGCCCCGCAGCAGGGCGACCTCCGCCGCGCGCTCGGTGCCGGACCGGTGGCTGGCGTCCGTGATCAGGACGTCGGCACCCAGCTTGCGCCCGGCGGCGGCAATGCGCTCGTCGTCCGTGGCGATGACCACGTCAGCGGCGCCGCTCCGGCTGGCCTGCTGCCAGACGTGTTCCAGCACCGTGCGGCCTGCCAGCAGTGCCAGTGGCTTGCCCGGAAAGCGGGTTGACGCGAACCGCGCCGGGATCACCACGTGGAAGCGCTTGTCGCTCATCGCGTCGTCCTCACTGCCTGAAGCCGCGCAGGCAGCCCAGTACCCGCGCACCCACCACGTCCGGCACGCCAAGTTCGAGTGGCGCGACCCACACCGGACAGCCGGTGACTGGCAGGTACTTTACGGCGTCCTTTTCCGTCATGACGATCGGCACGTCGCTGGCGCGGGCCAGGGTCTCCAATTCGACACGCCCGTGATCCGGCACTGGCACCGGCTGCACCCGCAGCCCCGCGGCGGCCAGCAGGGCGTGAAAGCGCCCGGGATTGCCGATGCCCGCCACCGCCCGGACCAGATGACCACGGAGAGACTCGAGGGTGGCATGTGTGAGCCCGTCCAGGGAGCGCAGCGGGCCGATGCGGGCCTGCAGGGCAATCTCTCCCTGCCCCGCAGGGCCACCGTTCACAAGCACCAGGTCTACTGACCGAAGGCGCCCGGCGGCCTCGCGCAAGGGTCCTGCCGGCAGCAGGAAGCCGTTGCCCAGCCGCCGCTCGCCGTCGAGCACGGCAATTTCCAGGTCCCGGTGCAGGCGATAGTGCTGGAGTCCATCGTCCGCGATTATCACGTTGACACCCTCGGCCAGGAGCCGCCGGCCGGCAGCCACCCGGTCGGGGTGCACGCACACCGGCGCTCCGGTCTGGCGATGAAGCAGCAGCGGCTCGTCGCCAACGTCGGCCGCCTCGTCACCGGCGCCAACCAGACGTGGTTCCCGGGAAGGTCGTCCGCCGTAGCCACGACTGACGATGCCGGGCCGCAGACCCGCATCGCGACAGAGCGCCACCAGCCACGCGGTCACCGGCGTCTTGCCGGTGCCGCCGACGGTGATATTGCCCACGACGAGTACGGGAACACCCAGCCGCTCGACGCGGAACCAGCCCGACCGGTACGCCCACCGGCGCAGCCCGACGACGAGGCCGAACAGGCCCGCAAACGGCAGCAGGAGCCAGGCCAGCGGTGAGCGCCCGTACCAGAGGTCCTGAAGCCGCGTGTCCACGCCACCGGCCGTTTCAGGCCGCGTCATCCCGGAACTGCAGTTTATAGAGATGCGCGTAGTGCCCGCCGGATGCCAGCAGTTCGGCGTGGGTGCCGGACTCCAGGATGCGGCCGTCCGCCATCACGAGGATGCGGTCCGCCTGCTCGACGGTCGACAGCCTGTGGGCAATGACGAAGGTCGTGCGATCCTGCATGAGCCGGCCGAGCGCTTCCTGGATGCGCCGCTCGGATTCGGTGTCGAGGGCCGACGTGGCCTCGTCCAGGATGAGGACCGGCGCGTTCTTCAGCAGGGCCCGCGCGATGGCAATCCGCTGGCGTTGCCCACCGGACAGAAGCACGCCCCGGTCACCCACCCAGGTGTCGAGACCGTCGGGCAACGGGTCGGTGAACTCGTCGACGTAGGCGGCGCGGGCCGCGGCCTCCACGTCGGATCGCGAGACGGAACTGAGCGTGCCGTAGGCAATGTTGCCGGCGATGGTGTCGTTGAACAGCACCACTTCCTGGCTGACGAGGCTGATCTGGTTGCGTAACGCCGTGAGCGTGTAGTCCTGCACGGGCCGGTCGTCGATGAGCACCGAGCCGTGCTCCGCGTCATAGAACCGGGGCAGCAGCCCGACCAGGGTGGTCTTGCCGCTGCCGGACTTGCCGACGATGGCCACGGTCTGGCCCGCCGGAACCTTGAGGTTGATGTTCCGGAGCACAAGGCCCTTCTCGGCCGCGTACTCGAAACTGACGTCGCGGAACTCCACCTGGCCGCGCAGCCGCGCCGGCGCCAGGGTGCCGGTATCCTTCTCGACGTCCTCGTCCAGCAACTGGAAGACGCTGGCCCCTGCGGCGATGCCCTGCTGCAGGGACACGTTGACGCCCGTCAGCGCGCGCAACGGCCGCATCAGGAGCAGCAACGCCGTGATGAAGGCGCCGAAGTCCCCGATGTCCAGGGCCTCCCGCACGGAGTCCTGGTTGGCAACGAACACGATGCCGGCCATGCCCACCGCCGCCAGGAGCGCTGTGACCCCGTCCCCCGCCGCGCGCGTGGCGAACAGGCGCATGTTCATGCGCCTGTTTCGCTCGTTGGCGGATTCGAAGCGGCGCCGCTCGTAGTCCTGGCCGTTGAAGATCTTGATGACGCGGTGGCTCTGCAGGGTCTCGCCCGTGATGCGGGTCAGATCACCCATGGACTCCTGGATCCGGGTGCTGTAGCGCCGGAACATGCGGCTCAGCACGCGGATGAGCAACGCCAGCAGGGGCGCCGCGACAAACACGAAAGCGGACAGTGGCGGGCTCAGGTAGACCATGTAGGCCACGAGCCCGACAGCGGTCAGGCTGTCCCGTATAAGGACGGTCACCACGTTCGATGCCGCGGCAGCCATCTGCTCGATGTTGAAGGTCAGCTTCGAGAGCAGGTTGCCGGTGGAGGCGGCATCGTAGAAGCGCGTCGGGAGGTGCAGGAACTTGTCGAACACCAGGGCCCGGACGCTCTTGATCACCTGACGGCCTATCCAGCCAAGGCTGTAGGTCGTGGCAAACTCCGACGCCCCGCGCACGAGGAACAGAACCATGATCCCGAGGGGCAGCCAGCGGCGGATCAGCTCGGCCTGCGGGTCGAGCGTGTCGACCGGTGCGTCGATACTGGCGAGCAGCTGCTTCACGAGCCAGGCAAAGCCGGTGTCGGTGGCAGCGTAGAACGCCATGCCGATCGCGGCGACGATGAAGACGCCCCAATGGGGCCTGGCGAACGAGAGCAGACGGCGGTAGATCGCCGATGGCGCCACGCTGGGCGGGTCGCCGCTGCTCAAGGCCTCGTCACCCGGCTCGTCATTCAGGCGGCCGCGCCCTTACCGTCGTGATCCGGACCTCGACGAAGCCCAGGCGCCCGGCCACGTCCATGGCCGTGACCACGTCCTGGTGACTGGCGCGGCCGTCGGCGCTGAGCGTGACGTGGCGCGCGCGGACGTCGGGCATGACCTTGCGGATGGCAGCCTCGAGGGTCCCGGCGCGCGTGTCCACGAGCGCCCGGCCATTCACCCGGAACTCGCCCTCGCCCGTCACGGTGATCTCGAGTTCCTGCCGGTCAGGGGCCACCTCCGAGCTGACACCGGCCTCGGGCAGGCGGATGGCGATCTGGGACGGGCGGACGAAGGTGGTCGTCAGCATGAAGAAGATGAGGAGCAGGAGGAACACGTCCACCAGCGGGATGACATTGAGTTCCGGTTCGTCCCGGTGGGTGGAAGTGCGCAGTTTCACGTCAGCGGCCGCTGGCCGGGGCAGCTTTCTGGGCCGCATTCTTGGCAAGGATCTGGGCGCTGGTCGCATTTCCCCCGCGGCCGAGCGTGTCCATCAGCTGCTTGCGCTCGAGGGCGTCGAGCAGTGCGATCGCCTCCTTCTCCATCTGCACGATGAGGACATCGATCCGGCCGCGCAGCGACCGGTAGCCGATGAGCGCGGGAATGGCCACCGTGAGGCCGGCCGCGGTGCTGATCAGGGCCTCCGAGATGCCACCGGCCAGCGCAGCGGGGTCCCCGGACACGCCGCCGGTGAGGGCGCCAAACGTCCGGATCATGCCGGTCACCGAACCGAGCAGCCCCAGCAGGGGCGACACCGAGGCGATCGAGCCCAGGGTATTCAGGTAGCGCTCGAGTTCGTGGACGACGTGCCGGCCAGTGTCCTCGATGGCCTCCTTCATGGTGGCCCGGTCGTGCTGGCGGTTGACGAGGGCCGCCGCGAGCACCTGCCCGAGGGGTGAGTGGGCACGCAAATCCTGGATGTGCTTCGGATTGAGGTCGTTCGAACTGACCCACTCCCACACCTGCCGGGAGAGGTCGCGCGGCACGACCCGTCGGGGCTGCAGCGTCCAGAGGCGCTCAAGGATGATGGCGGCCGCCACCACGGAACCCAGGATGATCGGCACCATCATCCAGCCGCCGGCAATCACGATCTCGAGCATGCGCACCCGTTCCGCACCAGACGGGCGCCACTATACATCGGCTCACCGGGTCGTCACAGGCAGTTTCCCCGTGGAAATCCAGCTGCAGGGCGAGGTTGCAGCCGGGCGCGCGAGCCAGAGTCCCGGGGCAGCGATGCGTTCTGCGCGCAGCAGCCGCAAGCCCCCTTCCCTGCCGGCCTCGAACTGAAGCGCGCCAGTGTCCGCCGTATTCACCACGCACGCTCCGGACTCACGCCAGCGGGACACAACCTCCCCCGCGGGAAAGCGCCAGCGGTTGCGGTAGCCCGACGAGACGATGACATAGCGTGGCGTCGTGGCGGCGACGAAGGCCGCGGATGACGACGTACGGCTGCCGTGGTGGGGGGCGACCACCAGATCCACGCGACGGAGGCCGGCACGGGCCGCGAGTTCACCCTCCACCGGCGCCTCGATGTCGCCCGGCAGGAGCAGCCGGCCACCCGGCCCGGAGACCCGCAGGACGCAGGACGCGGCATTGTCCTCGTCGTGGATCTCGCCGGCTGCGGGATGCAGCACTTCGAACCGGACTCCATCCCAGTGCCAGGCCAGGCCTGCCTCACAGGGCGCGGCGCCGGAACCACCGGGCAAAGGGCCGATCACCCGGGCGCCAGGGTGGCGGTCGAGCACGCTGGCAGCGCCGCCACGATGATCTGCATCGGCGTGGGAGATCAGCAGCACATCCAGCCGGCGCACGCCGAGTGCCTGCAGGACCGGCACGACGACCCGCTCCCCCGCATCACTGTCGCGAAACGCCGGCCCCGCGTCGTAGAGCAATGCATGGCCCGAGGTCTGGACGAGGACCGACAGGCCCTGGCCGACGTCCAGCGCCGTGACCCGAAATGCTCCGGCCGGCACCGGCGGCGCACCCACGGCCAGGAGGCCGGTGAACATGCCGAGGCCGAGCCATCGGCCGGGCAACGGACGGGGCCACAGCACCGACATGACCCCGGCCCCGGCAAGCCACAACGCCCCGCGGGGCGGCTCGGGCAGGTACCACACCGCCGCGGGCAGGCTGGCGCACCAGCCAAGGAATCCGCGCCAGACATCGAAGCAGTCGGCAGCGAGTCCCAGCAGGGCCACGCCGGCGGACGGCGACAGCCACGCAGCGGCGGTGGCCAGCAGCGTCAGGGGAAGCAGTACCAGGCTGAACGCGGGAACCGCCACCAGGTTGGCCAGCGCTCCGCTCGCAGGCAACTGGCCGAAGAAGAACACCAGCAGTGGAGCCAGTCCCGCGGTCATCGCGAGCTGGGTGGTGAGCAACAGCCGGAGGGCGCCGGGCAGGGTTCGATCCCCGGTGAAGCCGGACGCGGCAGCGGCCAGGACCATCACCCCGGCAAAGGACAGCCAGAATCCTGGAACGAGCGGCGCGAGCGGCTCGATCAGCAGCACACCAAGCACGACGGAGGCCAGCAGCTCAGGCCCGGTAACCGTGCGCCGCAACGTGACGAGTGCCGCGACGACGGCGACAGCGACCACCGAGCGGGCCGTGGGGACACTGAAGCCGGCGAATGCTCCGTAGGCGCAGGCCGCCGCAACCGCCGTCCATGCCGCGATGACGCGGGGGCGGCAGCGCAGGCCCACGGCCAGCAGGGCCCGCGCCAGGGCGAGGCCGAGCAGCGCGGCTGGGCCCGCCAGCAGCGCGATGTGGAAGCCGGAGATGGATATCAGGTGGATGGTCCCGGTCCGCCGGAGCTTCTCCCATTCAGGCTCAGGGAGTTCCTGGTAGGCGCCGATGGCGAGTCCCAGCACGTAGGGCGCCGCTTCCCGGCCGTCCAGCGCCGCACGGATGCGCTGCGCCGTCGCTGCGCGCCAGCCGGCCGGCGGACAGGCGGTCGCAGCGCCCGGGAGCCGGCCGTTAGCGCTGGAATCGCGCACCCACCCGGTAGCCCCGATGTGCTGGGCAAAGAGCCAGCGCTCGTAGTCGAAGGTGCCCGGGTTGCTGAGTCCCCGCGGCGGCTTGAGCCGCAGGTTCAACTGCCAACGCTCGCCGGGCTCCGGCGGGCCCGCGGGCCGGGAGGAGCTGTCGTACCAGCTGACCAGCACCCGGACCGGAGCACCGCGCGCACGGGACGGCGCGTCGGCCGTCAGCACGAAGCGCCAGGAGCCCGGAGTCGCCCGGGGAAACTCACAGATTGCACCGGTCACCAGCGTGTCGGGGCTGTCCGGATTGTCGCGCCATCGCTCCGCGAGCAGGCGGCTCCCGGTGGCAACGGCTGCAACCGCGGGCAAGCCGGCGACCAGAACCAGCAGGCAGCCACGAACGCCCCCGCGCCAGCCGCCAAACAGTGCTGCCGCGGCCAGCAGGGCCAGGGCTACGCCGCTGCTGACGACGGGCCCGGGGGCTACGAGCAGCAGCGCGGCGAGAAAAAGGGCGACGCAGGTAGCCGCGGGCATTACGACTTCCGGTCCAGAGGCTGGATAATGAGTGGCGGCGACGCGCAGCTCGAGCCAAGGTACCGGATGCCCCGTAAATTCTTCAGGCGACTATCTGCCCCGTATCGCGGGAATCAGGACAACGCCCCCTGGTATATCCGGCCATTCCGGGCGCTGCTGGCGCACCCGGTCTACATTTCCATCAACCGGCGCAGCATCACCGGCGGCGTGGCGCTGGGCGTGTTCGTCGGCGTGCTGCCCTTCCTGGGCCATACCCCGGTGGTCGTGCTGGCAGCGCTGCTGATGCGCGTGAACCTGCCGGTGGCCGTGATTGCCACGTGGGTCGCGAATCCGCTGACCTACGGACCGATCTTCTACGGTGAGTACCTGCTGGGGGCCTACCTGCTGCGCCTCCCGCCATCGGCACTGAGCCTGGACGTGCCGTGGCAGGAGCTGGCGGTGGCACTCGCCAGCGCGTGGCGGCCCCTCTGGCTCGGCGCCATCGTGGCGGGCCTGCTGGCGGCCGCCCTCACCTACCTGCTGAGCAACGCGGCCTGGCGGTTCACGACGCGATTGCGGCTGCGGCGGCGCGAAGCGCGTCGCTCTCGTACTCGGCCGTAGCGTCCTCCAGTCGCCCGTCGCTGAGCCGGAGCACACGGTTCATCCGCAGGGCAATCCGGGGATCGTGGGTGACGATCACGAGGCTGGCGCCCACTTCGCGGTTCAGGGCCAGCATCAGCTCCAGAACCGTGTCCCCCGTCTTGCGGTCGAGATTGCCGGTGGGTTCGTCGGCCAGCACGACGGCGGGCTCGGTGACGAGGGCCCGGGCCACGGCGACCCGCTGGCGCTCGCCGCCAGAGAGCTCGCCGGGCTTGTGCTCGAGTCGGCCGGCCAGTCCCACCCTCTCGAGCACCTGCCGGGCCCTGGCGCGAACCGATTCGAGGGGCTCCCGGCGCACCAGCAGCGGCATCGCGACGTTCTCGAGCGCCGTGAACTCGGGCAGCAGGTGATGAAACTGGTACACGAAGCCCAGGTACTGGTTGCGAATCCGCCCCCGCTCCGCGTTGTCCGTCGTGGCGATATCCCGGCCGCGGATGCGGACTTCGCCTGCCGTCGGGGTGTCGAGGCCACCGAGCAGCTGGAGTAGCGTGGTCTTGCCCGCGCCGGACGGGCCGACAATGGCGATCCGCTCGCCGGCACCGATCACCAGGTTGACGTCCTTCAGCACCTCGAGGACAGCTGCGCCCTCGACGAACTGCTTGCGCAGACCCCTGCACTCGATGGCTGGCACGTCATTCATACCGCAATACCTCGGCCGGCGCCGTTACGGCCCCGCGCCATGCAGGATAGATCGTGGACACCAGCCCCAGGACGAGCGCGATGCCCGCCACCTGCCACACGTCCGTCCAAAGGAGGCGGCTGGGAAGCTCGCTGATGAAGTAGACGTCCGGCGCCAGGAACTGGAAGCCGGTGAGCCGCTCGATGAAGGCTGCCATGGCCGAGACATTCCAGGCGCCGAGCACCCCCGCAGCGACGCCGACTGCCGTACCCACGACGCCCACCAGGGCCCCCTGGAGGACGAAGATGGTGAGGATCGCCGCGGGCGTCGAGCCGAGGGTCCGCAGGATGGCGATTTCACCACGCTTGTCCCGGACGACCATGACGAGCGTCGAAACGATATTGAAGGCCGCGACGCCGACGACCAGCAGCAGGATGACGAAGATGATCGAGCGCGTCAGCTGGATCGAGCGGAAGAAATTGCCGTGCTCGCGCGTCCAGTCGGTGACGTAGACGCCGCCGCCCCAGGCGTTGGCGACAGACCTGACCACTGCAGGGGCCTGGAGGGGATCGTTGATGGCCAGCCGGACGCCCGTGACGTCATCACCGAAGCGCAGCAGGCGCTGGGCATCGGCAACATTGATGAAGACCAGCGCCCGGTCGAATTCGTACATTCCCGCGTAGAAGATCCCCGAGACCCGGAACCTGCGCATGCGCGGGACGACGCCCGCGGGGGTCGTGATCCCCTGGGAGACCAGCACGATCACCGAGTCACCGACGCCAACCCCGAGCTGTTCCGCCAGGGTCCTCCCGATGACCATGCCGAACGAGCCGGGCTCCAGGGCCTCGAGTTTTCCGTCAACCATCAGGCTGCCTAGTGCCGAGGTGCGCAGTTCGCTGCCGGGATCGATCCCGCGCAGCTGCACGCCGCGGATCTCGACGGGCCCCACGAGCATGGCCTGGCCGTCGACGAACCTGGCGACGGAGCGCACGTCGGGATCATGGCCGGCAACCGTGGCCAGCGACTCCCAGTCGCTGATGCGGCCGTCCAGACCGGTGATGGACGCGTGTGCAACGATCTGGAGGATCCGGTTGCGGACCTCCGACTCAAAGCCGTTCATCACGGACAGGACCATGATCAGCACCGCGACCGCCAGTGCGATGCCGGCCATGGAAATCACGGAGATGAACGAAATGAAGCGGTTCTTGTTGCGCGACCGGACATAGCGGAGCGCGATGGCGAGTTCATAGGGACGAAGCATGGCTGTTCTTCGCCCGCCTACTCGTAGCGCAGGACTTCGGCGGGCGCCACCGCGGCGGCACGCAGGGCGGGATAGATCGTGGCGCAGGCCGTGAGCCCCAGGGCGATCACACTGACCCAGAGCAGGTCGCCGGACTCGAGGTCGGCGGGCAGCGCCGTGAGGTAATAGACGTCGGCCGGCATGAACTCGAAGCCGAACAGCCGCTCCAGGGCAGGTGCCACGGAACCGATGTTGGTCGCGAGCAGCGCTCCGCCGGCGACGCCCATCAGCACACCCGCCCAGCCGATCAGCACGCCCTGCAGGGCAAACATGGCCACCACCGCCCCGCGGGAAAATCCGAGGGTGCGCAGGATGGCAATGCCCGGCCGCTTGTCCGTCACGACCATGACGAGTGTGGCCACGATGTTGAAAGCCGCCACCGCCACGATGAGCGACAGGAGCAGCGTCATCATCGTCTTCTCGATGCGCACCGCGCGAAAGTACGTGGCATTCTCCCGGGTCCAGTCGGTGGTTGCGGGAGCCTTCCGGCCTCCGGCCGTCCAGCGGGAGACCCAGGCGCCCAGGATCCGGGGGGCCGCGAATATGTCAGTGGTCTGCAGGCGGAGACCGGTCACCCGGTCACCCAGGCCCGCCAGCGCGGCCGCGTCCTCGAGGTTCACCAGGACACGCACGGCGTCGTGGTCCCTGACCCCCACCTCGAACACGCCGGCAACCGTGAGTTCGCGAAGCCGCGATGTGACGCGACCCGCGGCGTCCCGCACGGGCACCAGCACCCGAACCTTGTCGCCGGTC
This sequence comes from Gammaproteobacteria bacterium, assembly GCA_040080965.1. Classification (GTDB taxonomy): domain Bacteria; phylum Pseudomonadota; class Gammaproteobacteria; order Steroidobacterales; genus SHZI01. Next base: position 4,140 of record JBEBHH010000060.1, on the reverse strand, counting down.
CCCACCCCGAGACGCACCGCCAGGGAGCGCCCGAGCAGAGCGCGCCATGACCCGGCAGTGAGATCCGCGATCGTTCCGCCACGGAGTGCGCCCTCGAGCCCCGCGATGGGAGACTTCCGGGCCGGATCGATCCCTTCGATCACCGCCCCGGCGAGTTCGCCACCAACGGCGACCATGGCCTCCAGCTCGACGTAGGGGGCCGCAGACTCGACACCGGGAAAGCCCTGGACATCGGCGAGGATCTCGCGCCAGGCCGGCTGTGCGGCGCCCGTGAGGATGGCGCCATGGCCCGTGATGGCGACGAGCCGCGAACGCAACTCGTTCTCGAATCCGTTCATGACCGACAGCACGACGATGAGCGCCGCCACGCCAAGCGCCACGCCAATGACGGACGCCAGTGCAACCAGCGACGCAAACTGGTTCGTGCGCTGCGCCCCCAGGTAACGCAGGGCGATCCAGACAGTAGCAGGCCGCATCATGCCGCGAGGGCCACCGGTATCCGGCGATCCACCCAGATGCCCTCCGGCGTGACGCTGGCACCGACGGCCATGACGTCCACGCCGTCGGCAGCCGCCGCGCGCAACGCCCGCCCGTAGGCCGGGTCGATGTCATCGGCGGGCTCGACGACGTCCACGTCGGCCCGCTGCACGCAGAACAGCACCCCTGCCCGGGCGCCGGCACGCCGGAGCACGGCGAGCTCGCGCGCATGGCGGGAAGCGCGCTCGCTGACGGCGTCGGGAAACAGGGCGCGACGGGCGGTGACTGCCGCGGTCACGTTCTTGACCTCCAGGTAATAGTCCGGAAGCCCGGGGCCGCGCAGCATGAAGTCGAAGCGGACACCGGCTGCCTGCACCCGCACCTCCGCCTGGATCTGCGGGTAGCCACGCAGCTCCTCGAGCATTCCGGCCTGCACGGCCGCCGCGGCCAACTGGTTCGTGCGGCCGGTGTGGACGCCAACCAGTGTGCCGGACTCCACTTCCACCAGTTCCCAGGTGAACGGACAGCGGCGACCGGCGCGCGACGCGAGACTCAGCCAGACCCGCGAGTCGGGCGCCTGGCAACCCAGCATGGCGCCGGTATTCGGGCAGTGGGCGGTGACCGTCGTGCCGTCCGGGAGCTGCACGTCGGCCAGGAAGCGCTGGTAGCGGCGCAATAGCCGGCCTTCCTGAAGGGCGGCGGGGAAACGGATGCCCACGGGGGCGGTGCCGCCGCGGGTCACCCGGCGACCGCCAGCCGGCGCGTCGCCCGGTAGCGCATTTGTCCAGACAAGTCCATGAGATACGTGGTTTTTCTGAGCACTGACCGAGTGTTATATTGAAAAGTGAACGACCACGGAGAGGTTAGCATGGCTTCCACCGCACGAACCTTCGTCGTCACCCTGGCCCTGGCGTTGCCCGCCGCGCTTGCCCTGCCCGGCACCGCCCGGGCGGACGAGCTGCTGATCGAGAACGTGGCCTCCGGCCAGACCGCGGCGGCCGAGCGCCCTGCGCGGGGCAGCAGCATGGCCCGCGTCGAATCCCGATTCGGGGCGCCCAACAGCCGCTCCAGCCCCGTTGGCCAGCCACCCATCACGCGCTGGGAATACCCGGGCTTCGTCGTGTTCTTTGAGTACGACCACGTGGTGCATGCGGTCGGGCGGTAGCAGGGATAGTCGATCCCGGGCGTAGGCCGGCCTACGCTCCAGCGGCCACCTTCCTCCATTGGCCGTGAAGCCCGCGCTGAACGACCTCGGCCTCGATGAACGACCTGTCCGGCCAGTCCATCTGGCCATCACAGCCCATGGGGCTGCAGAGCTACCTTCTGGACTCCGGCTGCCCAACGGCATTTCCCTCCGAAGTCACCAGAAATCCCGCTTCAACTTTGGCGCTCCAGTAGGCAAGTATGGCCGGAGCCGTGCCACGCGGTTCGCGATGGAGGGAACCCTGCCAGGAGAGCGACGCATGAAGAGCCGCCAGCCAGCTCCTGAAGACGTTGACCTGAAAATTTCGGGCCTGTGTCAATCGCTGACCCGCGATGGCAAGACCGTCCAGGTGGAAATCTATGCGGACGGTGGCGAAGGCTGGCAGCTTGAAGTTGTCGACGGGAACGGCAACCTGACCATCTGGACTGACTTCTTCGGGAGTGAACAGGCCGCCCTTGACGAAGTGCTGAAGACCATCGATGAAGAAGGCATGGATTCGCTCGTCGGACTGCCTGCCGCCGAACGGTATCGGCTTCTTCTCGGGTAGGGCCAGGGCCGGGTTTCAGCGGGCGTTATGCCCGTACTGGCCGTCATCGGACTGCTCTGCTAGATTGAAATTGCCCCAACCGGAGGCACCGCCCAATGAATGCTTCGATAAAGTCTCTTGGAATCGACCGGCTCCCGATCGAGGAGCGGTTGGCGTTGGTGGAGCAGATCTGGGACAGCATCGCTGCTGACAGCGCGGCAGTGCCGTTGACGCAGTCCCAGCGTGCTGAGCTCCAGAAGCGGATCGAGGAGGACGATGCCCGCCCGGGCGACGTAACCCCCTGGGAGCAGATCAAGGCTTCGACCCTGTCCCGTCTGGGTAAGTGACCCTCCAGCCGTTCTTTCGAGCTGCCGCGCGTCTGGAATACGACGAGGCGGCCGGATGGTATGAGGCACAGCGACCCGGGCTTGGGGTCGAGTTCGTCGCAGAGATCGAACTGGCGTTACAGCAAGCGTGCGAATCTCCCCAGCGCTTTCCCCGGATGCTGTCCGACGTGCAATGCATTCGGGTCCGGCGATTCCCTTACTCGATCTTTTTTCGCGCACGCGGGGACCAGCTTGTCGTGATTTCCGTCTTTCACGTGCGCCGTGACCCCGTAATCTGGCGTGAGCGAAACTGACGGGGCTGAATCAGCATCAAGCCTGTCGTAGTGCGGGGATCGGAGGTTCGCCCGCATTGCAGATGACGGGTCGAGCAATGAGTTATTGCTTGAAGCGCAACTGCGAATTTGAAATGGAATTGGGCACCTTAAACTCAAGCGAAGGCCGCAATAGTTGCCCTAGAGGCCTCCATTAAGAACATCTTGCGGGCTTCTCCAGGATTGAGGTAACGCCGTGCACCTGAAATGTGTTCTAGGAATACTTGTCGTTCTTACGACAGCGACCGGTCCCGGATGCAGCACCGCGAAAAACCCTTTCCTGGGAACCTGGGTGTGGGATACCGAAAAGACTTTTCAGGAGTTTAAGGTTACCGCGGAAGGACCCGACGAGCTTAAGGAGTCCGCCATGCGAGCAAGAGCGTGGACTGATGCCGTAAGGAAGTCCATTGGCCAGAGTACGACTGTTACATACAAGGACAAAGAGTTCGTGGAGGTAATCCGGTCTCAGGGGATCGTCCTAGGCGAAGAATCTGCTCCTTACAAAGTAGTCAGTATGTCTATAGACCAATTGGTCGTTGATATCCTCGTGAATGGCAAGATATCCACGTGCTTTTTCGAGGGGGATAGCTTCTACGTAGAGACCGAATATAAAGGTTACAAGTATCGAAGCTACTGGACCAAGTTGCCCTAACCTCGCCTGCCCGGTACCAGTGCTCTAGGATTTTCCTGACTATGGGCGGGTCCTCGGTGCAGGACACCACCCGCACCTGGCCCCGCACCTGGCCCCGCACCCTTCACGCGTCCCCAGGTCCAGCTTGAATACCCGCTGGGGCCGCTGCGCCCAGCTCATCGCCCGGTGCCGCTCGCCCGGCGTGCGGTGAAGATGGCCGAGGAGCACGGGTCGCACGTATCCACCGGCCTCAAGCTGCGAATGAGGGCAAAAGTTTTCGCGGCAATCCACCGGGCGGCGGTAGCAGCCCCTGGGTATTCCGGGAATCCCGGAGCCTGACGGGGACTTGAGTGGCTCGTGTAGCCTCCCGGTTGTACCCGTTATGGGGCTTCGGAGACTTCGGCCGGCCATGCTTGCCGAAGCTGGACCTGGCGGCGATGACAAGCTGCCTTGCCCATTAAAAATCAGGGGCGCCGAGAGGCGCCCCTTTGTCGTTCCGGGACGGACTGTCGATGTAGGCGCCCGCATCCGCAAGTCAGGGCTTTTTGAGACGATGTGGACACTCATGCCCGGTCCCGGCGGCCGCTTTCGAGGCGACAATCCGGTCGGTTTCACGGGATAATCCCCGCCCCGCCCATGGCGGC
>JBEBHH010000024.1:0-51135 GCA_040080965.1 Gammaproteobacteria bacterium | reverse complement strand
ACCCCGATGGCTGCCATTGCCCACGCCCTCGACGATGCCGATCGCACCGGCATGCGGCCAAAGGAAATCTTCCAGTTCTTCGTGCTGCTGCCCTTTGGCCTTGGCCTCTTCCTCGGGGCCGCCCGGATCGGTGCCCAGCAGTTCGAGACCGTCGGCCATCACATGGTCTACGCGTCCCTGTTTTCCGGTTTCTCCTGGGCCTGCTACGCCGTCGGCAGCAAGGTGACGTCCTGGCTCCTGCGTCCCTGGCGCCCCCCGCTCCTGGCCGTGCTGCTGGTGGGCAACCTGCTGGGCGGCTTCGCCTTGTGGTGGCCGTTGCGTGAGGCGCTGAACGCCGTCTTCACTCCCTATCTGATGAATGGCTCCACGTTCGGACCGTTCTGGCCGCCACCCATGGATAACCTGGGCTCCTACATCGCCATCACCCTGCAGGGCATGGCCTGGTGGGTACTCGCGAACTGGCTCGATTTCCGCTACCGGCGGGTGCCCCGCTTCGGCTTTGCACCGCCGTCGCTGGCGCCCGGAGCGTTCCACCCGGAGACGCCGCCGGGGGCTTCGACAGTGGCGCCCACGGCCAGCGCGGCCGCCATTCCGCCCGTTCCGGTGACTGCCGCCCCGACGGCCACTGCTCCCGCCGCCGAACCGCGGCTGGCCGGCCGGCTGCCCATCAACCTGCGGGGCAGCGACATCTGGGCGCTGGAGGCGGAGGAGCACTACACCAAGATCCACACCAGCAAGGGCAACACCCTCCTGCTCATGCGTTTCTCCGACGCCATCGCTGAAATGGACCCGCAGCCCGGCCTGCAGGTGCATCGCTCGTTCTGGGTGAGCCGCCGCGCCGTCGAGCGGGTGGCCCGGGTCGACAAGCGCTGGGTCGTCCAGCTCCGGGGCGGCCTCGAGATTCCGGTGAGCCGTTCCTACCGGGTCACGGTCCAGTCGGCGGGCCTGGTCGGCGGCTCGGCGATGACCGAGGACTAGGCTCCGGCACCTTGCGCTGCGCGGGGCCGCGCGATCCCGGCCGGGGCGGCCGCCCACCGGTGCAGTTCGTGCTGCGCCAGTGAACTACCCGCGTCGTCTGGCGCGTTTTCCCAGGTCGTCCGTGAAATCCGGGGTCATTCATGAAATGACCGGGAATTCCGCCGGTACACCCCTCCTAAACTCGCGCCACTCCGTGAAGCGGCCGGGACGGACCGCCGCCGACCGGCGACAGCTCAACCGAGGGGGTTTTATGTTGTCTACTGGCCACAAAGGCGTGCTTATCCTGGCGGCAATCAGTTCCAGCGCCCTGCTGGAGCCTGCGCTGGCCCAGGACTCCACCGGGGGAGCCGGCGCGCGGGAAGTCACCGAAATCATCGTGACGGCCCGGAAACGCGAGGAGAACATCAACGAGGTGCCCCTGGCGATCTCGGCCTTCAGTGCCGACGACATCGCCCGGCGCAATATCGAGAGCCTCAGCGACGTGGCCAAGTACACCGCCGGCTTCTCCTTCGAGAACTTCGCGGGCGGCACCAACCCGGCGCCGATCATCCGCGGCCTGGCCCAGAACACCCTGGGCGACCGCAACCAGAACGTGGGCACCTTCGTGGACGGCGTCCACATCCAGCAGCAGGGCAACATCGACTTCGCCCTGCTGGACGTGGAGCGCATCGAGGTCCTCAAGGGCCCCCAGAACTCCCAGTACGGCCGCAGCGCCTTCGCCGGCGCCATCAACTACGTGTCCCGCAAGCCCGTCATGGACCAGCTCGACGGCACGGTCGCCTTCACCCTGGGCACGGACGAGCGGCAGGAACTGCGGGGCAGCCTCAGCGTGCCCATCGTGGCGGACAAGCTGGCCATCCGGGTCTACGGCGTGCAGAGCGAGTCGGACGGCACCTGGAAGAACAGCTTCAGCGGCGGCGATCGCGCGATCCCGACGCAGGACACGAGCTTCGGCAACAGCTTTGACGGCACCGACGGCAACCTGGGCGGCTGGGACAACAACGCCGGCCAGGTGCAGCTGAGCTTCCACCCCACCGACGAGGTGCGGCTGGATCTCGGCTACTACAAGTCCAACGTCAACAACGAGCAGGGCGCCATCCAGTTCATCCGGCCGGGCGCCGTCTCCATCTGGGGGCTCGACCGGGAGACGAACTGCAATCCCAGCGCCACCACCGGGGTCCTCCGCTTCTACTGCGGGGAGCTGACGCTCAATTCCGACGATATGCCGGTGGACCCCCGCAGCGTGGGCCTCTACGCCGAGACCCAGCTGATCACGGCCAGGGCGGAGTGGGACATCACGGACGCCATCACGTCCACCTACCTGTTCGGCCGCAACGACCTGGACCAGAACTCCTTCAGCCATTCCTCGAACCCGCCCAATCCGGAGCTGGAGGGCTGCGGCGCCTTCGCCTCCACGGCGCCGCCCTGCGCGACCCCGACGACGGTGACGGGGGTCCTGTTCCAGACGGGCCCGACCGACCAGCAGGCGACGTCCCACGAGCTGCGCTTCGACGGCAAGCTGCTCGATGACGTGCTGACCTGGCGCCTTGGCCTCTACCACAGCGAAGTCAACGACGTGTCCTACGTCAACTCCGTGGAGAGCCGCCGGTCGGTCGTGCAGGACCCGGGTGGCCAGCTGGTCAACGGTGCCTTCCCCGTGGCCGCCGCGACCTACAAGGACAAGACGGACGCGATCTTCGGCTCCGTGGGCTACACCTTCCTCGAGATCTACACGCTGGACGTGGAAGCCCGCTACGCCGCGGAGGAGCGCGCCCAGACCTCGGGTCCGCTGCCTTCCGACACCTTCTACGACTTCACGCCCCGGGTCAGCCTCAAGGCCCAGATCACTCCCGATTTCATGGCGTACGGTTCGGCGGCCAAGGGCTCCAAGGCCGGCGGCTTCAACACCATCACCGCCGACCCCGGCTTCGAGACCTACGAGCAGGAAACCAACTGGACCTACGAGATCGGCATCAAGCAGGCCCTCTTCGACGGCCGGCTGCAGCTGAACTACGACGTCTTCTACATCGACTGGAAGGACCTGCAGCTGCCCACCGCCGACCTGGTGCCCTTCAATCCGGCCAGCCCGTCCACTGACGCCAACTACATCACCAACGCCAGCGGCGCTGAGTCCCTGGGCGTGGAGCTGGAGGCGTTTGCCGCCGTCACCGATCACGTGACGGTAAACTTCACGGCATCCTGGGCCGAGCCGGAGTTTGACGACGACGTGGTCGACTTCGGCCTGGGCTCCCAGTGCGCGAACAGCTCCGACCCGGTCTGCCCGGTCGTGACGGTCGTGCGGCCGCCCCGGCCGGACGCCTTCGGCTCGCCCATCGGCGGCAACCAGCTGGCGCGTACGCCCACGACCAAGCTGTCCACCGGCGTCGAGTACCGGGACGAGATCGGCGAGTGGGAGTACGCGGTGCGCGGCGACCTGAGCTACCAGGACAAGCAGTACGCTGAAGTCCTGAACCTGGCCTACCTGCCGGCCCGGACGCTGCTGGACCTGAACCTGACGGTGGGGCTGCCAAACCGCGACTGGACGGTTAGCCTGTGGGGCAAGAACGTCACGAACGAGGACTATGTCTCCAACTCCTTCGTCATCGGCTTCGCCAACAACTACGGAGCGTCGCTCGCCCCGGGGGCGACGTGGGGCCTGACCGCTCGCTACGACTTCGGCGGCAACTAGCCATTGCCGCGGATCCCGTCGTCGGGTTCGTGGCGGCGCCGGACGGCGTGCCGCTGTGCGTGGCCGAGGGCGGCAATCCGCAGGGTCCGCCGCTAGTCTTCATCCACGGCTATTCCCAGACCTACGCCGTGTTCAAGCGCCAGTTCGAGTCGGAGCTGGCCCGCGACTTCCGGCTGCTGGCCCCGGACCTGCGCGGCCACGGCTGCTCCGGCAAGCCCTGGACCGAGTCGGCCTACGCCGGCGCCGGACCCTGGGCCGGCGACATCGCCACGGTACTCAGGGCGAAGGCGGTCACGAGGCCGCTGCTGGTGGGCTGGTCCGCCGGCGGCTACTGGATCGCCGACTACGTCCGTGAGTACGGCGCCGACGGCCTCGCGGGCATCCTGCTGGCGGGCTCCCACGGGGGCCTGATGCCGGCGGCGATCAACCCGGCGATTCCGGAAGCGAGCAAGGCGATCCGCGCCGCCAACCAGGGCTATCCCCCGGACATCGCCGAGGCCCTGAAGCGGGGCGAGCAGTTCGTGCCGCTCATGTCCGCCCGGCCCCTGGCCGACGACATGACGAGGATCATGTACGCGGGAACCCTGATGCTGCCCGCCTACGCCCGGCGCGCGATGGCGACCCGGACGATGGAGAACGCCGACCTGGCACCGCGCCTGCGCCTCCCCGTGCTCTTCGTACTGGGCGACCAGGACCGCAGCGCCACGCCGGAACAGATGCGTGCGCTGGCCGCGCTGCTGCCGGACGCCCGGCTGTCCCTCTACCCCGGGACCGGGCATGCCACCTTCGCGGAGCAGCCGGAGCGCTTCAACCGGGAGCTCGCGGAGTTCGCGGCGCGGGTTCGCCCGGGGAGGCAGCCATGAGCGTCACCGCGCGCGTGGCCCGCGCGCTGGGAATTCTCGGCGTCCTGGCGGCGCTCGCCGCCGGCCTGATGGCCTTCGCGCTGGAGCGCGGCTGGTTCGAGCTGCCGCTCGCCGAACTGATCGACCGCTACCAGCTGCCGGATTCCCGCTTCGTGGATGTGGACGGCGTGCAGGTGCACTACGTCGACCGGGGAAGTGGCCCGCCCGTGGTCCTGCTCCACGCGTCGTTCCTGAGCCTGCGCAGCTGGGACGCGCTGTCCGATGCGCTGGACGACCGCTACCGGGTGATCCGGCTGGACCTGTCGGCCGCGGGCCTGACCGGCCCCGACCGGACGCTCCGCTACGGCATCGACCGCAACGTCGAACTCGTGCACGGCCTGCTGGCCCGCCTGGGCCTGACCCGCGTGGCTCTGGTGGGCACGTCGTCCGGCGGCATGACGGCGTTCCGCTACGCCGCCCGGTATCCGGACCAGGTGTCCCGGCTGGTGCTCATCAATTCGGCCGGCATGCCGCGCACCGCGGCCACCAATCCGCTCCGGCCCCCGTCCTCCTGGCTGGCCGGGTGGGTCGAGGCCCGGTTGCGCTCCCGCCGCTTCTGGGCGGAGTCGCTGCGGGACAATTTCGTCCCGCCCCACCAGCCTTCGGCGGACCTGGTCACCATGACCTACGACATGAACCGGCGCGCGGGCAGCCGTGAGACCAACGCGCTGTACCTGGCCAACTTCCGCACCGGGGATCCCCAGGCCATGCTCGGGCAGGTGCGGGCGCCAACCCTGGTCCTCTGGGGCCTCGACAACCGCACCCTGATGCACCTGGAGGCCGACGTCTTCGCCCACTGGCTGACCGGCGCCCCGTCCCTGGTCCGCAAGTACTCGGGCCTCGGGCACTACCCCTACCTGGAAGACCCGGCGCTCCTGGCCCGGGATATCGGCGACTTTTTGTCGCACGCCCTGGACGCCGACTTGCGCCCGGCAACCTGCGCGGTCAGCATCGGGGCTGACAGTCAGCAAAAACAACAGGAGACGACACCGTGAGCATTGCCCACAAATGGCTCGAGCAGGAGCCCTGGCCCACCCAGGTCATGCCGAAGAAGCTGCTGGAGAGCCGCATCGAGCGGGTCCTGACGCTCACCAACATCGGCTACCTGGGCACGGTGAAGAAGGACGGCTCGCCCATCGTGAGCCCCGTCGAGTTCTACAACGACAAGTTCAACCTCTACATCTTCCCGCAGCCGAACAGCCCGAAGGTCCACGCGCTGCGCCGGGACCCGCGCCTCAGCTTCGCCGTCGCCAACCCCATGGCCGGCTGGGCCTGCGTCATGGGCGCACAGTTTTTCGGCAGGGGCACGCTGCTCGACGTGGACACTCCCGAGTGGGAGCACGGCATGAAGGTCTTCAAGTGGGTGGCCTCCAGTTTCGAGCTGGGCAAGGTCGCCATGAAACCGCCCCGGGGCCAGCTGCTGCGCATCGACCCGGAGCGGATCGTCTACACCGAGCACTTCATGCGCAGCGAGGGCTATGCCCCGCGCCAGATCTGGACGCCCGGCGACGACGCACCGAAGGTAGTCCCGGGCAAGAACGCGCCCATCTAGCCGGAGGAAACGGGGACATGCCTGATTTTTGCGCTGCGTAGTGCGGGCCCCCATGGCCGTGCTGCAAAATCAGGCATGTCCCCGTTTCTGCCCGTCGTCCACCACTACTCGGAGCCCCGGTTCCGCGAGAAGCTCGTTCGCGCGGCACGCGCCGCGGGCCGTGAAGTCGTGGAGAAGGCCCTGTGGCTGTTCTACGCCGCCCGGCGGCCGGAAACGCCCCGCTGGGCGAAGGCCACCGTGTATGGCGCGCTGGCCTATTTCATCGTGCCGCTCGACGCGATCCCCGACCTGGCCCCGGTCGCTGGCTACACCGACGACCTCGGTGTGCTCGCCCTCGCGGTGGGCACGATTGCCGCGTACATCGACGAGGGCGTGAAGGAAAAAACCCGGCGCGTGCTGGCCCGCTGGTTCTGAGCCGCGCGGCGATCCCGGGTCAGGGCTCGATCACGAGGAACGCCCAGAAGGGGATGCCCATCACGCCCCAGCTGGCCGACGCATCGCTCAGGATCTCGATGAGGGTGTCGAAGTCCTCGTCGCCCGCGGCCCGGAAATCCCCGAGCTGCTCGAAGACCAGCACATAGCCCTCGGCGGCCCGCCAGCTGAAGTCCGTCAGGCAGTCCGCCAGGGCGTCCCAGTTCTGGCCGTACCAGCCTGGAAAATCCAGTTGTTCGCCAAGGCGGGCCAGCACGTCGCTGCTCTCGGTGCAGCCCGCGAGGCTCACGCGGAAGACGGCGAACTGCCGGGCCGTTGCCACCTCGGCGAGCACCGGGATGTCGTGGGCCGGCAGGCTGAAGACACCGGCCCGGTCGGCCTGCGGCAGGGTGTCGGCCAGTTCTTCCCGGTTCATGGCGCTGCGTTCTCCTCGGGCGCGATGGAGCGAAAGCTCCGGTAATGATCGTCGGTGTAGTACCACTCGGCCGGCGGATCGCCGCCGGTGACGATGCGCCGGGCGCCACGGTCCCGCTCGCCCGGCGTCGGCACCGTGTATTCCCGGTAGTAGCCCCGGTCGGCTGCGGGCAGCAGGCCCTCCCGGTTGCCGAACACCGTGCCGTCCTGGCGATGGGGAAAGGGGCCGCCGCGCCGGATCAGCTCCAGGGTGTCCAGGGCTTCGGACGGCAGGCCGGACGGGGCAGGGCGGTCTGCACGTTCCTCGTCCCGGCTGTCGACGGCGTCCGGCAGTGCAGGGGTCTGGGTCGTGCCCGCCTGCTGCTGCCACAGCGTGATGCCGCCGATCAGGATCACCAGCAGGGGAATCAGGACCCGGCGCATGGACTGCCTCCCGCGGCGCTTCGCCGCAGACCCCGGCCATTGTGCCCGGCGCCGGTCGGGCCGGATACTGCCCGCGTCCTCGCGGGAGACGATGCGTGATGCGTGCACAGATTGCGGCAGGGGCGCTTGGCCTGATCGTCGCTGGCGGGATGCCTGCCGGCATCGCCGCCGACCGCGCCGCTCCCGGCGCCGTGCCCGAGGGCTGGAGACTGCACGCCATCCCGTCACCCGCCGGACCCGGGGGGATGTCCCCCCACCTGGCCGTGACGCCCGCGGGCAGTGTCGTGATGAGCTGGCTCGAGCCGACCGGCGGGAAGCAGTACGCGCTCAGGTTCGCCACGCTCGACGGCGACCAGTGGTCGCTCACGCGGCGGGTCGCCGAGAGCGACGCCTGGTTCATCAACTGGGCCGACTTTCCCTCGGTGACGCCGGTCACGGCAAAGGACTGGGTGGCCCACCGGCTGGTGATGCAGCCCGGGGGCACCTATTCCTACGACCTCACCCTCGCCATCTCCCGGGACGGCGGCGTCACCTGGGGCGCGCCGTTCACGCCCCACACCGACGGCACCCGCACGGAGCACGGCTTTGCCACCCTCTTTCCCTGGGGCGACGGTTTCGGCGCCGTCTGGCTCGACGGGCGCAACACCCAGCAGGACACGGGCAAGGGCAAGCGGGAGGAGGGCGTCGGCGGCATGACCGTGCGCTTCGCCCGGATGGGCTTCGACGGCAAGACGCGGGAGAGCGGGGAGATCGACAACCTGGCCTGCGACTGCTGCGCCACCGACGTGGCCATGGCCACGGCCGGTCCCGTCGCCACCTGGCGCAATCGCACGCCGGACGAGATCCGCGACATCGCCGTCAGCCGTTACGCGAACGGCCAGTGGCAGCCGCCGGTGATCGTCAACAACGACGGCTGGCAGATCGCCGGCTGCCCGGTGAATGGCTCGACAATCGCCGCCCGGGGCCAGCGCGTGGCCGTAGCCTGGTACACGGCGCCGAACCAGAAGCCGCGGGTGCAGCTCGCCTGGTCCACCGACGGCGGCAGTACCTTCGCGCCGCCGGTGCTGGTCGAGGCGGGGGCCGTGAGCGGGCGCGTGGACGTGGCGCTGCTCGCCGACGACTCGGCCCTCGTGAGCTGGACCGGCAAGACGGCCAGCGGCGGCGGGCAGCTGCGCCAGCGGCGCATTCCGGCCACCGGCGCGCCCGGGCCCGTGCAGGTCGTCGCCGACGGCGATGTCTCCCGCAGCGCGGGATTCCCCCAGATGATCAACGGCCGGGACCGGCTGGTTTACGCCTGGACCCGGCCCGGGGCGCCGTCCCAGGTGCTCACGGCCTGGGCGCCGCTGCCCTGAGAGGCCCCGGTCGCCCGGCCGGTTCTGGCCCGGGGGCTTGGCGGCCGCGGGCCTGCCGCGTTACAAGGACCCGGTGAAACGCAAAAAACCGGCAGTCCGGAAGCGTCCCGCCGCGGTCCGCCGCGAGCCGCGGGCCGTGGCGCCCCGGAAGCCCCGGGTTGCCGAGCCCGCCGACAGGCAGGCCTTTGAGGGCGGCTGCCACTGCCGCGCCATCGAGTACACCTATGTCACCGCGCTTCCCGCGCGCCGCTGGCCCGTGCGCCTCTGCCAGTGCGCGTTCTGCCGCGGGCACGGCGTCCGGGCCACGTCGGATCCGGCGGGCGAGGTGCAGTTCCGCTTCGAGCGCCCCGAGTTCCTCCGCCGCTACCGCTTCGCGCTGCGCACGGCGGACTACCTGATCTGCAAGGAGTGCGGCACCTACGTGGCCGCCGTGCTCCTGTCCGGCCGCGGCGCCCACGCCTCCATCAATGCGAACACGCTGCGCCTGCCACCGCCGGGACTGCAGCCCGGCAAGGCGGTCATCCACGACGGTGAGTCCGTGGAGGCGCGCCGGGCGCGCCGGGTGCAGACCTGGACGCCGGTCGCCGGCCCCGTCTGACCGGGCGCCGACGGCCACGCGGCACGACTACCCGCCCAGCAGCCGCATGCCGTCGAGGCGTGACGCTGTCCGGTCGAAGGTCACTGTGTGGCTGCAGCCCGCGCCAGCAGCGAGCCGCTGGATGAGGCAGTCCACGTAGTCGGCCTTGCCCGTGCGGAAATCGCCGAGCGCCTGGCTGGCGGCGTCCCGTTCCTCGAACTTCAGCTGCTGTGTTCGCAGGAGGGCTTCCAGGAGGCTGGCGAGTTTTTCCCGGTCGACCTGGTAGTTGCTCTCCAGCACCCAGACCAGCTCGGCAAGGACCACGGTGGCGATGAAGCCGGGCTGTTCCTGGCTGAGCGAGCCTTCGATCAGCCGGGTAGCGAGCGCCGACTGGGCCTTGTCGTCCTGCGCCAGGTACCGGACGAGTACGTTGGTGTCCAGGCCAATCATCGTCCAGGCGGGCGCCGGCCGTTGGCGCGTTCCCGCACGACCCGGTTCATGTCGTCGACAGACACGGGCTTCGCCGGTTTGCCGACGCTGCCCCGGAGGCTTCGGATATCCACGGTCGCTGCCATGAAGGCGTACCTGCCGCCTTCCATCTCGACGAAGTCCACCCGATGCCCGGTTTCCAGGCCCAGCCGCTGCCGGACTTCCACCGGAATGGTGATCTGCCCCTTGCTGGTGACGACTGAGCTTGGCATCGACTGCATTCCCGGAGGGTATGCCTTACCCTAGAGTAAGGAAATGTCCATTTCAAGCGACTGTCGGGGGATTCGCGTGGCGTTTGACACTCCTGAGCGCGCAGGCCAAGGTCTATTGACGGTCTCCGGAACCTGAACCATGAGCATCCGCAACCTGCCCGCCGCCTACCAGCTCGAGGCCTCCATCCTCAGGGAGATCGAGCGCAGCTTCGCGCCGGAGCACCGGGACTACGTCACCACCAGGCTCGCCAACACGGGCCTGCCCATGGGCGCCGTCGCACCGCCGCCCCGCGTGCACGCCGCGATCCTGCTGCTGGCGAAGGGCAGCCTGGCGAAATTCGACGAGGCGCTGGCAGGCGCCTGCGCCGACTGGCGGGACACCCTCTCCGCCGCCGGACTGGCAAACCAGAACTGGAAGCTCGTCCTCGACAAGCGGGGCATCGACTGCACCGGCTGGCCCGCAGGGCCCGCCGGTCCGGCCGGGTAGGAAAAAGGGGACAGATAAATAAATCTGTCCCCCTTTTAGAACGCCGGGATGCCGGTCTGCGACCGGCCCAGGATCAGGCCGTGGATGTCGTGGGTGCCTTCGTAGGTGTTCACGGTCTCCAGGTTCATCACGTGCCGGATCACCTGGTACTCGTCCGAGATGCCGTTGGCCCCGTGGATGTCCCGGGCGGCGCGCGCGATGTCCAGCGCCTTGCCGCAGTTGTTCCGCTTCAGCAGGCTTACCACCTCGTGGGGCAGGCGGCCCGCGTCCTTGAGCCGGCCGGCGCGCAGGCAGCCGGCGAGACCGAGCGCGATTTCGGTCTGCATGTCGGCCAGCTTCTTCTGCACCAGCTGGGTGGCCGCGAGGGGCTTGCCGAACTGGTGACGCTCCAGCGCGTAGTCGCGGGCGGCGTGCCAGCAGAATTCCGCGGCGCCGAGCACGCCCCAGGCGATGCCGTACCGCGCGTTGTTCAGGCAGCCGAAGGGGCCCTTGAGGCCCGACACGGCGGGCAGCAGCGCGGTGGTGGGCACGAAGAAATCCTGCATCACGATCTGGCCGGTGATCGAGGCGCGGAGCGACATCTTGTTCTTCAGCGCCGGGGTTTCCAGGCCGGGACCACCGCGCTCGAAGACAAAGCCGCGGATCGTGTCCGCCTCGTCCTTGGCCCACACGACGAAAACATTTGCGATGGGGCTGTGGCTGATCCAGGTCTTGGTGCCCGTCAGCGTCCAGCCGCCCACGACCGCCTTCGCCCGGGTGCGCATCGCGCCGGGGTCGGAGCCGGCCTCGGGCTCGGTCAGGCCGAAGCAGCCGATGAGCTCGCCGGTGGCGAGCTTCGGCAGGAAGCGGTCCTTCTGCTCGTCGGTGCCGTAGGCGTGGATCGGGTGCATCACCAGCGACGACTGCACGCTGATCGCCGACCGGTAGGCGGAGTCGACCCGCTCCAGTTCCCGGGCAATGAGGCCGTAGGCCACGCTCGAGACGCCCGCGCAGCCGTAGCCCTGGATGGTGGCGCCGAGCAGGCCCACCTCGCCCATCTCCCGGAGGATGGCCGGGTCGAAGTGTTCGTGGCGGTTCGCCTCGATGACCCGGGGTTGCAGCTGGCCCTGGGCGTAGTCCCGGGCGGCGTCCCGGACCAGTCTCTCGTCGGACGTCAGCTCGCCGTCCAGCGCCAGCGGGTCCTGCCAGTCGAAGTGCGGTGTGGTCATCGAAATTCCCGTTTCAACCCCGTTTCCGGGCCCGTTTATGATGGACACTGTATCCGTTAGTTTAACGGTCCGCCCATGACGTCGATTTCCCACCACCCCAACCTGCCCCTCGACGTGACGCCCCGCCCGCGGAACGGGGCCGGGCGGCCGGCGTCCACCATGCAGCCCTTCGCGCCCGGCGACGTCTTCGTCGGCGCCACGCTGCTGGACAGCCCCACGGACGACCACGCCGGCCTGGGCCGGATCCTGCAGTTCGACGCGGACCTGAACGAGAAGGGGGTGCTGTGGCTGGAGGGCACTACCCACCTGGTGTACGGCCTGACCTTCGCGCCCGATGGCGCGCTGTGGGCCCAGGACCCCTGGGCCTGGACGACGGTGCGGGTCGACCCGTCGGGCCGCCAGCTGGCGAACCTGCAGTTCGACATGCGCGCCTTCTCCAAGGTGCATTTCATGGCGGACGGCACGCTGCTGTTCGCCGAGAGCCTGGACGGCGAGAACCAGCCCTTGCCCCTCACGACCCGGCACCGCCCGCTGCCCGGGCACCGCGCCCACCTGGGCGATGGCGACCTGTGGCGCTACACCACCGACGGTGAGCTGGTGGAAATCTGCGAGCCCGAGGTCCACGGTGGCATCAGCGGCAGCATGGGCGTCACCCACTCGGTGCTGTCGCCGGACCAGACCAAGATCTTCTACGTTTCCGAAACCGGGCCGCGCCTCATGGTCTTCGACCTCGTCAACCACCGGCAGCTCACGGACCTGCGCCGGGGCAGCGACGGCGACCGGACGATGATGCACTTCGACCTCTCGCTCACGCCCGACGGCACGCTGATGGTGTGCATGGGCAACCGGGTGGACGCGATGACGATGGACGGCGTGTGGCTGCGCACCTACCGGCTGCCCGGCTTCGGGTGGTCGATCATCGACGCGCGTTCCGGCACCCACGCCTACGTGGGCAACTGGTTCAGCGGCGAGGTGATCAAGCTGGACCTGCAGACGGGCGACGTCGTGGCGCGCACCGTCGTGGCCGAAAAGTGCATGGCGGGCATCGCCCAGTACCTGCCGTCACCGTAGGAGCGGCTTCAGCCGCGACCCCCCTCCCGCTCGAGACTCGCGGACTCGATTCTCGCGGGAGGGGGGTCGCGGCTGAAGCCGCTCCTACGGCGTCACCAGCAACAGGCGGGTCCCCTCCGGCGCCACCAGCACGTAGTCGTGGCCGGACGGGCGCCCCGCGATGCCCCGCGTGTCGAGCAGCTCCCGCCAGGCGCCCGCCGGCTCGAAGCGCAGCGTGACGCCCGACTGCCGGCCTTCCGGCCGCAGCGCCAGCGACAGTCCCGGCGCCGTGACCAGCACGGAATCCTCGTCCTCACCCTCGGTGCCCAGGAAGCCGGCCAGCTCGAAGAAACTCCGGGTCTCGGCCAGAGCGACGGCAGCCAGTGCCAGCTCCGTGCACCGGCCGATCAGCGGCGCCGGCAGGTCGTCGTCCGCCACAGAGAACGTCGGTGCCTCCAGCAGCATCACCAGGTGGCCGTCCGGCGTGCGCAGGCCCACTTCGTTGAACTGGTCGTCGTCGAGGCGCACGAAGTCGAGGTCGGTGCCGGCGTCGATCAGTGACCGCGCGTGCCGGGCCAGGTCGGGCCGCACGAAGGTGAGGGCGGGCTCGTCGAGCCCCGCGCCGTGCAGCCCGATGACGACCTGCCCGTCGGTGACGGCCGCGTAGCTCCGCGGGCGGATGTCGTTGACCCGGACTTCGGTCAGGCCCAGGCGCAGGTAGAAGTCCAGCGAGGCCCCCAGGTCCGGGGCAGGTACGCTGTATTCGAGGAAGTGGCCGAGTGTGGACATGGCGTGCCTCCTCGCCTGGAGGTGCAAGCATTGCGATTCCGGGCGGGGGGAGTCAAGAATTGGGTGCAATCCAGGAAGTCCCGATGCCCCAACTCCTCGTCAACATCGACGTCGATGACCTGCCCGCCGCCGAGCGCTTCTACTGTGCCGCGCTCGGCCTGCACGTGGGCCGCCGGTTTGGCGACGCCGGCGTGGAGCTGCTGGGCTCTGACTCGCCCATCTATCTCCTGCAGAAGGCCGGCAACACCCCCACGTCGGGTGCAAGCGCCCAGCGCCGGGACTACGGCCGGCACTGGACGCCCGTGCATCTCGACTTCGTCGTGGACGACATCGACCGGGCAGTTGAACGGGCGCAAGCCGCCGGCGCCGTGCTCGAGAAGCCGGCGTCGACCAGCAAGTGGGGCAGGCTGGCCCTGATGGCGGACCCGTTCGGCCACGGGTTCTGTCTCGTGCAGTTCGTCGGCCGCGGCTACGATGAAATTGCCAGCTAGCTGTCGCCAGCCATGAACGGCGGTTCCCCGGGCCTGGTGCGCACCCTCGGCCGCTGGGACCTCGCGGCGATCTCCATGAATACCATCGTCGGCAGCGGAATCTTCCTGCTGCCCGCCACGGCGGCCGCCGCCGTCGGGGTCCGGGCGCCACTGGCGTTCCTGGTGTCCGGCCTGCTGTCGCTCCTGTTCGCCATGGCCTTTGCCGAGGCCAGCGGCCGGGCCTCCGGCACCGGCGGCCCGTACCTGATCGCCCGCGCGGCGTTCGGCAACTTCGTGGGCTTCGAGGTGGGGTGGATCTTCTGGCTGTCCCGGCTCGCCGCCGTCGCGGCCAGCTACAACGTGTTCCTGACCTACCTGGCCGGGTTCTTCCCCGCCGCCGGCGAGTTCCCGCTCCGCGCGGTCGTCATCACCCTGGCCGTTGCTCTCGTGACCGGGCTCAACGTCCGCGGCGTGCGCACCGGTGCCACGCTCACCAACGCGTTCACGGTGGCCAAGCTGGCGCCGCTCGTCGTGCTCGTGATCGCCGGCGCTGCCTTCATCGCCATCCAGGGCCCGCACCAGGACACAGCAGCGACCGACGGCGGCTTCTGGCGCGCCGTGCTGCTCGTGGCCTTCGCCTTCGGCGGCTTCGAGGTGGCCACCGTGCCGGGCGGCGAGGCCCGCTCGCCCGCCCGCGACATTCCCGCCGCATTGTTCATGTCGATCATCGGCGCCATCGGCCTGTACGTGGCGCTGCAGTTCGTCTCCTTCGCACTCGTCCCCGGACTTGGTGAGTCGGCCCGCCCCCTGGGCGATGCCGCCGCGGTCATCGCCGGCGCGCCCGGGGCCACGCTGATCGCCGTCGGCGTGCTCCTGTCGACCGCCGGCTACGTGTTCGGCGCGTCGCTGGTCGTACCCCGCATCGCCTTCGCGCTGGCCGAGAACGGCCAGTTCCCGGCGGCCCTTGCCCGTATCCACCCCACCTTTCGCACACCCTGGGTGGCGATCGTCGCCCACGGCGTCATCACCTGGGCGCTGGCGCTTGGCCTCACGTTCTTCTCGCTGGTAGTGGTCAACGTGCTGGCCAGGCTGGTGGTGATCGGGGTGACGTGCGCGGCGGTGATCGAGTTCCGGAGGCGCAATATTGCGACGGAGGGCTACCAGGCGCCCGGGGGCTGGGCAGTGCCCGCGGCGGGAATCCTGGCCGTTGGTGCTCTGCTCACCCAGGCTCAGCCCCGGGAGCTCCTCTGGGGCGCTGCGGCCCTGGCCGTCGGCAGCCTGTTCTACCTCCTGCTGCCCGGCCGGAAGTGACGGGATTGCGATCTGCGGCCGGACGGGTGAAGAATTGGTCCAAGCCCCGATGGCGGACCAAGAGGGAGGGTTGATGAAGGGCCACAGCCGGCGGTGCTGTTCGGGGATCCCGCAACCTGATGCACTTTATCGCCCCGGCGGCGCTGCCCGTATAGCGCTGCGGCCGGGTGTTTGGAATCAGGGGACTGGCTGCGTGGGTGGTGGCTTTAACGGCAGATTTGAAGTGTTTGAATGCGTCACTTTTGCCGTCTAATTAATAGTTAGGCCCCTCATGAGCATATACAGCCACGGAAGCATCAGGTTCATCACAACCGTTGGTTCCGACGTAACGCGGGACGGCTTCTATGCTGAACTGTGTCGCGAGTCGGAAGGCGGTCCCGTATTCGTCGCTGAGGCTTTCTGGTCGGATGAGACATCGAGCTTTTCGGTGAGCGTTGCGGAGGGCACTGTTCCGTTTTCGGTTCTCGAGGCCTTCTTGGCTGAGGCCCGTTTGCGCGTTCCTCCGGCCAGTAATCCCAAAGAGTCAAATATCTTTGTGGCAGGCGGTCACGCGAGTGGGGCCTAACAGTACATCCAAGCCGAAGCCACTTCGCGGCTCGGCTTAATTCAGGCGTTAGGCTTCCCGTGAAACCCTTCGTGGTCGGTTTGGCCCTACTAGTCGTCTACTCCTCTGCCTTGGCTGAAAAGGTCGGAGACCGCTTTGAGTCTCTGCTGGGCTTCACCCTGAACGCTGCGACGCTCGACGATGTGACCGCCCGCCTAGGTGCCGCTAAGCGCTTCGACGTTCCGGAGGGGCATCACGAGTTTGCCGTTTGTTACCAGCTTCCCGACACCACGACTGTTGTGATGTTCTCGTCTGATGGGGAGTTCGGTGGTCCAGAAGCAGAGCTACTCGGCATATCGGTCCTGGAAGAAAACGAAAACCAGTTTCCGTGCTCACCAATTGCAGCGTCGCAAGAAGTGCTCGACTTTTATGGCGTGGCCTTGGGGCTAACAGAGAAGCAGTTCCGCATGACTGTTGGGGAGCCCTTGCAGCCCACGGATAACGGAGATCTCGTCCGGTTCTTTGAGTCTGAGCGACAGCTGACACCCGAAGAGCTAAAGCGAATCTCAGTCAACTATCCCGGCATATACGACCGTCCAGTTGCGGACGTAACACACAGTGTCTGGGGCAGTTTCAAGGATGGCCAGCTTGTTGCGTTTGGGTGCTGGAGAATGGAAACCCTATGATGCGTAACAACGCGCTCAACCGGTCGACGGGCCCTATGCGCCGGTGAGCCCAGACGTAAGGACGCACATCTTGGGCAGCGAAATCATTTTCCCTATCGGATTGTGGCTCGGGTTGTTTGTTTTTGCCTGGCTGCTCTTCCGTTCGTTCCATGCGCGCTCGAGGCCATTCTCGCTTCCCACTCTACTGGCGGCTCTGGCGTTCGCATTCGCCCTGAACGACGGTAGTAAGCCTGGCTACTATTGGTACTACCTGGTGGATTGGTTCTGCCTCGGGGCAATCATTTTCGGATTGCACGGCCATGCAATCAGGTGGCTCATTGGCCGCGGCGCTCAGGCGCAACGTCAGGCGACTCAGTAACTATGCCGACCAAACCCCTCGACCGACTCCTCTTTGCCCAGGGCAGTCGATGCTTTTTCTGCGACGACCCACTTCCCAAGGGGCAAGCAAGCGTCGAGCATCTCCTTGCCAGTTCAAAGGGTGGCTCCAATGCCGACGAGAACTGCGTGGCCTGTTGCAAGGCGGTGAACTCCCTGTTCGGAAGCATGACCATTAAGGAGAAATTTCAAGTTCTCCTGCGCCAGAAGGGCCAGTTCCGCTGTCCAAACAAGCTGGGTCCAGTTGCGTCAGAGCTTGCCCCTGTCACGGACACACCCGGATACAAGAGAGCGCACGACAACCTGAAGGCGCGAGGCTCCTCCCGCCCCCGGTTGGTAAGTACTCTTGAGAGCACAGTATCCTCTGTGCTGAAGGGGTTCTCTTCGAAGGACATTCAAGCGGTCCTTGAGGCTTTGCAGACAAATGGAGTCGTCCAGGTCAATGACAAGAAGGTCACCTACAGGTTTTGACCGGTGTCGCCTGGCAAGCAATGGACTGGTTCAGCCGGCGAGCGTACGGGGACCTAACCTGTCGGCCAAAGCACAATGTCGCTGCGCGCGCTTCACCTCCAACGTCAGGCTGAAGGCCACCTGATGGAGCCGAATGCCACCTTTGTCTTTGCAGTGTTATGGGGCCTCGTTTTCGGGGTTCCCATCCTTTACCTTCACTACCGACTGAGGACGTCGCGGCCGTCGGACGGCGAGGCCATCGATGCCCTCCTGAAGGGCCGTCAATTGCGGAAGCTTTCGGTTACGCGAAACAACAACTACTGGGGGTACTGGGTACGGGGGAAGGTGTTCAGCCTGAGCAATCTCGCCCGAATCTACGTTGTCGTAGGCGAGGACCAAGGCGGCTCTCGCCACGAGATTCATATTGCGTTCGACAACTGGCCGCCAAGCAAAGGTCAGCTTCAGGTGCTTCAGGAGCGCCAGATGTCGCAACGAGACGTCCAGCCGCACCGATGAAGCCCAATCGCCCAGCCAGTCGCTGCAGCTCTGGGTGCGAGTGCCGGTGAGGGAACATCGTGATGTATGAAGGTAGCTGTCTTTGTGGTGCGGTTCGATTCAAGATCGCAGGTGGCATTCGAAACCCCGTCTACTGCCATTGTTCGCAGTGCAGAAAGGCGCAGGGGAGTGCCTTCGCCGCAAATGGCATTGTGGCGGTTGCCAGCTTTGAACTGATCAAGGGCGCTCGGGAACTGACGGCCTTCGAATCGAGCCCAGGCAAGACCAAGTACTTCTGCAGAACCTGCGGCTCTCCAATCATGAGCAGGAACGTGGCTCGGCCGGAAGATGTTCGCGTTCGCCTGGGGACTATCGAATCAGAGATTACCGAGCGGCCGATGGCGCACATCTTTGCGTCTTCGAAAGCTGGATGGGACGACATTACGGATCGGCTGCCACAGTACCCTGGCTACGAACCCGGCAGATGACCTGGCCAACGAGGAGACAGACGTGAATTCCCTGACCGGTGGCTGTTTCTGCGGCCGGGTCCGCTACCAGGTCAGCGCCCCCCTGGGCAGCGGCCGCAGCTGCCATTGCTCGCGCTGCAGAAAGGCCTTCAGCGGCTCCGGATCCGCCTATGCCGAAATAGCGCCCGACTCGTTTTCCTGGACCAGCGGTGAAGACAACCTGACGCGATACGAGTCCTCGCCGGGCTGGGGCCTCTGCTTCTGCCGGACCTGCGGAACGACACTGTGTGGAACCCACGAAGGGCAGGTCCACGGGGTAACCCTTGGCAGCATTGACGGTGATCCCGGCGTTCGCATCGACAGGCATCTCTTCGTGGGGTCAAAGGCGCCCTGGGATGAAATCGGCGGCACCGCGCCGCAGTTCCCGGAGTTTCCCCCGTGAAGCCGGCCTCGCGCATCACGCAGCTCTTCAATGCCATGAAGGCGGCGATTGCAGGAATGCCCACCGGCCTCGCGCTCATTACCCTTGGATGCCTCGCGTTCAGCGTGTTCGCGCCGGTCTCACTGCTTCCGGTCGGCACCTACCGGATCGACGGCGTGCCGGTGTCGTTCGCCGACTTCTGGCGGCGGGGCGGTGGTCCGCTCGAGTTCAGTCTTGGCGTCGTTTGCGGGTCGCTCGCCTACGGGTTCATCCGGGCCCGTCGCTGGTCACGGCCGTTGTTCGTACTCGCAATGGCCCTGCTGGCGTTGCCCGGCGCGCTTTCCGGTCCTGCGCAAACTGAAGCCCTTGTTACCGGCATCTGCCTGAGTGGGCTTGCGTACTGGTACGTCTTCCATCGCCGGACGGTCCGGCAGTACTTCTCGGCCGACAGTCAGGACAGCTGATAACCTCCGGGGGAGCGAATGCCAGACATCCCGATTGAGTATCGCGACAACTACCCCCTCGATCCCGTCGACGTCGCGCGCGTATTCGACGCCTCTGGCATCTCGCGGCCTACCAATGACCTGCCCCGCATCGCGCGCATGTTTGCCGCCCCGAGTCTCGTCATCTCCGCATGGCAGGGTGGCAACCTGGTGGGGGTAAGTCGTTTCCTCACTGACTACAGCTACTGCTGCTATCTGTCCGACCTGGCAGTGGACAAGGCGCTTCAGGGCCAGGGAATCGGCAGGGAACTGATCAGGCGCACACAGGCGATCGCCGGAGACGGAGCTTCCCTCATCCTGCTGTCGGCACCGGGCGCCATGTCCTACTACCCGGCAGTCGGCTTTGAACAGGCCGGGAACGCCTTTGTCATCCGGCGCAGGAGATGATGCCGGCCGGCACTGTGACTCACCGGCAAAGGTGAAGTGAACATGATCCTCGACCACATCGGCCTCGCAGTCCGCGACTACGAAAAGAGCAAGGCGTTCTACGGCAGGGCGCTAGCACCCCTCGGCATCGCCCTCATTTCCGAGGCGCACGGCTGGGCCGGCTTTGGCGCCGATGGCCACCCGCAATTCTGGCTGGGTTCCGGCGACGTGCCCCAGCAGCCGATGCACATCGCCTTTGCTGCCGGGAGCCGCGCGCAGGTCGACGCGTTCTACGTCGCGGCCCTCAGAGGCGGCGGGAAGGACAACGGCGGACCGGGGATACGGGCGATCTATCACCCGAATTACTACAGTGCGTTCGTGCTCGACCTGGACGGGCACAACGTCGAGGCGGTCTGCCACAAACCGGGGCCATAGTCGGCAGACGGTTCGTCCGGCAGCCACTCTTTGCCCTCAGACTTAAAGAGCGGCCCGGGCCGAAGGGGAGGAGCGAGAGGGGGCCTTCGTCAGCCGCACGCTGACATCCACACGGGCACCCAGTTGGTTCAGGATCGCGATGAGTCGATCAATAGTGAACCGGGCCAGCCTGACGTTGCGAATCCGGGAGAAGTCAGCTGCCGCATAGCCGGTCCTCAGCTCTGCCTGCCGCACGCTGAGTTTCTCCCGATCCAGCGTCTTTATGATCTCGCCAGCGAGCAGACATCTCAACTGCTCCACGTCAGCGTTCGGGACACCGAGGTCCCGAAACACGTTGCCACTGCCACGTGTCACTCGTATCGATCCCATCTTCTTCCTGGCCTTCATGGAATTTCGCGAATTCGCTGAATTCTCTTTCGTATCAGGTCAATGTCCCGTCGTGCAGTCCGTATACCGCTCGTCGACTTCTTCTGAAAAGCGTGAACCACCCAGATGTCCGACGCAAGCTGGACCGCGTACACCACCCGAAACGCATCTCCCCGATGAGGCAGTGCAATTTCCAGTACTCCGGAGCCAAGGCCCTTCATGGGCTTCGCCAGGTCGGGTTTGCCACCCTCGGCAACAATGGTCAACGCCTGAAGGCAGAGTAGCCGTACGCCATCAGGAAAAGCATAAAACTCCTTCTGCGCGGCGCCGACCCAGGAGATTGGACGGGTTGGCCTCACGGAGCCTGCCAGGAATGTTGTCATATACGACAACGCCAGACAACGCTTTGCTGACAGAATCGGGCATCATGCGGCATGCCACAAATGTGGCCGGCGGGTTCCCGCCGCACAATCCCGACTTTCTCGGAAGAATATGCAGAAGCGGATGCTTCTGGCTCGCGTCAGGTCGATCGGCTACAGCTTCAGCGGTGACACATAGCCCGTCATCTCCAGGTAGCCGCATCCCACCGTCCGCCCACCTTCGAGCAGCGAGCTCGCGCCTTCCCAGTAGACGGCGCCGGTGGTGAGCCGCGAATCCAGCTCCTGGTCCGGCATCAGCGGTACCGTTTCAAATGTCCGGTCGCCCACCGTGATGCGCTGGGCTATCGGCCAGGATGCGCGGCTCCGGGCTGAACGCCACTGGCGGAGCGGGGTGAAGCGAACCGTTGCGGGATCGACGACCTGCGTGCTGCCATCGGATCTACGGAAGGCGGCGTAGCGCTGCAGCGGCTCCTCGTCGGGCGACGCACCCTGGCGGCGGATCTGGAAGGCGAGCAGGGCGCTGCCGTCGTCCAGGTTCATGCCGGTCCAGTCCCAGCCGGCGGCATCGGGGGCCAGGGCGGCGCTGGACCATTCGTGGTCGAGCCAGGCGATTCCGGTGAGGGGGTCGCGGCTGAAGCCGCTCCTACCGGTAGGAGCGGCTTCAGGCGCGACACCGATTTCCGCCATCACTTTCAGCTGCGGCCTCGAGTAGTAGTAGCTCGCCTGGGCCGGCAGCGGGCCCTTGCGCGAGACGCCCGCGTCGCCCTGCAGCCAGGGCGGGCCGCTCCCTGTCGCGCTGAGGTTCAGCGTAAAGCCCCGCGCCGCGATCCTCGCGCGGTAGGTGTCCGTCGCCGCATCCCGCGCCAGCGACCAGCCATCCAGCCGCACGTCCGTGTCGCCCGTTCCAGCCCGCACGATCCCGAACCCGGTGCGGGCGAGGCGTTCGTCCACCAGCAGCTTGCCGCGCGCCGGGTCGGCCAGCGCCGCGTGGGCGATCACCAGTTGGCGGGCCGCAAAGGCGCTCGGATTCTCCGGATCCACGTCGGTGCGGACCCGGAAGAAGGTGACCTGGAAGCCGAGCGGCTTCGAGGCCTCACCCAGCCAGCCCGTCAGGTACCACCACTCGGTGCGGAACGCCGGGTGGGCGCCGAAGTCTTCTGGAAAGCGCAGGGCCCGCGGTACCACGTCGGGAAATTCCACGGCGGTGCCACGGGCCGGCACGGTGACCGCGGCGCCCATCGCGAGCAGCAGGTGGCGGCGGCTCAGCATCACCAGTCCTCGTGCACGGCGCGAAGCGGGCTGACGCCGGTGGCCCGCCGGCCCGCCAGCGCGGCGGTGACGGTGGCGCAGAGGAGCAGCGCGACGCTCAAGGACGCGATCAGGCCCAGCGGCGCCGCGAAGTCCATGGTCCAGTGGAAGGACTGCCGGTTCACCACCCGGATCAGCACCAGCGACACGAGCAGGCCGGTGGCCAGCCCGACCAGCAGCGCGTGCCCGGTGGCGAGCGCGCCTTCCAGCGCCAGAACCCGCAGCACCTGGCCCCGCGTGACGCCCACGTGCCGGAGCATGCCGAACTCCCGCGTGCGGGCGATGGCCTGGGCGGAAAAGGTGGCGGCCACGCCGATCATGCCGATCAGGATGGCGGCAATCTCCAGCACGTAGGTCACCGCGAAGCTGCGGTCGAACACCCGCAGGCTGAGCGCGCGGATCTCGCCGGTGGCGTTGAACTCCACCGCCTCCCCGGAGGGCACGGCGGCCTGCAGGTCGCGGATCACGTCGTCGGCGATAACCCCGGGCTTCAGCCACAGCGCCGCCTCGGTGCGCGCGGTGTCGCCCGTGATCCGCTCGTAGTCCTCGCTGCGCAGGATCACCGAGCCGAACTGCCGCGCGTAGTCGCGCCAGACGCCGGCCACGGTGAAGGTCTCGAGCCGGCCGGCAAGGGGCAGCGCGAGTTTGCCGCCGGGCCGCGCGCCGTACAGGTCCACCATGGCCTCGGACACCCAGGCGGGCCGGGCGCCGGCGGGCAGCGGCGCTTCGGCGCCCACCAGCGGCAGCACTCCGGCGGCGCGGGATACGTCCACCGGCCGCGCGATGACCGCCACCGATGCCCGGTCGGGGGCAAGCGACACGCTGGTGGCGCGGGACAGCTCCACGCTGGCCACGCCCGGATGACCGGCGATGAGCCGCAGGTCCTCCGCCGAGAAGTACGTGTCCGTCGCGAACTGCCCGATGCGCGCGTACACGTCCGCCGGCAGCACGCGGACCAGCCAGTCCTCCAGCGAGCCCCGGAAGCTGGACACCATCGTGCCCATGGCGACCATCAGGCCGAAGCTCGCCACGATGCCCGCCATGCCGATGGCCGCGCCCCCCGGCGCCCGGGCCAGGCGGTTCGCGGCGAGCACCAGCATGGGCCAGCGCACGCCAAGTGGCGAGCCGTCCAGCCAGCGCGCGACGGGGCGGAACACGAGCGCTGCGAGCCGGGGCTGCAGGGCGATCACGCCGGTCAGCAGGCAGCCGATGGCGACGTAGGCGGCGAGCGAGATCCCGCCCACCGCGGGCAGCCACACCAGCGTCGCGGCGACCGCGATCAGCACCAGTCCGGGGGCCAGCCGGCCGAGCGGCTGCAGGGCGTCTTCCTCCGCGCCGGAGCGCAGGGCGGGGGCGATGGGCGCGCGCGCTGCTTCCCGCGCCGGCACCAGGCCGCCGGCGATCGCGGCGAACACGCCAAGCGTCGCGTAGCCGGCGGTCGTGGCGGCGGGCAGCAGGAGCCCGGGCTTGAAGGAACCGAAGTAGCCGCCGCCCAGGTCCCCGCCCAGCGCGCCGAGCACGCCGCGGGCAATTGCGACGCCGAGCACGATGCCGAGCGCGCTGCCGATGATGCCGATCGTCGCGGCCTCGGCCACGAGCAGCCATTGCAGGTTGCCCGCGGTCACGCCCGCGGCGCGCAGGTAGGCGAGCTGGGGCCGTCGCGCCAGGGTCGCCTGCACCTGCAGCGAGAACACCAGGAAGCTGCCGGTGAACAGCGCCACCAGCGCCAGCACGTTCAGGTTCACCCGGTAGGCGCGGGACAGGGTCGCGAGGCGTGCCTCGCCGGCGTCGGGACCTGCCACCGTCACTCCAGCTGGCAGCGGCAGCTCCCCGCGCAGGGACTCCGCCGTCACGCCCGGCCGGAGCCGGAGATCGATGCGCGTCAGCAGGCCGAGCCGGTCGAGGCGCCACTGGGCGAAGCCGAGGTCCATCACGCCCAGCAGGCGACCGGGCCGCGTGCCCGGCAGGCTGCCGCGGACCCGGAGCGTCACGCGCCGGTCGCCGGCCTGCACCCGGATCTCGCCACCCGGCTGCACGCCGAAGCGCTCCAGCGCGGCGGGCGACAGGAAGATGCCATCGGCGAACAGGGCGAAGCGCGACCGGGGCTCCCCGTCGCCGGCTGCCGCCGGGCCGGCCGGGAAATCCGGCATCAGCCCCGGCGTGACCCAGCCCGCGCGCAACGCGTCCACGCCGAGCACGGGCAGCCGGGCGTCGTTGCCGATGACGAGAACGTCGGTGGAGAGCACCGGGCTGGCCAGCGCCACGCCGGGGTGCGCGGCGACGCGGGCGAAGAACTGCTCGTCGAAGCCGCTCCGCGGACCCTCGATGGCCGCGTCCGCCTCGCCGTTCACTTCCCGGAGCGCGGCGTTGAACTCCGAGAGCGCCGCGGTGTTGATGAGGCTCACCGAGTAGCCGAGCGCCACGCC
This sequence comes from Gammaproteobacteria bacterium, assembly GCA_040080965.1. GTDB lineage: Bacteria > Pseudomonadota > Gammaproteobacteria > Steroidobacterales > SHZI01. The sequence continues at coordinate 26,578 of JBEBHH010000024.1, read as the reverse complement.
GACGGCGATGGCGAGCACCTGCACGACTGTGCGGAGCCGGTGGGTCCGGGCGTGGCCGGCGCTGACGTGCCACCAGAGCCAGAGCATCGGGCGGGTGGCGCTACTCAACCCGGTGGCCGGGCCGGAGCCGGCCGTGGTCGAGTTCCAGCACCCGGTCGGCCCGCGCGGCGGCGAGCACTGAATGGGTCACCAGCACGCCGGCCGCGCCGGCGGCGCGCACCTGGTCGCCGAGCAGGGCGAGCACCGTGCCCGCGGTGTCCGGGTCCAGGTTGCCCGTGGGCTCGTCGGCCAGCACGAGGGCGGGGCGATGCACCAGGGCCCGGGCCACCGCCACGCGCTGCAGTTCGCCACCGGAGAGTTCCCGGGGCGCGCTCTCCAGCCGGTCGCCGAGGCCCACCGCGCGGAGCATCTCCGCGGTCCGCGCGCGCCGTTCCGCCACGCCGGCGCCGAGCAGGACCAGCGGCAGCTCCACGTTCTGGGCCACCGTCAGGTGCGGCAGGATGTGGAAGGACTGGAAGACGAAGCCCACCCGCGCGCGGCGCAGCTTCGTGCGCGCGTCGTCGTCGAGCGCCATGAGGTCGGTGCCGCCGATGCAGACGGTGCCGCTGTCCGGCGTCTCGAGGCCCGCGATTAGGTTGAGGAGGGTGGACTTGCCGGAGCCGGACTCGCCGACGACGGCGACGAACTCGCCGGACCTGACCGAGAAGGTGACGCCGCCGAGGACCTGCCTGTCCCCGTAACGTCGCGCGAGCGCCTCCACGGCAAGGCCGGCTGGCGTCATTCCTCAGTGCCGGAGCGGCTGGTCCTGCGCCGTGTCGGGCTCCGTCCCCGGCTCAGGGCCAGCCTCGGTGCCGGCGTCCGCGCCAGCGTCGGCGTCGGGCTCCGCATCCGCCGGGACCTCGCCGTCGTCCGCCTCGTCCAGCAAGGCATCCTCGGCGTCGTCGAGCAGGTGGGCCGGCAGCTTCTTCTTGGCCTTGGCGCCCAGCTTGCGCAGCTCGTCGGTGCGGCGGACCAGGTTGCCGCGGCCGGTGTGCAGCTTCTTCACGGCCTTGTCGAGCGCCGCGCCGGCGCTGGCGAACTGCTTGGTGACCTTTTCCAGTTCCAGCACGAACAGCACGAACTCGTCGTGCATGCTGCCGGCCTGGTCGGCGATCTTCAGCACGTTCCGGTTCTGGCGCTCCAGGCGCCAGACGCTCTCCACCACCCGGGCCGTGGCCATCAGCGTCGTGGGGCTCACGAGCACCACGTTCTTGCTCCACGCGGCCTCGTACAGGCTCGGGTCGGCCTGCACGGCAAGCATGAAGGCGGGCTCCAGCGGGACGAACATCAGCACGAAGTCCAGGGACTCGATGCCATACAGGGCCGGGTAGTTCTTCTCGCTCAGTCCCTTGATGTGGCCGCGCAGTGAAGCCAGGTGCTGCTGCAGCGCCACCGCGCGAGCCTCGTCGCTCTCGGCGCTGGCATAGCGCTCGTAGGCCACCAGCGACACCTTGGAGTCCACGATCAGGTTGCGGTTGGCAGGCAGGCTGATCCGCACGTCGGGCTGCTGCCGGCTGCCATCGGCCGCCACCAGGCTCTCCTGCACGACGTACTCCCGGTCGCGCACCAGGCCCGACATCTGCAGGACGCGCTCCAGGATCATCTCGCCCCAGGCGCCCTGGGTCTTGGACTCACCCTTCAGCGCGGTAGTCAGGTTGCGGGTGTCCTGGCTCACCTGCTGGTTCAGGTCCATGAGGCGCTTCAGCTCGTCCTTCAGTGACCGGCGCTCCGTGGTCTCGCTTAAGTGGGTGTCCTCGATCTTCTTCTGGAAGTCCTTGAGCCGCTCGCGGAAGGGATTGAGCAGCTCGTTCAGCTTCGTCTCGTTGGTGGCGGTGAACTTGGCCGTCTTCTCGTCGAGGATCTGGCTGGCGAGCGACTTGAAGGTGTCGGTAAAGCGCTTCTCGGTGTCGGCCACCAGCGCGTTCAGGCGGGCATCGTTCTCGGCCTTGTTGCGGGCCGCCGCGGCCAGCTGGGCTTCCAGGTCGCTGATGCGGGCGGCGCGCTCTTCCAGGGTGCCGGTGAGGGTCAGGACCCGCGCTGCGGCCTGGGCGTCGCTGTCCGCCTGGGCCGCCCGGAACTGCTGCAGCTGGTCCTCGAAGGACCGGGCCCGTTCCTCGAAGACGGCCCGCTTGCGGCTGGCGACGAGCCAGCCCAGCCAGCCGCCGAGCACCAGGGCGAGGAGGCCGATAACCAGGGTGACCGGGGTGGACGCATCCATGGCCCCAGTGTAGCTGGCGGAGGGAGCCGGTGGCGCGGGCTTACTGGTGGGCGCAGCCCGTGCCCACCGGCGTGTAACCCACGATGATGTCCTCGCCGTTCACCTCGTAGTGGATCTCGCAGTTGGCCCGGTCGGCCTCCACATAAACCCAGTGGCCGTTGGCCAGGGTGTAGGTCTTTTCCTGCCAGCCCACCGTCGGCGCCTCGGGGTCCGGGCGCCGGACCACGTCCCGGACCACCGAGATGTTCTGGCCGACGGCCGAGCCGGCGTAGTCCGCCAGGGGCGGGATCTGGGATGCCGAGCAGGCGCATAGCGAGCCTGCCAGCAGGAGCAGGCGGGTGAAGCGCATCGTCCGTTCCTTCAGTCGTCCATGGCCATGGTCACGGCGGGGACGCCGTCGAGCAGGGCAGGGTACGTCAGGCCGGCGGCCACGGGCATGCCCGGGTAGTTCAGCGAGGTGCGCAGCACGCTGCCGAAGTGATCACCGCCCAGCTGGTCGAGGCGGACCTGGAAGACATCGTGCAGGCCGGCGATGGCGTTCATCCCCGGAATCCGGTTCATGAACCGGCTCAGCCGCCCGCCTTCACCGCGGAATGTGCCCGGATCGATCACCCTGCGACTCTCGGCAAAGTTATTGGCGCCCTCGATGGGCATGTCGAACCGCTGCTTGCCCTGGGCCGCGCCGCCGGAGGCCCAGGTGGCACTGTAGTTCACGACCCGGTCATAGGCATAACCGAAGGTGGCGGCGCCGCCGGCGAAGGCAAAGCCCTCGCGGAACTCGCCGCCCCCGACCTTGGCGGCGGTGCCTCCCACGACGCCCGAGGCGGCGATGCGGCCGAGGCTCCAGGTGTTGCCAAACGCCGCCCCGACGCCACCAAATCCGCCGCCGCTGACGGCACCGAGCGCGGCGCCACGGAGGTCGCCCGTGGCGATTCCCCCGGCGACGGCCCCGCCCGCGATCGCCTCGATCGTCCCGGCGCCAACCGCTGTCGCGCCGGGCACCGACGCCAGGTACCACTCACCGGCGACCCCGCCGGTGTAGATGGCGGCCACCGCCGCGAGGATTTCCCGGCCGTAGTTCTCGACGACCCTACGCACCAGGCTGCCGATGCCGCTGACCAGCCGCTTGAAGAACTTGCCGATCCGGCCAAGCAGGAAGCCGCTTGGATCCACCATCGATGCCGGGTTCCCCGCCACGTAGGCGTACCGGTTCAGTGACTGGGGATCCACGAGGTTACCCAGCAGCGGGTCCGGCGCCAGCATGGTGCCGAGGAGCGGGTCCTGGAGTCGCCCGTTCATATGGATGAGGCGCATGTTGTCGAGGTGCTCGTGGCCGGTGTAGCCCCGCTCGATGAACTGCCGCTGCGCTGCCAGCGCGTCGGCCGGGTCGGCGGTCCAGTTGGGATTGCGGCGCTTGCCGAAGACGTCGAAGCGCTGGACCAGTGTCTGGCTGCCGCCGCCGACCACCCGGCTCAGGACGTCCACGCTGCCCTGGTGGTCGCGGTGCAGGAAGTAGGCGTCGAACGCCGCCGGCCCCGATTGCTCGACCTGGGAATAGACAGCCTCGCCGTTGGCGAACACCGTCGAGCGGTAGCGGCGCTGGCTGCCGCTGATCTCCACCTCGAAGTGCGGGCCGATGTACCAGGTCGTCAGCGTGTTGCCGCCCGTCTTCGCCACCTGCCGCACGCGCTGCCGGTCGGGCCCGTAGTCGAACTCGGCGAAGTCGCCGGCGCCGTAGTCGATGCGCTTCGGCAGCGGAAAGGGATGCCAGGTGATCGGCCTGCCCGCACGGGCGGACATGTTGCCGTTGGCGTCGTAGCCGAAGCCGCGGGTGCCCGCCGGGCCGCCCGCCACGGCTGTGACGGCCCCCGGGTGCGAACCCCCGTAGGTGTAGGCGCCCACGTCCGACTTCGACCGGATCCGGCCACCAGCGTCGTAGGTGATGGCGGCGGTCAGGGTGCCATTCAGCCGGGTGCTGTGCAGGCGGTTCTGCTCGTCATAGCCGAACTCCTCGGTCAGGCCCTGCGCGACGTCCTGCCGCTGGCGGAGATTGCCGACCTTGTCCCACTGGTAGGCGTAGTTCTGCTGCTGGGATCCGAGGTTGCTGCCCGTCCGCAGCGCCTTGAGGCGCGAGCTTGCCCGGTCGTAGTCCCGCTGTTCATCGATGGTGGCGGAGCTTCCGAGGCTCACCAGCCGTTCCCGCCCCAACGCATCCTGGCCCTTCAGGTCGTAGACGCGCAGCCACATGCCGCCGCCGGCCATGACGTCCTGGTCCACCGCGTCGAGATGCCCTGACTCGTAACGGAATCCCAGGTACAGCCGGGAGCCATTGACGGTGGCCGGATAGATCATCGATGTGACGCGCCCCAGCGCGTCCCAGCCGTAGTTGGTGACGTGTGAGGTACCGTCCACCGTGGTTGTCACCGCCGTGCGCCGCCCGAGCGCGTCATAGGCGTACTGCTCGGAGAATCCCGCCGGATCGGCTCCGACGGGCGCAGTCACGCGGCTCGGCAGTCCCAGCAGCGGCCCGGCCGCCTGGTGAAAGGCCCAGGTGGTGATTCCCTTCCCCGAGTCGTCGCGGCTGACGAGCCTGCCCAGCGCGTCGTAGCTGAAGCGGATCACGTTCGCCGGGCTGGCGGCGTCTGCCTGCGCGACGAGCTCGCCGAAGGCGTTGTAGTCCGAGGTCCGCCGGCCGCTGTCCGGCGAGTCGACGACCGCCGGCAGGCCCCGCTCGTCGTAGCTGAGCGTCGTCCGCGTGCCGTTGGCGTCCGTGACGGTGGCCAGCTCGCCGAAGGCCGTGTAACTGTAGGTCGAGGTGCCACCCGTGGCGGACGACACCGTCACCAGCCGGCCCTCGGCGTCGAGGGTGCGCGTGGTAATCCGGTTTTCGGCGTCCCGGGTGATCCGGGTGAGGACGTTGGAGTTCCAGCGGGTGCTCGCGTTGCCGCCGGACTCGTCCGCCGGCCTGTCCTCGCCGCGCCTGTCGCCGCGGGCGTCGTGCCGGCTCTCCACCCAGAACTGGGACTCGCCCGCGACGTAGGGGACTGTCTGGCGCGCGACCCGCCCCAGGGCGTCGAACTCGGTGAGCTGCCGGCTGGTCTGGCCGCCGACCAGGCTGGACTCCGTGCCGACAGTGCGGCCATAACGGTCGTGAATCGTCGTGGCGACATGGCCGTCGGTCCGCGTGGCGCGAAGCTGGTACTCGCCACGGCTGCTGAAGCACCCGCCGGAGCAGCTGCTGAAGCTCCAGGTGGTCGTGGGGCCATCGGGGCGTGTCTCCTGCCGCACCCGGGCGAAGTCGTCCCAGCTCCAGCGGGTCACGAGCCCCCGGGGCGAGGTGCGGGCGAGCTCCACGTCGAGGCCGTGGTTCCATTCGGAGGTGACCACCGGTCCGGGCTGCCCCGGGATCAGCGCGGTCTCGGTAACGGGCCGGTCGCTCCAGGCGTTGTACGTCCAGACGGTGCGCCGCGCGGGCGCGGAGAGATCGGCGGGGCCGCGGCTCTGCTCGGTGAGTTGCCCCGCGCTGTTCCACGTGTGGGTGCTGACCAGCTGCCGGGCCAGCGGCCCCGGAGCACCCGAGGTCTCCGTGAGCTGGCGGCACGTGGCCGATGACCAGGTGTACTGGACGGTCCGCGTCGACGCGCCCGCCGCGGAGATGTCCCGGGTGGTGTCCACGCGCAGTGGCAGGGCAAGGCAGTACTGCGCAGTGCGCGCGGCCTCGTCGAAGACGTTCGTCACCGTAGTATTGAAGACGACGGACGAGGCCGGGGAAGACACGGCCGTCGCCTCCCGCACCGGAGCGCCATGATTGAAATCCCACGTGAGCGTCCGGCGGGTGGTCCTTGCCAGCTGGCCCAGACCGCCACCGTCGGGATCCGCCTCGAACTCCTCCAGGGTCTCGGACTGCAGGTAGGGAAAGTGGTGATCACCAGCCGCGTCGGCGGCGGCGCCAGGCTGCGCCCGGGAACTCCAGGCGGGATTCCGTTCGCTGAGCTTGCGGCCATCGGCACGCTGGCTGGTCACCAGGTCCGGTGTCCCGATGAACGGGAAGTCCTGGCGGAAGGTGATTTCGTTATAGACGGCGACGCCGTGCAGGGCGGCGTAGCGCGAATCGGTGGCCCGGATCTTCTCGAAGCCGAGAAAGCCCCGCCCCAGCCGGCTCACCCGGCCGTTCCAGTAGGCGTAGCTGGTGGTGTAGGTGCCGCCGATGCCGTCGTTGGCCGTGAACGCCGTGACCACCGGCAGCGGGCCGCCCCGCAGCAGGAGTTCGCCAGCGCCCGCGGTGCCGTTGCGCGTGTAGCCCGGGAAGGAAGCCAGTGCCTGGTAGGTGGGCTGGAAGCTGTTCCCGAGGCCATCGGTCGCCGAAACGAGCAGGTCGGGCCTGGCGCCGCTGTGCCTGCGCACCTGCCAGCGGCCGGTGTTCTCCGTGAACACCAGGTCGGGAAGGCCGTCGCCAGTCACGTCGGCGGCGGCGAGGCGCAGCGTGACGCCGGGACCCGGGCCGCCCGGGATGTCGAAGTAACGCGCGCTGTCCGAGTTCGTGAACGCGGGTCCACTGGCCGCCCCGCCGGCGAGGTGCGCGCGCCAGGTGTTCCCGTCGAGGTGACGGATGAGATCGTCCCGGCCATCCCCGTCCAGGTCCACCGCCCGCACGATCTGCCCGATGCCGGTGGCAATGCCGGTGGCCTCCGGCGGCGCCAGCGAGTTGCCCAGGCTGCGGCGCGTCTGCCAGCCCAGCGCGCGATCCCGGTAGGCGAGGTCGGTAAGGCCATCGCCATTCATGTCCAGCGCGACGGCGTCGAAGGCCGGCGGTGTCGTGAAGAGGGTCTGGAAGCCGGTGCCTGTGGAAAGGAACCCCTCGTAATACCAGGGCGGTCCGCTGAGGCTCCAGGTGCCCCGCATGATCAGCAGGTCCTGCCGCCCGTCCCCGTCGAAGTCCGGCGCCCCGCCCGAACCCGCCAGCAGCGGCAAGAGAGTTGCTCCGCCGTTCACGGTGGTGCTTACCCCCGTCGTCAGTTCCGGACCGAAGCCCGCGCCAGTGTTGCGCCGGATGCGCACGACGTAGTCGCGCGCGTAGACGAGATCGTCGAGACCATCCCCGTCCACGTCAGCGATCAGCGGAGCCGGCACTGTCGCGTCGGTCAGCCCGGTGTTCACCGCGGTGAGAAAACCACCGGCCCCGCTGGACCGGTGCACAAACCAGGTCGCCGGTGAGCCCGGTCCCTGGGCCAGAAGATCCTTGCGGCCGTCGCCGTCGTACTCCAGGGCGCGACCGGTGCCGTAGCGCGCGACACCGGTATTGACGGGACTCGCGGCGTACACGCCCGGCGCGGCGGCGTCAGCGATACGGACGTGCCAGCGGACGGTGCCGCCGACGCTGGCCGGAAGGTACAGGTCCGCGTCCCCGTCACCATCGTGGTCCGCGAATACCGCGTCTCCCGCCAGCGGGTCCGTGGGGCCCGCCACCGCGGCCTCGAAGCCGTTCACGCCCGTCTGCCAGCCGAACGCAGTGGGCGGCAGGCACTCCGCAGGCCCGCATTGCGTGATGCTGGCGAGCTGGCTGCGGCGGCTGCCGGCGCCATTGCCGGTGGTGTAGGCCAGCGAGTACCGGTGGACGAGCCCGAACCCCGTTCCTCCGTCGTACTCGTAGCGAATCGAACTGAGCCGGTGCACGCGTTGCAAGCTGGTCCCCCAGCGATGCAGTTGCCTCTGGTCGTCGGCAGGCCGCGCCTCGTAGCCGAACACCAGGCGGAAGCGGGCGCCGTTTCCCGTTGCGTCGCCCGTCCAGCGGATCTCCGCGGGCAGGGTCTCCCCCGTGACCTGGTCATCGATCCACGTGAAGGCGATCTGGTTCGAGAACTTGTCACTGACCTGGTTGATTGCCCATTCGCGCACCTCGCCGGAGGTGCCGATGGCCTCGATGCGGGAATCTGCGTCGTTGCCGTAGCGCCAGGTCAGGCCGTCCGGTTGCTGGACCTCGAAGCTCGCGGGACCGGTCCCCTGCCGGCCGCGTGAGATCACGCGTTGCAGGTTGTTGACCTCGGCGCGGTACTCCGCGCCGTCCGCCCCGTAGGTGCCTGCCACCAGCACGAGTGGCTGGCCATCCAGGCAGAAACGGTCTCCGGTGGTGAACCGCACGCCCTGCACACGGCCATCCACGGCGATCGTGAGCGGGCAGCGGGTGATGCGCGAGAGCCCGGTCACCGTGAAGCCCGCGCCCGCGAGCCCATCCGTGTCGTGACTGGCGTATCGCAGGCCGATGTTCGGTCGCAACCCGCCGCGCCCGGCCGCCACGCCGATTGGCACGACGTAGATGGCGGCACCCGCCGGGTCCACGCCGAACTCGGCAGCGACCCGTCCCACGGCGGTGGCGCCGGCGCCGGGCGAAAACGCCAGCGCGGCGAGCAGCAGGCCCGCCGTGGCGGCGGTGCCCGGACCGGCGCAACCGGGCCATCGGCGGTGGGTGGGCTTCGACGCGACGAGTCGGGGATGCTGCATGACTGCCTCCGGGGACAGCGACTGATGGCGGAGGCGTATCAAAGCAATCCGGTCCCGCCGGCGGCGACCCGGGAAAGCGCTGCGTTGCGCGGGATTTGCCCGCACGCGGGCGAATCCCCGCGAAGACCTGGGTTATTCTTCCGGCTCCCGAGGACGGACCCGAACAATGCAGAAATCCCGACCGACGTCGTCCCCTTCTGCCGCACCGCTTGCTGCGTGCGTCGCACTTCTGGGGTTCTCGCTCCAGGCCCGCGGACAGGTCAGCTGGGAATACACCGCCATCGACGGTCTGGTGCTGGGGTCATTGCTGCTCCTGGCCGCGTTCGGCCGCCGAAGAGCCGGCCGATGAAGAAGTTCCTGAAGTACGGCATCGGCGGGCTCGTCGTCACGCTCGTCGTGGTCATGGGCGGCTGGCTGGCCTGGTCCAAGGCGAATGAGGCCACGCCCGCGCCGGCCGCGGTCGCGGCCCTGCAGTCCGATGGCCGGGTTGGGGTCGAGGATGGCGAGTTCATCGTCTTCCGGCCGGCGGGTGACCTGCCGGAAACCGGTGTGATCCTGTACCCGGGGGCCGGCTGCGACGTGCGGGGCTATTCCCCGGTGCTGCGCCGTGTGGCGGACCGGGGCTACCTGGTGGTGGCCGTGCCCATGCCGCTCAACATGGCCATCTTCGGCATCAACAGGGCGGACGACGTCCGCGCCGCGTTTCCCGGCGTGAAGCGCTGGGTGATCGCGGGCCATTCAATGGGCGGCGCCATGGCGGCGCGCTACGCCCACCAGCATCCCGACGACCTGGCCGGCCTCATCATCTGGGATTCCCGGCCGGCGGAGAGCGACACGCTGGTGGACCTGCGGTACCCCGTGTGGCACATCCACCGGGCGACGGCCGACGGCCGTCCGCCGGAAAAGTTCGAGAAGTACCGCAACCTGTTCCCCGCCACCAGCACCTGGGTGCCGATCCCGGGTGGCATCCACATGCAGTTCGGTTCCTTCGTCGGTGGCACCTACAAGGAAGAGTGGACTGCCACGATCACCCCCGAGGTCCAGCAGGACCTGGTGGTCACGGGCACGCTGAACGCACTGCTCGCGATGGAGTGAATTGGGGACAGATTTATTTTCCTGGGGGCGCCGGGAAAATAGATCTGTCCCCAATTCACGCGCGGGTGGCGAGGAAGCCGCCTCGCGAACGGCGGAAGCGGACGGTCAGGTATTCGGCGCGGACCAGCCAGCGCCAGTCGCGCTGGTCGTTCTCGGTGCAGGCCACCACCCGGGCGAGCGCGACCAGCGCCTCGCAGTCCACCTTGATGACCTTCGTGACCGGCAGCGCCGCATTCGCCACGAAGCGCAGGCCGTGCAGCGACAGGTCCCGCGTCTCGCCCGCGAACGGTCCCTGGCCCGGCCAGCCCGTGAAGTAGGTGAGGCTGATCTGGCGCGGCACGCGGCTGACTGCCCGCTGGCCGGAATCGAGACGGTCCCGCGCGGCGGGCGCCAGCGGCGAGTTGCAGGTGGTGCAGGTGGCGGTGGAGTGGATCCGGCCCGCGAAGCCGTGGGCGGCGCCACAGAACGGGCAGGCCGGCACGGGCGCCTGCGGCGGAGCGGCTGCCTCGTCCGGGCTCGCCGCGACCGAACGCCAGGCCTCGTCGTAGGCGGCGCGCTTCCCGGGATCGCTGAGCACCGAGTAGGCCTCGTTGATCAGCGTGGCGGTGAAATGATCGCCCCCCAGGTCCGGGTGCCGGCGCAGCTTCATCATCAGGGTCCGGTAGCTGGACTGGATGATTTCCTCCGGCGCGTCCGGCTGGACGTGCAGGATGCGATAGAGGTTGCGGCGGTTCTCCATGGTGCGGAAAAGGTTAAATCGCCTGCGCGGGCGCGTCTGTGCCGGGGTTCAAGAATAGCGCCTGGGGCCAGTCCTGACGCGGTTTTCACAGGCTCTTCGCCCACGCCGCAGCGCCCCCGGCCGCCAGAATCGCCACCGGGCGGGAACTGGCGTATGGTGGCGCATGGTTCCCTCCAGCGCCCCCGCCCGCAAGCCCAACCCCCTCGACGACGAGCCCTTCACGCTCAAGTCCATCGTCAAGTCCGAGGCACCGGCCGGCGCAGACACCGAAAACTGGCACCGCTACGTCATTACCCAGGGCCACAACACCATCGTGGGCCAGCTCGCCGGCAGCCGCGCCAGCACCGAGCGGGCCGTCCTGGAAATCATCGACCGGCTGAACGAGCGCCGCCGCGGCAAGACTGGCCGCGTGCAGCTGAGCCCGGGACGCAAGAAGAAGGGCGCCACGCCCCCGCCGACCGACGACTGATCGTCCTCGACCCGGTCTACGACCCCCGTTACGCCCCCCGTCTAAGCCCTTTGGCCAGCCGCGTCCGGAGTTCCTGACGCTTCCGGCGGCTTGGGCGTCTGCTTCGCCATGGTGTCCCGGAGCGCGAAGCGGAACCAGAGTGCGCCGATGCCGCCCGAGATGAAGTTGGCACTGGCGGCGGCAATGAAGATGCCGATGATGCCGAAGAAGTGCGACAGCACCCAGGCCAGCGGCGCGTACACCGCGATGGTCCTCGACATGGACACCCACATGGCGGCCATCGGCTTGCCCAGCGCGTTCAGCGCGCCGTTCACCGTCATGCCGCAGCCAAGCGCCATGTAACTGAGCGGCACGATGTGCATGTGGAGCAGCGCGGTGTCCTTCGCCGTGCCCTGCAGGCCGAACAGGCCGGCGATGAAGCCGCCGAACAGCTGCATGAATATGGCGACGCCCACGCCGTACATCAGTGAGAAGCGGTAGGCGAAGTTGACGCCCTCCCGCACCCGGTCCAGGCGTTTGGCGCCGAAGTTCTGGCCGACGAAGGGCGTCATGGCGGCCGAGAGCGCCATCATCGCCAGGACGGTCAGGCCCTCGAGCCGCGACGCCATGCCGAATCCGGCCACGGATTCCGGGCCATAGCTGGCGATCTGGCTGGTGATGAACGCCGAGGTCACGGGCGCCACCAGGCTGCTCGTCAGCGAGGGCAGGCCCACGTGCAGGATCCGGCGCCAGGAATCCATGATCTGGTCCATGGCCAGGTGGTGGAAATCCACCAGCTTTTCCCGGTAGACCACGAAGAAGGCCGAGGCACACATGGTGATGGCGTTGGACAGCACGCCACCGAGCGCCGCGCCCTCGATCTCCATCCGCGGGAAGCCGAAGAGGCCGAAGATGAGTATGGGGTCGATGATCACGTTCAGGACGGCGGCGGTGGTCATGATCATGGCCGGGCGCTTCGCGTCGCCGGACGCGCGCAGCACCGAGTTGGCGATCATCGGCGCCACCAGGAAGATGCCGCCCCAGTAGTAGATCTGCATGTAGCGGTGAATGAACGGCAGCACCTTCTCGTCCGCACCCAGCAGGCGGAACAGCGGGTCGATGGTGTTCAGGCCGATGATCAGCACCACGATGCCGCAGATCACGCCCAGCATCATGGCGTGGGCGGTGATGCGCTTCACTTCATCCCGGTTGCCCGAGCCGAAGAGCCGCGACACCACCGACGACGTGCCGACGCCAAGCGCCATCGCGATGGCGCCGACGATGAAGCTGACGGGGAAGGTGAAGCTGATCGCCGCGAGCTGGTCCGTGCTGATGCGGGCGACGAAGAAGGCCCCCGCCACGTTGTTCACGACGATGGCCAGCATGCCGAGCATCATCGGCAGCATGAGTGAGAAGATGGCCTTGCTGACGGGGCCTTCAGTGAGGCGGGCGCCTTTGCCCTGGGGTGGTTTCATTGGACTTGCCGATCGCGCCGGTCGGCGCTCCTACAGGGGGTCTACCCCTGCAATGCAGAGATATTTGATTTCCAGAAAGTCCGCGATGCCGTACTTGGAGCCCTCGCGGCCGTTACCGGATTCCTTGACACCCCCGAAGGGGGCCACTTCGGTGGAGATGAGGCCGGTGTTGAGGCCCACCATGCCGTACTCGAGCGCCTCGGGCACGCGCCAGCTGCGGCCGAGATCCCGGGTGTAGACGTAGGCCGCCAAGCCGAACTCGGTGTCGTTGGCGAACTGGATCGCCCCGGCTTCCGTCCGGAAGCGGAACAGCGGCGCCAGCGGGCCGAAGGTCTCTTCACGCGCCACCCGCATGGCTGGCGTCACCCCGGTCAGGACGGTGGGTTCGAAGAACGTGCCGCCGAGTGCGTGGCGCTTGCCGCCGGTGAGCACCCGGGCGCCCTGGGCCAGCGCGTCGGCAATGTGCTCCTCCACCTTGGCGACGGCAGCCGCGTCGATGAGCGGGCCCTGGTCCTGCTCGCCCTTGAGGCCGTCGCCCACGCGCAGCTTCGCCACCGCGTCCGCCAGCTTGCGGGCGAAGGCGTCGTAGACGCCGTCCTGCACGAGCAGGCGGTTGGCGCACACGCAGGTCTGTCCCGAATTCCGGTACTTGCTGACGATGGCGCCGGCCACCGCCGCGTCCAGGTCGGCGTCGTCGAAGACGATGAACGGCGCGTTGCCGCCCAGCTCCATGGATACCTTCTTCACGGTCTGGGCGCACTGGGCGAGCAGCAGCTTGCCGGTGGCCGTGGAGCCCGTGAACGTCAGCTTGCGGACGCGCGCGTTGCCGGTCATCTCGCCGCCGATCGCGCGGGCGTTGCCGGTGACCACATTGACGACCCCGGGCGGGATGCCGGCCCGGTGCGCCAGCTCCGCGAGCGCCAGCGCGGAGTAGGGGGTCTGGGTCGCCGGCTTGATCACGATGGTGCAGCCCGCCGCCAGCGCGGGGGCAAGCTTGCGGGCGATCATCGCCGACGGGAAGTTCCATGGCGTGATTGCCGCAACGACGCCGACCGGCTGCTTGATGACGACGATGCGCCGGTCCTTCGCGTGGCCGGGGATGACGTCGCCGTAGACCCGCTTCGCCTCCTCGCTGAACCATTCGAGGAAACTTGCCGAGTAGGCAATCTCGCCCCGGGCCTCCGCCAGGGGCTTGCCCTGCTCGGCGGTCATGATCCGCGCCAGGTCATCCTGGTTTGCCAGCAGCAGGTCGTGGAGTTTCCGCAGCAGCGCCGCGCGATCCTTCGCCGTGCGCGAGCGCCAGGCCGGCAGCGCAGCGTCGGCGGCCTCGATGGCGGCGCGCGCTTCGGCTGCGCCGCAGTCGGGAACGGTGCCGAGCTGTTCGCCGGTGGCCGGATTGGTGACGGCGACCGTGCCGCCCGTGGCTGCATCGAGCCACTTCCCGGCGACATAGGCACGGGTGCGGAGCAGGCTGGTGTCGGTGAGTTCGAGCATGGGCCCGTGCCATGATACGGCAAGGAGAATGGCCCCATGAAACCGGACAGATGAAACTGGCAAGCATCAACGACGGGGCGACGCGGACCTGGGGCCTGATCGAGGCCCTGGAGGGCGTCCCCGACGGGGGCGCCCGGCTGGCAACGCCGGCCCTGCGCCAGCAGTTTCCCGACCTGCGCAGCCTGCTGGCCGCCGGCACGCCCCGGGACATCCTGGCCGCGCTGGCCGCCGTGCCGGCCCGGCGCGTCGACGGGCTCCGGTTTGCTTCCGTGATCCCGGAACCGGCACGCATCCTCTGCGTGGGCATCAACTACCTGGAGCACATCCACGAGATGGGCCGGGAGAAGCCGGACTACCCGACGCTCTTCACCCGCTTTCCCGACACGCTCGTGGGCCACGGCGAGCCCATCGTGCGGCCCCGGATCTCGAGCCAGTACGACTACGAGGGTGAGCTGGCGATCGTCATCGGCAGGACCGCCCGGCAGGTGAGCGCCGACAGCGCGCTGGATCACGTGGCGGGCTACACCTGCTTTCTCGACGGCTCGGTGCGGGACTGGCAGCGGCACACCACGCAGTTCACGCCGGGCAAGAATTTTCCCGCCACGGGCGGCTGCGGGCCCTGGCTGGTGACCACCGACGAGATACCCGATCCGGACGCACTGCGGCTGGAAACCCGGGTGAACGGCGAGGTGCTGCAGGCGGCGCCCGTCAGCGACCTGTGCTTCGGGGTGCGGCGCATCATCGAGTACTGCTCGAGCTTCTGCGCGCTGAACCCCGGCGACATCATCGCCACCGGCACGCCCAGCGGCGTCGGCTTTGCCCGCACGCCGCCGCGCTGGCTGAGGGCGGGCGACACCGTCGAGGTGGAGATCAGCGGCATCGGTATACTCCGGCACCACGTTGTGGATGAGGCATCAGCGTCATGAACGAAAACCAGAGCAACACCCTCCCGGCCATCGCCCTTGCCCTCGGCATCGTCGTCGCCGGCTACCTCATCGGCGAAGCGCTGATCCAGGCCCGCGCCAGCCAGCGTGCGGTGTCGGTGCGCGGCCTGGCCGAGCGCCAGGTGCCCGCCAACCTCGCGCTCTGGCCCATCGTCTTCACCGTCACGTCCGACGAGCTGGGCGACCTGCAGCG
Organism: Gammaproteobacteria bacterium; assembly: GCA_040080965.1. Classification (GTDB taxonomy): domain Bacteria; phylum Pseudomonadota; class Gammaproteobacteria; order Steroidobacterales; genus SHZI01. The sequence goes on along the minus strand of JBEBHH010000024.1, from coordinate 11,435 downwards.
CAAGGCCGACGACGGCGTCACCAAGGTTCGCGCGTTTCTTGCCAGCGACTTTCCCGCAGAGCAGATCACGGTCTCGGCCCCCCGCGTGCAGGACCGTGAAGCCCAGGGCATGCGCGGCGACGGGCGGCAGCTCGACCGCTACTCCGCCGAGGTCACCGTCACCGTCCGCACGGACAAGATCGACGTGGCCAGGAAGGCCATCGAGCGCAGTGGCGAGCTGGTGAAGCAGGGCGTCGCCGTGATCCGCAGCTACGAGTACAACACCCAGTACCTGTTCACCGAACTCGACAGGATCAAGCCCGAAATGATCGCCGAGGCCACGAAGGATGCCCGCCGTGCGGCCGAGCAGTTCGCCAAGGACTCCGGCAGCAAGGTGGGTGCCATCCGCACCGCCCAGCAGGGCTTGTTCTCGATCGAGGACCGGGACCAGTTTTCCCCTGAATTCAAGAAGGTGCGCGTGGTCACGACGGTGGACTATTACCTCGGCGACTGAGGAGAGCCGGGGCGGCGTTGCAGGCCCGCAACGAGGTAGAAGACGAGGGCCGCGCGGTGCTAGGCTCAGTCGCAACAAAAGTCCGGATGCGGAACGGACTGTAGGGGTGATGGGCAGTGCAGGACCAGGCGACGTTGCAGGCGATTCAGCTCGTGAGCCGGACGGAAAACTCCAGGCTCACCACCACCGACCACCGGATGCTCCGGGAACTCGCCAGCAAGGCCTCGGAAGAATCCCGGCGTGAGTACTGGCCCCAGATCTGGGGCGACTTCGCCGAAAACTTCGACCCCCGCTGACCAAAACCAGTTCGTCATCCGGCTGACGCGAGGATTTCATCCGGGCGGATGATCCTTGGCGCTCCTGGTTTCCTGCATCCGACGGAGGATCAGGGCTATGCCGATGACGATGACAGAGACCCACCTGCTGAGCCTCGATCGCGACAGGGCTGGCGAGCGCCTCGCGCTGCGCCGGTCATATCTCACCGGCTGCACCGTGCGGACCGAGCTGATCGGCCGGAGCCGTGCGGTCCGGGTGGTGGACTACTCCGAGACCTTCCGCGACGGCTGCTACGAGATCGCCGTGGCCGTCACGTCGGCCCGGAGCTAGGCGTCCCGCTTCCAGCCCTTGAGATACTGGTCCCAGTTCCGCTCGACGATATTGAACGACTCCGGCGCCAGCTTCGTCAGCAGATCGCGGTTCCGCTCGGGGTAAAACTTCGGGCCGCCTTCCTCGGGCAGCTGGCGCGTGGCGTCGATCACGATCTTGCTGCTCATCGGCCGCTTGGGTGAGCTCGGGTCCAGCGCCATGCCCCGGGCTTCCTTGATGATCTCGGCTCCCGGGTACGGCTGCCAGCGCGCGCCGACCGCCTGCATCACTTCGGTGCGGTTCAGCACGTCCACATCCCGGTCCACCACGATGCACGCCTTCGTTATGGGCACGAAGCTCGCGATCTTCCTGCCCGCCTCGAGCCCCTGCTGGGGCCCGGTCTTGTCGATGGACAGGATGCCGATGCCGGTCCACTCGACGGGCGAGTGAAAGGCGACGGCGTTGGGCACGGCCTTCTTCAGGCGATAGAACGAGAACGCCTCCAGCGGCGCTGTGCAGAAGCCGCGCGTCACCCCGGTGAACTGGTTCAGGATCCAGGGCTGCTTGCGGTGCGTGATGCAGGTGACCTCCATCACGAAGTTTTCTTCCTTCTTCAGTCCGAGGTAGCCGTACATTTCTCCAAAGGGACCCTCGGGCTGCATCTGGTCGAGCAGCACCTCGCCCTCGATGACCAGCTCGGCGTTGGCCGGGATCATGATGTCGTTGGTCTCGCACTTCACCACGTCGACGGCCTTGTTGCGGAAGCCGCCGGCGATGGCCAGCTCGTCGGCGCCGCTCTTCGACACCACGGACGAACTGATGAACCAGCCGATGGGGTCGTTGCCCATCACCAGTGCGATCGGGCAGCGCTTCTCGCCCCGCTCGATCTTCTTCATGAACATCTTCCAGCCCTGCTGGCCGGGCTCCGGATTCACGCCCATCAGCCGCGGACCCTTGATCTCGCAGCGGTAAGTGCCGAAGTTCATGCCGAGTTCCTTGTCCTCGGTGAACACGGACGCCGTGTTGACGTAGCGGTTCGAGTCGGCCGGGTTGGACTTGATGAAGGCAAAGTCCAGGACATTGCACTGCTCGCCGCGCAGGATCACTTCCTTGATCGGCGCCTTGTCGGCCGTCACGGGGTTGGTCGGGATGGACGGGGTCTTGCCCTCGCGGGCCTCCGCGCCGTCGAGCAGGAACTTGATGGTCTCCCGGTAGGTTTCAGGGCCCTTGCCGGGGATGGGCTCCCGCCCCCAGATGATGGCCTCGGTGTCCCAGTGACCCTGGTGGTTCGTGATGACGGGCCCCTTCATCCAGCGGCCGTCCTGCTTGATCTCCTCCACCAGCAGGGCGGGTGCGCCGTACCAGCCGAACTCGTCCATCAGCCTGTACGTGAGCGCGGTCATCTCGTACTGGTCCTGGTCGAGGCGCTTCACGCGCATGACGAGACCCCGGTCTTCCAGCGCCTTCACGTAGTCCCGGAAGCTGTCGAAGGGCCCCACGTCCCGGGCTGGCCAGGTGCGGGACTTCGCCGCCGCCTCCGCCGGTGTGGGCGCCGCGACCGATATGCCGAGGGAGGCCGCGATGCCGGCGGCCGCCGTCAGCAGCTGGCGCCGGTCGAGGCCTTCGCCCGGGCGGGCGGCATCCGGCGCTGGCTTGGACCCTTGAGTGTCGGACATTCGGCGGCTCCTGATCGGCATGCGGAAGGAAGTGCTATTAACCAGCCCTTCGAGGCGGGCGCAAGGCCCGGATGCAACGAAGCAGGGGGTCCGCTGCGCAGCGAACCGCTGGCTGGTCGCCCCGCGGCCGGACTACCGGGCCAGATGCTGCCCCAAGAAGGCGAGCGTCCGCTCCAGCGCGACCCGGTGGCTTGGCTCGTGGAACTCGGGCCGCTCGTCGCAGCTGAAACCATGGCCGGCCTCGGGGTAGACGAAGGCGGGGGCACCCGGCCGACCGTCCCGGATCTGCGCCACGATCTCCGGCGGGATCAGCGGGTCCTTCGCGCCGAAGTGATAGAGGATCGGGCAGCGGGGCTTCTCGTCCAGCCAGCCCACGTTGGCCCGGCCGTAGTAGGAGACGGCGGCGTCCACGCCGGCGCGGCAGGCGGCCAGGTCGGCGATGGCCCCGCCCCAGCAATAGCCGACGGCGCCCACCTTCATGCCGGCCGGGAGCCGGGCACGGAGCGCCGCGACCGACCCGGCGAGGTCGCTGGCCACGTCATCGATGGGCAGCTTCTGCATCAGCGTGCGGCCCTCGTCGATACGGGTGTAGGGCAGCTCGGTGCCCGGTTTGACCCGGTCGAAGAGGGCGGGCGCCAGGGCCAGGAAGCCGTGCCGGGCGAACTCGTCGGTGACGTGCCGCATGTGGGCCGTGACGCCGAAAATCTCCTGGAGCACCAGCAGGCCGGCCGTCGGCGTGCCGGCGGGCGACGCCAGGTAGCCGTCCAGGGTATGGCCATCTAAAGTTTTGATTTTTATAGTATTACCTGGCATTCGGAGTATTGCCTATTATCGACACTGATTTATCACTGGCCGGGACTGGCCGGAGCCGGATATCCACCTGGACCTCCACCCGGTTGCCCACGTAACTGGTGTCCCGCCACTCGCCCTGGCCGACCCCGAAGGCCAGCCGGTCGAGCACCGCGGAGCCCGCCAGCCGGGCCGGCTGGCCCTGGGCCGCCGGCGTCCAGCGGAACTTCAAGGTGGCGGGTCCGGTGACATCCCGGAGCGCGAGGGTGCCGCGGGCCAGGAATCCTTCCCCGTCCCGGACGATCTGCCCGGCGGAGAAGACCGCCTGGGGCCACCGGGCCAGGTTGAACCAGTCAGCGCCCTTCAGGACCTCGTCGCGCTCGGGGTTGCCGGTGTCCACGGACGCCAGGTCGATTCGCGCCGTGATCCGGCCCGTCTGGGGGCTGGCCGGGTCGAAGCTCACACGGGCCGTGAAAGTCTCGAACCGGCTCTCGAATTTCGCCCCCTGCTGGACGGCGGTGAAGCCGAGGGAGCTGCCGGCGGGGATCAGCTCGTAGACGGCGGGGGTTGTAGGAGCGGCTTCAGCCGCGACCCCAAACCAGAGGGTTGCGGCTAGAGCCGCTCCTGCGGTCGCCCTCTTCACGACCGGCTCCGCGCCGTCAACGGCAGCATGGACCGCAGCACGCCATCCTTGCGGACGAAGTGATGATGGAGGGCGGCGAGCGCGTGCGCGCTGACGAGCACGAGGAGGACCGTGGCCTGCGCCTCGTGCGCGGCCGACATGCCCTTCGAGAACTCCTCGTTCACGCCGACGATGGTCGGCACGGTGAACCAGCCGAAGAAGCTGACCGGAAAGTTCGCCGCCTGGGAGCGCAGCAGCCCCGTGACCGGCATCAGGAACATCAGCGTGTACAGCAGGACCTGGGTGAGCCGGGCAACGAAGCGCTGCCAGCCCGGCGTCCCGTCGGGAAGGGCTGGCGCCGGATGGGTCAGTCGCCACGCAAGGCGCAGCGCCGTCACCGAGAAGATCAGAAGGCCGATGGCCTTGTGGGTGGCGTAATTGCCGAGCTTGTCCGGCCCCAGCGGTTGGTCAACCATGTAGAACGCCAGCGGGATCTGCAGCAGCAACAGCCCGGCAATGGCCCAGTGAAACGTGCGGGACAGGGCCCCGTAGGTGTTCGTCGCGTGCATTCCGTTAGCATACCCGACGCATGTACGCCCAACTGATCCCCATCCTCGCGCCGGTCTTCCTCGTCACGCTCCTCGGCTACGGCTGGGCCCGCCTCGGCGTGCCGTTCCAGCGGGAGTTCCTCACCGCCCTCGTGATGAACATCGGCGTGCCCTGCCTGATCCTGAACGGCACCCTGCAGCTCGAGGCCGATGCGGGGCTCTTCGTCTCGATGATCGGGTACGCCGTGCTGGCGCTGTTGGTGTGCGTGCTGGCCGGTGCAATCATCCTTCGCGCGCTGGGCCAGCCCCTGCGGAGCTACCTGCCCCCAGTCGCCTTCGGCAATGCCGGCAATCTGGGCCTGCCGCTCTGTCTCTTCGCCTTCGGCAAGCAGGGACTCGGACTCGCCATCGGCTTCTACCTGGTGGGCTCGGTTTCCCAGTTCCTTGCGGGGCCGCTGTTCCAGGGACGGCAACCGGTCTGGCGCACGTTGCTCACGACGCCGGTGAACTACGCGGCTGTCCTCGGGGTTGCCCTGCTCGCCACGGACACCCGGTTGCCTCTCTGGCTCGGCAACACCATCGAGCTGCTGGCGGGCTTCGCCATTCCGCTGATGATGCTTGCCCTGGGGCACGCGCTCGGGAGCTTCAAGGTGCAGCGCCTGCCCGTTGCCGCCAGCCTCGCCGCGGCCCGGCTCGGACTCGGCCTGCTCGTGGGCTGGTCCATCACGGTGGCGTTCGGCCTGACCGGCATCGAACGGGGCGTGGTACTCGTGCAGAGCGCCATGCCTGTCGCCGTCTTCAACTACCTGCTGGCTGCCCGCTACGACCGGCACCCCGAGGACATTGCCGGCGCCATCGTGATCTCGACCCTGGTCGCGTTCGCGGCGCTGCCGGCGTTGTTGCTCTTCGCGCTGCCGGCAGCGCCCCCGTAGGAGCAGCTTCAGCGGCGATCAATGCCGGTAGGCGCTTCGCTACGGAACCCGCCGCGACGGAAGTCGGCAAGGATGCCCAGCATCACGTCATCCACGGGCGACTCGAAGGGCACCCGGTAGCCGTGAATCACCAGGCAGTCGTCGTCGCCGGGCTCAGGCGGCGGCCCGGGCAAGCTCTTTGGAAATGCGGCCAGCAGGTAGCGGAGCAGTTCGTGTTCCATGCGCGGAGTTCTCCAGGTGGCAGGCGCGCCAGGTCCGGACGGGCGCGGCGACGGTTGGGCAGGCGGGGTGACCGTGAGCGGAGGGGGCAGGTAGCGCAGCCCGGCGCAGTGCTTCGGGCCAGGTCGGGATTCCATTCCCGCGGATTGGTGTGTTCATCCTGTTGAAGACTCCCGGCCGGTGCGGACTGGCTACCTTTAAGGCGGCCAGTGTCGGCGCCCGCCGTTGCACGGGGGTGACAGGCGGATGTCACTTTTGCGTCAGCGCCCGGGCCTGTGCGATGCGTTATTGCGGCCCTTGGAGTGCCCGCGTTATAGGGTCATAGGTCTTTACTACCAGTGACTTAGGTGAATCATGAAAATCCTCTTGCGCTGCACAAGTCCAGCCCCTATGATGTGCCTCGCCCCCCATTGGGCGCGTGGCCTACATCAAGGAGTAACCCTGACATGACGACCCAGAACGATCAGTTCGCCAATTTCCTCGGCTTCCAGAAGGAAGCCCTCGAGCCTGTCCGCGCCGCCAACGGCATGGCTGCCGACGCTTTCGAGCGCCTCTCCCGCCAGAACTACGCGGTGCTGGGCGACTACATCAACTTCGCCGTGGAGCAGGCCCGCCTGCCCACCCAGACGCCGGATTACACCCAGTACCTGGCCAAGCAGATGGAGCACGCCCGCCTGTTCGGCGACCAGCTCGTCCGCCGGTCCCAGGAATACATGGACATCCTGAGCGCCTTCCAGGCCAAGGCCCAGACGGCGGTGCAGACCGCCACCCAGGCCGCGACCCAGGGCACGATGCAGGCCCCCGCCGCCAAGGCAAAGGCTGCCTAAAGACGACCCCCGATAACGACTGAGAATCCCCCTTTAAGGGGCGGTGGCCATCGGCTGCCGCCCCTTTTCTTTTTGCCTGCAGGAGCGCCGACCGGCGCGACCCCCACTTAACGATAAGCCGCGGTCGCGGCGGTCGCCGCTCCTACGGGGCTCCGACGGCAGTAGAGTAGTATTCTTGCAGCGCAGAACCTCGCTTCGTACAGCCCGTCAATCAGTCAGCAGGGTCGCCATGCCAAGAACAATAAAAAAATACGCCAACCGCAGGCTCTACGACACGGAGGCCAGCCGCCATGTGACCCTCGACGGGATTCGCCAGCTCGTGGCCGGCGGCGAGGATGTGATGGTCATCGATGACACCACCGGCCAGGACATCACGCGCAGCATCCTGCTGCAGGTGATCTCGGAGCAGGAGCAGGGGGGGCGGCCCATACTCTCGGCCGACATGCTGAAGCACATCATCCGCTTCTACGGTAATCCGCTGCAGGAACTCATGGGCGGCTACCTGGAGCGCAGCGTCGAGATGTTCATGAGCCAGCAGAAGACGTTGCAGGACCAGATCCAGAAGACCATGGGCATGACGCCCTTCGGCGGCACCATGCAGTCCCTCGCCCAGAAGAACATGGAGTCCTGGGGCCAGCTCCAGAAATCCTTCCTGGACATGCTCACCCCCCGGACCGGGCCCGGCGACGAAAGCCCCAAGGCCGGCGACCACACCAAGGCCAGTGACCACACCAAGGAATGAGCACCGCGATTGTCAGCCGCTGAACCGAAATTCCCTCCACCCGATCCGGCGGCCTTCGCCCGGGAACTCGCCGACTTGACGGGCAAGGCCCAGGCCATGTTCGCCGAGCTGATGAAGACCCCGACCGCCCGCGCCGCCTTCGGCCTCGAGGCCCCCGCCAATCCCGACCCGCTGAATGCCGGTCCGGCCATGCAGGCAGCGGCGCAGCAGCTGATGATGGATCCCGCGAAGCTGATCCAGGCAAACCTCCAGCTGTGGCAGCAGCACATGCAGCTCTGGCAGCAGATGTCGGCGTCCATGGTTGGCAATGCCATGGGCCAGGGTGCTGTGCCGCCGGTCGCCGAACCCGACAAGGGCGACCGCCGGTTCCGGCACCCGGACTGGAACGAGAACCCGCTCTTTGACTACCTGAAGCAGTCCTACCTGATCACGTCCCGCTGGCTGGTCGACACCATGTCCACGGTGGCGGGCCTGGACCCGCTGACCGCGAAGAAGGTGGACTTCTACACGCGCCAGTTCGCCGACGCGTTCGCGCCCAGCAATTTCGTCTGGACGAACCCGGAAGTGCTGCGCGCCACCTTCGAGACCCAGGGCCAGAACCTGCGCAAGGGCCTCGAGAATTTCCAGCGGGACCTGCAGCGGGGCGATGGCCAGCTGCGGATGACCATGAGCGACCCCGACGCCTTCGAGCTGGGCCGCAACCTGGCCACCACGCCCGGCAAGGTGGTGTTCCAGAACGACCTGATCCAGCTGATCCAGTACGAGCCGGCCACGGAGCAGGTGCACCGCACGCCGATACTCATGGTCCCCGCCTGGATCAACAAGTACTACATCCTGGACCTGACCGCGAAGAAGTCGCTGGTGCGCTGGGCCGTGTCCCGGGGCTACACGGTGTTCGTCGTGTCCTGGGTGAACCCGGACGAGACCCTGGCCCACAAGGAGTTCGAGGACTACCTGACCGGGGGCGTCATCGCGGCGCTGGATGCCGTCGAGGCGGCCACCGGCGAGCACGAGGTGCACGGCCTCGGCTACTGCATCGGCGGCACACTGATCGGCGTCGCGCTGGGCTACCTGGCCGGCATCAACGACCAGCGCCTGAAGACGGCCACCATGTTCACGGCCCAGGTGGATTTCTCGGAACCCGGCGACCTGGCCGTGTTCATCGACGAGAAGCAGCTCGACAACCTGGACCAGATGATGGGCGAGAAGGGCTACCTGGAAGCCCAGGCCATGTTCACGACGTTCAACATGCTCCGGTCGAACGACCTGATCTGGTCCTTCTTCGTCAGCAACTACCTGCTCGGCAAGGAGCCCCAGCCCTTCGACCTGCTGCACTGGAACGCGGACGCCACCCGCATGCCGCGCCGGATGCACCTCTTCTACCTGCGGCAGATGTACCTGCACAACAACCTGGTGAAGCCCGGCGCCGTCACGCTGGCCGGCGTGCCCATCGACCTGACCAAGGTCACCGTGCCGGTGTACCTGCAGGCCTGCCGGGAGGACCACATCGCGCCGTTCCGTTCCGTGTTCAAGGCGCGCCACAACTTCTCGGGGCCGGTGCGTTTCGTGCTCGCCGGTTCCGGCCACATCGCCGGCGTCATCAACCCGCCCGACGCCAACAAGTACCAGTTCTGGCTGAACCCGGCCGAGCCCTGGGAGATGGACCCCTGGCTGCGCGGCGCCGTCGAGCACGCCGGCAGCTGGTGGCCCGACTGGGATGCGTGGCTCGCGCCCCAGTCCGGCGGGATGGTGCCGGCCCGCAGGCCGGGCGACGCAAAGCTGACGGTGCTCGAAGATGCGCCCGGCGCCTTCGTGAAGAGCCGCGCACTGTAGGAGCGCGTTCGCGCGCGCCCCCCCATGGACACCGTCGACGCGGTCATCATAGGCGCCGGCGTAATCGGCCTGGCGGTCGGCCGCGCCCTTGCCAGCCGCGGGCTGGAAGCCGTAGTCGTCGAGTCCGCGGACGCCATTGGCACCGGCACCAGCAGCCGCAATTCCGAGGTCATCCACGCGGGCCTCTATTACCCCACCGGTTCGCTCAAGGCCCGCCTGTGCGTGACGGGCCGGGACATGCTCTATCGCTACTGCGAGGCCAAGGGCATCGGTCACCGCCGCATCGGCAAGCTGGTCGTCGCGACCACCGACGACGAGGTCGCCATCCTGCACAAGTACCTTGCCCAGTCCCGGGCCAATGGCGTGGAGGATCTGCGCTGGGTCGAGCAGGCGGAAATGGCGCAGCTCGAGCCGAACGTCCACTGCGTGCGCGGGCTGCTGTCGCCATCCACCGGCATCATCGACAGCCACGAATACCTGCTGGCCCTGCAGGCCGACCTGGAGGCAAAGGGTGGCCAGGTGGTGCTGAACAGCCATGTCACCCGGGTCGGGCGGACGGGCGATGGCTTCGCCATCTTTACTGCCGACGCGCCGGATCCGGCCATCCGCTGCCGGCAGGTGATCAATGCGGCCGGCCTGCACGCCCAGGGCGTGGCGGCCACCATCGAGGGACTGCAGCGGGCAACGATCCCGCGCCAGTACCTCGCCCGGGGCCACTACTACACGTTGTCGGGCAAGTCGCCCTTCAACCGGCTCGTGTACCCGGTGGCCGAAACCGGCGGACTCGGCATTCACGTGACGCTGGACATGGCGGGCACCGCCCGCTTCGGCCCGGACGTGCAGTGGCTTGAGGCCATCGACTACAGCTTCAATGGCGACACGCGCGGGAAGTTTGCCGCGGCGATCCGCCGTTACTACCCGGCACTGGATGACAGCCGGCTGCAGCCGGGCTACACCGGGATCCGGGCGAAGCTGAGCGGGCCGGGGGAGCCGGGTGCCGATTTCGTGATCCAGCGGACCGCGGATCACCGTGTGCCCGGACTCGTGAACCTCTACGGGATCGAGTCACCGGGTCTCACGGCCGCCCTGGCGCTGGCCGAAGAGGTGGTTGCGCTCCTGTAGGAGCGGCTTCAGCCGCGACCGGAAAACCCGACAAACAGGTCCGGTCGCACCATCAGATGCAGGGTGAGATCGGCACCGGCCCCCCGATGACTTCCAGCGCGTCAGACCGCACGGGCGTTCTCCCGGCTGATGGCCGCCACGGTCACTGACTGCAGGGCGCCGCTGCCCATCCAGTTCAGGCCCGTCGTCGACGAGGTGAAGGTCCAGGAGAAGGAGGCTGTGATTGCCATGGCGACACCGGCGCAGAGCAGGCCGCGGAGGCTGGCGGAGAGTCCGTCGTTGCAGATCGTGTTCATCGTCGTGCTCCTGGCGGGGGTTGGGTGAAGGTCGGTTCCCGCTGCTGTTGGGAAGGAGGTTGGACCGATCCCCCGGAAGCTTCTGTCAGCCACTTGACACAACCCGCCAGATAGCCGGAAGTCGCCCCATGACGCTGACCGCCCGCGCCGTCCTCAAGGCCAACCGCCTGTTCCGCGACCTGCCGGACACCACCCTGGACCAGCTCGCAGGACTTGCCGTGCGCCGCTCCGTGAAGCGCGGCCAGCGGATCTTTGCCGAAGGCGACCCGGGCGACTCCCTCATGGGGCTGATTTCGGGCCAGGTGCGCATCAGCGCCACCACGCCGGGCGGGCAGCAGGTGTTCCTCAACCTTCTCGAGTCCGGCGACAGCTTCGGCGAGATCGCCGTCCTCGACGGCAACCCCCGCACCGCCAACGCCGAGGCCGTCGCCGACGCCGAGCTCTTCGTGGTGCGCCGGGTGGACCTGATGGCGTTGATCGGGCGGGAGCCGCGGCTCGCGAGCCAGCTGATTGCCCTGCTCTGCAAGCGGTTGCGCTGGACGAGTGACCTGATCGAGGAGTCGGCATTCCTGTCGCTGCCGGCCAGGCTCGCGCGGCGGCTCGTGAAGATGGCGGAGGAGCACGGGTCGCCTGTCAGTGGCGGGATCGAGTTGCGGATCTCCCAGGCAGAGCTGGCCGGGTTCCTCAGCGTGTCACGGCAGGTGGTGAACCAGCAGCTGCAGGCGTGGCGGAAGACGGGGTGGGTTGAGGT
>JBEBHH010000086.1:0-4168 GCA_040080965.1 Gammaproteobacteria bacterium | reverse complement strand
GGAGGGGGTCGCGCCGGTCGGCGCTCCTACTCCGGAGCGGCGAAATTCCTGTTGTTCCCCGGGCCGGGATTCCCTAAGCTTTCGCTGCCCCCCGAAGTGAAATCCCATGGCTGAAATCAGCAAGTTCGTCCATCACCATTTCCGGCACTTCAACAGTGCCGCCCTCGTGGATGCCGCGGACGCCTACGTGCGGCACCTGGACAGCGGCGGCTACATGTTCGTGACGCTGGCGGGCGCCATGAGCACGGGCGAGCTGGGCCTGTCACTGGCCGAAATGATCCGGCAGGGCAAGGTGCACGGCATCTGCTGCACCGGCGCCAACCTGGAAGAAGACGTCTTCAACCTGGTGGCCCATGACCATTACGTGCGGATTCCCGGCTACCGCCACCTGACCGCCGACGACGAGGAGAAGCTGCTTGCCCGCCACCTGAACCGGGTGACGGACACCTGCATCCCCGAGGAAGAGGCCATCCGGCGCATCGAGCGCGCCGTGCTCGACGAGTGGACCCGCGCCGATGGCAAGGGCGAGCGGTACTTTCCCCACGAATTCTTCTACCGGATCCTGCGTTCCGGGGCGCTGAAGCAGTACTACCAGATCGACCCCAGGGACAGCTGGCTCGTGGCGGCCTGCGAGAAGAACCTGCCGATCTTCGTCCCGGGCTGGGAGGATTCCACCCTGGGCAACATCTACAGCTCCCACGTCATCTTGGGCGACGTGAAGAACGTGCACACCGTGCGCACGGGCATCGAGTACATGGTGGAGCTGGCGGCCTGGTACCAGGCCAACTGCCGGAAGCACTCCATCGGCTTCTTCCAGATCGGCGGCGGCATCGCCGGCGATTTTCCGATCTGCGTCGTGCCCATGCTGGAGCAGGACCTGCAGATCCGGGACATCCCGCGCTGGGGCTACTTCTGCCAGATCAGCGACTCGACCACCAGCTACGGGTCGTACTCGGGAGCCGTGCCGAACGAGAAGATCACGTGGGGCAAGCTGTCCGCCGACACGCCGAAGTTCATCATCGAGTCGGATGCCACCATCGTCGCGCCCCTGATCTTCGCCTGTGTGCTCGACCAGTAGTGCCTGAACTGAATTGAACTGACCAGGCCAGACCGGCCTGACCCGTCGTGCCGGACCTTCGTCCCGCCCCTGAACCCATCCTGAAGGAACGCCGTTGGCCGAGAGCGCAGTTTCGATAACCCGTGATACCGCCGCCCGGGAAGCCCGCTGGACGCCCGAGGATTCCGCGGAACTCTATCGCGTCGAGTCCTGGGGCGACTCCTTCTTCCTCATCAACGAGCAGGGCCACGCGGCCGTGCGGCCGTTCGGCGACGAGCGGCTGGCCATCGACTTCGTGAAGCTCATCGAGGAGCTCGAGCGCCGCGCCATCTCGTTTCCCGTGCTGATCCGCTTCCAGGACGTGCTGCAGTCCCGGGTCCGGATGCTCAACGAGGCCTTCGGCGCGGCCATCGAGGAGGCCAACTACGGCAACCGCTACAACGGCGTTTACCCTATCAAGGTGAACCAGCTGCACGAGGTGGTCGAGGAGGTGCTCGACGCCGGCCGCAAGTACGGCATGGGCCTGGAATGCGGTTCCAAGGGCGAGCTCATCGCCTGCCTGCCCCACCTCACCGAGGAGGGCATGCTGCTCGTCTGCAACGGGGTCAAGGACCGCTCGATGCTGTCGCTGATCCTGTCGGCCCAGCGGCTCGGCCTGAACGTCATCCCGGTCATGGAGAAGTACTCCGAGTTCGAGTCGCTGCTGGCCCTCGCCGACGCCCAGGGTGTGAGCCCGACGCTCGGCGTCCGGGTGCGCCTGGCCACCCGCGGCTCCGGGCGCTGGTCCGAATCCGGCGGCGCGCGTTCCAAGTTCGGCCTGTCGGTGCCCGAGCTCGTCCGCCTGGTCGCCGAGCTGGAGCGCCGGGGCAAGCCGGAGTCGCTGGCCCTCCTGCACTTCCACATCGGCAGCCAGATCATCGACATCCAGGTGCTCAAGCGGGCGCTCAAGGAGATGACGCAGATCTACGCGTCCCTGCACCAGCGCGGCGTCAAGGTGCGCTACATCGATATCGGTGGCGGTCTTGGCGTGAGCTACGGCGCCGGGCACGCGCGGGGCGAGGCGGGCGTCAACTACGGCCTGCAGGAGTATGCCAACGCCGTCGTCTTCGCCATCAAGGAAGTGTGCGACGCCCAGGAAGTGCCCACGCCGATCATCGTGTCCGAGAGCGGCCGGGCGATCACCGCGCACCACTCGGTCCTGCTGGTGCCCGTGCTCGAGGGCCACCGGCGCAGCGGACCCGATCAGGTGGAGCTGCCTGCCGAACCTCACCCGGCCGTGGAGTCCATGTCCAAGATCCTCGACAACGTGCGGAATCCCGACCGGGAGCCCGAGGAACTGATCGAGGCCTACCACGACATCGAGGAGATCCGGATCGAGGCGCGCACGCTGTTCAGCCTCGGGTACCTCGAGCTCGGCCAACTGGCGACCGTCGAGGAACTCTACTGGTCCATCGCCCGGGACCTGCTGGCCCGCCTGCGCCCGGCCGAGATCGACCCGACGCCCGCCGAGGTCCTGGAGCTCGAGGAGAAGCTGACCGACCGCTACCTCTGCGACTTCTCGGTCTTCCAGTCCATCCTTGACCACTGGGCCATCGACCAGTCGTTTCCGATCATCCCGGTGGACCGGCTCGACGAGAAGCCCGATCGCCGGGCACTGCTGGTGGACCTCACCTGCGATTCCGACGGCAAGGTCAGCCACTACATCTCCAACATGGAAGACAAGACCTTCCTGCCGGTGCATTCCCTGGAGGGCGACCGGCCCTACTACCTGGGGTTCTTCCTCATGGGCGCCTACCAGGACATCATGGGTGACACGCACAACCTCTTCGGCCGCGTTGCCGAGGTGCATGTGTACGCGGACGCGGAGGAGCCGGACAATTTCTGGATCGAGCGCGTCATACCCGGCGCCGCCATCCACGAGATGCTGGCCCAGGTGCAGTACTTCCCGAACGACCTGAACCGCCGCATGAGCGAGATCGTGAAGCGCAAGATCGACGCTGGCCTGATCCGGCCCACCCAGGGCATGGAGATCCTCGGGCAGTACGTGGCCTGCTTCAATGACACCACCTACTGCGATGCCCGGCCGGCGCCGGCCCCGGCACCGGTCGTGGCCGCGGCCAACGGTGAGCGCACCGGATGAGCGGCAACCTGCTGCCGACGGCCCTGATCCAGATGCGGTGCTCGGCCGACCCCGCAGACAACCTGCAGCGCGCGCTCGACTTCACGCGCCAGGCCGCTGGCAACGGCGCAAAGCTGATCTGCCTGCCGGAACTGTTCCGCAGCCGCTACTTCTGCCAGAGCGAGGACAGCGCCCATTTCGCGCTGGCCGAACCCGTGCCCGGACCCAGCACCGAGGCGTTTGCACGGATTGCGGCGGAGTTCGACGCCACCGTCGTCATCAGTCTCTTCGAGCGGCGCGCGCCGGGCCTCTTCCACAACACGGCAGCCGTGCTCGATGGCCGCAAGGGTTACGCCGGCAAGTACCGGAAGATGCACATCCCCGACGATCCCCGGTACTACGAGAAGTATTACTTCACGCCCGGCGACCTGGGTTTCCGCTCCTTTGCCACCGGCGCCGGCAATCTCGGCGTGCTGGTCTGCTGGGACCAGTGGTACCCGGAGGCCGCCCGCCTCACCGCGCTGAAGGGTGCCGAGATCCTGATCTACCCGACGGCAATCGGCTGGCACCCGGAGGAGAAGGCGAAGGCCGGTGAGCGGCAGCACGACGCCTGGGAACTGGCGCAGCGCGCCCACGCGGTCGCGAACGGCTGCTACGTGCTGTCCATCAACCGCACCGGTTTCGAGCCCGACCCCACCGGCAACGGCGGCATCGAGTTCTGGGGCCAGAGCTTCGCGGTGGCGCCGGACGGCGGCATCCTCGTCCGCGGCCCGGTCGACGCCGAGGCGATCCTCGAGATCGAGCTGAAGACCGACGCGATCGAGGCCTTCCGGATCGGCTGGCCCTTCCTGCGGGACCGGCGCATCGACGCCTACGAAGACATCACCCGCCGATTCAACGACTGACCTCCCGTAGGAGCGGCTTCAGCCGCGACCCCCTCCCGCTCGAGACTCGCGGACTCGATTCTCGCGGGAGGGGGTCGCGGCTGAAGC
>JBEBHH010000059.1:0-15897 GCA_040080965.1 Gammaproteobacteria bacterium | reverse complement strand
GTCAGCGTCGTCTTTCCATGGTCCACGTGACCGATCGTCCCCACGTTCACGTGCGGCTTCTTGCGCTCAAATTTGGCTTTCGACATGACCGGTCTCTCTCTTCTGGTTTGGCTATCGGGTGGAGTGATTTTCAGTGCTTGCGGGCGTTGGCGGGCTGCACATTGGGCGGAACCGGGGCGTACCTGGCGAACTCCATCGAGTGGGTAGCCCGGCCCTGGCTCAGGGATCGGAGGCTGGTCGCGTAGCCGAACATCCCGGCGAGCGGGACCTCGGCGCGGATGACCTTGCCGGCGGCCGATTCATCGACGCCGCGGACAGTTCCCCGGCGGCGGCTCAGATCGCCGCTGATGTCGCCCATGAACTGCTCGGGCGTGACAACTTCGACCTTCATTACGGGCTCGAGAAGGGCAGATCCCGCCTTGGCGCAGCCTTCCCTGAAGGCCATCGCACCGGCGATCCTGAACGACGCGTCGCTGGATTCGCCCGCGTGATGCGAGCCATCGAGCAAGGTCACCTTGATATCCACGAGGGGAAAGCCGGCACTGATGCCGCTCACCATCTGCTCGCGAATCCCCTCTTCAATCGCAGGGACGTAGCCCGCGGGAATCACGTCGCCCGAAACCGAATTCTCGAACTGGTTGCCGGTCCCGACGGGCAGCGGCTCCAGGCGGAGGACGACATGCCCGTACTGCCCGCGGC
This sequence comes from Gammaproteobacteria bacterium, assembly GCA_040080965.1. GTDB lineage: Bacteria > Pseudomonadota > Gammaproteobacteria > Steroidobacterales > SHZI01. The sequence continues at coordinate 15,198 of JBEBHH010000059.1, read as the reverse complement.
CGCCGGAATGCCGGACGAAGCGGCCCTCCTGGTCGACTGTCCCGCGGATCGTCTCGCGGTAGGCAACCTGCGGACGGCCAACATTCAGTTCCACGCCGAATTCGCGACGCAGGCGGTCGATGACGATCTCGAGGTGCAGCTCGCCCATCCCGGAGATCAGAACCTGGCCGGACTCCGCGTCAGCGCCGACACGCAGCGTCGGGTCTTCCTCGGCGAGCTTCCGCAGCGCGGGGCCGAGCTTTTCCTGGTCGGCAACGGTGCGGGGCTCGAGCGCGACGGAGATCACAGGCTCCGGGAACACGATCGTCTCGAGCGTGATGATGTGCCGCTCGTCGGTCAGGGTGTCGCCTGTCGAAACGTCGTCCAGGCCGGCGGCAGCCGCGATATCCCCGGCCCGCACTTCGCCGATTTCCTGGCGGTCGTTGGCGTGCATCTGCAGGAGACGGCCAATCCGTTCGCGCCGGGATTTGACGGGATTGAAGACCGTGTCGCCCGCATTCAGCACGCCCGAGTAGACGCGGAAGAAGGTGAGGTTCCCGGCGATCGGGTCGACGGCAATCTTGAAAGCGAGCGCAGCGAACGGCTCGTCATCACTGGCGAGGCGCTGGCCCGGCTGGTTGCTGGCCAGGATGCCGACGACGGGCGGCTTGTCGGCTGGCGACGGCAGGTACTCGATGACGGCATCGAGCACGGCCTGCACGCCCTTGTTCCTGAAGGCCGAGCCGCACGTGACGAGAACCACCTGGCCCTTCAGCGTGCGGAGACGGAGGCCCTTCCGGATGTCCGCAGCGGGCAGGTCGCCAGTCTCCAGGTAGCGGGCGAGCAGCTCGTCGCTGGCTTCGGCCGCCTGGGCAACCATTCGCTCACGGTGCTCGCGCGCGGTGGCGAGGAGCTCGGCGGGTATGTCGTGCAGCTCGTACCGCATGCCCTGGGTGGCTTCGTCCCAGTAGATCGCCTGCATGCGCACCAGGTCGATGACGCCGCGGAAGCGGTCTTCGGCGCCGACGGGGATCTGGATGGGCACGGGATTGGCCCCAAGCCGTTCGCGGATCTGCGCGACGACGCGAAAGAAGTCGGCTCCCGGCCGGTCCATCTTGTTGACGAAGGCGACGCGCGGCACGCCGTACCTGTCTGCTTGCCGCCAGACCGTCTCGGACTGGGACTCGACGCCGCGAACCGCACAGAAGAGACTGACGCCGCCATCGAGCACCCGAAGCGAACGTTCGACCTCGATGGTGAAGTCCACGTGCCCCGGCGTATCGATGATGTTGATGCGGTGCTCGGGAAACTGCTTGTCCATCCCGGACCAGAAACAGGTGGTCGCCGCCGAGGTGATGGTGATGCCCCGCTCCTGCTCCTGCTCCATCCAGTCCATGATGGCGGCGCCTTCATGCACCTCGCCCATGGTGTGGGAAACGCCGGTGTAGAACAGGACGCGCTCGGTGGTCGTGGTCTTGCCAGCGTCGATGTGCGCCGAGATACCGATATTCCGGTAATGCTCGATGGGAGTCGTACGCGGCACGGTACTTCTCTGACAATCAGACATCAGTCAGGACTGATCATCAGGAAGCCGGCACTACCAGCGGTAGTGCGAGAACGCGCGGTTGGCTTCCGCCATGCGATGGGTGTCTTCGCGCTTCTTGACGGCGGCTCCCCGGTTGTCGACCGCATCCATGATCTCGTGGGCGAGACGGTGAGCCATCGACTTCTCGGTGCGGCCACGCGCCGCTTCGATGACCCAGCGCATGGCAAGGGTCTGGCGCCGGAGGGGGCGAACCTCGACGGGCACCTGGTAGGTGGCGCCGCCGACGCGCCGCGACTTGACCTCGACCATCGGCTTGACGTTCTCGAGGGCCCGGCCGAAGAGCTCGACAGCCTTGCCTTCGTCCTGGCCGCTGCGCTCGACGATCCGCTCCAGGGCACCGTAGATGATCCCCTCGGCAACGGACTTCTTGCCCGACCGCATGATCATGTTGGTGAACTTGGCGAGCAGGTCGCTGCTGTGCTTCGGATCGGGAAGGATGACCCGTTTCGGCGCCGATGTGCGTCTGGACATTTTTTGGACTCCGCCTTAGCTCTTCTTTAACTCTTGGGGCGCTTTGCGCCGTACTTGGAACGGCCCTGGCGCCGCTCGGACACGCCGGCGCAGTCCAGGGTGCCGCGGACCGTGTGGTAGCGCACGCCCGGCAGATCCTTGACGCGGCCGCCGCGGATCATGACCACCGAGTGCTCCTGCAGGTTGTGGCCTTCGCCACCGATGTAGCTGGTGACCTCGAAGCCGTTGGTCAGACGGACGCGGGCCACCTTCCGGAGCGCCGAGTTCGGCTTCTTCGGCGTGGTGGTGTAGACCCGCGTGCAAACCCCGCGCTTCTGGGGGCTGCCATTCAGCGCCGGGACCTTGCTCTTGTAGGTCGGCGCGCTGCGCGGCTTGCGGACCAATTGATTCACTGTGGCCATATCGACCTGCTGCCCTGGTTGGTGTTCAGATTGCTGTTCAGTTGACTGTTGGGAGTGCGGCCCTCATCAGCAGGGCCGCGGCAATTAATTCGGTACTTCGTGACAGCGAGCCGGCACCGGGCCAGCAGCCATCCTCCCGTCTGTGCGGGACCGCGAAGTTTATTGGCCCCCCGGAAAGGGTGTCAAGCAAGGGAAGCGGAGTGCCGGGCCGCATCGGGGGGCTGACAGGTCCCCCTTAACGGGTCCGGACCGGCCGGCGACCCGGGATCTGGGGACTGCTGCGGCGGCGACCAGCCTCGGGGCCGGTTTGGAGGCCGACGGGGGCTGCGCAGGGCGGGAAGCGAGGCAGGCCCGGCCTCCCAGCCGGGCCCACCAGAGGAGACGGGCGACGGGAGGCGTCACTCGCCCCCCTCGCCGGCCGCTTCTTCGTTCAGTGCCGCATCGCCGCCCCGGCCCTCGGGGACGTCCTCTTCGTCCAGGCCCGCGGAGGCATCCGCCGAGCGAGATGCATCCAGGCCCTGCAGCTCCATGCGCAGCTCCTGCTCCCGGGTGCGCCGCTGTTCGGCGTGGTACCGGTAGCCGGTGCCGGCCGGAATGAGCCGCCCGACGATGACGTTTTCCTTCAGGCCGCGCAGGTCGTCCCGGAGGCCCTTGACCGCCGCTTCCGTGAGGACGCGGGTGGTTTCCTGGAAGGAAGCCGCCGAGATGAACGACTCGGTCGCCAGGGACGCCTTGGTAATACCGAGCAGCAGGGGCTCTACCTGGGCCCCCTGCTTGTTCTGGACCCGGGCAGTTTCGTTGAGGTCGATGACCCGCGACCGCTCCAGCTGCTCGCCGGGCAACAGGCCCGTGTCGCCCGGCTGGACAGCCTCCACCTTCCGGAGCATCTGCCGGATGATGGTTTCGATGTGCTTGTCATTGATCTTCACGCCCTGGAGCCGGTAGACGTCCTGGATCTCGCGCACCAGGTAGTCCGCCAGGCGCTCCACGCCCTGCAGGCGCAGGATGTCGTGGGGGTTGGGTTCGCCGTCGGCGATCATCTCGCCCCGGGCCACCTGCTCGCCCTCGAAGACGCTCAGATGGCGCCACTTCGGGATCAGCTCCTCGTACTTCTCACCACGCTCGTCGGTGATGATCAGGCGGCGCTTGCCCTTGGTTTCCTTGCCGAAGCTCACCGTGCCGCTGTACTCGGCCAGGATGGCCGGGTCCTTGGGCTTGCGGGCTTCGAAGAGATCTGCCACGCGGGGCAGACCGCCCGTGATGTCGCGGGTCTTCGACGACTCCTGCGGGATACGGGCGATGACGTCGCCCACGGACACCCGGGCGCCGTCGGCCATGGTGACCACGGCGCCGGCCGGCAGTGCGTAGACAGCCGGGATGTCGGTGTTGGCGAAGCAGATCTCCTGGCCCTTGGCATTCAGCAGCTTGGCGGTAGGACGGAGGTCCCGGCCGCTCATGCCGCGCTGCTTCGGGTCCATGATCAGGTAGCTGGACAGGCCCGTGACTTCGTCCACCTGCTCGGCAACGGTCACGCCCTCGACGAAGTCCTGGAACTTCAGGAGACCGCCGACTTCCGCGACCACGGGGTGGGTGTGGGGATCCCAGGTGGCCACGATCTGGCCGCCGTCCACCTTGACGCCGTCGTCGATGTTGATGACTGCCCCGTACGGGATCCGGTAGCGCTCGCGCTCACGGCCCTGCTCGTCCATGACGCCGATCTCGCCGGAACGGCTGACTGCCACGAGGTAACCCTTCTCGTGGCGCACGGTCTTCACGTTGTGCAGGCGGACGGTACCGGGGCGCTTCACTTCCACGCTCGTCGCAGCAGCCGCGCGGGATGCCGCGCCGCCGATGTGGAACGTGCGCATGGTGAGCTGGGTGCCGGGCTCGCCGATGGACTGGGCGGCGATGACGCCGACAGCCTCGCCGATGTTGACCCGCGTACCGCGGGCCAGGTCACGGCCGTAGCAGAGGGCGCAGACGCCGTAGCGGGTCTCGCAGGTGATCGGGGAGCGGACCTTGACCTGGTCCACGCCGTACTCCTCGAGCTTGCGGACCATGCGCTCGTCCAGCAGCACGCCGGCCTCAAGAATGACTTCCTCAGCGCCGGGGCGGGTCACGTTGTCGGCCAGTACCCGGCCGAGGACGCGCTCCCGCAGGGGCTCAACGATGTCTCCGCCTTCTACGAGCGGCATCATGAAGAGGCCGTTGACGGTGCCGCAATCCTCGGACGACACCACCAGATCCTGGGCGACGTCGACCAGGCGGCGGGTCAGATAGCCGGAGTTGGCAGTCTTCAACGCCGTGTCCGCGAGGCCCTTCCGCGCGCCGTGGGTCGAGATGAAGTACTGGAGGACGTCGAGGCCCTCGCGGAAGTTGGCCGTGATCGGCGTTTCGATGATCGAGCCGTCCGGCTTGGCCATCAGGCCGCGCATGCCAGCAAGCTGCCGGATCTGGGCCGCGGAACCGCGGGCGCCGGAGTCGGCCATCATGAAGATGGAGTTGAACGAGGCCTGCTTGACGGTCTCGCCCGTCGCGTTGACGGTCGTCTCCGAGCCCAGCTTTTCCATCATCGCCTTGGCGACGAGGTCGTTGGTGCGTGACCAGATGTCCACGACCTTGTTGTAGCGCTCGCCGTTGGTCACGAGACCGCTGGCAAACTGGTCCTGGATCTCCTTCACCTCTTCCTCGGCGGCCGCCAGAATCTTGACCTTCTCCTGGGGCACGACCATGTCGTCGACGCCGATCGAGATGCCGGCGCGGGTGGCGTAGGCAAAACCCGTGTACATCAACTGGTCGGCGAAGACGACCGTCTTCTTCAGTCCGACCTGCCGGTAGCAGGCGTTGATGCAGCCGGAGATGGACTTCTTGTCCATGTTCCGGTTGACCATGGAGAAGTCCATTCCTTCCGGCAGGATCTCGGACAGCAGGGCGCGGCCGACCGTGGTCTCGACCAGCTTGATCTCGCTGGTGATGCCGCCGGTGTCGTTGACGTTGGTGTGCCGGATGCGCGCCTTGACCTTCGCGTGCAGGTCCACAGTGCGGCTCTCGTAGGCGCGATGCACTTCGCTGACGTCGGCGAAGATCATGCCCTCGCCCCGCGCGTTGATACGCTCGCGGGTCATGTAGTACAGGCCGAGCACCACGTCCTGGGACGGAACGATGATCGGCTCGCCGTTGGCGGGCGAAAGGATGTTGTTGGTCGACATCATCAGGGCGCGGGCTTCGAGCTGCGCCTCGAGTGACAGCGGCACGTGGACGGCCATCTGGTCACCGTCGAAGTCGGCGTTGAAGGCCGTGCAGACGAGCGGGTGCAGCTGGATGGCCTTGCCCTCGATGAGCACGGGCTCAAAGGCCTGGATGCCGAGGCGATGCAGGGTGGGCGCACGGTTGAGGAGCACCGGGTGCTCGCGGATGACTTCCTCGAGGATGTCCCACACCTCCGGGCCCTCGCGCTCGACCAGGCGCTTGGCAGCCTTGATCGTCGACGCTTCGCCGCGGATCTGGAGCTTCGAGAAGATGAAGGGCTTGAAGAGTTCGAGCGCCATCTTCTTCGGGAGGCCGCACTGGTGCAGCTTGAGCGTCGGGCCGACCACGATCACGGAGCGGCCGGAGTAGTCGACGCGCTTGCCGAGCAGGTTCTGGCGGAACCGGCCCTGCTTGCCCTTGATCATGTCGGCAAGCGACTTCAGCGGGCGGCGGTTGGTGCCGGTGATGGCACGGCCGCGACGGCCGTTGTCCAGCAGGGCGTCCACCGCTTCCTGCAGCATGCGCTTCTCGTTCCGGACGATGATGTCCGGCGCGTTCAGCTCGAGCAGGCGGCGCAGGCGGTTATTGCGGTTGATGACGCGGCGATAGAGGTCGTTCAGGTCGGAGGTCGCGAAACGGCCGCCGTCCAGGGGCACGAGGGGCCGCAGGTCGGGCGGCAGCACGGGCAGGACGGTCATGACCATCCACTCGGGATGGTTGCCGGACTCCAGGAAGGCCTCGACCAGCTTCAGGCGCTTGGAAAGGCGCTTGATCTTCGTGTCCGAACTGGTGCCGGCGATGTCTTCGCGGATCTGCACGACTTCGCGGGACAGGTCGATGGTGCGCAGCATCTGGTGGACAGCCTCGGCTCCCATGCGGGCGTCGAACTCGTCACCGTGCTGCTCGACGGCCTCGAGATACTGCTCGTCAGTCAGCAACTGGCCGCGCTCGAGCGGGGTCATGCCCGGATCGATGACCACGAAGGCCTCGAAATAGAGGACGCGCTCGATTTCCCGCAGCGTCATGTCGAGCATGAGGCCAATCCGGGACGGCAGGGACTTGAGGAACCAGATGTGGGCGACCGGGCTGGCCAGCTCGATGTGGCCCATGCGCTCGCGGCGCACCTTGGCCTGCGTGACTTCCACGCCGCACTTCTCGCAGACGACGCCACGGTGCTTCAGGCGCTTGTACTTGCCGCACAGGCACTCGTAATCCTTGATGGGCCCGAAGATCTTCGCGCAGAACAAGCCATCGCGCTCGGGCTTGAAGGTGCGGTAGTTGATCGTCTCGGGCTTCTTGACCTCGCCAAAGGACCAGGAGCGGATCATGTCGGGCGACGCAAGCGCGATGCGGATTGCGTCGAAGTCCTCGACGGTCTGCTGCTGCTTGAATAGCTTCAGTAGGTCTCTCATTTGTCACCACCTGCCATTGTTCGGTCTGCGCGGTTGTAGCCGCCTGCGTTCCGGTCTGCCCGGCGTCCCTCGCGGGAGCGCCGGGCAGTACTAGTTCAGTCCTTCTCGAGCTCGATATTGATCGCGAGCGAACGGATTTCCTTCACAAGCACGTTGAAGGATTCCGGCATGCCCGCAGTCATCTCGTGCGTCCCGTCCACGATGTTCTTGTACATCTTGGTCCGGCCCTGCACGTCGTCGGACTTGACCGTCAGCATCTCCTGCAGCGTGTAGGAAGCGCCGTAGGCCTCGAGAGCCCACACTTCCATCTCGCCAAAGCGCTGGCCGCCAAACTGGGCCTTGCCGCCCAGCGGCTGCTGGGTAACGAGGCTGTAGGGGCCCGTCGAGCGCGCGTGCATCTTGTCGTCGACCAGATGGTTCAGCTTCAGCATGTACATGTAGCCGACGGTCGTGGGGCGGTCGAAGCCCTCGCCCGTCCGGCCGTCGTACAGCTGCGCCTGGCCCGTCAGGGGCACGCCCGCGAGGGCCAGGAGCTGCTTGATCTCCGCCTCGCTGGCACCGTCGAACACCGGGGTGGCCATCGGCACGCCGTGCCGCAGGTTCCCCGCCAGTTCCTCGATCTCGGCGTCGTTCAGGTCGGTCAGCTTGACCTTCTGTCCGCCGGTCTTGTTGTAGATCTCGTCCAGGAACTTGCGCACATCGCCGGTAGAGGCATTGGCATCGATCATCGCGCCGATCTTCAGGCCCAGGCCCTTGGCAGCCCACCCGAGGTGGGTTTCGAGGACCTGCCCGATGTTCATGCGGGAAGGCACGCCAAGCGGGTTGAGCACGATGTCGACGGGCGTGCCGTCGGCCAGGTAAGGCATGTCCTCGACGGGCACGATCGTGGAAATCACGCCCTTGTTGCCGTGCCGGCCTGCCATCTTGTCGCCCGGCTGGATGCGGCGCTTCACGGCCAGGTAGACCTTGACCATCTTGAGGACGCCGGGAGCCAGGTCGTCGCCCGCGGTGATCTTCTTGCGCTTCTCCTCGAAGCGGCGGTCGAACTCCTGCCGCTGCTGGCGCAGACGCTCGGCGGCCTGCTCCAGCTGGGCGTTCGCCTCGTCGTTGGTCAGGCGGATCTCGAACCAGTGCTCGCGGGCCAGCTCGGACAGGTAGTTCTGCGTGACGCGGCCACCCGACTTCAGGGAGCCGGGACCGCCTTCGGCCTGCTTGCCGACGATCATCCGCTCGACGCGCTGGAAAATGTCCTTTTCCAGGATGCGCAGCTGGTCGTCAAAGTCCTTGCGGACGCTTTCGAGCTCGGCGGACTCGATGGCCAGGGCGCGGCTGTCCTTGTCGACACCGTCCCGGGTGAACACCCGCACGTCGATAACAGTGCCGTCCATGCCGGGCGGCACGCGAAGGCCCGTGTCCTTAACGTCGGAGGCCTTCTCGCCAAAGATCGCGCGTAGCAGCTTCTCCTCCGGAGTCAGCTGGGTCTCGCCCTTCGGCGTGACCTTGCCCACCAGGATGTCGCCGACCTTGACCTCGGCGCCGATGTAGGCGATGCCGGCCTCGTCGAGCTTGGCCAGCGCGGTTTCACCCACGTTCGGGATGTCGGCCGTGATCTCCTCGGGCCCGAGCTTGGTGTCGCGGGCGACGCAGGTGAGTTCCTCGATGTGGATCGTCGTAAAACGATCCTCTTCCACGAGGCGCTCCGAGATTAGGATGGAATCCTCGAAGTTGTAGCCGTTCCAGGGCATGAACGCGACCAGCAGGTTCTGGCCGAGCGCGAGCTCGCCCAGGCTGGTGGAGGCACCGTCAGCCAGCACGTCCCGCTTTGCAATGACGTTGCCCGCCTTCACCAGCGGACGCTGGTTGATGCAGGTGTTCTGGTTGGAACGGGTGTACTTGGTCAGGTTGTAGATGTCGACCCCGGGCTCGCCCGCGATCGTCTCGTCGTCATTGACCCGGACCACGATGCGCGAGGCATCGACGAAGTCCACGGTGCCGCCGCGACGGGCAACAACGGTGACGCCCGAGTCGATGGCTACCGCCCGTTCCATGCCCGTGCCGACCAGCGGCACGTCGGAACGCAGGGTGGGTACAGCCTGGCGCTGCATGTTTGCGCCCATGAGCGCGCGGTTGGCGTCGTCGTGCTCCAGAAACGGGATCAGCGAGGCAGCGACCGAGACGGTCTGCTTCGGCGACACGTCCATGAAGTCGATGCGCTCGCGGGGCAGCAGGGTGAACTCGTTCTGGTGCCGCACCGACACGAGCTCCTCGATGAACATCCCCTTCGCGTCCATCTGGGCATTGGCCTGGGCGATGACGTGCTGGCCCTCTTCGATCGCGGAGAGGTACTCGACGTCGTCCGTCACCTTGCCATTCTTGACCTTGCGGTAGGGCGTCTCGAGGAACCCGTACTCGTTGGTCCGGGCATACACGGACAGGGAGTTGATGAGGCCGATATTCGGGCCTTCCGGCGTCTCGATGGGGCAGACCCGGCCATAGTGGGTCGGGTGCACGTCGCGCACTTCGAAGCCGGCCCGCTCACGGGTGAGGCCGCCCGGCCCAAGGGCCGAAACGCGGCGCTTGTGGGTGACCTCGGACAGCGGGTTGTTCTGGTCCATGAACTGGGAGAGCTGGCTCGAGCCGAAGAACTCCTTCACCGCCGCCGCAACGGGCTTGGCGTTGATCAGTTCCTGGGGCATCAGGCCCTCGGAATCGGCAATGGTGAGCCGCTCCTTGACGGCGCGCTCGACGCGTACCAGGCCGACGCGGAAGGCATTTTCGGCCATCTCACCGACGCTGCGGACGCGCCGGTTGCCAAGGTGATCGATGTCGTCCACCTGGCCGCGACCATTGCGGATTTCCATCAGGGTGCGCAGGGCGTCGATGATGTCTTCCCTGGTGAGCACGCCCGGACCCGTGGACTCGGTACGGCCCACGCGCCGGTTGAACTTCATGCGGCCGACGCTGGAGATGTCGTAGCGCTCGGCGTTGAAGAACAGGTTGTGGAAGAGGTTCTCGGCAGCTTCCTTGGTGGGAGGCTCGCCCGGACGCATCATCCGGTAGATCTCGACGAGGGCATCGAGGCGCGTGACTGACGAGTCGATCCGCAGGGTGTTGGAGATGTAGGGGCCGCGATCCAGGTCGTTCACGTAGAGCGTCCGGATGTGCTTGATGCCCTTCTCGACGAACTGGTCGATCAGTTCGGCATTGAGCTCGTCGTTGGCGCGCGCCAGGAGCTCGCCCGAGCTCTTGTCGACCACGTCGTGAGCAAGGATCTTGCCCTCGAGGTACTCCTTGGGCACCACCATCGTCTTGGCGCCGGACTCTTCCAGCTCCCGGACGTGGCGGGCGGTGATCCGGCGGCCTTCCTCGACGACGACCTTGCGGCCGATCTTGATGTCAAAGGTGGCCGTGTCGCCGCGGAGGCGCTGCGGAACGAGGCCGAGCTCCACTTCCTTGGCGGACAGGTAGAAATCATTCTTCTCGAAGAAGAGATCCAGCATCTCCTGGTTGGTGAGCCCCAGGGCACGCAGGATGATGGTGACCGGCAGCTTGCGGCGGCGGTCGATGCGGGCAAACACGCTGTCCTTGGGGTCGAACTCGAAGTCGAGCCAGGACCCGCGATAGGGAATGATGCGGGCGGAGAACAGCAGCTTGCCGGACGAGTGGGTCTTGCCCTTGTCGTGATCGAAGAACACGCCGGGCGAACGGTGCAGCTGGGAGACGATCACACGCTCCGTGCCGTTCACGACAAACGTGCCGTAGTCGGTCATCAGGGGCATTTCGCCGAGGTAGACCTCCTGCTCGCGGACTTCCTTGACGATCTTCTTGGTGGCGGTGGAGCCTTCCTTGTCGTAGATCACCAGCCGGACCTGGACGCGCAGCGGCGCGGCGTAGGTAAGCCCGCGGAGCTGGCACTCCTTGACGTCGAACACCGGCTCGCCGAGGCGATAGCTGATGAACTCGAGGGCGGCATTGCCCGAGTAGCTGATGATCGGGAAAACGCTCTTGAATGCGGCGTGCAGCCCGACATCCTCGCGGCGCTCATCCTTCCGGCTTTCCAGGGCCGTGTCTTCCTGCAGGAACTTCTTGTAGGAATCCAGCTGAATGGAAAGCAGGGGCGGAACCCCGAGGATGCTCGGCCGCTTGCCGAAGTCCTTCCGGATCCGCTTCTTATCGGTAAATGAGAATGTCATGGCGCAGCACCTCTGTCAGGGCACTTCAGGTCGGGGAATAGCGGAGGGCAGCCGGTGCAATCTGCACCGGCTGCCGCCGCGAACCCCGGTTTCGCAACACCGCAGGCCGCAGGGCCTGCGTGATGGTCAGCATCGGGTAGCAACTGCTCACTTAACCTCAGCAGTGGCGCCGGCTTCTTCGAGCTGCTTCTTGATGGTCGCGGCCTCGTCCTTCGACACCGCTTCCTTCACGACGGAGGGCGCACCCTCGACGAGATCCTTGGCCTCCTTGAGGCCCAGGCTCGTGATCGTGCGGATCGCCTTGATGACGCCCACCTTGTTCTCGCCGATGGACTTCAGCGTGACGGTGAACTCGGTCTTTTCCTCAACGGCCGGTGCGGCAGCGCCAGCGCCAGCGGCAGCAACAGCCACCGGGGCAGCAGCGGAAACGCCCCACGTGTCCTCGAGCATCTTCACGAGCTCGACGATCTCCATGATGGGCTTTGCGCTCAGTTCTTTGAGCAGGTCCTGGTTTGAAAGAGCCATGGTCAGAATCTCCTTAAGTCCTTAAAACAGTCTGGTTACCCGATATTCGGATGGTTTATGTACTTGTCGGCTCCCGGAAGGCAGACCCTTCAGGAGACCTCCTCCGCCTTGGCGCGGGCAGCGAGGACACGCGCGATCAGCGCGGCCGGCTCTGCCAGCGTACGGGCGAGCTTCGTACCCGGCGCCTGCAGGACGCCGAGCAGAATTGCCCGGGCCTGGTCCAGCGTGGGCAGGCTCGCGAGCCGCTCCAGATCCGCTGGCCCATAAAGGGTGCCGCCAATGGCGACAGCCTTCGTGACCAGCTTCTCGTTGGTCTTGGCGAAGTCCTTGACGACCCGGGCGGCTGCGCCTGGATCCTCGCGGGAAAACGCCAGGATGAGCGGCCCCTTGAGGGCCTCCTTGAGGCATGCGAACTCGGTGCCTTCGACGGCTCGCCTGGCGAGGGTGTTCTTGATCACGCGGACGTAGACGCCCTGGCTGCGGGCCTTGGCCCGCAGGTCGGTCACCTGCGCCACTGTCATACCGCGATATTCGGCCGCAACAGCCGAATGTGCAGTTGCCGCGATCGCACTCACCTCATCGACAAGAGCCTTCTTGTCTTCGAGTCTTAATGCCATCGTTCACTCCTGATGCGAAAGTCACTGTCACCACCACCCGCTTCCCGGGATTGCTCCCGTTCGGCGCGGCGGCGGATCCGATGGCGGCCGTCACCAGGCTGTCCTGATTCGGGTAACACCATCTGCGCAGGGCATTAAGGCTTGGGCCAATCCGGTCGTCAGGATCGCCGCCGCCACCTGCGGTCTTCGATGCAACGTCCGCCACGTCCGTCTCGTCGGGCGCAGCGGAACCGGCGGGACCCGGTTGCCCGGGCCACGCCTTCGAAAATTCCTAGGTTCCGGCTTCCAGGCTGGACTGATCCACCATCACGCCCGGGCCCATCGTCGAAGACACCGTGAGGCGCTTCAGGTACTGGCCCTTGCTGGCTGGCGGCTTGACCTTCTTGATGTCGTTCAACAGTGCGAGAAGGTTCTCACGCAGGGCTGCAATCTCGAAGTCGGCCTTGCCGATCGGGCAATGCACGATGCCCGCCTTGTCGGCCCGGTAACGGACCTGGCCGGCCTTGGCGTTCTTGACCGCGGTTTCCACGTCCTGGGTGACCGTGCCCACCTTCGGGTTCGGCATCAGGCCGCGGGGACCGAGCACGCGGCCCAGCTGGCCGACGATGCGCATGGCATCGGGAGTCGCGATGACGGTGTCGTAGTCGATCTCGCCACCCTTCATGCGCTCAGCCAGGTCCTCGAAGCCGACCACATCGGCGCCGGCAGCCTTGGCCTTCTCGGCGTTCTGGCCCTGGGCGAAGACGGCGACCCGGACGACCTTGCCCGTGCCATGGGGCAACAGGGCCGAGCCCCGTACCACCTGGTCGGACTTCTTGGCATCGATGCCCAGGTTGACGGCCACGTCCACGGATTCCCGGAACTTGGCCGTAGCATTGCCCTTGACCAGAGCCAGGGCTTCGTCGATCGGATAGGTGGCGACCGGAGAAATCTTGTCCTGCCAGACCTTCACGCGCTTGCTCATGCCGGTCATTTCACGCCCTCCACGTCCAGGCCCATGCTGCGGGCACTGCCGGCGATGGTGCGCACGGCGGCGTCCAGATCGGCAGCCGTGAGATCGGGCATCTTCGCCTTGGCAATGTCCTCGAGCTGCTGGCGCGAGACCTTGCCGACCTTCTTGGTGTTCGGTGTACCGCTGCCCTTTTCGAGCCCAAGCGACTTCTTGAGCAGGATCGATGCGGGTGGCGTCTTGATGACGAAGGTGAAGCTGCGGTCGTTGTAGACCGTAACGACCACGGGCATGACCATGCCCGCCTCCATCTTCTGGGTCTGGGCGTTAAACGCCTTGCAGAACTCCATGATGTTGACGCCGGCCTGGCCCAGCGCCGGGCCCACGGGGGGGCTCGGGTTCGCCTTGCCAGCCGGAACCTGCAACTTGACGTACTTCTCGACTTTCTTGGCCATCTGACACTTTCCTTAAAAGTGGGTCCAAACGCCCCCTGGCTGCTTAACCGCGGGGCTCCCCGTGCCGCTTTCTCGAAGCGCGGCGGCTTCATTGCCTCTGAGCGGTCACCCCCGGTAGTCGGAGGCGCCACGCGCCCGGAAATCAGCCCTTCTCGACCTGGCTGAAATCCAGTTCCACCGGTGTGGACCGACCCAGAATCTGGACGGCCACCCGAAGCTTGTTCTTCTCGTAATTGACCTGCTCGACGACGCCGTTGAAGTCATTGAACGGCCCGTCGGTGACCCGCACCACTTCGCCAGGCTCGAAGAGCACCTTCGGCCGCGGCTTGTCGACGCCTTCTTCCACCCGGTGCAGGATGGCATTGGCCTCGTCGTCGGTGATCGGCGCGGGCTTGTCGCTGGTGCCGCCGATGAAACCGAGGACCTTCGGCACTTCCTTCACGAGGTGCCAGGTCTCGTCGTCCATCTCCATCTGGACCAAGACGTAGCCGGGGAAGAACTTGCGCTCGCTCTTGCGCTTCTGCCCTTCCTTCATCTCGACCACTTCCTCGGTCGGGACGATGACCTTGCCGAACTTGTGCTCCAGGCCGTTGCGCTTGACCCGCTCCTCGAGGGAGTGCTTCACCTTGTTCTCGAAGTTCGAGTACGCGTGAACGACATACCAGCGGAGTGACATGCGCTCAGCTCCCCTGGCCAGTAATGGCACGCGTAATCATCAACAACACTAAATCGAGGCTCCAGAAAAAGATGCCCAGGACCAGCAGGAAGAAGAACACGGCGAGCGTCGTCTGCGTCGTCTCCTGTCGCGTGGGCCAGACGACCTTGCGGATCTCCACGCGGGACCCCTGGATGAACTGCCAGAGGAACTGCCCCAGCTGCGTGCGGTAGAGCAGCGCGGCTCCGATACCAAGGCTTACCACTATTCCAAGGGCCCGCACCACGACCGGCGTGGCCTCGAAGTAGTAGTACGCCACCAGTGACGCCACCACGACGAGGCCCGCCAGCGCCAGAAGGACGGTGTCCATCGGGCCCGCGGAAGTTTCAGTGTCTTTCGTCGTTGCCATCGTTACCGGTCGTGTTGGCAGGCCAGGAGGGTCTCGAACCCCCAACCTGCGGTTTTGGAGACCGCCGCTCTGCCAATTGAGCTACTGGCCTGTGCTTCGTCCACCGCCGCGTAGGAGCGGCTTCAGCCGCGACCCTACCAAGTCCACTTACGTATCGCGGCTGAAGCCGCTCCGACAAGTCCTACTTGATGATCTTGGCGACCACGCCGGCGCCGACGGTCTTGCCGCCCTCGCGGATGGCGAAGCGCAGACCCTCTTCCATGGCGATCGGGTTGAT
>JBEBHH010000058.1:0-15936 GCA_040080965.1 Gammaproteobacteria bacterium | reverse complement strand
GCGTCCGCCCTGGGGCGGGTACTTGCGGGGCGCCCAGGGTGGTGTCTTCACGCCTTCGAGGAACGAGGGATCCACCGTGGCCACCGGGATGCGGTGACCAATGTAGTCCTCGATCTCCGGCAGCGAGAACGCGTAGGTCTCGCAGGCAAAGCTGATGGCGTCGCCCGCGGCGCCGGCCCGCGCCGTGCGGCCGATGCGGTGCACGTAGTCGGCCGAGTCCTGGGGCAGGTCGTAGTTGATCACGTGGCTCACGTCCGGCACGTGCAGTCCGCGGGAGGCCACGTCGGTGGCCACCAGCACGGGCAGTGTGCCGTCCACGAAGTCCTTCAGCATGCGCAGCCGCTTCTTCTGGGGCACGTCGCCGCTGATGGCCTCGGCCGGCAGGCCGTTGAATTCGAGCAGGCGGGCGATGTCTTCGGCCGCGCGCTTGGTGTTGACGAACACCATGGTGCGCCGGGCCTGCATGCTGCGCAGGAGGCCGACCAGCAGCGGGCCCTTCTCCTGGTTGCCGGGGAAGTAGATGGACTGGGTGACCAGGTCCACCGTCTTCTTGTCCGGCTCGATCAGCACCGACTCCGGATTGTTCATGTGCTCGTAGGCGAGCTCCAGCACCCTCTGGCCAAGCGTCGCCGAGAACAGCAGGTTCAGCCGCTTGTCCGGGGGAGGCAGGCGCCGCAGGAGGAAGCGGATGTCCTTGATGAAGCCGAGGTCGAACATGCGATCGGCCTCGTCCATCACCAGCACCTGGGCGTGGCTCAGGGTGTAGATGTGCTGGCGGAAGTAATCGATGAGCCGGCCCGGCGTGCCGATGAGCACGTCCAGGCCCTGCTGGAGTTCCTCGCGCTGCTTGTCGTAGTCGGCGCCGCCGTAGACCACCGCCATGCGCAAGCCGGTGGCGCTGCCCAGGATGAGCGCGTCGGAGTGGATCTGGACGGCGAGTTCACGGGTGGGGGCCACGATCAGCGCACGGGGCGCCGGCTGGTTGCCGGTGCGCGTCGGCGGGTGTTTCAGCAGGTGGTTGAACATCGCGATGAGGAAGGCAGCCGTCTTGCCCGTGCCGGTCTGCGCCTGTCCGGCGACATCCTTGCCCTGGAGCGCGATGGGGAGCGTCTGGGCCTGGATCGGCGTGCACTGCTGGAAGCCCGCAGCGCGAACACCGGTGAGGATCTCGGGTGGCAGGCCCAGCTCGGAAAACAGGACGTTGTGGTCTCGATTCATGTAACCCTACTAGTTAAAAGCAAACCCGCCCCTTGCAAAAGCCGCCGGGACGGGTTCAAATTGGTCCATCCGCACCCCGCCTGGCGACTGAGTCACTCCGGACGGGATACGCCAGACGGGACACCCCACGGGACATCCCGGACGGACCGCAGGAAGCTTCAGAGAACGCTTCTCAATTTCGGATTGTGCCCTATCCGGCTCCGCGCTTCACGCCGGCTTCATGAGGAAGCCCGCCTGGCGCCCCCGAAATGACTTCCCGCGGCAGGCCTGACCTGAGGCTTTGGCCGCCGAGGTATTGGTCTCGGGGCTCGAACTTCCCAGCAATTACAGGACCATCCAGAGGACCATGAGCATAGTTCACGTTTCCGACGAAACCTTCGAATCAAAGGTCTTGCAGTCCAGCCGTCCTGTGCTGGTCGATTTCTGGGCCGAGTGGTGCGGACCCTGCAAGATGATCGCCCCGATCCTCGACCAGATTTCCGTCGAGTACCAGGACCGCCTCGAGATTGCCAAGGTCGATGTCGAGGGCAGCCAGAGCACCGCCATGAAGTACGGCATCCGCAGCATTCCCACGCTGATGCTGTTCAAGGGCGGCGTCGTCGAGGCCCAGCACGTCGGCATGCTGTCCAAGGAGCAACTCCAGAAGCTCCTCGAATCCAAGCTGTAACCAGCACCCCCCCAACGCTTTCTGACCATTCCGGTTCAAAGCACTTCCAGTTTCCAAACCAAGGATTAATGCATGAGAGGCTATCTCGGCAATTCAGCCCGTAACCGCTCCAAAGGCGGCGGCGGCGGTGGCGGCGGCAACGTCGGCGGCGGCAACACCGGTGGCGGCAATGCCAACGGCAACGTCGGCGGCGGCGGTGGTGGTGGCGGCCAGCAGCACCGCGGCCGCAACGACGACATGGGCAGGCGCCCCCCGCAACGGCGCGGCGGTCGCGAGCACGAGGAGATCGTCACCTTCACGGAAGACGAGGTGATCGCCAAGAGCCAGCTCGAAGGCGGCGTAAACCTCCTCAACCTCAACGAACTCAAGATGAAGCCGCCAGGCGAACTCGCGCAGATGGCCGAGTCCATGGGGCTCGAGGGCATGGCCCGGTCCCGCAAGCAGGACATCATCTTTGCGATCCTGAAGGCCCACGCGCAGAACGGCGAGAACATCTTCGCCGACGGCGTGCTCGAGATCCTGCAGGACGGCTTCGGCTTCCTGCGGTCCTCCGACAGCTCCTACCTGGCCGGCCCCGACGACATCTACGTGTCGCCCAGCCAGATCCGCCGCTTCAACCTGCGCACGGGCGACACCGTGTCCGGCCTGATCCGCCCGCCGAAGGAGAGCGAGCGCTACTTTGCGCTGCTCAAGGTCAGCGAGATCAACTTCGACGACCCGCAGAACGCGCGCAACAAGGTCCTCTTCGAGAACCTGAAGCCGCTGTTCCCGAAGAAGCGCCTGGGACTGGAGCAGGGCAACGGCAGCACGGAAGACCTGACCGCCCGCATCATCGACCTGTGCGCGCCGATCGGCAAAGGCCAGCGCGGCCTGATCGTCTCGCCGCCCAAGGCCGGCAAGACGATGCTCCTGCAGAACATCGCCCTGTCCATCACCACCAACCACCCCGAGTGCTTCCTGATCGTGCTGCTCATCGACGAGCGGCCCGAGGAAGTGACGGAGTGGGAGCGCACCGTCCGCGGCGAAGTCGTCTCATCGACCTTCGACGAGCCGGCCAGCCGCCACGTGCAGGTGGCCGAGATGGTGATCGAGAAGGCCAAGCGCCTGGTCGAGCACAAGAAGGACGTGGTCATCCTGCTCGACTCCATCACCCGTCTTGCCCGCGCCTACAACACCGTGGTGCCGTCCTCCGGCAAGGTGCTGACCGGCGGCGTGGACGCCAACGCCCTCCATCGCCCGAAGCGCTTCTTCGGCGCGGCCCGCAACATCGAGGAAGGCGGCAGCCTCACGATCCTGGCCACCGCCCTGATCGACACGGGCTCGAAGATGGACGACGTGATCTACGAGGAGTTCAAGGGCACCGGCAACATGGAGATCCACCTGGATCGCCGTATCGCCGAGAAGCGCGTCTTCCCGGCCATCAACATCAACCGCTCCGGCACCCGGCGTGAGGAACTCCTCACCAAGGACGACGAGCTGCAGAAGATGTGGATCCTCCGGAAGGTGCTGCACCCGATGGACGAGCTGGCCGCCGTCGAGTTCCTGCTCTCCAAGATGCAGGACACGAAGAAGAACGTGGACTTCTTTGACTCGATGAAGCGGTAGCGCCCGTAGGAGCGCCTTCAGGCGCGACCCCAAAGAAAGGCCCCGGCGTCCCAGACCCCGGGGCTTTTTTCCTTCCCGGGGCCGTTTCCCCTTAAGGAAGCCAGATTGCGGCGTGGCCGGCAGCCCCGCGCAGCCTCATCCTTCCGGGCAGCACTCCTCATTAGCAGCCCAGACGCCATGCTACCATTACCGTATTACCCATTACGGCAGGCGGAAATGGCGGGCAACATCAGTCGGCTCACCAGCAAGTACCAGGCCACGGTGCCGGCGACGGTCAGGGAGAGCCTCGGCCTCAAGGCCGGCGACGCGCTCCACTTCGAGGTCACACCGGACGGTGTTGTCCTCACCAAGGCGACGGACCAGGACCTGGAGTTCGCCCGGAGTCTCACGGGCGTCTTGTCCGAGTGGTCATCGGTCGCCGATGAAGATGCGTATCGTGACCTTTGACGTCTTCGACGTGGTCGTGGTGCCATTCCCCTTCACGGACCGGGCGGCCACCCGTCGTCGCCCCGCCCTCGTGCTGTCGCGCGGGCGAGCCCTTGGAGAACAGCCCGGGCGTTCGGTGCTGGCGATGATCACGAGCGCGGATAACCCGTCGTGGCCCCTGGACGTGCCGGTCAAGGGTCAGTCTGCTGCCGGACTGCCGTCACCGTCGGTCGTGCGGATGAAGCTCTTCACTCTCGACAATGGCCTCATCCTGCGAAAGGCCGGCCGGCTCGGGCGGGTGGACCAGCAGCAGGTGCGGGAGTCGCTGCGCGCGTTGTTGCCGGTCTAGGCCGCCGGTCGTGGCCGGTGGTCTCAACCCACCCGCCGCAGCAGGGCAGCAAGCTCGAGAGTTATCTGCAGCGACGCGATCCGGAAGCCGAGCGCAGCCAGGGCCGCCAGAACCAGGGCGATGCCGGGAACCAGGGCGGCAGAACCCCGGTTGACGCTCATCCGCACCGGCACCCGCACGCCCGCCGGAGGAAACGTCCGGGTGACCAGTGTGCGCACTCCGATCCAGCCAGCGAGCGCAGCAACGCCGAGCACGAGCCCCAGCTTCACCAGCTCCTCGTACACGAGGCGATTTGCCTGCGCGTCCTTGCCGGGCGCGGCGCCGGGCAGCCCGAACAGCGCATTGGCCAGCGGCCACAGCAGGAGCAGCCAGGCGGCGGCGAACGAGAACGCGCCGAGCAGCCAGCGGCGGCGGATGAGAGCATCTCCGTCGATCAACTTCTGCTCAGTCACTGTTCGCCCGATCCCGAGGCATAGAGCAGGAGCACCTCGCGGGAGTTGGGCAGGGAGGTCGTGCGCTCCAGGCGCATGCCGATGCCGGCCAGCAGGCGCGCCGAGCGGGAATTGTCGGGTGCGGTGAAGGCGACGATGCGCTTGAGGCCCAGGGTTGCATGCCCGTGGGCCAAGGTAGCGGACGCCGCCTCCCGCGCAAAGCCCTGGCCGCGGAAGGCCGGCAGGAAGGCAAAGCCGACGTCCACGTCCGGCACGCCGTCCCGCTGGATCAGGCCGCACATGCCAATCGGGGAGCCGCCGTCGTTCCGGTGCACGGCCATCAGTCCGAAGCCGAAGTGCCCGTACATGGCGAGGGGACCTTCCAGCAGGTAGGCCCGCGCCTCGTCCAGGGTGTTGACCCCGTTGTCACCGATGTAGCGCAGCCAGTCCGGGTCGTTGAGCAGCTCGAGGACGAAGGCCGCATCATCGTCCGTGAAGCGCCGGAGAGTCAGGCGGGAGGTGGTGAGCTCCATCCAGCCTAGAGCCAGCGGCGAACGCGTGCCTGATAGCTGGCGAACTCCGCACCGAACAGTCCCGTCAGCGCCCGCTCCTCCGGCCCGATCTGGAAGCGGTTCATGTAGAGCACGAACAGCGGCGCGCCGAGCAGCCCCGCCGGCGTGCCGAGCCAGGCCGACCAGGCCAGCAGCCAGCTGGCCATGCCCAGGTACATGGGATTGCGGGTGTACTGGTAGATGCCGGCGGTCACCAGCGCCGACGTGGTCTCGGGCTTGATGGGATTCAGCGTGGTCTTCGCTTTCCGGATGGTGCGGACCCCGGCGCCGGCGATGACGAGGCCGAGCAGGACGAAGACCACGGCGACGGCAAGGCGCAGGGCGAAGGGGATGGCCGTCGGTGCGAAAGCCGACGACGCCAGCCAGGCCAGGGCGCCCATGATCAGGCCGGCGAGAGGCGGCGGGATTCTGGTTTCGAGTGCGTCCATGTGTGCCTAATGTTCGGCCGTTTGAGGGGGCCGTTGCTTGCCCGTTGCGCTCATCACGAGCTGGTAGCCCCCTTCGGCGGAGGGGGATTCCGACACCACCAGGGTCCAGATGGATTTGCCGGCTTTGTCCTTGTACTGGTACTCGGTCGTCTTCACGCTGCCCTTGCCCACCTTCTTTTCCGTCACCTTTGACGACTCCGTGAGCCCGTTCGCCACCAGGCGTTTCCGCGCCTTGGCCAGCGGTCCCCGCGTGTACTCGAGGGTGACTTCCTTGACGAACACGGAGCAAAGATCGGAAGCCTCGGCGACCAGTGCGTACCTCACGCCATTGTTGTTGACGGACCAGGCCTTGCCGCCCGGCTTCCGGACGAGCTGCTGCAGTTTCTCGGGCGGGAAGGGTTCATAGCGGTTGCCCGCGACCCAGTCGTCAAAAGCCAGGCGGTCCGGGTAATACACGATGCACCCGGCGTAGAAAAGCCGGACGGCGCCTTCCGCGGCGTGCTGCTCGGGGGTGAGCGTCTGGGCGCTCACGGCGGTGGCCAGCGAGAGAGCCAGGAGAACCAATGTGCGGAGCATGGACTTCATCATGTACCTCGGCGTCTGAACAGGATACGCCCCAAGGCGCTCGCGACGAATGTCCAGAGGACTATCGCCATCAGGAAGCCAGCGACCGGCTGCAGGAGGCTTCCCAGTGAACTGCCCGGGTATATCTCACGAGCTACCAGCAGGAGTATGAGGCCGAGTACATAAAGTGCCGCTTCGAAGGCAGCCCAGGAGGGGATCGGCCTCAGGACCTCGCTTCCCGGATCCTTTGCCTTCAACCGCCGTGAGACCGCTACCCCGATGACCACGGGAATGGCACAGGCCGCGAGAATCACCGCAGCTACTACCAGCAGGTCCTTCATGTCATCCACACCTGAGTCGTGTCCCGGACAACAAACTCCAGGGGTCCCCAGAACTTCCGTTCGACCGAATCCAGCCAGGTCGAGCGAACGTTCAGGCGGGTTGCTCCAGACCTCACGGCTTGAATGGCTATAAAAAGGAATCTCAGGTCAGGCGCCCGGACTTACGAAACCTCATCAACGCACCGGATTCGCCGCTGGGCCCGGGGCGGTCCAGGCAGCAGTCTTCGGGTGAGGCATCCCCCTTGCTGGACATAACAAGCCATGACCGCATTGCAGAAAAGCAGCAAAGCCGCAATAATCGCGGCCATGAAAGCTGCACTGACACTGAGTAGCCGCGGCACCCTCACGCTGCCGGCCAAGCTGCGCCAGAGCCTGGGCCTGAAGGCTGATGACCAGCTCATCGCCGAGACGGTTCCGGGCGGGCTGCTGTTGCGGCCGGCAGTGACGCTGCCGGTCGAGATGTACACGGACGAGCGG
Organism: Gammaproteobacteria bacterium; assembly: GCA_040080965.1. Classification (GTDB taxonomy): domain Bacteria; phylum Pseudomonadota; class Gammaproteobacteria; order Steroidobacterales; genus SHZI01. The sequence goes on along the minus strand of JBEBHH010000058.1, from coordinate 8,858 downwards.
CTTGCGGAGTTCGAGGCGGCCGAGGCTGAACTGGCCACCGCAATGGCGCGGAAGAAGCGGCGCGCCCGCTAGGGCCGCTGCCCGTGCGCATCTTCCTCGACGCCAATATCCTGTTCTCGGCAGCCTGGTCGGACGGGGCGGTTCGCCAGCTCCTGCGGCTTGCCCGTGCCGCCGGCCACGAATGCTGGATCGACGCCTACGTCGAGACAGAGGCTCGCCGGAACCTGCAGGCCAAGTCACCGGGATCGCTGGCGGCTTTCGACGCGCTGGTGGGCGACTGCCGGCGGGCGCCTGTCCAGCCGCTCAGTGCCGCGTTGGACCATCAGCTAAGCCTGCTGCCGCCCGACGATCGGCTCGTGCTCTCGGCGGCGATACGTTTGCGGTGCGAGGCTCTCATCACCGGGGACAAGCGGGACTTTGCGCCGCTTCTTGGCAAGCGGGTGCGGGGAGTGGTGGTTCACTCGCCAGCGTCGTTCTATGTGGCAGTGCTGGGAAGGAAGCGGTGAGAGCGGGTGCCGTCGGTCGCGGCTGAAGCCGCTCCTACAAACCGCGGGCTATTGCTCGGTAGCCGATGTCGCGACGGTAGAGGGCGCCTTCGAACTTGATCTGGTCGGCCACGCGGTAGGCTTCGGCCTGGGCGGCCTTGACGGTGTCGCCCGTGCCGACGACGCAGAGCACGCGGCCGCCGCGGGTGACGATCTGGTCGCGCTCGTTGCGGCCGGTGCCGGCGTGGAAGACCTTGGATGACAGGTGGGTCGCGGCGGTCGCCGCTCCTACAAGAGGGAGGCCGGTGATCTCATCGCCCTTACGGTAGTCGCCGGGGTAGCCGCCCGCGGCCATCACCACGCCGACGGCGGGGCGGGGGTCCCACTCAACCTTGGTCTTGGCGAGCTTGCCTTCCAGCGCGTCTTCGATCAGCAGCAGCAGGTCGGACTTCAGGCGGAAGAGGATGGGCTGGGTCTCCGGATCGCCGAAGCGGCAGTTGAACTCGAGCACCTTGGGCGTGCCGTCGGGGCCGATCATCAGGCCGGCGTAGAGGAAGCCCGTGTAGCGCACGCCTTCCTCCCGCATGCCCTCGATCACGGGCCGCAGCACCTCGTTGATCACGCGCTGGGCGATGGCGTCGGTGACCACGGGGGCGGGCGAGTAGGCGCCCATGCCGCCGGTGTTGGGCCCCTGGTCGCCGTCGTCCCGGGCCTTGTGGTCCTGGGAGGTGGCGAGCGGCAGGATGGCGCCGTCCACGCCAATCATGGCGATGAAGCTCGCTTCCTCGCCGGTCAGGAATTCCTCGATCACGACCCGCGCGCCGGCGTCGCCAAAGCGGCGGTCGCCCAGCATGTCGTTCACTGCCGCGTGAGCTTCTTCCAGCGTCTGCGCGACCACCACGCCCTTGCCGGCGGCGAGGCCGTCGGCCTTGATGACGATGGGCGCGCCGACTTCCTCCAGGTAGGCCTGCGCTTCCTCCAGGTCGGTGAAGGACGCGTGGTGCGCCGTCGGGATCCGGTGTCGGACCATGAATTCCTTGGCGAAGGTCTTGGAGCTCTCCAGCCGCGCCGCCTGCTTGCGCGGGCCGTAGCAGCGGAGGCCGTTGTTCCAGAAGCGGTCCACGATGCCCGCGGCCAGCGGCCCCTCGGGGCCGATCACCGTGAGGCTCACGTGCTCTTCCTTCGCGAGCTTGAGCAGCGCGTCGATGTCCTCGGCGGCCACTGTTGCGTTGCGCACCTTGGGCTCGAGGGCCGTGCCGGCGTTGCCGGGCGCGACGATGACTTCTTCTATGTGCTTCGACTGGGCCAGCTTCCAGGCCAGTGCGTGCTCGCGGCCACCACCGCCGACGACGAGGACTTTCATCGCTAGTGCCTGAAGTGCCGCATGCCCGTGAACAGCATGGCGATGCCGTGTTCGTCGGCGGCGGCGATCACCTCGGCGTCCCGCACGGAGCCGCCGGGCTGGATGATGGTGCGGATGCCAAAGCTGGCGGCCAGGTCCACGCCGTCCCGGAACGGGAAGAAGGCGTCGGAGGCCAGGGCGGCGCCGGCGGTCTTCAGGCCGGCTTCTTCGGCCTTCCAGGCGGCGATGCGCACGCTCATCACGCGGCTCGCCTGCCCGGCGCCGATGCCGATGGTGGCGCCGTCCTGCACGAACAGGATCGCGTTGGACTTCACCGAGCGCACGAGCTTCCAGGCCAGCTCCGCGTCGGCGCGCTCGGCCGCCGTGGGCTGGCGCTGCGTGACGACCCGCAGGGCATCGGGCGCCAGCGTGGCCACGTCGGTGTCCTGCACGAGCATGCCGCCTTCCAGCTGCTCGACACGGAGTCCGGGCGGCAGCGTGGCGCGCAGCGGGCCGGTCTCGAGCACGCGGATGTTCGGCTTGCGGGCGAACGCGGCCAGCGCCTCGGGCGTGTAGCTGGTGGCCACCATCACCTCGACGAACTGGCGCTCGACGATGGTCGAGGCGAGCGCGCCATCCACCGGCGCGTTGAACGCGATGATGCCGCCGAAGGCGGAGGTGGGGTCGGCTCGGTAGGCCTTCTCGTAGGCGTCCACCGCCGACGAGCCCAGCGCCACGCCACAGGGATTGGCGTGCTTGACGATGACGCAGGCGGGGGACCGCAGTGCCCGCACGCACTCGAGTGCGGCGTCGGCGTCGGCGAGATTATTAAAGGACAGTTCCTTGCCCTGGTGGAGCTTCGCGCCGACCACGGTATCGGGCGCGCCGCCCGGGAGCGTGTAGAGACCGGCGCGCTGGTGCGGGTTCTCGCCGTAGCGGAGCGTGTCCCGCAGCTTCAGGCCGATCGGGTAGCGCGCCGGGAGTTCGTTGTCGCCGTCGGCCTGGCGCAGCCAGTTGAACACGGCCGCGTCGTAGGTGGCGGTGTGGGCGAAGGCCTTGCGTGCGAGGTAGCGGCGTGTGCCGGTGCCCACGCTGCCGGATGTCTCGAGCTCCGCGAGCACGCGCGCGTAGTCCGCCGGGTCCACGACCACGGCGACGCGGTCGTGATTCTTCGCCGCGGCCCGCAGCATGGCGGGACCGCCCACGTCGATGTTCTCGATGGCGTCTTCCCGCGTGCAGCCCGCGCGGCTCACCGTGGCCTCGAAGGGATACAGGTTGACGACGAGCAGGTCGATCGCCCCGATGCCGTGTTCGCGCATGACGGCGGCGTCCACGTCCCGGCGGCCCAGCAGCCCGCCGTGGATGGCGGGGTGCAGGGTCTTCACGCGGCCGTCCATGATCTCGGGAAAGCCAGTGATTTCAGAGACATCCGTAACCGGCAGGCCTGCCTTGCGCAACGCGGCGGCGGTGCCGCCCGTCGAGAGGAGGTCGACGTCCAGCTGCCGCAGGCGGGTGGCCAGTTCGACCACGCCGGCCTTGTCGGAAACACTGATGAGAGCGCGGCTCATGACGGGCCGCCGGACTAGCCCAGCAGCTGGTAGTGCCGGAGCTTCTTGCGCAGCGTGGCGCGATTGATGCCGAGGATCTCGGCGGCCACGCTCTGGTTGCCCTTGGTGTAGTCGAGGACCGTCTTGAAGAGCGGCTCTTCGACTTCGCCAAGAACGAGTTCATACAGATCACCCGGCCGGTGGCCGTTGAGATCGCCGAAATATTTCTGCAGCGCCTCTTCGGTGTGATCACGAAGAGGACGATTCTTGACGCGAATCGTCGAGGCGCCATTGCGTGCCGGACTGTGCTTCCTGGTCGAGGTCTTGCTACGCGCGCTCTTGGCCACCGATCCGCCACTCCTGAAGATGGTTCGACTCCGGCTGCCAGACAGAGGGTGTCAGCCACCGAAGCCCTGGTTGATGAACAATGGGTTGGTCCACCACGCGTTTGCCTGCAACGCGTCTGTCTACAACCGGCCTGTCAAGTTTCGTCGTGGATCCCGCGGTGGATCATCGATGATTTTTTAGCCACTCGCGAGGGAAGAAAGCATAGCACGATGAAACGCGATGCTGCATTTCTGTTCAACGTGTTTGCGTTGCGGTTGATCGCAGGCTGGATGAAATCGCGACGGTGTGTTGACTGCGCGCCTGTGGACAACCAGTTGCGCGCGATACGTGAGGTGAGTTCAGCGGACGAAGGGTCCCTGGTCTCCCCGGCAGGTGACGCCGTCGCGCCGGCTCATGAGGCAGACGTCCACATCGAAGCCCTGCGCGTCGCGGCCCGGATCCTTCAGGCTGATCTCCACGGGAATCAGCGTGCCAGGCTTCACGGGCTCCCGCGGCCGGGCGCTCCGGCCGAGGTATTCCGCCGGTTCGAACACGCGTGATCCAAGTGGCTCTCCAAACCGGTCGCGGAGCGTGACGCGCACCAGGGGCAGGCCCACCGGCTCATTGCCCACCACGGCAATCCGCCCAAGGATGTCGAGCGCACCCGTGCTGCTGCGGTCGGCCACGGCTTCCGAGCTGCGCAGTTCGTAGGACCGCAGGTCCCACGCCGGCCAGAGCGGCAGGCCCAGCGCCGCGTAGGTCCGCTGCAGGGGTTCCGTGAGCGTGGGATTGGTAGCCAGCTCTTCGCGCTGCTGGTGAAGCACCTGCGTTACGAGCAGCAGCGCGGCCAGCGCGGTGCCGGCGGTATAGCCCCAGTGCCGCCCGGAGTCGGCCGGGGGCGGCGCCGGCGGTTCCCAGATGAAGGGCCGGTCGGCCACGGACGTGGCGGGACGCGCCATCAGGGCCGGCTCCGGTTCGGGCGTGCCGGCCAGCTCCGGGGCAAAGTCCGCCGGCAGCGGGGCCGGGGCCCGGGTGTCCCCGGCCGCGGGCTCGTCCCAGGTGAGGTCCGGCAGGGGCAGGTCCTCCGGCGGCTGGTCCGCCGGCGCCGGGCCCAGGTCCTCGCTGATGACGTAGACGGGCTCCGGCGCGGCGTCCTCGTCGCGGACTTCTTCGAGCAGCGCCTGCCAGTCCGCGTCGTCGTCCAGCTTGAGCCCGGTCTCCACGGACAGGGCCCGGTACAGGCCGGCCTGGTCCACCGTGTCGGATCCCAGGCTGGCGCCCACGTCCGGCTCCGGTGCGTCGGGCTCAGACTCAGTCTCAGAGTCGGTCTCAGCTTCAGTCTCAGGTTCGGGCTCAGTCCCCGCAGCCGTCTCCAGGACGATCCCGGCGCCTTCCCCGGCCGGGTCTTCCGCCGTGACGTCGGGCTCGGCGGCCGCCTGCACGGCGGCGACGGGTATTACGGCCGCCGGGATCCCCGCCTCGAAGAAATTGGACCAGTTGTCCTCCGGGATATCGAACTCGAGGGTGTCGTCGCTGACCGGCAGCGGCACGTAGGTGGCCGTGGCCTGGAGTTCCGGTGGCGCGGCGGGAACCTGTGGCTCGGGCGGGAATCCCGGTAGCGGCGCCGGCTCAGGTTCCGGCTCCCGCTCCGGCTCCCGCTCCGGCTCTGGCTCCGTGGGCAGCACGAGCTGGTTCAGGGTGACCGTGGGCGGCGGCTCGTCCGTCAGCGTGGCGATGGCGTTGAAGGTTGCCGAGCAATGGCCGCAGCGCACGTACCCTTCGGCCGCGCGCAGATCGGTGGTGCTGATGCGGAAGACAGTGCCGCATTCGGGGCAGCTGGTGTACATGCGTTCTGGTCGGCCCAATGTCAGCGGGGCAGGGCTCCGGCAAGCAGCACCCAGCCGCCCTGTTGCTCAACGACGGCCAGGCGCACCCACGGACTGAATGCGGCGATCACCTCGGTGGCCTGGTCCGCAAGGATACCGCTCAACGCCACCCGGGTCGCCGGTCCGGCAAAGTGCCGCAGCTCCGGGGCGAGGCGCACCAGCGGTCCCGAGAGGATGTTGGCTACCAGCACGTCGAAGGCCTGGCCGCCGGACGGGGGCAGCAGCTCGGCTGGCAGGCCGCAGGCGACCTGGGCGGCGCAGCCGTTGCGAATGGCGTTGTCCCGCGTGGCGACGAGCGCCTGGGGATCGATGTCCACGGCGACCGCCGACCGGGCGCCGAGCCTGAGGGCGGCGATGGCCAGGATCCCGGAGCCGCAGCCGTAGTCCAGCACGCTCTGGCCCGCCAGCGGCGGGCTGTCCTCGGCTTGCCGGTCCAGCCAGGCGAGGCACATGGCGGTGGTGGGGTGCGTGCCGGTGCCGAAGGCGAGGCCGGGCTCGAGCAGCAGGCTGACGCCATCCGGGTCCGGGCAGTCCTGGCCCACGGGGCACACCCAGAGCCGCCGTCCGAAGCGCAGCGGCTTGAGCGACTTGCGCCACTCCGCGTCCCAGTCCCGGTCCGCGACGACCTCGAAGCGGACCGGCGTGGCCGGGAACGCGGCGCGGATCCGCTCCTGCGCGGTGTCCGGGGGTAGCAGGGCGGTGAGGCGCACGGCTGTCCACAGCGGCGTGGCGCCGGGTTCGGGCTCCAGGATTTCCTCGTCGTCGGCGCCTTCAGTCCACGTGACCAGGGCGCCGAGCCGTTCAAAGGTGTCCTCGACGTCCGGGACGTCGGATTGCGGGCAGTCCAGGGCGGCCTGCAGCCAGGTCTCGGCCATGGGCGCCCGTCAGACCCGCAGTTTCTTCTCGAGGTAATGGATGTCCGTGCCGCCCAGCAGGAACGCGGCGTCCTGGCACAGATCCTGGTGCAGCGGGATGTTGGTCTTGATGCCGTCCACGACCATCTCCGTCAGCGCGATGCGCATGCGCGCGATGGCGGACTCCCGGGTATCGCCGTGGGATATCACCTTGGCCACGAGGGAGTCGTAGAACGGCGGCACGGTGTAGCCGCTGTAGAGGTGGCTGTCGACGCGGATGCCGGGGCCGCCTGGCGGGTGCCAGACATCGACCTTGCCGGGCGACGGCATGAACGTGCGGGGGTCCTCGGCGTTGATGCGGCATTCCACGGCGTGACCGCGCAGCACGAGGTCTTCCTGGCGGAAGGACAGCTTTTCGCCCGCGGCGATCTTGAGCTGCTCCTTGACGATGTCCACGCCGGTCACCAGCTCGGTGACCGGGTGCTCCACCTGCACCCGCGTGTTCATCTCGATGAAGTAGAACTCGCCATTCTCGTAAAGGAACTCGAACGTGCCCGCGCTGCGATAGCCGATCTCGCGGCAGGCCTCGGCCACGCGGGCGCCCATCTTCATGCGCAGTTCGTGGGGGATGCCCGGCGCGGGCGCCTCTTCCAGCACCTTCTGGTGCCGGCGCTGCATGGAGCAGTCCCGGTCGAACAGGTGCACGGCGTTGCCGTGGGCGTCGGCCAGCACCTGGAACTCGATGTGGCGGGGCTTCTCCAGGTACTTTTCCATGTAGACGGTGCTGTTGCCGAAGGCGGCCCCGGCCTCGGTCCGGGTGAGCGTCACCGCGTTCAGCAGGGCGGCGTCGCTGTGGACCACGCGCATGCCGCGGCCGCCGCCACCGCCGGAAGCCTTGATGATCACCGGGTAGCCGATGGACCGGGCCATCTTCATGGTCTCGTCGCCGTCCTCGCCCAGCGGACCGTCCGAGCCGGGCACGCAGGGCACGTTGGCCGCGCGCATGGCTTCCTTGGCAGAGATCTTGTCGCCCATCAACCGGATCACTTCCGGCGGCGGGCCCACGAAGATGAAGCCGCTGCGCTGGACGCGCTCGGCAAAGTCGGCGTTCTCCGACAGGAAGCCGTAGCCGGGGTGGATGGCCACCGCGTCCGTGACCTCGGCCGCGCTGATGATCGCGGGCATGTTCAGGTAGCTCTGGGACGAGGGCGGCGGGCCGATGCACACCGTCTCGTCGGCGAGCAGGACGTGCTTCAGGCTGGAGTCGGCCGTGGAGTGCACGGCCACGGTCTTGATGCCCAGCTCCCGGCAGGCGCGCTGGATGCGCAGGGCGATTTCCCCGCGGTTGGCGATAACGACCTTGTCGAGCATCGGTCGTTCAGGGTTCGATGATGAACAGCGCCTGGCCGAACTCGACCGGTTCACCGTTCTTGGCGAGCGACGCAACCACCTTGCCGGACACGTCGGCTTCGATCTGGTTCATCATCTTCATGGCTTCGATGATGCACAGCGTGTCGCCGGCCTGGACCTGGTCGCCGATCTTCACGAAGTTGGGTGAGCCCGGCGCCGGCGCCTCGTAGTAGGTGCCCACCATCGGCGAGAGCACCTTGTGGCCGGCCGGGCCGGTGGCGGCGGGCGCCGAGCCCGCGGTACCGGCGCTGGCACCGCCCGCGGCAGGCGCAGGCGCCGCGGCGTACTGCATGGGCGGCATGGCGTACTGGACGGGCGCGGCGCCGGTCATGTGCCGGCTGATGCGCACCGATTCCTCGCCTTCGGTGATCTCCAGCTCGGCGAGACCGGATTCCTCCAGCAACTCGATGAGCTTCTTGACCTTGCGGATATCCATGGAATTCCTCGCTTAGTTGGGCCGGGCAAGCCGTTCGCAGGCTGCCTGCAGGGCCAGCTGGTATCCCAGGGCGCCGAGCCCGGTGATCACGCCAACGGCCACGTCGGAAACGTAGGAGTGCCGCCGGAATTCCTCCCGGGCGTGCACGTTGCTGAGATGAATCTCGATGAACGGGATGGCCACGGCCAGCAGGGCATCACGCAGTGCCACGCTGGTGTGGGTCAGGGCCCCGGGGTTCAGCAGGATGAAGTCCACCTGGCCCGCGGCCTGCTGGATCCGGTCCACCAGGGCGGCCTCGGAGTTGGTCTGGAAGGTCTCCAGCTGGTGCCCGGCGGCGGCGGCGGCGGCGCCCACGGCCTGCTCGATGTCGGCCAGGGTCGTGGCGCCGTACAAATGGGGTTCCCGCCGGCCAAGCAGGTTCAGGTTGGGGCCGTTCAGCAGCAGGAGCCGCGCCATCGTTGGGGTCTGTTTCGCCGGAGATGGCGGCGATTTTACAGAATTTAGACGCCGAAGGGTACCGAGCGGTAGGAGCGCCTTCAGGCGCGACCCGGATTGAGTCGCGCCTGAAGGC
>JBEBHH010000057.1:0-16587 GCA_040080965.1 Gammaproteobacteria bacterium | reverse complement strand
ACCTTCCCTCCGCTCGAGACTCGCGGACTCGATTCTCGCCGAGGGAAGGTCGCGGCTGAAGCCGCTCCTACAGGAGCTCGATGGCCGTCGCGATGGCCTCGCCCCCGCCGATGCAGGCCGTCGCCACGCCGCGCCTGCCCCCGCTCTGCCGGAGCGCGTTGATCAGCGTCACCAGCAGCCGGGCGCCGGTGGCACCGATCGGGTGACCCAGGGCACAGGCGCCGCCATTGATGTTGACCTTGTCGCGGGGAATACCGAGGTCCCGCATGGCGGCCATGGTGACGCAGGCGAAGGCTTCGTTGATCTCGAACAGGTCCACGTCCGACACCTGCCAGCCGCTCGCCGCGAGCAGCTTCTGTAGCGCGGGCACCGGGGCCGTTGTGAACCACTCCGGCTCGTGGGCATGGACCGACTGGGCGACGATCCGCGCCAGCGGCTTGACGCCGCGGCGACCGGCCTCGCTTTCGGTCATCAGCAGCAGCGCGGCACCACCGTCGGCAATCGACGACGACGTGGCGGCGGTAACCGTGCCGTCCTTGGCGAATGCGGGCCGCATGGTCGGGATGCGCTGGATGTCGCACCGGCCCGGCTCCTCGTCGGCTGCCACGATCGTTTCGCCGCCGCGGGCCTTCACGGTCACCGGCGCAATCTCGTCCTTGAACCGGCCCGCAGCGGCCGCAGCAAGCGCCCGCCGCACGGATTCGATGGCGAAGCGGTCCTGGTCTTCCCGGGAAAAGCCGTAGCGCTTCGCCGTCGCCTCGCCGAAGTGGCCCATCATCTGGCCGTCGGCCGCGTTCTGGAGGCCGTCGTAGAACATGTGGTCCAGCACTTCCTGGTGTCCCATGCGATAACCAGCCCGTGCCTTTGGCAGCAGGTAGGGCGCGTTGGACATGGACTCCATGCCACCGGCGAGGACGACGCTGGCGGCGCCCGCCCGCAGCAGGTCGGCGCCCAGGTGGACAGTCTTCATGCCGGAGCCGCAGATCTTGTTGACGGTCGTGGTCGGGACGGACGCGGGCAGGCCCGCACCCAGGCTGGCCTGGCGGGCGGGCGACTGCCCGACACCGGCCATGAGCACCTGGCCGACGAGGGACTCGCTGATGTCGGCCGGGTCGATGCCCGTGTCCGCCACGCAGGCCCGGGCGGCGGCGGCAAACAGTGCCGGGGCCGAAACGGTGCAGAGGGCTCCCTGGAAGGACCCGATGGCGGTGCGGCGCGCAGCAACGATAACGACTGGTTCACGGGACAAGAGCGCACTCCAGAAAGAGGGGCAGAACCCAAAGTGCGGCGAATTATGCGGTGCAAAAAGCCAGCCGCCAAGCCGACGGGTTCAGGCCCCCGGGGACCCCGTGCAAGGGCGTCACCGGGGTGCCAGCAGGTCCGGCTCGTCCAGGTCGGCCAGAATGCTGCGCCGCGCCTCTTCCTGCAGGCTGGCGGCGGGGCTCGAGGGCGCGGGCCGTATCGCCGGTTTGACAATGATCTCGAGCCGGCCGGGCCGGGGCAGCGCCCGGGACGCCGGCAGCATGCTGCGGCTGCCCCGGATCACGACGGGCACCACCGGTATCTGGCCACGGACAGCGGCCGCAAAGGCGCCGTTGTGAAAGCGCCGCAGGCCGGTTTCCGCGGTGAACGTGCCCTCGGGAAAAAACGCCAGGGATTCCTGGGCCCGGGCCTTCTGCAGGATCCGCCGCGCATCAGCAGCGCTCTGGTGGGTGTCCTTGCGTTCGACGAACTCGGACCCAATACGTCTGAGGAGGAAGTGGACGAGCGGGACCCGGGTCACCTCGCGCTTGATGACGAAGCCGAAGCGCGGGGGCAGGGCCGCCGTCAGGATTGGCCCGTCCAGATAGCTCGCGTGGTTGGCGACGATAATGCACGGTTCATCGGGGATGTGACTCAATCCACGAACCAGCAACCGGGTGCCCGTGAGACGAAACACGCTCGCGGCACCGCGGCGGACGACGCGGCGACGGGTTCCCAGATCCGGTGCCGCAGCCACCAGGGCCACTGTCAGCAGGGCCATGACCACGAACACGGTCGTGGCGTACACCCCAAACAGGCCGTGCCAGAGACGGCGGAATATGGCTTGCATCCGGTCGTTTAGTTAAATCGTAAGTTTATGTAATTCATCATAATTTGTGAGTGTGGTCACGCCGGCAAAAAGCTGCCGCACCCATACTCGCCTCTCGTCACAGGCACCGGACTGAAGTAGTAATGTCACCAGCGTCCGTCAATCGCGTCACGAGCAGTTCCACCCCGACATCGTCCGAGGGAATCATCGACAAGTTTCTCGATGCCATCTGGATGGAGCGGGGCCTGTCGACCAACACGCTCGGCGCGTATCGGGCCGACCTGCTGGCCCTGCAGCGCTGGCTCGCCCAGCGCGACACCAGCCTGATGTACGCCACGCGCGCCGACCTGCTGGCCTTCATCGCCAACCGCGCGAAGGAAGGCGCCAAGCCCCGTTCCACGGCCCGGCAGCTGTCCAGCTTCCGGCGCTTCTACCGCTTCCTGCTTCGCGAAGGCGTGATCCAGGAAGATCCGACCGTCAAGATCGAGATGCCGAAGATCGGCCGCTCGCTGCCGAAGTCTCTCACGGAAATCGAGGTCGAGTCGCTGCTGGCGGCCCCGGAGATCACCGATCCGCTCGGCCATCGGGACCGGGCCATGCTCGAGGTGCTGTATGCCACGGGCCTGCGGGTCTCCGAGCTCATCAACCTGAAGCAGAACCAGGTCAACCTGAACCAGGGCGTGTTGCGCATCCGTGGCAAGGGCGACCGGGAGCGGCTCATTCCGCTCGGCGAGGAGTCCCAGCGCTGGGTCCGCGAATTCATGACCGGCCCGCGCGTCGAGATCCTGCTGGAGCGGCAGAGCGAGTACCTGTTTCCGACCCGGCGTGGTGACCGCATGACCCGCCAGGCGTTCTGGCACATTATCAAGCGCTACGCGAAGAAGGCCGACATCAACGGCAAGCTCTCGCCCCACACCCTGCGCCACGCCTTTGCGACCCACTTGCTGAACAACGGCGCCGACCTGCGCGTGGTGCAGATGCTGCTGGGCCACAGCGACCTCTCGACCACCCAGATCTACACCCACGTGGCCCGGGAGCGCATGAAGGAACTGCACGCCCAGCACCACCCGCGCGGCTAGTCCGCCGGGTCCGGGACGTCATACTCCGCGTGCTAACATCGCCGCCGCTCGTGGCGGGGACTGAACCTTAGGGTCCGGCAGCCGGTCCAACGGGCAACCGTCCTGGCCCGACCACCAAGGTGCTGACCATGATCCTGCGAACCCGTGTCTCTCCCCGAGCGCTGAACCTTCTGCTGGCCCTCCCTCTGGCCGTACTGGTCGCTCTGCCGACCGCCAGCCAGCCCGCGCCCGCCGCCGACCCGCGGGCCGCCATCGCGGCCAGCTTCCCCGAGATCCGGTCCGAGCAGATCACGCCCTCACCCGTCCAGGGGCTCTACGAAGTGCGGATCGGGCCGAAGATCGCCTATGTCTCCGCCGACGGCAAATACCTGGTCCAGGGCGAGATCATCGATATCAGCACGGACCAGAACCTGACGGAGAGCCGGCGCGAAGGCGTGCGGCGCGACGTGCTGGCCGGCGTGAGCGAGGCGGGCATGGTGGTGTTCTCGCCGCCGAATCCCACCAGCACCATCACGGTCTTCACGGACATCGACTGCGGCTACTGCCGCAAGCTGCACAAGCAGGTTGCCGACTACAACGCCAGGGGCATCAAGGTCCGCTACATGTATTTCCCGCGCAGCGGTCCTGGCACGGAGAGCTGGACCAAAGCGGAGCAGGTGGCCTGCGCCAAGGACCGGCGCGCGGCGCTGACGCGCTCGAAGCTCGGCGAGAAGATCACGGACAAGGCGTGCAAGCCGAACCCGGTCGCCGAGCACTACAACATCGGGCGGGACTTTGGCCTGCAGGGGACACCGGCGATCGTCCTGGAGTCCGGCGAGCTGATTGGCGGTTACCTGGACCCGGCTGAACTCTCGAAGTACATCGCCGAGACCAAGGTCGCGAAAAACTAGTTTGTAGGAGCGCCTGAAGGCGCTCCTGAAGCCCTACCGCTCCAGGTGCTGGCGCTTTTCCTTGATCTTCGCCCACTCGTCCGCGTCTGCGGGGGGCGTGCCGGCCTCCGTGATCACCGGCCAGCCCTTGGCCAGCTCGGCGTTCAGCTTGGTGAAGTCCTTCTGGTTCGCCGGCACCTCGTCCTCGGAGAAGATGGCTTCCACGGGGCATTCGGGTTCGCAGAGGGTGCAATCGATGCACTCGTCGGGATCGATGACGAGCATATTCGGCCCTTCGTGGAAGCAGTCCACCGGACAGACTTCCACGCAGTCCATGTATTTGCACTTGATGCAGGTTTCGGTAACGACGAACGTCATGGTCGGAAGGCTCCTCTCGGGGCCGCTACTGTAGTGATTTCAGGCCCTTCTGACTAGGCTCACGGCGCTTCTTCACGGGGGCGCAAGGCGCACACGGGGTGCGGCTTGGAGCCGCACCTCCACGTTTCCGGACCGTCCGTTCTCCAGGTACTGCTCCAGGGCGATCCGGATGCTCGGGAACGCCAGTTCGTCCCAGGGTATTTCCTCCGGTTGGAAAAGGCGGGTTTCGAGGGTTTCTGCCCCGGCGCCGAACTCGGGCTGCAGCAATCGGGCCCGGAAAAATACGTGGACCTGGCCCGCGTGCACCACGTCGACCACCGAAAAGAGGGTGCCGAGCTCGACCCGGGCGAGGGCCTCTTCCCAGGTTTCCCGCAGCGCCGCCTCGGCCAGGGTCTCGCCGATCTCCATGAAGCCGGCCGGGACCGTCCAGTAGCCCTTCCGGGGCTCGATAGCCCGCCGGCAGAGCAGGATGCGGCCCTGGTATTCCGGGACCGAGCCGACCACCAGCTTGGGATTGACGTAGTGGACGGTGGCGCAGGCCGTGCACACGGCCCTTGGACGGTTGTCGCCCTCGGGGACGGCAGTGGCGACCGGCTGCCCGCAGGCGCTGCAGAAACTGCTGCGATCGTTCATGGGGGCGGCATTCTAGCGCCGATCGCTTATTATCCGGCGCACATTCGCTTCCCGCGCCTCCAGTTCCCGCGACCCGAGGACATTGCCATGCGTCACGTGTTTGTCTGCACCACCGAGTACGGAGACCACTGGACCAGGACCATTGCCAAGAAGGCGGCGCAGGTCGCGGCCATGAGCCCGGAGGACCGGGCGAAGTTCCTGAGTGCGCCGGCCGAGGATCATGCCGACGGCCACCGGGGCCTGCACTGCGGGCTGACCATGGGCGGTGGCATCTACGAGATGTACCAGCAGCGGCTCCAGGCGGCCGGCATCAGCGACGTGGTGGTGAGCCCGAATGCCTGCATTGCGCAGCACGCCTACGGCTGCGTCGTGATGATCTACCCCGACGGCATCTGGTACCGGATCCGCGAGATGGCGGATGCGGAAAAGGTGCTGGAGCAGCACATCATCGGCGGCAAGCCGGTGAAGGAGCTCATCCATCGGACGGTCAACCCGCCGACGGGCAAGGGAGTCCAGCAACCGCCGCCGCGCCAGCCGGCCGCCGTCCAGGAGCGCCCCGCATGAGCAACGAACACGAGCATTGCGTCGCGCAGGACTGGGAGGAGTCACCGGCCCGGGTGCTGGACAAGCTCCGCTTCCACATCTTCCTCTGCACTGACGGCAAGGATTTCTGCGGGTGCGAGGCCAATGGCAACGCGGCGCTCTCCGGCGCGCTGCGCCAGGAGCTGGCGAAGCGCCGGCTGATGGCGAGCGTGAAGATCAACATCATGCAGTGCCGGCAGCCCGGATCGACCGGCCCCGTCTTCGTCGTTCACCCGGACGGCGTCTGGTACAGCGGCCTCAGGGCGGAGAACGTGCCGGAGTTCATCGAGCAGCACGTGCTCGGGGGCAAGCCCGTCGACCGCTTCGTGCTCAGGGACCTGAAGCCGGTGACCGCCGTTCCGGCGCACGTCGTCGAAACCGCCGAGTGCTGCGCGGACAAGCTCACTCCCGAGCAGCAGGCGGAGGCCCTGGTGTCGACCGCGGCGCGCCAGGCAGGCTCGCCCCGATGAGCAACCTGCAGGACTTCAAGGCGGAAAGGATCGACGGTTCCGGCAATCTGGTGCCGGACCTCAAGGGCAAGGTCGTGCTGGCCGTGAACGTGGCGAGCAAGTGCGGGCTCACGCCCCAGTACCAGGGCCTCGGGAACCTCTATGAGGAACTCGGCGGCGAGGGCTTCGTCGTGGTCGGCTTTCCCTGCAACCAGTTTGGGGGTCAGGAGCCGGGCAGTGAGAAGGACATCGTTCAGTTCTGCGAGCTCAACTACGCCGTGAAGTTCCCGCTCACCCGCAAGATCGAGGTCAACGGCCCGGGGCGCCATCCGATCTACCAGTGGCTTACCACGCAGTTTCCCGGCGACATCGAATGGAACTTCGAGAAGTTCCTGATCGGTCGCGACGGCACGGCGTTCCGGCGCTACCCGCCGGCCACGAAGCCCGACGACAAGGGCCTGCTGCAGGACATCGCTGACCAGATGCAGGAGCGGCGACCGCCGCGACCCCCTCATCCGGCCGCGTAGGGATCCGCATACCCCGCCGGGCGCCCCTTGAAGCGCCGGTGCAGCCAGTAATACTGCTCCGGTACCGTGCGGATATGCGCCTCGAGAATGGCATTCACGCGCCTGGCATCCGCCTCCGGGCTCGCTCCCGGAAAGTCCTCCAGGGCCGGCAGGATGTCGAGCCGGTAGCCGCGCCCGCGCGGCAGGCGCGTTGGCAGCAGCGGCACGACGGCTGCATTGCCGAGGCGCGCCAGGTCGCTCAGGCCGAGGCTGGTCATCGCCGGTTCGCCGAAAAAGGGGACCAGGGCGCTTTGCGCCCGCCGATAGCTCTGGTCGGGGGCATACCAGACGGGCATGCCCCGGCGCAGGGCCCGCACCACGCGGCCCACTGCCTCCTTGGGAATCAGGATCGGCGCCGACTTCCTGCGCACCCGCTTGAACATTTCATCGAGCAGCGGATTGCGGCTTGGCCGGTAAAAGCCGGCTGCCGTCGGGCAGGACAGGCCGAAGGCCCGACCGCTGAACTCCTGGGCACCGAAATGCCCCGTGAGGAGAATGACGCCGCGGCCCCCCGCCATGGCCCGCTCCAGGTTCTCCCTGCCGCGCAGATCCACGAGCTTGTGCACGAGCGCATCGCTGGCCCACCAGGCTAGCGTGTGCTCGATCACCGTGATGCCGAGGGACGCGAAATGTTCGCGCAGCAGTGCCTGGCGCGCGACGCCGGTGGATTCCGGAAAGCACAGCGCCAGGTTCGCCGCCGCCACGCGCCGCCGGCTGCGGAGCAGGGAGTAGAGCAGCCAGCCCAGTCCCCGGCCTTCCGCCATCTGCACCCGGTAGGGCAGCAGCGCGTTCACGCGCAGCACGCCGAGGCACAGCCAGATTCCCCAGTATCGGGGCTGCCAGAAATGATAAAGCGGCCGTGGCTGGTCGCCGGCCGGTGCCGCGTTACTCATTGGTTTGGTTTGCCACGGGCCATAGAGAGAGTCGCCGGGATCAGCGCAAGGCCGGGCAGGCCCACCAGCAGGGGTACCAGGGCGCAGGCCAGGTCGAGGCGTTCCCCGTCGAACAGTTGGTCGTTGAACAGCCCGACCGCCAGCGGCCCTACGACCAGTCCCGTCAGCATGATGATCATGTAGAAGAGGGCGGTGACCTGCCCGCGCATCTCCCCGGGCGTGATCCCAAGGAGAGCCACCGGCGCTGCCGCGGACACCATCGACAGCCCCGCCAGGTTGAACAGCCAGACGAGGAACGCGAGTTCGCCCGAGGGCATCAGGGGCGCCGCGATGCCGGTCGGGACCAGCAGCAGTGTGCCAGCGACGGCAATCACCACCGGAGCGTTTCGCCGGCCACGTGCCGCCAGCCGGTCGCACCACCAGCCCGTGAGATTCACGACCAGCGGCCCCTGGATGATCAGCGCGAGCCCGCTCCATGTGGCATAGCGCGTGATGTCCCAGGCGAAGTTGCGCTGGTAGAGCGCGGCGTAGAAGTTCTGGCTGTAGGCGATGACGGTCATCACGCAGGCGAGCGCGGTGAGGGTGCCGAATGGCTGCCAGTTCCGGCGCAGGAAGCCGAGCGTGTGCCGCATGCTCACGACGTCGGCGGTCGTTGGATCGCGCGCCGGCTCGCGGACGGAGGCCAGCAACAGGGCGATCAGCAGGCCCGGCAGGCCCACGGCGATGAAGGTGAACTGCCAGGGCGCCACGACGCCCACGAGGGGCAGGCGGATCTCCGCCTGGCTGGTCGCCCAGCCGAGGACCACGGCGCCGCCCAGCATGGCGAGGCCGGCGCCGAAGGACTGCGCGGCGACGTACAGCGCCACGGGCCTCCCGCGCTTGTCCGGCGGAAAGCTGTCCGAGATCAGCGAAAGCGCGCTGGGCGCCAGGGTTGCATCGCCGATGCCAACCCCGACCCGGGCAAGCAGCAGCTGGCCGAAGCTCCGTGCGGCGCCCGACAGCGCTGTCGCCAGCGACCAGAGGGCGACGCCCGCGGCAGCGAGTGCCGTGCGCCGCGTGCGGTCTGCGAGCCAGCCCAGGGGTAACCCGAGGCTCGCATAGAGCACCGCGAAGGCCGGGCCCAGCAGCAGGCCCATCTGGGTGTCGGACAGGCCCAGGTCCTTCTTCAGGGGCTCGACAAGAAGCGCCGGTATGTACTTGTCTATGAAAGAAAAGACGTAAGCGATCGTCAGCAGGACGACCAGGTACCAGGCGCGGGCCGGTGAAGGGTAACGGTGGCCATTGGGGACATGCCTCATTTCCGCACCGCAAATGTCGGGTTGGCGGTATCAGCGCGTGCGGAATTGAGGCATGTCCCCAATCGCTCCTACGGCTTCGCCTTCAACGGCTGCTGCTTCTCCAGCCACTCGTCGAAGTCCTCCGGCACCGCGTCCTGAAGCAGCGTCTGCACGGTGCGCATCAGCTCCTTCTGCTGGGCCGGGTCCAGGGACCTGGAGGTCTTCAGTGCCTTGCGGATCATGGTCAGCGGCGCCTGGGGCGCCTCCGCGTAGGCGATCATCTTCCACTCGCCATCTTTCCGGCGGAACACGGCCACGATCCTGTCGAAGCTGGACAGGGCCTGCATGTTCTTCACCTTGATGTCGAAGCGCAGGCGGTAGGTGGCCACGGCGACGTCTGGCGCGACGTAGTGCGCGCGGACGTTGCTGTACTCGTTGCGGATGCCGTCCAGTACGCCCGGCCGCGAGAAGTAGGCGCGGATCGTCTTCCAGCCGTGCATCGGCGGGTCGATCTCCTCCGCCATGTAGAAGGCGTAAGGGTCGTTCTGGTCCCACATGCCGAGGAGGGCCTTGTAGTCCTCCCGGTTGTAGGCGTCGGCATAGCGCGCGAGGAAGTCTGTGATCTCCCGGTCCAGCGTGGACTGGTCGCCGGGTGCTTCCATCGGAATGGACTGCTCGGGCATCAGCCCGTCGGCTGAGGTCCGGGGACCGGCAGCGCAACCCGCGACGAGGAGAGACGCGAGAGTCGCGGCTAAAGCCGTTCCTACACGTGTTGTTGCAAGAGCGCCTTCAGGCGCGACCCCGATCCCGCGATTCATGGCAGGTGGGTGCTCCCCATCAGGTACTTGTCGACCTCGCGGGCCACGCCGCGGCCCTCGTTGATGGCCCAGACGATCAGGCTCTGGCCGCGGCGGCAGTCGCCGGCGGCGAAGACGCCCTTGACGCTGGTCGTGTACTGCTCGTGCTCCGCCTTGACGTTGCTGCGGGCATCGCGCTCCACGGACAGATCCTTGAGCACGCCGTCCTCGGGTCCCGTGAAGCCCATGGCGAGCAGGACCAGGTCGGCCGGCGTCGTCTTCTCGCTGCCCGGACGCTCCACAGGGAGGAACTGGCCGGCGTCGTTCTTCTCCCAGCTGATCTCCACGGTGACCACGGAAGTGACGTTGCCGGCGGCATCGCCGCTGAACTTCTTCACGGTGGTCAGGTAAGCACGGGGGTCGGACCCGAACCTGGCCGCGGCCTCTTCCTGGCCGTAGTCGAGCTTGTAGACCTTGGGCCATTCCGGCCACGGGTTGTCCTCGGCGCGGTCCATCGGCGGCTTCGGCATGATCTCGAGCTGGGTCAGCGTCTTGCAGGCCTGGCGCATGGCCGTGCCGACACAGTCGGTGCCTGTGTCGCCACCGCCCAGGACCACCACGTTCTTCCCCCGGGCGTGCATTGGCGCCTCGTCCGGCTTGCCGTCGAGCACGGCCTTGGTGCTGGCCGTCAGGTAGTCCATGGCGAAATGGACGCCCTTCAGGGCGCGGCCGTCCACCTTGAGGTCCCGGGCCTGGGTGGCCCCCGTGCAGATCACTGTCGCATCGAAATCCTTGAGCAGCAATTCGGCTTCCACGTTCTCGCCGACGTGGGCGTTGCAGATGAACTTGATGCCTTCCTGCTCCAGCAGCTTGAGTCGCCGCTCAACGATGGCCCGCTTGTCGAGCTTCATGTTGGGGATGCCGTACATCAGCAGGCCGCCGGGCCGGTCGTCCCGCTCGAGCACGGTCACCAGGTGCCCGGCCCGGTTCAGCTGGGCGGCGGCAGCGAGGCCGGCGGGTCCGGAACCGATCACCACCACCTTCTTGCCGGTGCGGACCTTCGGGGGCTCCGCCACGACCCAGCCTTCCTCGAAGCCACGGTCGATGACTGCGGCCTCGATGTTCTTGATCGTCACCGGCGGGCTGTTGATGCCGAGGACGCAGGAGCCCTCGCAGGGCGCCGGGCAGACCCGGCCCGTGAACTCGGGAAAATTGTTGGTCTTGTGCAGGCGGACCAGCGCTTCCTGCCAGAGGCCCCGGTAGACCAGGTCGTTCCACTCCGGGATCAGGTTGTTGATCGGGCAGCCCGCCGCCGCGCCGCTGATGATCTTGCCCGTCTGGCAGAAGGGCACGCCACAGTCCATGCACCGGGCGCCCTGCTGGCGCAGGCGCTTCTCGTCCATGTGGTGATGGAACTCGTTCCAGTCGCGGACCCGATCGCGCGGGGTCCGGTCCACGGGCAGCTCCCGCAGGTACTCGATGAATCCGGTTGGCTTGCCCATCTTCAGATCACGCTCATCAATTGCCGCCGACGCGGGCGAGGTCCCGCGCGTTTTCCTCGAAGGCCACCATGATGGCCTCGTCGCCCGTCAGGCCCTGGTCGTGCGCCCGCGTAATGCAGGCGAGCATGCGCTGGTAATCCTTCGGGATCACCTTCACGAACCGCTGCACGCTCGCATCCCAGTTGGCGAGGACCTGCCGCGCGCGGTTACTGCCCGTCCACTTGAGGTGCTTCTCGATCAGCGCCTTCACCCGGACGATTTCCACAGGCTCGGTGAGCTTCTCCGTGACCACCATCTGCATGTTGACGTTGCCGGTGAAAGTGCCGGCTTCGTCGAGCACGTAGGCGATACCGCCGGACATGCCGGCGCCGAAGTTGCGACCGGCCGGACCCAGCACGACGACGTGACCACCGGTCATGTACTCACAGCCATGGTCGCCCACGGCCTCCACGACGGTGTCCACGCCGCTGTTCCGGACCGCAAAGCGCTCGCCCGCCATGCCGCGGATGAAGGCCTCACCACCGGTCGCGCCATACAGGGCCACGTTGCCGATGATGATGTTCTCCTCGGCGACGAAAGTGGACTTCGCCGGCGGCCGCACGATGACCTTGCCGCCCGAGAGCCCCTTGCCAAAATAGTCGTTTGCGTCGCCCTCCAGCTCGAAAGTCATGCCCTTCGGCATGAAGGCGCCGAAACTCTGGCCAGCGGAGCCCCGGAAGCGGAGATGAATGGTGTCCTCGGGAAGGCCCTTCGCGCCCCACTTCTTCGTCACCTCGCTGCCGGTGATGGTGCCCACCACGCGATTGACGTTGCGGATGGCGATGTCACCCGTGACCTTCGTGCCACCCTCGATGGCCGGCTTGCACAGGTCGAGGAGCGTGGTCACGTCCAGGGACTTCTCCAGCCCGTGGTCCTGGTCCATCTGGCGGAAGCGGCCCACTTCGGCACCCACGTCCGGCTGGTAGAGGATGTTGCTGAAGTCGAAACCCTTGGCCTTCCAGTGCTCGATGGCCTTCTTTGGCTCGAGGCGGTCCACGCGGCCCACCATCTCCTCGACGGTGCGGAAGCCGAGCTGCGCCATCTGCTCGCGCATGTCCTCGGCGATGAAGCGCATGAAGTTGACCACGTGCTCCGGCTTGCCGGTGAACTTCTCCCGGAGCTTCGGATCCTGGGTCGCCACGCCGGTGGGGCAGGTGTTGAGGTGGCAGACCCGCATCATGATGCAGCCGACCGACACCAGAGGCGCCGTGGCGAAGCCGAATTCCTCCGCCCCGAGCAGCGCCGCCACGATCACGTCGCGGCCGGTCTTCAGCTGGCCGTCGGTCTCCACGGCGATCCGGCTGCGCAGGTTGTTCAGCACCAGCGTCTGGTGGGTCTCTGCAAGGCCGAGCTCCCAGGGCAGGCCCGCGTGGGTGATGGATGTCTGCGGGGAAGCCCCCGTCCCGCCGTCATAGCCGCTGATGAGCACCACGTCGGCATGGGCCTTCGCAACGCCGGCGGCAATCGTGCCGACGCCGACCTCGGCGACCAGCTTGACGCTGATGCGGGCGTCCCGGTTTGCATTCTTCAGGTCGTGGATCAGCTCGGCCAGGTCCTCGATCGAGTAGATGTCGTGGTGAGGCGGCGGCGAGATGAGGCCGACGCCTGCCGTGGTGTGCCGGGTCTTCGCGATCCAGGGGTAAACCTTGGTGCCCGGCAGCTGGCCGCCCTCGCCGGGCTTGGCGCCCTGGGCCATCTTGATCTGCAGTTCCTTGGCGCTGACCAGGTACTCGCTGGTCACGCCGAAGCGGCCCGAGGCCACCTGCTTGATCGCCGAGTTCTTCGAGTCGCCGTTGGCCAGCGCCGTGAAGCGCTCGGGGTCTTCGCCGCCTTCGCCGGTATTGCTCTTGCCGCCGATGCGGTTCATGGCGATCGCCAGCGTCTCGTGGGCTTCCTTGCTGATGGAGCCGTAGGACATGGCGCCGGTCTTGAAGCGCTTCATGATGCTTTCGGCCGGTTCGACGGCCGACAGCGGAATGGCCTTGCCCGGCTTGAACTCCAGCAGCCCGCGCAGGGTGCACAGATGGCCGGCCTGGTCGTCGATCAGGCTGGCGTACGACTTGTAGGTGGCGAAGCTGCCGGTGCGCACGGCCTTCTGCAGCCGGTGGATGGATTCCGGGCTGAACAGGTGGTACTCGCCGTTGGCGCGCCACTGGTACTGGCCGCCGGCGGGGAGTGCCTGGCCGGCGATGGGCCGGTCCGGGAAGGCGGCCTGGTGGCGCATCAGGACCTCGCGGGCGACCACGTCCATGCCGATGCCGCCCACGCGGGAAGCGGTCCAGGTGAAGTGCTCGTCGATGATGTCCTGGCGGAGACCAACCGCCTCGAAGAGCTGGGCACCGTGGTAGCTCTGCACGGCGGAGACGCCCATCTTGGACATCACCTTGACCACGCCCTTGGTGGCGGCCTTGGCGAAGTTCTTGCAGGCCGTCTTGTGGTCCACGTTGGGCAGCAGGCCGTCCACGATCATGCCGTCGAGCGTTTCGAAGGCCAGGTACGGGTTGATGGCGCTGGCGCCGTAGCCGATCAGCAGAGAGAAGTGATGGACCTCCCGCGCCTCGCCGGTCTCCAGCACGAGGCTGACCCGGGTGCGGAGGCCTTCCCGGATCAGGTAGTGATGCAGGCTCGAGATCGCCAGCAGAGACGGGATCGGTGCAAACTCCTTGTTCACGCCCCGGTCGCTCAGGATGAGCACGTTGATGCTCTCGCTCTCAATCATGCGGCGCGCCGTGGCCCACGTGTCCTCGAGCGCCCCGACGAGGCCCTTCTCGCCACGGGCGACACGGAACAGGCTGGACAGCACGCCGACCCGCAGACCGGGCAGCTCCAGGCGCCGGACCTTGGCGAACTCCTCGTTGGTCAGGATCGGGCTCTTCAGCTCCAGTCGCCGGCAGTCGGCGGGCTGGGGTTCCAGCAGGTTGCCTTCCGAGCCGAGCCAGACTTCCGCCGCCGTGATCAACTCCTCGCGGATGCAGTCGATCGGCGGGTTGGTGACCTGGGCAAACAGCTGCTTGAAGTAGTCGAAGAGCAGGCGGGGCTTGCTGGACAGCGCCGCCAGCGGCGTGTCGTTGCCCATGGAGCCCACGGCTTCCACGCCGTCCTTGCCCATCGGCGTGAGGATGATCCGCTGGTCCTCGAAGGTGTAGCCGAACGCAATCTGCCGCTGGAGCAGCGTGTCGTGATCCGGAGCGGGGACTTCCGGTGCGGCCGGCAGCGACTCCAGGTGGACGAGGTGCTCATCGAGCCACTGGCGGTAGGGCCGCTCGTTGGCGATCTGGCGCTTGATCTCGTCGTCCTCGACGATGCGGCCTTCCTCGGTGTCCACGAGGAACATGCGGCCCGGCTGCAACCTGCCCTTGCGCAGCACGTTTTCCGGCGGGATGTCGAGCACCCCGGCCTCGGACGCCATGATCACCAGGTCGTCCTTCGTGACGTAGTAGCGCGATGGCCGCAGTCCGTTGCGGTCGAGGACTGCGCCGATTTTCTTGCCGTCCGTGAAAGCGATGGACGCCGGACCGTCCCAGGGCTCCATCAGGCTGGAGTGGTACTGGTAGAAGGCCCGCTTGTCGTCCTCCATGCTGGCGTGATTCGACCAGGGCTCGGGGATCATCATCATGATCGCGTGGGGCAGCGACCGGCCCGCCAGGACCAGCAGCTCCAGCACGTTGTCGAACATGGCGGAGTCGCTGCCGTTCGGGTTGACGATCGGCGGGATCTTGGCGATGTCCTCGCCGAACAGCTCGGATTCGAACAGCGCTTCACGGGCACGCATCCAGTTGATGTTGCCGCGGAGGGTGTTGATCTCGCCGTTGTGGGCCAGGTACCGGTAGGGATGCGAGCGGTCCCAGCTCGGGAAGGTATTGGTGCTGAACCGGGAGTGGACCATCGCCAGCGCGGTTTCCATTGCCGGGTCGAGCAGGTCCGGGTAGTAGGCCGTCAGCTGCTCGGTCAGGAGCATGCCCTTGTAGACGAGGGTCTTGCAGGACAGGCTGCAGACGTACCAGAAATCCGCGCCGTCCAGCGTGGAGGTGCGGATCTCGCTGTAGCCCCGCTTGCGGATGATGTACAGCTTGCGCTCGAAGGCCAGTTCGTCGAGGGACCCCGGTGCCGCAGGATCCCGGCCGATGAAGACCTGGCGGACGAAGGGCTCGGAGCCACGGGCGGTCTCGCCCAGGGACTTGTTGCTGGTGGGCACCGTGCGCCAGCCGAGGACGACCTGGCCCTCGGACTGCACGATCTGCTCGAACTTTTCCTCCAGCTTGCGGCGCTTGCTGGCGTTGCGTGGCAGGAAGAGCAGGCCACTGCCGTACTCGCCGGGGGCTGGGAGCGTGAAGCCGTCCTTCTCCGCCATCTTCTGCAGGAACTTGTGGGGCATCTGCAGGAGAACGCCGGCACCGTCGCCGGTGTTCACTTCGCAGCCGCAGGCGCCCCGGTGATCGAGGTTGCGCAGCACCTGGATGGCCTGGGCGAGGATCTGGTGGGATTTGCGGCCCTTGATATCCACCACGAAGCCGACGCCACAGGCGTCGTGCTCATGGGCCGGGTCGTAAAGACCTTGCTTGCCCGGGGCCGTGAGAGTTTCCGGCCGCTGGTTTATCGAGGGCAGGGGCAGCCCGCCACTCCGCTGGTGGTTGTCCATAAATCTGTCTCGGGGTCGGTAACGGGGGCCGCGACAGGCGGCCCACGACCTCGCAGTTTAAGTGCCCGCGGCGTTTCGCGGAAGCCGTTGGCGCCTTGGAGGAGCGCCTTTAGGCGCGACCGGCCATTGAATCGCGGCTGAAGCCGCTCCTACACTCCCAAATATGGCCGAACCCCTCCAGATTCAAATCGTCTCCGACCTGGTCTGCCCCTGGTGTTATGTGGGGAAACGCCGCCTCGAGCGGGCGCTGGCCGCCCGTCCGGACCTGCCGGTCGCCCTGACCTGGCTGCCGTTCCAGCTGAGCCCGGACATGCCGCGGGAGGGCAAGGACCGGCAGGCCCATTACGCGACCATTTTCGGGGCAGAGCGGGCCCGGACCATCATGGACGGCATGCGCCAGACCGCGGCTGCCGAAGGCCTCCACTTCGAGGCGGGGCCCGGCGCCCGGTCGCCCAACACCCTGTCGGCCCACGTGGTCCTCTATTGGGCAGCCGGGCGGCCCGACGTGGACCAGAACGCTCTCGCCGAGAAGCTGTTCGCCGCCCACCACACGCATTCCGAGGACTTGGGCGATCCGGCCGTCCTGGCCCGGATTGCCGGCGAGGTGGGGATGGACCCGGCCGCAGTCGAGGCGGACCTCCGGGCCGGGACCGACGAGGACCGGGTGCAGGCGCTGATGGAGGAGGCGCGGCAGGTGGGCGTCAGCGGCGTGCCGTTTTTCATCTTCAATGGCCAGTACGCGGTCTCGGGTGCGCAGCCCCCGGAAGCGCTGCTGGACGTCATCGATCGCCTGGCCGGCGTAGGAGCGGCTTC
>JBEBHH010000005.1:0-137657 GCA_040080965.1 Gammaproteobacteria bacterium | reverse complement strand
CCCCCCCCCGCTCCTACAGCGTGACCGCCAGGCTTGACAGGCCGTTCGATCTGGATACTATGCGCATCCCTTAGGGCTTATGTGCATGGAGGGCCAGTGCCCATATCGGCCGAGCAACGGGAGCAGCGGCAGCAGGCGATCCTGAAGATCCTGCGCCGCCAGCACGTCACCCGGCAGGAGGAACTGGTTGGGCTGCTCCGGAAGCGGGGCATCGAGGCCACCCAGTCGAGCATCAGCCGGGACCTGCGGCAGCTGGGCATCAGCAAACTCGACCAGGAGTACCGGCCGGTGACGGCCGACGAGGGCGACGACGCGGGCAGGGACCTGGGCCTGCTGGCCGAGTTCGTGGAGGAGACCCGCACGGCGGGCCCTTACCAGACGGTGGTGAAGACCGTGACGGGGGCGGCGGGCCAGGTGGCGCTGGCGCTGGACCGCTGCGGCTGGCCGGAGATCGTGGGCACGGTCTCGGGCGATGACACCATTTTTATCGCCACCCGCACGGGCGGCGACCAGAGACGGCTCGTGGCCAAGCTGCGGGCTAGATTGGAGAAGCAGGCATGACGACCGACACGACGATCCAGAAGAAGAACGTTTCGCCCATCATTCTCGGGTTCTCGGGAGGACTCGACACGTCCTTCTGCGTTCCCTGGATGAGGTCGCACTATGGGCGGCCGATCGTCACCGTGACCATCAACACGGGGGGCATCGACGCCGAGGCCGCGAAGGACCTGGAGCGGCGCTCCGTGGCGCTGGGGGCCATCGAGCACGTGCTCGTGGAGGCCCGGTCCGTGTTCTTCGACCGGGTCCTCAAGTACCTGATCTTCGGCAACGTCCGCCGCGGGCACCTGTACCCGCTCTGCGTTGGCGCCGAGCGGGGCATCCAGGCCACGCTGCTCGCGGAACTCGCCCGGGAGCGGGGCAGCCAGACCGTGGCCCACGGCTGCACGGCCGCGGGCAACGACCAGGTGCGCTTCGAAGTGGCCCTGCGCACGATCGCGCCGGGGCTGGAAGTGCTGGCGCCGGTCCGGGACGAAGGCTTCATCCGCACCGAGCAGCAGAAGTACCTGGAGCAGCACGGCTTTCCCGTGCCGGTGAAGGGCTCCGCCTACTCGGTCAACCGGGGCCTCTGGGGCGTCACCGTGGGCGGCCGGGAAACCCTCGACTCGAAGGAGTCCATCCCCGAGGACGCCTGGGTGCTCTCGCCCAATGCCTTCGACAAGCCGAAGCCGGCGGCCCGGCACACCATCAGCTTCACCAGAGGCATTCCCACCGCGCTGGATGGCACGGCCATGGACCCGGTCACGCTGATCGAGACCCTCGAGTCAGTTGCCGGCCCCTACGGCATCGGCCGGGGCATCCACGTGGGCGACACGGTGCTCGGCACCAAGGGCCGGGTGGCCTTCGAAGCGCCCGCCGCCGACATCCTGCTGACCGCTCACCGGGAGCTGGAGAAGCTGGTGCTCTCCGGCCTCCAGCAGCGCATCAAGGACCAGGTGGCCACCCAGTACGGCGACTTCGTCCATGAAGGCAAGCAGCTCGACCCGGTGTGCCGGGACATCGAGGCCCTGCTGACCTCCGCCCAGCAGCGGGTCACCGGCGACGTGAAGATCGTGCTCCGGCCCGGCAACCTGTTCATCGAGGGCGTGGTCTCGCCCCACTCGCTGCTGGCCGCCACCAAGGGGGTCTACGGCGAGAAGGCCGGCGAATGGACCCCCGCCGACGCGCTGGGCTACTCCCGCATCCTCTCCCTGCCCGGCATCCTGCAGACGCGGGCCGCCGCCGGGAAGAAGTAGGAAGCCATGAAAACCGTCATAGCGGACAAGATTGCCTCGATCGCCCAGCACCTGAACCTGAAGCGGGAGCTGCGCGTGAGCGCGGACATTCCCTGCGAGGAAGGCGTGGTGATCGCGGCCGAGGTGCTGAACAACAAGAACACCTACAACCAGCTGGAGCTCACCAGCGGCCGCATGGCCGTGGTCAAGAAAGGCGACATCATCGTGGGCGCCCTCGGCCACCGGAAGGCGCTGTTCGGCTACTCGGGCCACATCCCGGAGAAGCTGGCCGTGGGTGACACCCTGCAGCTGCTGAACATGGGCGGCGTCGTCGGCGTGTGCGACTCGATCAACGCCAGCTTCGGCCAGCCCTTCGACGCGCGGGTGCTGGGCGCCGTGCTCGACTTCCCGTACCTGGGCGAACGAATCGGCGTGCCGGCGCGAATCGGCATGCAGAAGCTCGCCGTCGAGCCGGTACTCGACACCCAGGGTGTGCCGGTGGTGGCCATCGCCGGCACCTGCATGAACTCCGGAAAAACCGCGGCTGCCTGCGCGATCGTGAGCCGCCTCCGGCACCACGGTCACACGGTGGACGCCTTCAAGGCCACCGGCGTGTCGCTGCGCCGGGACATCCTGGCCATGGAAGACGCGGGCGCCCGGAACACGCTGATCTTCACGGACTTCGGCGTGGCCTGCACGACGGGACTGAACGGCCCCGCGGCGACCCGCACCATGCTCACGCGGCTCGCCGCGAACAAGCCGGACGTGATCGTCTTCGAGCTGGGCGACGGCATCCTCGGCGCCTACGGCGTGGAGGCGATCCTGCGGGACGCCGGCATCCGTGACGCGCTCACCTGCCTCGTCCTGTGCGCCAACGACCCGGTGGCTGCCTGGGGCGGCGTGAAGCTGCTGCGGGAAGACTTTGGCATCGAGCCCGGCATCGTCACCGGCCCCGCCACCGACAACGACGTGGGCAAGGACATCATCGTCCAGCGCATGGGCGTGAAGGCGATCAACGCCGTCACCGAGTCCATGCAGCTGGGCGACGCCGTGACCACCCACGTGGGACTGAAACTGTCGCAGCCGGACGGCGTGTCCTGAGCCTGGTCACCGACATGAGCACGAGGATTCCCGCGCTGATCATCGGCGGCACCGGCTACGTGGCCGGCGAATTCCTGCGCCTGGTTGGCCAGCATCCCGGCCTCGCGCTGGCTGGCGTCTCCTCGGAAAGCCAGGCCGGCACGCCGGTGAGCGCCGCGTTTCCGCACCTTGCCCCCGTCGTGAAGGACCTGCCCTTCGTCTCGCAGGCGGAGCTGGCCGCGCGGATCAGGGGCCCGAAGGTCGCCCTGTTCTCTGCCGCGCCCCACGTGGTGAGCGCGGGCATCGTGGCGACCATGCTGCAGGCCGCGGAGGCCAGCGGCAGCAAGCTCACGGTCGTGGACGCGTCGTCGGACTTCCGCTTCCGGAATGCCGCGGACTTCGAGGCTGTGTACAGGCAGCCCCACGGCGCACCCGGGCTGCTGCCGCGGTTCACCTGCGCGCTGCCCGAGCACGTGACCGGCATTCCCGGCCCCCACGTCGGTCACCCGGGGTGCTTCGCCACGTCCATGCTGGCCGGCCTCGTCCCGCTGCTGAAGCTGGGCCTGACCGACGGCCCGGTCTATGCGTCGGGCGTCACCGGCAGCACGGGCGCCGGCCGCACGCCGATCGCGACAACCCACCACCCGGAGCGGCACGCCAACCTGTTTGCCTACAACCCGCTGAAGCACCGGCACGCGCCGGAAGTGGTGCAGATCTGCCGGGAGCTGACCGGCGTGGCGCCGGACCTGAACTTCGTGCCCCACTCGGGGCCCTTTGCCCGGGGCATCCACATGACCCTCCAGGGGCGGCTGACCCGGGCGCAGTCCGGCGACCAGCTGCGGGACGCCTTCGCGCAGTTCTATGCCGGCCAGGAGTTCGTGCGGGTGGTGGATGGCGCGCCACGGGTGAAGGACGTGGCCGGCAGCAACTACTGCCACATCGGCGTCGCCGCCTCGGGCAGCAGCGAGAGCTTCGTCGTGCTGGTGGCGATCGACAACCTGGTGAAGGGCGCCGCCGGCGGCGCCGTGCAATGGATGAACCGGCTGCTGGGCCTGCCCGAGTCGGCAGGGCTCACCGCGCCCGCGCCGGGCTGGATATAGGGCCACCGATGACCACCACCTCCCAGAACGCCGAGGCGCGCCACCTGCTCCAGGTGTACGGCCAGCTGCCGCTGGAAACCACGTCCGCCGAGGGCGTGTACCTGCACGCCGGCAAGCGGCGGATCATCGACTTCTACGGCGGGCACGCCGTGGCGGCGCTCGGCTACGCGCACCCGGACCTGCTGGCAGCCCTCGAGTCCCAGGCCAAGACCATGTACTTCCAGAGCAACGCCGTGGCGCTCGACGTGCGGGCGAAAGCCGGCGACGCGCTGGCTGGCATCGCACCGGAGGGGCTCAGCCGCGTCTTCTTCGTGAACAGCGGGGCCGAGGCCAACGAGAACGCGCTGCGCGTGGCCTGCCGGGCCACCGGCCGCTCGCGGGTACTCGCGCTGGAGCACGGCTTCCACGGCCGGACCGCGGCGGCGTCCGCCGTGACGTGGGGTGCGGCGAAAAGCTGGTACGGCTTCCCTCGCACCCCGTTCGACGTGGGCTTCATCCCGCGGGACGACACCGCGCGGGCCGAGGAGATGATCAACGGCGAGACCGCCGCGGTGATCATCGAGCTGGTGCAGGGCCTGGCCGGCGCCTACGACCTGGATCCGGGCTTCGTGCTGACCGTCGCCGAAGCCTGCCGTCGGACCGGGGCGCTCCTGATCGTGGACGAGGTCCAGAGCGGTGTCGGCCGCACCGGGGCGCCCTTCGCCGCCAACCTTTACGGCGTGAAGCCGGACATGCTGACCACCGCGAAAGCGCTGGGCGGCGGCTTTCCCTGCAGCGCCCTGCTGATGACCGAGGCCCTGGCGCACACGCTGAAATCCGGGGACCTGGGCACCACCTTCGGCGGCGGGCCCATGGCCTGCGCACTGGTCAGCACTGTCATCCGGGTGATCCAGCGGGACCGGCTCATGGACAACGTGCGCGGGCTGTCGGACGAGATCCGCAAGCACGCCGTCACCGGGCCGGTGCAGTCGATTCAGGGCAAGGGCTTCCTGCTGGGCCTGCGCTGCCGGCGGCCGGCGAAGGACATCCAGGCGGCGCTGCTCGAGCGGGACATCCTGGTCGGCACCAGCTCGGACCCGCACGTCGTGCGGCTGCTGCCGCCGCTCACCCTCGAGAAGCAGCACGTGGCTAAACTCGTCAGCGCACTGTGTGACATCGGCCAATAAGGAACCTGCATGGCACTTAAACTTTTCAACGACCTCGCGGACTTCAGCATTCCCGAAGTGGAAGCACTGCTGAAGCTGGCCCGCCGGCTCCAGACGAACCCGGAGCCCCGGGCGCTCGAGGGCAAGGTGCTCGCGATGCTGTTCCTGAGCCCGTCCCTGCGCACCCTGTCGTCCTTCCAGGCGGCGATGGTGCGGCTCGGTGGCGGCTCCTTCGTGATCTCGCCGGACATGTCCATCCACGGGCTCGAGACCCGCTCCGGGATCGTGATGGACGGCGTGGCGGCGGAGCACCTGCGGGAAGCGATCCCCGTGATCAGCTCCTACGGCGACGCGCTGGGCATCCGCGCTTTCGCCAACCGGGTGAACCTGGCCACCGACCTGGCCGACACCGAGTTCCTGGCCATGCGCGACCTGGTGAAGGTTCCCCTCATCAACATGGAGTCGGCCATCCAGCACCCCTGCCAGAGCCTGGCGGACTGGAAGACCATGGACGAGCTGCAGGTCCCGAAGAAGGGCGGCAAGTTCGTGCTGTCCTGGTCCTGGCACCCGAAGGCGCTGCCGCTGGCAGTGCCCTCCGCCACGCTGCACATGGCCGCCCTGCGCGGCATGGACGTCACGGTGGTCCGGCCCGACGGCTTCGAGCTGCCGCCGGAGATCATGGACAAGGCGCGCAAGGCGGCGACGCTGTCGGGCGGCTCCGTCCGCGAGACCAACGACCGGGCCGAGGCCTACCAGGACGCCCACATCATCTACGCCAAGGAATGGTCCTCGACCCGGCACTATGGCGACCGGGTGGCCGACCAGAAGCTGCGGGAGCAGCTCCAGGACTGGATCGTGGACGAGCCGTCGTTCGCGAAGGCGCAGCCGTCGGCGCGCTTCATGCACTGCCTGCCCGTGCGCCGTGGCGTGGCCGTGACGGACCGGGTTCTCGACGGGCCGCGCAGCGTCGTGATCCACGAGGCGCAGAACCGGATGTGGGGCCAGATGGCCGTCGTCTACCAGATGCTCGGCCCCGGCGCCTAGCAGAGCAGGAAGCAGCTTATGAAAAGTCATGAACGGGATGTAGTCGTCTCCGCGCTGAAGCACGCGGCCCCCTACATTCGCCTCTACAAGAAGAAGATCTTCGTCCTCAAGGCGGGGGGCGAGGTGTTCACCTCGGACGAGGCGACGCGGCACCTGCTGGAGCAGGTCGCGCTGCTGCACCAGGTGGGCATCCGCGTCGTGCTCGTGCACGGCGGTGGTCCCCAGTCCACGGAGCTCGCCAACGCGCTGGGCGTGCCGACCCAGATGGTCGGTGGCCGCCGAGTCACCGACCGGGCCACCCTGGACGTCAGCACGATGGTGCTGAACGGCACGGTCAACACACGGATCCTGGCGGCGTGCCGGGACCTGCACCTGCCGGCCGTCGGCATCAGCGGCGTGGACGCGGGCCTCATCAAGGCCCACAAGCGGCCGCCCGTCCAGGTGGAAGGCCACGAGGGCGGTCCCGTGGACTTCGGTTTCGTGGGCGACATCGACAGCGTGGACACCGACGTGGTCCGCGCGCAGCTCGAGAACGGGATGGTGCCCATCGTCAGCCCGCTCTCCGCTGACGAGAACGGCACCGTGCTCAACATCAATGCCGACACGGTGGCCGCCGCGCTGGCCACGTCGCTCGGCGCCTCCAAGCTGATCCTCACCATGGGCGCCCCCGGCATCCTGGAGGACCGGCACGATCCGTCGTCCCTGGTCTCCTACCTGGATCTCGAGGACCTGCAGGAGCTGCGCACCAACGGGTCGCTGGCCGAGGGCATGCTGCCCAAGGCCCGGGCCATCGAGGCCGCCATCAAAGGCGGAGTGCCGCGCGTGCACCTGATCTCCTACAAGATCCCCGACAGCCTGCTCCTGGAGATCTTCACCAACGAGGGTACGGGTACGCTGGTCGTGGAAGACACGGACACGCTGACACGCGAAGAGCAGGAAGCTGGCGCCTGAGGGGCTTGTGATGAAACGTCTCTGGGACAAGGGCGAACCGCTCGATGCACGAATCCTCCGCTACACGGCGGGGGAGGATCACCTGCTGGATGCCCGGCTGGTGCCCTACGACGTGCGGGCCTCGATCGCCCACGCCCAGATGCTGCACGGGCAGAAGCTGCTGTCTGCCGACGACCTGACGCAGATCATCACGGGCCTCGAATCCCTGGCCGTCGCCCACGCCGCCGGCGACTGGCAGATCAGCCTCGAGGAAGAGGACTGCCACACGGCGCTGGAACAGCGGCTGACCCGGATGATCGGCGAGGCGGGCGGGCGCGTGCACCTCGGCCGGTCGCGCAACGACCAGGTCCTGGCGGCGCTGCGCCTCTACCTGCTGGACGCGGCGGATGGCATCGCCGCGGCGGCGCGGGACGTGGCCGCCGCCCTCGACGACCTGGCGGCCCGGGAAAGCGCCACCGTGCTGCCGGGCTACACCCACATGCAGCAGGCCATGCCGAGCTCCGTGCCCCTGTGGGCCGGCGGCTTCGCGGCCGAGCTGCGGGACGACGCCGAGGGCATCGTTGCGAGCCGCCGCCGTCTCTCCAAGAGCCCGCTGGGCAGCGCCGCGGGCTACGGCGTGCCCGGGCTCCCCATCGACCGGGAAGCGACGCGCCGCACGCTGGGTTTCTCGGTGGTTCACGAACCCGTCACCGCCGTGCAGGTTTCCCGCGGCAAGGGCGAGGCCGGGCTGGTCTTCGAGCTGGCCCTGCTCACCCAGGACCTGGGCCGGATGGCGGCCGACCTGCTGCTGTTCTACACGCAGGAGTTCCGCTTCATCGCGCTGCCCGAGACGATGACGACGGGCTCGTCGATCATGCCCCAGAAGCGCAATCCGGACGTCCTCGAACTGGTGCGGGGCGCCGTGCCGACGCTGCAGGCCGCGCTGGCCGAGATCCTCGGGCTGCCTGCCAAGCTCGGCTCGGGATACCAGCGGGACCTGCAGCGCATGAAGTCACCGCTGTTCCGCGCCATTGACCTGGCCGGCGATTCGGCCCAGGTGATGGCCCACCTGATCCGGGGCCTGAAGTTCCTGCCCGAGAACATTCGCCTGGACGATTCGATCCACGCCGCCGAGCGGGCCAACGCGCTGGTGCAGAAAGAGGGCATCAGCTTCCGGGAGGCGTACCAGCGGGTGGGAGCGGAGCTGTCGAGGCGCCGGCCCGGTTAGGACGGTCCCGTGACCGTCCACCTCCACGACTACGGCCAGGTCGGCGTCGGCTCCGGCGGCGCGCCCATCAATTATTCGGAAGTGTCGCGCCTGATCCTGGCCACGAGGGATCTCGCGCCCGCCCGGCATGATTTCCACGCACTGGTGGCCGAAGGTTCGGCGACCGCGCTACGGCAGGTCATCCGGCCCGGCGACACCCTGGTCTGCACCGCGGGCCCCTACGCGCACCTCTACCACTACTGGCGCGAGCAGTCCGGCCTGGACTTCCGCATCATCCGGGACGCGCGCACCACGGCCTGGACGCCGTACCTTGCCCAGGAATGGCTGGCGGCGCCGCTGCTCCGGGACGGTGATGAACTGATCCTGCCCTCGGACTTCGCGCGCACGTTCTACCGGCAGCTGTTTCCCCACCTGGCCGACGCGGGTGTGTGCGTGCTCTACCCGCTGGCCGCGCACCTGCCGGCGATCCGGCGCGGCCCCGGGCGCGACGACGGCAGGCTCCGCATTGGCTGCCTCGGTCGGATCGCCGACGACAAGAACGTCGCCGCCGCCTTCGAGCTGCTGCGGGAGATCCAGAAGGCCCGCCCGGCGGAGCTGCACCTGGCCGGCGCGTTCTATCCGCGGGGCACCGAGCTCGCCAGCGCGGCGGACATCCCGGCCTTTGCGGGCCGGCTGGGTCTCGTGCCGGGCTCCGTCATCTATCACGGGGACCTGCCCTACCAGGCCATCTGGCGCTTCCTCGGCGAGGTGGACGTCCTGTATTTTCCGGCCGTGTCGAGCAACGAATCCTTCGGCCGGGTGCTGCTCGAGGCCGGCCGCGCGGGCGTGCCGGTGATCGCCACGGACTACGCGGCGGCGGCCGAGCTCGTGCCCGCCGGGAACCTGGTGCCTGTGGCCTATCGCGCGGTACGGGATGCGGCCATCACCCAGCCGGTGTCGCTGGGCGCGCCCGACACTGCCGCCGCGCTGGCCATCCTGGACCGTGGCGCCGAAGCCTCGGACCGCTCCGGGTCGACGCGCTTCTCGGCCAGCGCCTTCCTGGGCCTCGTGCGGGATGGCCGGGCGCCGCCCGCGGAGCCCTTTGCCGTGAGCGCCGGCGTGGCGCGGTTCCTGGATGGGCTGTCCCTGTCGGGCCTGACGCGCCTCAGCCGCCAGGAAGCGCTGGGCCTCTGCGCCGAGCAGCTGCGTTTCATGCGGGGCCTGCATCACCCGCGCCTGTCGGGACGTATCGGCGCGCTTGCCCGGCTGCTGCGTCACCTGCCCGGCAACCCGACGCTCAGCCGTGTGGCCCGCGAGCGCTTCCTCGGCTCCGCGCCGGTCGGCGTGCTCCGGAACGGCGTCGCCTGCGCCCGTGCGCTCGACTTCGATCCGCGCCTCTCGCTCTCGGCAGCGCCCGCCGGTCCGCCGGTGCTTGGCCAGCCATGAACCCGCCGGTCAGCGTCATCGTGCCCTTCTACGGCGACGAGCTGCCGCGCCTGCAGCGCCTCCTCCACAGCCTGACGCTGCAGGACTACGCGGGGCCGGTCGAGGTGCTGGTGGTGGACAACAACGAGTCCCCCCTCGTGCCCGCCACCGCCGTCAGCGGCCGGCTGCTCCACGAGCCGGAACCCGGGTCCTACGTGGCGCGCAATGCCGCGCTCCGGGAGGCCACGGGCGAGATCGTTGCCTTCACGGACAGCGACTGCGTGTGCACGCCCGGGTGGCTGTCACGGGGCGTGGCGGCACTGCTGCGGGACCCCGCGGTCGGCGTGGTGGGCGGCGGCGTCCTGCCGCTCACGGCCGGGCGCGACGGGCCGTCGCTCACCGAGCGCTACGACGCGTTCTTCCACATGCGCCAGGCCCATTACGTCACCCACATGGGCTTCGCGGCCACCGCCAACTGCCTGGCCCGCCGTGCGCTCTTCGACGAAGTGGGGCCCTTCGACACACGCTTCCGGAGCGGCGGCGACCGGGCCTGGTGCGGCAAGGTGGTGGAGGCCGGCTACGCCCTGGCCTACTGCGCGGAGGCGGCGGTGCTGCACGATGCGCGCCAGCTCCAGGGCCTGGTCCTGAAATCCCGGCGGCTGGCGGGCCAGGAGTGGAGCCGGGCGCGGACCGCGGGCGGGGGCCTGCGTTCCGCCCTGCGCTCCGAATTCCGGATCTACTCGCTACGGGTGCGCCGCCTGGTCGATGCCCGGGAGGCGGCCACGCTGCCAGACCGGGTGGCCTTCGGCGCGATCAGCCTGATGCTGCAGACGGTGCGGGTGGCGGAACTGGTGCGGATCCGGGTGACGGGTGGGAGCCCGGAGCGGCGGTGAAGCAGGCGGCGGTCAGGCCGGCTGCGCGGCCTTCGCCCCGCACTCTTCCTTCAGTGCGTACAGCGAGCGGATGTTCTCGGGGCGCATCTCCACGATCCCCTGGCGCTCGATCACCTCGAGGAACACACAGCCGAACAGCGGCTCGGTGAAGGCCTGGCGCAGCCAGCTGTCCCCTTCCCGCACTTCGACGATGGCCCGCGCGGGGTCGTCGGCACCGCCGATGAAACGCAGGCCCTGGGCAGTCAGCGCGGCGACGGCGACGCCGACGTCGGGCACGGCAAAGGCAACGTGCTGCAGGCCCTCGGCGCCCGTCAGGGCGAGGAATTCGGCCAGCTGGCCCCGGTCGCCGGTCGGCGCCGCGAGCACGATGTGGACCCCGGCGTCCCGATCCTGGACCTCGGCGATACGCATGCCGCTGTCAGGCTCACCGACGAAGTATTCGCTGGACTGGGCTCCCGGCATCTGTTGCCGGGCCTGGTTGACATAGCGGTCAAGGTTGCGGGCCTCGACACAGAGAGCCACATGATCGATGGGGCAGTCGGCCAAGCCGGGGGCCTGGCGTGCAATCCGGGCCACGGCGGAGGGGATGTCCCGGATGCCCGGCAGGTCTACATGCTGTTCAGCAAGGTGCATTCCATGCCCCTGTGGGCCTGATCGCCCGCCGCGAGTCTACCTGAGTTGCCGCCCCGCACGAACCGGACCGTCAGGCCCGCCCCCCGCAGCCAGGCCATGGGAACGTCGGCCTCCTACCGGAATGCCGCGCCGTATAATCCTGAAGATGCGTCACCTCCTGCCCTTGCCCTGCATCCTCCTCCTCTCTGCCTGCGGCATGAAGGGCGATCTCTACGAGGCCCCGCCGCCCGCCGGGCCCGTGGAGGCCACCGAACCGGCAGCGGAGCCAGCGGCGGGCGACCCGGACAAGGGCGAACGCAAGACGATCCCGGCGACCCCGGACCCGGCTGTTTCCCAGTGACCGGAACCGGCTGACATGCCCGGCGCAGAACTGGCCCCGGCGCGCCGACTGGTCCTCATCGACGGCTACTCTTATATGTACCGGGCGTTCCACGCCCTGCCGCCGCTGACCACGTCGAAGGGCCAGCCCACCGGTGCCATCTTCGGTTTCCTCAACATGCTGCGGCAGATCCAGCGCACCCGGAAGCCGGACCTGATGGCCGTGGTCATGGACGCGCCGGGCCGGACGTTCCGCGACGAGCTGTACGCGGAGTACAAGGCGACCCGCGAGAAGATGCCGGACGAGCTCCAGTCCCAGATCGAGCCACTGCTGGCGATGGTGCGGGCCCTCGGACTGCCGCTGCTCCGGGAATCCGGCGTCGAGGCCGACGACGTGATCGGCACGCTGGCGAAGCGGGCAGAAGCCGCCGGGATCGACACCCTGATCGCCACCAGCGACAAGGACATGGCCCAGCTGGTGAATGGCCACATCCGCCTCTTTGACGGGATCAGCAACCGGGAGCTGGACGCCGCCGGCGTGGTCGCGAAGTTCGGCGTACCGCCCGAACGGATCATCGACTACCTCACACTGGTCGGCGACACCTCGGACAACATTCCGGGTGTGCCCAGCGTCGGCCCGAAGACGGCGGCCAAGTGGCTGGCCGAGTACGGCAGCCTGGACGCCATCGTCGCGCGGGCGGGCGAGATCAAGGGCAAGGTGGGTGAGAAGCTCCGGGAGAGCCTGGGCCACATCCCGCTGTCGCGGCAGCTGGCCACGATCCACGTGGACGTGCCCCTGAAGCTGAAGCCCGGGGAACTGGTGCCGGGCGCACCGGACGTGGCCGCCCTGAAGCGACTCGCCGAGGAGCTGGAGATCCGCAGCCTGCTGCGGGTCGTGGAGGAAGTCACGACGGGAGCGCCGGAAGGCCCGGACCCCGGTGTGGCCAGTGCGGCCATTGCCGATGAACCCGCGCCCGCGGCCGGCTCGTCCCCCGCCGCGGACGACCCGGCGGCGCCCCCGGTCCGCCTCCCCGATCCCGTTGCGCGCCACTACGAAACCATCCTCACCACCGAGCAGTTCGACGCCTGGCTGGTCCTCATCGAGAACGCGGAGCTCGTAGCCTTCGACACGGAAACCACCAGCCTCAACTACATGGATGCGGAGGTGGTGGGCCTCTCCTTCGGCCTCGCTGCCGGCAAGGCCGCCTACCTGCCCGTCGCCCACCGCTACGTCGGCGCGCCGGACCAGCTGGACCGCGCCGGCGTCCTGGCGCGCCTCAAGCCCTGGCTCGAGAACCCGGACGCCTGGAAGGTGGGCCACCACCTGAAGTACGACGCCCACGTGCTCGCGAACCACGACATCCGGCTCGCGGGGATGCGCTACGACTCCATGCTGGAGTCCTACGTCCTCGACAGCACCGCCACCCGGCACGACATGGACTCGGTGGCGCGGAAGTACCTGGGCCTGGACACGATCCACTTCGAGGACGTGGCCGGCAAGGGCGCCAAGCAGATCACCTTCGACCAGGTGTCAGTGGAGAAGGCTGCCGAGTACGCGGCCGAGGATGCGGATATCACGCTCCGCCTGCATCACGTACTGTGGCCGAAGCTGGAGGCAACGCCGGGGCTCACCACGCTCTACGAAACCATCGAGCAGCCCCTGGTACCCGTGCTGACCCGCATGGAGGAAACCGGGGTACTCGTGGACACGAGGCTGCTGCGGGCCATGTCCGGCGAATTCGCCGGGAAGATGGCCACCCTGGAGAAGGAAGCCCACGAGGCGGCGGGTCATCCCTTCAACATCGGTTCACCCAAGCAGCTGCAGGAAGTGCTCTACAACGAGCTAAAGCTTCCGGTGACCCAGTACACGCCCACGAAGCAGCCCTCCACCAACGAGGACGCCCTGGCCGAGCTGGCGGACCAGCACCGCCTGCCGAAACTGATTCTCGACTACCGGTCCCTGAGCAAGCTCAAGTCCACCTACACGGACAAGCTGCCCGACCAGGTCTGCGCGCGGACCGGGCGGATCCACACGTCCTATCACCAGGCGGTGGCGGCCACCGGCCGGCTGTCGTCATCGGACCCCAACCTGCAGAACATCCCGATCCGCACGGAGGAAGGGCGGCGCATCCGCCAGGCCTTCATCCCGAAACCGGGCTGCACGCTGCTGGCTGCGGACTACTCCCAGATCGAGCTCAGGATCATGGCCCACCTGTCGGAAGACGAGGGCCTGCTGAAGGCCTTTGCCGCCGACAAGGATGTGCACCAGGCGACCGCGGCGGAAGTGTTCGGCCTGCCGCTCGAGGCGGTGACGCCGGACCAGCGGCGCTCGGCGAAGGCCATCAACTTCGGCCTGATCTACGGCATGTCGGCCTTCGGCCTGGCGCGGCAGCTCGGGATTGCGCGGGACGAGGCGCAGAAGTACGTGGACCTCTACTTCGCGCGGTACCCGGGCGTTAAGGCCTACATGGATCGCACCCGGGCCCAGGCCCGGGAACAGGGCTACGTGGAAACAGTTTTCGGACGGCGCCTGTACCTGCCGGACATCCAGGCCCGGCAGCAGGCCCGCCGCCAGTACGCGGAGCGCAGCGCCATCAACGCCCCCATGCAGGGCACGGCGGCCGACATCATCAAGAAGGCCATGATCGACGTGGACCACTGGCTGCGGCAGGGCGACACCGGCGCCGAGATCATCATGCAGGTGCACGACGAGCTGGTCCTGGAAGTCCCGACCGCCGCCCTGGCCGCGGTTCAGAAGCAGGTCACCGGCCTCATGTCCGGCGCGGCGGAACTCCGGGTGCCCCTCAAGGTGGATGCCGGCTCCGGCGCCAACTGGGACGAAGCGCACTAGCTGTAGGAGCGCCTTCAGGCGCGACCAGTCCGGGTCGCGCCGGTCGGCGCTCCTACAGGGCCGGAAGGCTGGCCAGCATCGCTGCCAGCGCGGCCCGCGCCTCGTCCAGTCCCAGCTTCGAGGTCGCCGAGAACAGCTGCACGTCGACCCGCAGGTCCTGCAGCTCCCGCTTCGCGGCAGCGAGGGCCGCGGCGGCCTCCTGGCGGGACAGCTTGTCGGCCTTGGTCAGCAGCACGTGGAGCTGGCAGTCCAGGGCCCGGCCCCAGTCCAGCATCTGCAGGTCGAAGTCGCCGACGCCCCGGCGGCTGTCCACCACCACCATCAGGCCGGCGAGGGATTCCCGGCCGTCGAAGTAGTCGCCGAGCATTTCCCGCCACTGCTCCCGCATCTCCTTCGACACGCGTGCGTAGCCGTAGCCGGGCAGGTCCACCAGGCGCTGGCCCTCGGCGAGGGCGAAGAAATTGATGAGTTGGGTACGGCCGGGGGTCTTGCTGGTCCGCGCAAAATCCCGGCGACCCAGGATGGTGTTGATAGCGCTGGACTTGCCCGCGTTGGAGCGGCCCGCAAAGGCAACCTCGGCGCCCTCGTCCGGCAGGAACTGGGCGGCGCGGGCCGCGCTGGTGAGAAACCGGGCCTCGGGGAACAGGGACATCTGGGTGGCTCGGCCTGAGCGCTGGTGTACAATTCCGCGCGGCCGGAGTCTAGCACGGTACTCCCCCCGAATTTCCCTTACAGAACAAGCGCTATGCATGTCGTAAAACTCTCGCTTTCCACCCTCACCCTGATGGCGCTGACCATTGCCGGAACCGCGCTTTCGGTCCCGGCCCAGGCCGCCGGATCCGCCGACGCGGGCCAGGCCAAGTCCGTCACCTGCTCCGCCTGTCACGGCATGGATGGCAACAGCCTCAATCCCGAGTGGCCAAGCCTCGCGGGGCAGCACGAGAGCTACATCGTCAAGTCGCTGCAGTCCTTCAAGAGCGGCGCCCGGCAGAACGTCCTGATGAGCAGCATGGCCCTGCCGCTCACCGACGAGGACATCGCGGACCTGGCGGCCTATTTCGCGGCGCAGAAGCGCGCGGGCAAGGTGGCCGATCCGGCGCTGGTGAGCACCGGCGAGCGCCTTTACCGGGGCGGCAACAAGGACACGGGCGTCCCCGCCTGCCTCGCGTGCCACGGCCCGACGGGCCAGGGCAATCCCGCCGCCGGCTGGCCCGCCATCGCCGGCCAGCACGCCAGCTACTCGGCAGCCCAGCTGGTGGCCTATCGCGCCAAGCAGCGGGCCACGGATGGCGACACGCAGATGATGCGCAACGTCTCCGCCACGCTCACCGACGACGAGATCAAGGCTGTCACCTCCTACATCCAGGGCCTGCGCTGAGGCGCGGCGATTGAGGGCACTTCCATGACGCGACTTGGCACGACCCGGATCCCACTCCTGCTGCTGGCTGCCGTCATCGCGGTCACCGCCGCGTGCGGCAAGGCACCCGCTCCCCAGGGAGCCGAGCCCGCCGCTGCACCCACGGCCGAGAGCACGCCGCCGGCGCCCATTGCCGCCCCCGCCCCGGCTGCAGAAGCCCCGGCAGACGCCGTGCCGCCGGCTGCTGTGGTCGAGGAGTCCGCGGGAACGGAAGCCGCAGCGCCCGCCGACAAGGATTCCCTTGGCAAGGACATCGTGCTCCCGGAGAGCTCTTCCGCCGCCCCGGCAAAGACCGACTGGCAGTACAAGGAAGGCGAGCACTTCAACACGCTGACCTCCGCCCAGGGCACCAGCAGCTCGCCGGGCAAGATCGAGGTGGCCGAAGTGTTCTGGTACGGCTGCTCCCACTGCTACAACCTGGAGCCCGTCCTGACGGACTGGGTGAAGCGGCTGCCGGCCGACGTCAGCTTCGTCCGCATTCCCGTCATGTGGAATCCCACCAACGAGATGCACGGCCGCGTCTATTACACGGCCGAAGCGCTGGGCAAGCTCGACACGATCAACCCGGCCATGTTCAAGGCGATCCACCAGGAAAACCGGGCGATGTCCGAGGAAAAGGACATCCTCGAGTTCTTCGAGCAGAACGGCGTGACGGCGGCCGACTTCAACAAGACCTTCCGGTCATTCGCGGTCGAGAGCGCCCTCAAGCGGGCCAAGGACCTGACCGTGAAGTACAAGGTGCGCGGCGTGCCGCTGCTGGTCATCGATGGCAAGTACACCACCGACGGCCCGCAGATCCGCAGCCACCAGGACCTGCTCGCCGTTACGGAAGAGCTGATCCAGCGGGAGCGTCAGAAGTCCTGACCTCGCAGTTGATCCAGCCGGAGTCACCTTCGGCGTAGTGCTCCTTCTTCCAGATCGGCACGCGGGTCTTCACCTCGTCGATGATGTAGCGGCAGGCCGCGAAGGCCGCGTCGCGGTGCGCGGCCGTGACGCCCACCCAGACCGCCAGGTCGCCGATCTCGAGCACGCCCAGCCGGTGCACGCAGTGGGCCTGTGCAATCGGAAAGCGGGCGAAGGCCTCGGCGACGATCCGGTCGCCCTCCTTGATGCCCAGGGCCTCGTAGCCTTCGTATTCCAGGCGCAGCACGCCCCGCCCGTCGTTGTGGTTGCGCACCCAGCCCTCGAAGCTGGCATAGCCGCCGGCCACGGGATCGGTCACCCGGGGGCGATAGTGTTCCGGGGTAAAAGGTTCGCGGCTGAACCCGAAGTGGCTCACCCGCCGGCCACGGGGGGTATGAAGACGACGAAGTCCCCGTCCCGCACCGGGGCGCTCCAGTCCCGGAATTCGTCGTTCACCGCCACCTTCACGCGGCCGAGGGCGGGGAAGGCATAGCGCCGGTCGAGCTCGGCATACAGCTCGCCGACGGTGGCGGCGCGGGTGCGCAGCTGTTCCTCTGCCCGTCCCACGTGCTCGCGGAGGACGGCGAAGTACTCGATGCGGACCGCAATGGTGCCGTCAGGGGAAACCTGTGCCATGCCTCATTGTGCCGGAGCGGCTTCGAGGCGTGCCAGATCCTCGGGTGTGTCCACGTCGAGCGCCGCGTGGGGCATGACCACCGTCGTGTGTTCCGCGTGCCACTCCAGCAGGCTGCGGGCGCCCTGGTCGCCGCGCAACGCGGCAAGCTGGGGCCAGAGGCCGCGGGGAATGATGACCGGGGCGCCCAGGCGGTCGCTGAAGCCGGCGGCGGCGATCAGCGCCGGCTCCACCTGCCAGGCCGCGATGAGGGCGTCCAGGTCGTCGGGCGTGATCGCGGGCTGGTCGCACAGCAGGATCAGCACGGCATCGGCCCCGGGGGGCAGCGCCGCCACGCCACGGACGAGCGACGTGGACAGGCCGCGGGCCCAGTCCGGGTTGTCGACGAGCGTGACCGGCTCGTTGGCGAGGGCCCCTCGCACACCGGGCGCAGAAGCGCCCACCACCACGTGCACGCCGGAGGGGCAGCGCGGCGCCAGCAGGCGCACCGCCCGGCAGACGAGCGGTTCGCCGCGGTAAGTGGCCAGCACTTTTGGCGAGCCGAAGCGCGTTGCGCCGCCGGCCGCCAGCAACAGTCCAGCGAGTGTCATGCGGCACCTCCGGGTTTCTTCTGCCAGTCGTAGGGATCCCAGGCCACGGGCGCCGTCGTCAGGGCGCCTTCCAGCTCCAGGAGGAATGTGTCGAGGGGAATGCCTGACGGCGTGCCATCGGGTCGATGCAGGCGCGGCGCCGTGCCGGTGGGATCCTCCGCCACCCAGCCCTGGCCGCCGTCCAGCTCGTTGAGCCGCGCCGCGAGCCCGTCCAGGCGCACGCGGCAGGGCACGCGGCGGGACGCCAGCTGCACCCAGCTTTCGTAGCGGTACTCGAATTCGTAGTGGGCGCCCTGCACCCGCAGGATCCGTGTGCGTTGCGTCGCCGAGTTGATGGCGAAGGGATGCACGGCGGCGAACTCGTCCACCAGGTAGCGGCGGGCTGTCCGCCGGCGCAGGTAGGCGGGAATGCGCACCACCGCCAGGTCCAGGGCCGGGTGCTCGACGAGCGTCACGACGCCGTCGGCCAGCAGCCCGCGGCTGGCGGTGAAGTGCTCGTCCTGCAGGGCCCAGAGGTCACCGAAGCGGGGCCAGCCATCGCGCCAGTCCCGGAGCAGCGACGGCAACGACTCCAGCATCGCCGTGTAGAGGGCGGCGACGCGGTCGGTCTCGGCAAAGATCTCGGCTGGCAGCGGCGACACCTCGGGATCGGTCAGCGCCTCGACGGCAAAGCACAGGCGGGCGCCATCCCTGTCCGTCACGATGCCGAAGTCGCCGGCGAAGGAACCCGCGACGAGCAGCTCCCGGTCCGGGAGGGCGCGCTCCGGTTCGGTGAGCGCGTACATGCCGAACAGGCCGTCCTCGTCGAAGTGATTGTTGGTGACCCAGGGCACGGACTGGTGGAGGT
The DNA here is from genome assembly GCA_040080965.1 of Gammaproteobacteria bacterium. GTDB lineage: Bacteria > Pseudomonadota > Gammaproteobacteria > Steroidobacterales > SHZI01. The sequence continues at coordinate 118,868 of JBEBHH010000005.1, read as the reverse complement.
CCGGTGCATCCAGATAGGCGAAGACGGTGGCGGTGGAGGTGTCGCGCTTCAGCGCCGGAGGCGACTGGTTGTTCGGCCAGTGGGACAGGGTCAGCAGGGTGGACGGCAGGGGCGCGCCGTCGACCACGATGTTGGGCAGGGTCCGAGCCGCCGCATAGGGTGCAAAGCGCGCGGCAACTGGCAGCCTGGGCGGCGCCCCTGTCGGCGCCCGGGTGGGCGTCAGCGGCGGCGTGCGATCAGGCACCCGAGCCACGCCACGACGCTGAGCAGGACCACGCCCATCAGCAGGTACTGCGGGGCTGCTATGTACTCGGCGCCGGGCGCGACCTCCGCCGGCACGACGGCGCGGAACAGGTACCAGACAGCGCCGAGGGCGGCAGGGATCAGGGTCGGCCAGAGGGCGATGCCCTGCCCCTTGCCGGCGCGATTCGCGCCCCGGAGCAGCAGCCCGGAAACCACGCCACCGATCAGCATGGGCACCAGGTTCAGGCTGAACACCGTGACGAGGGTGTCGGTGCGGTTGCCGAACACGATCAACGCGGCCACCGCAGCCGCGACGGGCAGCAGCAGCATGCCGAGAAGGTTGATCTTGCCGTAGCGGGTCATGGACTCACTCCCTGGGTTTTCAGACTACCACCCGGAATTCCGCTTCGTCAGCCGGCCAGCCGCCTTCGTAGCAGTAGGCCTCGAGCACGGCCAGGCGGCCGCCGCGGAGCTGCAGCAGGAACTCGGCGCGCTCGGCCAGCCCGGGGTGGGCCGCCAGGACCGGCCGCAGGCGCGGCGCGGCCGACCCAGCCAGGGCGGGCGCGTCGTCGGGGACGGCCAGGCGGGTGACGAAGCCGACGCCGCTGTGGGTCCGGGACACGACCGTGGCCCGGGCCAGCTGGGCGCGCAGGGTGGCGAACTCGTCCCCGTCGCCCTTCAGCAGCGCCGTGAGGACGGCGCGCTCGAGCCGCGACAGGGGGCCGGGACCCTGGGTCGCGCCGGGACGCTGGGGCTGGGACTGCTGCATGACAGCCTCAGTCTAGCCGATCGCGGCGGGACTGCCGGTGCACCGGCGGCGCAAACCACCAGACGAGCGCCACCGCCACGCCGAAGGCGGTGTAGAGGACGGTGAACACCCAGGCGTCGGCCTGGTAGAAGAGCAACCGGTAGAGCCAGTCCTGGATGAAGGAAGCGCCGTAGCCCGCCTCGCCGGCCCGGGTCCGCAACGCGCTCTCGAGGGTGGTCAGCGGGCATTCGATCCCGAACCAGGCCTGGACCACCACCACGCCGATCGCGGCGAGGTGCGCGTAGCGGAAACCGGGTCGCCGCACCCAGTCCCAGCCCCGCGCGAGACCGGCCAGGATCAGGGCGAAGCCCATGACGACAAAACCCACGAAGAGCGCATGGGTGACGAGGACCAGGTCCGCCAGGGCCGACACTTCGGGGCTACTCGTCCGGGCGGCGGCAAAACCCCTGGGGGGGCACATCCAGCGCGCTGTTGAACTTGCTCGACAGGTTCTGGAACGCCACCAGGCCGGTGAGCTCGATCACGGCATCGTCGCTGAAGTGTTTGCGCAGCTCGGCCATGCCGGCATCGGTGACGCCCCCGGAGGTACCGGCGGGGGCGGTGATGGTCATGGCCTCGGTGTAGTCGAGTGCCGCCCGCTCCGCCGGGGAATAGAGATCGCTCGACCGCCAGCCCTCAAGGGCCTCCACTTTGGCCATGCTGCCGGCCCGCCGGGCCAGGGTGGCGGAATTGATGTCCACGCAGAACCGGCACCAGTTGAGCTGGGAAACCCGCACGGTCACCAGCGAGCGGAGCACGGGATCGAGCAGCGATCGCCGGGAATCCAGTGCGCCGTAAAGCAGCGCGACGGCCATGAACAGGCGCGGCACCCGGCCCCACAGCTGCCCGGGGACCAGCACCTGCCCGTAACGGCGCACCTGGCTGCGGAAGAAGGGCTGCAGGTACCAGGGGTAGTCGCGGAGGGGGCGGGGCTCGATGCGCACGATCAGGCCGCCAGCTTCAGGCCGGCAATGCCGGCCACGATCAGCCCGATGGACGCCAGCCGGAGCGCCGTGGCCGGTTCTGCGAACAGGAGTATGCCCAGCACCGCGGTGCCGGCGGCGCCGATCCCGGTCCAGACGGCGTAGGCAGTGCCGATGGGAATGCTGCGGAGGGCAAGGGCCAGCAACCACATGCTGCCGGCCATCGCGACGATGGTCAGCGAACTGGGCAGCCAGCGGGTGAAACCGTCGGTGTACTTGAGCCCGATGGCCCAGCCGATCTCGAGCAGTCCGGCTATTACGAGCATGGTCCAGGCCATGGTGGGCTCCTCCCAGGTTCAGGTTCCGGTGCAGCATGTTCGCAACAAGCGCCGGGAAAATCGGTCTTAACCAAACTTGAAGCTTATGTATAATTTCAGCCTAGATTAAGCCTCGCCAGCCTATAGTCCCGCAGCATCCGGGAATCCGATACCGCCAAGAAGAAAAACAACAATGGCTGCTTCCAAGGACAGCGCGGAAACGCCCCGCGCAAACCCCGACCAGGACGTCGATTTCGCCGGCTACGACCCTTACATCGTCGCCATCACCGGTGTCGATCACGCCGCCGCCCGCCGCGAACTCGCGAGCGAGCCCGCCGAGACGCTGGAGAGCCGAAAAGCGAAACTGATGACGTGGCTGCGGGAGAACGGCGCCTAGCTGAATCGTCGCCGACCTGCCTTCCATCCCGCGCTCGTCGAGGCCCGGGAACGCGCCGTCGTGTCCGGGTTGTCAGTCGACGGAGAAAGATGGCGCGCCCGAGAGGATTCGAACCTCTGACCCCTGCCTTCGGAGGGCAGTACTCTATCCAGCTGAGCTACGGGCGCCCTTGGGAACCTGGTGCAATCCCGCGACGTGGCGGGGGCGAGATGATAGCCCCGCCGGGCTCCCCCTTGCCAGCCTGACGCCTGCCGGACCGCCGCTTGCCAGTCCGGGGGCCGACGCCCATGCTTTTCGCATGCGCACCCTCGACCTGCCCCAGGACGTGTTCCTGGACATCTTCGACTCCGCCCCGGTCCGGGAGGTGGAGCCCGGGGAAGTCATCATCAGCGCCGGCGAGCCCGCCACCCAGGTCTTCAACATCCTCTCCGGCGTGCTGCGCGTGACGCGGACGGGCACGGACGGGCGTCGCCAGGTGCTGTCCTTTCTGTTCCGCGACAACTTCGTGGGCCTCACGGCGACCGAGTCCTACTTCTTCAGCGTCGAGGCGGTGACCCACGCCCGGGTCAGCTGTTGTCCGCGCCGCCAGCTCGACGAGCGCCTGGCCCGGGACCCGAAGGCGGAGCGGGCGTTCCTGAACATGATGTTCCGGGTCATCGAGGACATCCTCGACGTCGTGTACAGCCTCGGGCAGCGCACGGCGATCGAGCGGCTGGCGGTCTTCCTGCTGTACCTCCGTCACTGGCGGCGCCTGACCGAGAACCTGGCGGACGACGGCGATCCCGCCCTGCGCGAGATCCAGGTGCCCATGAGCCGGGAAGACATCGCGGACTTCCTGGGCCTGAAGAAGGAAACGGTGAGCCGGAGCTTCCGGGACCTGGAGGAACGGGGCCTGATCCGGCGCCTGGACACCCACCGCATCCGCGTGGACAACCTGCCGGCCCTGCGCCAGCTGGCCGGAATCTGGGATTTCGCGTCCCCGCGGCGCCTGGCCGGGGACCCCGCCCAGCCGGCCTGACCCGGTTTTCCCCCGCCCGCTTGTCACTTATACTGCGCGCGCCCCAGCCCCGGCCAACCCGCAAACCATTGCTTTTTGAGAGCAGACCTTGAGCACCCAGCACCAAGCCTCGGATCAGTCCGACGACCAGAACTTCTTCAACCTCTTCATGGTAGTCATCGGGGCGCTCATCGGCGTCACGATTTTCCTGATCTTCCTGGCCCGCTCGATCGCGAGTGACAGCCAGCTTGCCTGGGTCAAGCAGGACCCGGCCTACGCCGCTGCCGTCGACGATCGGATCGCGCCCGCCGCCCGGGTGACGCTGCCGGGCGACGAGGCCGCCGCGGGTGCGACCGCCACCGTCCCGGCCGATCAGGCCGCGGCCCCTGTGGCCGCCAAGCTCACCGGCGAACAGGTCTACAACGCCGCCTGCTTCGCCTGTCACGGCGCAGGTGTTGGTGGCGCGCCGAAGTTCGGCGATGCCGCTGCCTGGAAGCCCCGCCTGGCCCAGGGACCGGCGACTCTCAACAAGCATGCTCTCGAGGGATTCCAGGGCCAGGCCGGCGTCATGCCGGCCAAGGGCGGCCGGGTGGACCTGTCGGACGACGAGATCGTCGCCGCCGTAAAGTTCATGTCCGGCTCCTGACCGGACTGCGCGCCCCGATCCGGCAGTGCGTCGCGCTGCCCGCGGCGCATCGTGAACTTTCGAAGAACTTCCCGTTACATAATTTTTTTTCTTTCCCCGGTGAATCAGTGATGCACGCGGAAGCGTGATGCACGTGATTGACCGTGCCTGCCGCTGTCCGGAAACTTCTCCGCGCCGCTAAAGAACCGTCACCAGGACGTAACAACATCGCGGCAATATCTTCACGTGGTGTACTTCATGCTTAAATCCTTTCGCGCCTGGCTGCTCGCCATGGTGGCCGTCCTCAGCTGCCAGCCCGCTGCCGCCAGCACCTGGACGTTCGGGTCCAGCGGCAGCTACTACGTCACGAGTGGTAGCACCTATGGGAACAAGGTGACCTCCTACGAGGGCGCCGAGAAACTGCAGACGTTCGCCTGGTCGAACACGGCCGCGACGCCGGTCGGCGGTTTCGAGACCGCCTACATCCGGCGCTTCTCAACCGGCCTCGGCGTGTGCAACCGGTATGAAGGCGCCATCGCCGACTGCATCGGCGGCTCGGTGGACCACCAGGTCGACAACATCAGCCAGCAGGATGTGGTGCTGTTCCTGTTTGAATCGCCCCAGGCCATGGAGTCGCTGACTATCGACCCGTGGGGCCTCTGGGACCGGGACGTCAGCTTCTGGGTGGGCACGGTAGCGCCGTCCATCAGTTTGACCGGCGCGACTTTCGACACGCTGGCATCCCTGGGTTTCTCGGCCCAGATGAACTCGTTGAACGCCCCGGGCGAGCCGGCATTGACGCTGAGCCTGGGCGGCCTGGTGGGCAACGCGCTGCTGGTTGGCGCGCTCAACCCGGCGGACGGCACTCCCGATCGCTTCAAGATCCGCAAGCTGGTGACGACCATGCCCTCCTCCACGGTCGTCCCCGTCCCGGCGGCCGCCTGGCTATTCCTGTCGGCCCTGGGCTCGATCGCCGGACTCCGCCGGCTCCGCTGACTCCCGGCGCGCCGCGCCGCCACCCATCAATTGCCGCTCGGCGCGCAGGCTGATCGCTTCCGCGACGTGATTCGTGCGAATCGGGTCGCTCCCGGCCAGGTCGGCGAGCGTGCGGGCCACGCGGCGAATCCCGTCCTGGGCCCGGGCCGACAAGGCAAACCGGCCGCTGCCCGCCTCGAGCAATGCTTCCCCGGCGCGATCGAAGGCGCAGTGACGCCGCAGGCCCGGGGCATCGAGCCGGCCGTTCAGGCAGCCTCGGCGCCCGAGCTGCAGGGCCGCCGCGCCGGCCACCCGCGCCCGCACGGGCGCCGACGGCTCGGGAGCCGCGCTGCCAACCACCCGCATGCCGCTCCGGTTGACGCTGACGACGAGGTCCACCCGGTCGAGCAGCGGACCCGAGACTTTCATCTGGTAGCGGCGGATCTGGTCGGGAGTGCACCGGCATTCCTGCTCGCGATCGCCCGCATAGCCGCAGGGGCAGGGGTTCATCGCCGCCACCAACTGGAACTCCGCGGGGTACTCCACCGTGCGGAGGGCGCGGGCGATGGTGATCTGCCCGGTGCCGAGGGGCTCCCGGAGTGCCTCGAGGACGGGCCGGGAGAATTCAGGGAGTTCATCGAGGAACAGCACGCCCCGGTGCGCCAGCGAGATTTCTCCCGGGCGCGGATTGCCGCCACCGCCCACCAGCGCGGCCGCGGAAGCGGTGTGGTGGGGCGCCCGGAAGGGCCGGCGCCGGAACTCCAGGACGCCGCCAGCGAGCGACTGGATGGCGGCGGACTCCAGCGCCTCGCTCTCGCTGAGCTCGGGCAGCAGGCCGGGCAGACGGCGGGCGAGCATGGTCTTGCCGGTGCCGGGGGGACCGACCAGCAGCAGGTGATGACCGCCCGCCGCGGCCACCTCCAGGGCGCGGCGGGCGGCCGCATGACCGCGCACGTCGGAGAGATCTTCCGGTTCTGAACCGGGCCGATCGGGGCCGCCGCCGGTGGCGGCCGGTTCGGCGGCCGGCGGGAACGGCAATTCGGCCGCGCCATTCAGGTAATTGACCACGTCGCGCAGCGCACCGGCGAGGCGGATCCGGTCGCCGCCGAGCAGGCTGGCCTCGGCGACCCCCGCGGCCGGCACGATGGCAGCCCGGCCGGCCTGCCGCGCCCGGAGCAGGGCCGGGATCAGGCCCGGCACCCGGCGGAGCTCGCCGGAAAACGCCAGTTCCCCCAGGAACTCGACACCAGCCGCCCGGACCGGCCGGACCTGGCGCGACGCCACCAGGATGGCGATGGCGAGATCGAAGCCGCTGCCCGACTTGGGCAGGTCCGCCGGCGCGAGATTGACGGTGATGCGCCCGTCTGGGAATTCGAGGCCTGACGACTGGATCGCCGCGCGGACCCGGTCCCGGCTTTCCCGGACCGCGGTCTCGATCAGGCCGATGATGGTGAACTGGGGCAGGCCGCCGGCCACGTGGGCCTCGACCGTGACTTCCGGCGCCTTGAGGCCCAGCAGGGCGCGGGTGAGCGTGGTGGCGAGGCGCACCCGGATCCGCTCACCGGCCGGGGCCTAGGCCCGGTTCGCCGCCCCGCCGGCGGCCCGGGCTTCCAGGGCCTGCAGCTCCGCTTCGACACGGGTGAGCTTTTCCCGGGTGCGTTCCAGGACCCGCCGCTGCACGTCGAATTCCTCGCGGCTGACGAGCTGCAGCTTCTCGAAGGTGCTGCCGAGCAGCGCCTCGAAGTTCCTCTCCAGGTCGGCCTGCAGGGCACGGACGCTGCCCGGCACGTTGGCCGCCAGCTTGCGTGCCAGGTCCTCGATGAATCTGGCGTCCAGCTTTGATTCCGGCTTTGCTTCCACGACGTCTCCTCTCCAGTCCTTCAATTCGCCCCGTAACGAGCCAGCGGGCCCCGATGGTCGCCCCGCATTGGTGCATCGGGTGTCCGGTCGACCGGGCTCTGCCGCGCAACTGCCGGGCGGGCGGGCCCGCCGGCAACCTGGCACGGATCGTGCTTAGTGCGTGTGTCGGCAGCGCGATGATCGTGCCAGCCCCACCCGAAGCACACAAGAAACATATAGGAGCGTTTTCGTGGCCAAACACACCTTGACGAAGTCCGGCGTCGCACTGCTCTGCGCCGTGGCTGGCGGCGCCCAGGCAGCGGAAGTGACGGCGAACATCGGCTACATGTCCGAATACATCTTCCGCGGCATTTCCCAGAGCGATTCGTCCGCGATGGGCGGCATCGACCTCAAGGCCAATGGCTTCTACCTGGGCAACTGGAACGCTGACGTGGGCCAGGGCCTGGAAGTGGACCTGTACGGCGGCTACAACGGCTCCATCGGCGATGTCAATTTCGGCATCGGCGGCACCTACTACACCTACACCGACAGCTTCGATGACGACTACCAGGAACTGAACCTGAGCCTGGGCTACAAGATCTTCAGCATCTCGGCCGCCATCGGCGAGTACGACAACTTCGACGGGCCTGACGGGGACGGCGGACAGGGGTCCCTCGACTACACCTACATCGCGCCCCGGGTGGACTACAAGGGCTTCTACGGCCTCGTCGGCATGTTCAGCCAGGACTTCGACACCACCTACTACGAACTCGGCTACGGCAGCCAGTTCGAGCCCATCGGGCTCGACTACAAGGTGTCCCTGATCTACACCGACGACACGGCCATCAAGGACTTCGAGGAAAGCGACAGCGGCGAAACCTCGTTTGTCTTCAGCATCAGCAAGTCGTTCGGGTTGCTCAAGTAGGAGTTCATCCCATGAAGCTCATCACAGCAATCATCAAGCCGTTCAAGCTCGACGACGTCCGCCAGGCCGTCACGGAGATGGGCGTCCAGGGCATCACGGTCACCGAGGTCAAGGGCTACGGGCGCCAGCGCGGCCACACGGAGCTGTACCGGGGCGCCGAGTACGTCGTGGACTTCCTGCCCAAGACCAAGCTCGAGCTGGCGGTGGCCGACGAGATTGCCGAGCAAGTGGTCGAGGCCATCGTCAACACGGCCCGCACCGGCAAGATCGGCGACGGCAAGATCTTCGTCACCCAGCTCGACGAAGTGGTCCGGATCCGGACGGGCGAAACCGGCGGCGAAGCCGTCTAGAAAAATGATTCCCGCAGGAGATATCACAGTGACTCAACTCAAGAGCCTTCTGAACAGGTCGCGCAGCGTGGCCTCACCAGCCCTGCTGCTGGCGGGTTTCCTGTTGCCCGGCCTGGCCTTCGGGGCGGACGCCCCGGTGCCGGACAAGGGCGACACCGCCTGGCTGCTGACCTCCACGATGCTCGTCATCCTAATGACCATCCCGGGCCTCGCCCTCTTCTACGGCGGCATGGTCCGGTCGAAGAACGTGCTGTCGGTGCTGATGCAGGTCTTCATGACCTTCTGCCTGATCGCGCTGCTGTGGGCCATCTACGGCTACAGCGTCGCCTTCACCGGGGGCTCGGCATTCTTCGGCGGCTTCGACCGGCTCTTCATGAGCGGGCTGACCATCGAATCGATGGCGGCCACCTTCTCGAAGGGCGTGTACGTGCCGGAGATGGCCTACTTCGTCTTCCAGCTGACGTTCGCCTGCATCACGCCCTGCCTGATCGTCGGCGCCTTCGCTGAACGCATCAAGTTCTCGGCGGTGCTGGTCTTCCTGGTCATCTGGTTCACCTTCGCCTACCTGCCGATCGCCCACATGGTCTGGTTCTGGGCCGGCCCGGATGCCTACACGGATGCGGAAGCCGGCGCGGCTGCCGGTGCGACCGCGGGCTTCCTGTTCCAGAAGGGCGCGCTCGACTTCGCCGGCGGCTCGGTGGTGCACATCAACGCGGGCATTGCCGGCCTGGTGGGCGCCTTCTTCGTGGGCAAGCGCGTCGGCTTCGGGCGCTCGGCCTTCCAGCCCCACAACGTCCCGATGGTGATGATCGGCACCTCGCTGCTGTGGGTTGGCTGGATTGGCTTCAACGTGGGCTCCAACCTGGAAGCCAACGGCCTTGCCGCCCAGGTGTTCGCCAACACCATCCTGGCCACCGCCGCGGCCGCGCTTGCCTGGTCCTTCGCCGAATGGATCGGCCGGGGCACGCCCACCATGCTGGGCGCCGCGTCCGGCGCCATCGCCGGGCTCGTGGCGATCACCCCCGCCTGCGGCTGGGTCGGGCCCATGGGCGCCATCGTCATCGGCCTCGTGGCCGGGCTCGTCTGCCTCTGGGCGGTCACGAAGCTGAAGGGGATGCTCGGCTATGACGACTCCCTGGACGTGTTCGGCGTCCACGGGGTCGGCGGCATCACCGGCGCCCTGCTCACGGCCGTGTTCTGCGACCCGTCCCTGGGCGGCACCGGCGTCTACGACTACGTGGCCAACGAGGTGGCCCCGTACTCCATGTCGGCCCAGTTCATCGCCCAGCTGTGGGCGGTGGGCACGACGATCGTCTGGTCGGGCGTCGTCTCCGTGGTCGCCTTCGGCATCGTCAAGGCCACCATCGGCCTGCGCGTGACGGAGGACCAGGAGCGCGAAGGCCTGGACACCGTCTCCCACGGCGAAAGCGCCTACACCTGAGTTACCCCCGGGTGGCTCCGGCGGGACCCAACCGGGCGTTATGCCCGGTCCCGCCGGGGTCACCCACCCTTCCCTCCGCGCTCCTTCCAGGGCGCCTGGCCCCGCAGCAGGGGCCGACCGTGAACCCCGTCAGATTTCCCCCCGGCCGCGGGTGGCATAATCGCGGCTGTTCGGTGCATTGGGGCCGAACGTCCGGGTTTCCATCGAGGTTGCCGTCATGAAGCGCCTGTCTGCTTCCGGTTTGCTGGTCCTCTCTCTCGCCGGCGCCTTCGGCGCCGCGGTGCTGATGCACACGGCCCTGATCCAGTCAGCAGGGGCGCAGGAAGCGTCGGTGTACCGCTGGGTCGATGCCCAGGGCATCGTCCACTACAGCGACCAGCCGGCCGCCGACAGCTCCGCCGAGGAATTGCCCATCCGCTACCGCAAGACGGACCGCGGCGCCCTGCAGGCCCGCCTCAAGGCCAAGTCCGAGATCGACGCTGCCGGGGCCGTGCGCGAGGGCCAGGAGTCCGACGCCGATGCCGCCGCTGAAGCCGATCGGCAAAAGGTGCTGGCCGAACGGGACACCAACTGCAAGGCGGCCAGGGATCGTGTGGCAAAGTACACCAATGCACTCCGGCTCTATAAGCCCGGCCCGAATGGCGAGCGCGTCTACCTGACAAACGAGGAACTGGATGTCGAGCGTGCCGATGCCAACCGGGCTGTCGACCAGTGGTGCAACGAGGAATAGCGCCGGCGGCGGCACGGGCGGCAACGCCGATCATTTCGCAATCCCGGATCTCTGCTCGCCGCTGGCCGTTTTTGGCGTCGTCCTCGCTTCCCAGCTCCTCGCCCTGCTCCTGACCCTCGCCGGCCAGCCCGGCTGGTCCGCGTTCTATTCCCACCTGGCCCAGACCGCGCTGCTGCTGCTCTGGACCGGCCTCATCAGCGCTGCCGTCCTCTGCCGCCTGCGCCAGTGGCTCACCCGCTTCGCCGTGCCGGAAGGCAGTGTCGTGGCCTACCTGCTGGTCATGGCCTGCGTCATCGCCGTCTCCGAGGCCGCGTTCTGGCTGGGCCGCTTCCTTGGCGCGGGTCCGGACACGGGCGGCGGCTGGTTCCCGACGGAGCACTGGTCGTTCCTGACGCGGAACCTGGCCATCGCCACGCTGGTGATGGCGCCGCTGCTCCGCTACTTCTACGTTTCCCAGCAGTGGCAGCGGAACGTGCGACGCGAGGCGGAAGCGCGGCTGAACGCCCTGCAGGCCCGCATCCGCCCGCACTTCCTGTTCAACAGCATGAACACCATCGCGTCGCTCACCCGCTCGAACCCGGTGGCGGCAGAGCAGGCCGTGGAGGACCTGGCCGACCTGTTTCGGGCGTCGCTGCGCGACGGGCGCCAGCTCATTCCCCTGAAGGAGGAGCTGGAAATCGCCCGGGTCTACGAGCGCATGGAACAGCACCGCCTGGGTGAACGCCTCCGGGTGGACTGGCAGCTGGGTACGCTGGCCCTGGCAGCGGAGATCCCGGGCCTGACGATCCAGCCCCTGCTGGAGAACGCGATCTATCACGGGATCGAGCCATCGCCGCAGCCCGGCGTCATCTCGGTCCGCGGCGAGTCGGACGGCCGGCTGATCCGCATCTCGGTCACCAACCCGCTGCCGCCGGCGGGCATGGCCTCCCGGCCCGGCCACGGCCTGGCACTCGACAACATCCGTGAGCGGCTCGAGCTGGCGTTCGGCGCCGACGGCGCCCTGGCCGTGGACGCGGCGCCCGACCGCTACACTGTCACCATTGTGTTTCCTGCCACCGGAGTCCGCACCTACGCATGAGCGCCAGTCGATGAGCCCGGAGGCGACCAGCGTGCTGATCGTGGATGACGAGCCTCCGGCCCGTAGCCGGCTCCGGCAGCTCGTCACCGACCTGGAGGGCTTTCGCGTGGTCGGGGAGGCGGGCCACGGTGAAGAAGCGCTGGCCCTCTGCAACACCCTGCAGCCTGACGTGGTGCTCCTCGACATCCGCATGCCCGGCGTGGACGGCCTGCAGGTCGCCAGCCAGCTGGCGGGCTGGGAGCGGCGCCCGGCGGTCGTGTTCACCACGGCCTATGACGAGTACGCCATCCAGGCCTTCGACGCCCAGGCGGTAGGCTACCTGCTGAAGCCGGTCCGCCGGGAGCGCCTGCAACAGACGCTGGAGCACGCCACGCGCGTCGGCCGGGCCCAGCTGCTCCGTATCCCGGGGTCCGCGCCACGCACCCACATCTGCGTACAGCGGGCCCGGGGCCTGCAGATGATCCCCGTCGAGGAGGTCCTCTGCTTCCAGGCCGACCAGAAGTACGTGACCGCCTACTACGCCGGCGGCGAGGCCCTGCTGGACGAGCCCCTGAAGGACCTGGAGGACGAGTTCGGCGAGCGCTTCCTGCGCATCCACAGGAACGCCCTGGTCGCCGTTGCGTGGCTCGACTCGCTGGAACGCGACGACACTGGCGCCTGGCAGGCCCGGCTGAAGGGCGACGCCCGGGTGCTGCCTGTCAGCCGGCGGCACGTGGGGGATGTGAAGCGGCGGTTGCGGGCGGGGGGCTAGCCGGCCCCTTCTTCGCCGCGATTCGCACCTGGGTCGGGTTCCGGACGACCGCGTCACCGCCCATTCTCGCGCGCAATCCCAGGTCAGGCCGGCTCCACCAGGGCGCTGGCGTCAGGAAACGGTTCGGGTCGACCACAAAGCCTGCCTCGGCGACGAGGGCTACATACCCATCCGCGGTGTGCTGGTCGCGTCGGGGATGCCGAAACAGGAGGCGCACGGGCCACCACTCCAGGAACGCGCGGCAGGACTCGGCGATCAGCAGCCAGCCACCCGGGGCGAGGACGCGACGAAGCTCGGCAAGGACGCTGTCGGGGTCGGAGCAATGGTGCAGCAGCTGGTGGCACAGCACGAGATCGACGGAACCACTGTCCAGTGGCAGGCGTCCGGAATCCGCCAGGTGTACCTGGATACGACCAGCCTGGACTGCCGCCGCGTGTCGCGCTGCCCCGACTGCGTCGGGATTGATGTCCACGCCGGTGATTGCTGCAAGGGGAAACTTGCGCGCCAGGATGTCGAAAGCCACGCCCTCGCCGCACCCCGCGTCGAGAATGGTCCGGAAGGACGGACTGGGCGCGGGCAGCAGCGAGGTCAGCTCCGCAATCGCCTCCTGGACGACGTACCGGCGCCAGATATCCGTGCGCTGGAACCACTCGCCGAAGCGCGTTTCGGGCACGTAGGCGCCGGCCATGGGTGGGCCGATCTCAGGGCCTGCGGCTTGCACTTCCAGATTCCTGACTGGCTAGTGCTGCGACAAAATGCCGAATGAAATCGGCATCCCTGAGTATTCCGGTATGGCTGGACTGGAACCCGTGGAGGCGCACAGATTCCTCCTGGAGGCCCAGCGGAATCTGGCTCTCGAGGGGTACCACGCCGTCACTGCCGCTCCCCGGCTCGTACGAGAACACCAGGTGATACGGGATCCGTGCCGGCAATTTCCACGACCGGAGTTGCTCGACGAATTCGCTGTCAGGGACCACATCGCGCCACACTGGCACGACGACGGGTGAATATTCCAGCCCGATGGCAGCACTGCTCATGCCCAGCATGGGGCTGTTGACCGTCATCAGGAATCCGACCGGTGCAGTCTGGTTGCGCTGCTCATGCTTCATAACGAACGACCGCGCAACAAGCCCGCCCATGCTATAGGCCACGACGTACACCTGCTTGAAGCCGTATCGGGACTGGAGCAGCACGACCGCTCGGTCCAGGTAGTCGCTGACAACATCGAGTCGGAGACCCGTAGGGTAGTGCAGCACCCAGGGCTGGAAGCGCTTCTTGTCCAGGGCCTGGACGAGCGCCTCGAAGTTCGCAGGACTGCCGTTGATTCCGTGAATGAAGATCACGGGGACCAGGTCAGTCTGATATTCCTGGAGCTGGAACAGTCCACCACCGACCTGGAGCAGGAAGTCGACCGGCCGCCAGAGGCCCATCGCCGAGTTTTCCTCGCTGAACATCGGGTCATCAAGACTGACGACCCTGCCGATGTTCTTCGTGACCGCGAGTGCTCCGTCGACGGTCCTGACTTCGGGGACGCCCTTGAAGATGCCGGACAGCACGAGCGGCTCGAGATCCAGGCGCCCGGACTCGGGCAGCGTAAACGGCAGCGGCCGGAGGCCGTCGCTATTGAAGTAGGCGGCGGGCTCCGTCGCCCGCTGGTGGGCCCCGTCGCCGTTGAGGTCCTGAAACGACCCGACGAAGTACGTGCCGGGCTGGGCTGGCACCCGGAACGACCCATTGGGGTCGGCGATCAGGTCGCTCACGATGTTGAACTCGGCCTCCATCGAGCCGGGCTGGAACACGATCACGTGGACCGCTCCCTTCTTGCCCGTATTGACCACGACACGCCCGGTAATCTGGGCAATGCTCCCGGCAAGGACCGTCTGCCGCTTGATGTCCAGCAGGGTGCAAGCCGCAATCAGGTTGAGCGAGATTGCGCCCATTAATAACAAAGCGAGTTGTCCCACAGCCCCCCCCCCTATGGGTTACGAAGACCGCCTTACGATCAGCGAGGTGTTGATCCCGCCAAACGCGAAATTGTTGGACATGGCGTACTCGTTGCTCATCGTACGCCCGGCACCCGTGATGTAGTCCAGGTCTGCGCAGCGCGGATCGACGTCGTCGAGATTGATCGTTGGCGCGTACCAGTCCCTGTTCAGCATCTCGATGGTGAGCCAGGCCTCGATTGCACCGCAGGCTCCCAGCGTGTGACCGATGTAGCTCTTGACGGAACTGATGGGGACTGGCCGGCCAAAGACGGCGGCCGTGGCCTGAGTTTCGGCAATGTCGCCGTGCTCTGTTGCCGTGCCGTGGCCGTTGACATACCCGACTTCGGACGCGGGGATCCCGGCATCATTCAGTGCCAGCCGCAGGCACTGCGCCATGGTGACCTCGTTGGGGCGCGTCACATGCTGGCCGTCGGCGTTCGTGCCAAAGCCAACGATTTCAGCGAGGATTCTGGCCCCCCGAGCCAAGGCATGGCCGCGCTCCTCAAGCACCAGCACCGCGGCGCCTTCGCCGATGACCAGTCCATCGCGGCTCACGTCGTAGGGCCGCGGGGTCATGTTCGGTGAATCATTACGCGTGCTCGTCGCGTAAAGCGTATCGAAGACCGCTGCCTGCGTAGGGTCGAGTTCCTCGCCGCCGCCGGCAAGCATTACCGTCTGGCGTCCGAACTTTATGGCCTCGTAGGCGTAGCCGATGCCCTGGCTGCCCGCGGTACACGCACTGCTGGTAGTGATCACCCTGCCAAGCACGCCGAAGAACAGGCCAATATTGACTGCCGCAGTGTGCGACATCATGCGCACGTAGCTTGTGGCCGTGAGTCCCTCGGTCGACTTGCTCACGAGCATGTGCCCGAACTCGGCAATGGCCGGCGGACTGCCCGACGAAGAACCAAATGCCACTCCGGTCATGCCCGAGCTGATCACGGGGTGATCGCTCAAGCCGCTTTGCGCCAGCGCCAGTTCCGTGGCCCGCACTGCCATGACCGCGACCCGGCCCATCGTGCGCAGCTGCTTTCGCGAGTAGTGGTCAGGGGCCTGGAACGTCACAGGGGCTGCGAGTTTCGTGTTGAGTCCGCGATACTCGGCATACTCGGGCTGCCACGCGACGAAGTTCCTGCGCGCACGCAACGCCACCTCCGCGGCCTGCCAGTCGGACCCGAGGGCAGATACGGCCCCCATGCCGGTCACCACGACCCGGTACGTCATGACAGACCCCCGTCCACGGCGATGACCTGCCGGGTAACGTAGCTCGCCGCAGGCGACATCAAGAACGCCACGACCGCCGCCACCTCGGCAGGCGTGCCCATGCGCTGCATGGGTATCATGTCCTGGGCCACTTCGGCTGGCACCCCGGCGGTCATTGCCGTCTCGATCAGCCCCGGAGCCACGCAGTTGACGGTGATTCCGCGCTTTGCGAGCTCCAGCCCAAGGGCCTTGGTGGCACCGATCAGGCCGGCTTTTGCGGCGCTGTAATTGGTTTGCCCGCGGTTGCCCCGGATACCTGACACCGACGAGATCGTCACGATGCGGCCGGGCTGGCGCCGGCGTATCATCGGCATGATCGCCGGATGGAGCACATTGAAGAAGCCATCCAGGTCCGTCCGGAGCACGGTGTCCCAATCCTCGCCCGTCAGCATCGGGAAGGCCGCGTCCCTGGTAATTCCTGCGTTGACCACCACCCCGTAGTACGGTCCGTGAGCGGCCATGTCGGCCTCGAGGGCGGCGGCAGCGGCACCACGGTCCGCAACGTCGAAACGCAGTTGCCTTGCCGTTGCGCCCCGGGCGACGATTGCTGCAACAGTCTCGGCTGCACCAGCTGCATTGCGCACGTAGTTGACGACGATGTCGTAACCATCGCCTGCCAGGTGCTCAGCGATCGCCCGGCCTATGCCTGAACTGGCGCCGGTCACCAGCACCGACCTGCTGTCGTTCTTATCGGACACTGTGCTCCTGACCGCCCCTGGCCGGCCTGTATACCGTCAGCTGACACTCCAATGATCGTTCGCCGTCATCCAGGCGGCAAGAGAAGACCCCCAGGCCGTTCTCGCCCTGCAGGACCTCGCGAACCGCGACCCGGAGCGTCGCGCCGGGCGCGAAGTAGCCGTCGACGTGCTCCAGGCGCCGGGTGCCGAGGAGGTACCCGGGCGGCACATCACTGCCAGCTTCGCGAAGCCGGATCCCGTCGAGTGCACCCACGGCCTGGGCCATGTACTCGAGGGCGACCCAGCGCGGTACACCCTTGCCGGGTTCCGCGAACGGCCCGTCCGCGCCCACGTCCACTTCACCTGTGAGGGAGGCGGGGCCCCAGGCAGTGACCCGGGTCAGCAACAGCAGCGGCGGACGATGGGGCAGAACCTCGGCCGGCAGCCAGGTCCGGCTCACGGTTTGCGGTCCGGGTGGCCCACACAGGCCAGCAGCCGCTCGCGCAGGATGTCCGGTGCCCCAACGTGCATCTCGCCGCTGGCCGCGCTCACGGCAACCTGGACGGTGTGGCCGGTGGTCGTCCTGCGCTCCTGTTCGTCGAACACCTCATAGGCAATCTTGAGCCGATATTCCCACTCCACGAGGCGGGCGACGACCGTAATGCGGGAGTCGAAGTGCACGGGGCTTATGTACTTCACCGTTGCCTGGACGATCGGCCAGTAGTAGCCACTCTCCAGCATCTGCCGGTAGCTGTACCCAATCTTCTCCAGGAGTGCGCACCGGGCGTCGTCGAAGTAGCGGAAGTAGTTGCCATGCCAGGCAACGCCGGCCGGATCCGCATCGTGAAACGGCACGCGCAGCGCAACGCAGGCGGACAGGTCGACGCCGGCTGGTATCTGCTCCTCCATCATTCAGCCTTCTTCTTCTGCAGGCGGCCGTTGATGATTGCCGGAATCCTCCAGAGCATGCCGAAGAAGAGGCGGGTGTGCATGCGGGATATCCTGACGTTATCGCGGACCATGCGGAAGTGGGACAGCCCATCGGCCGGGTAGGTGACCGCCGTGGGAGTGAATCGCAGGGGTATGCCGGCCCAGTGTGCCCGCACGAGGACCTCCGCATCAAACTCCATGCCGGAACCCGGCCGCTCGCGGGCAAGGAGCGCGTTGAGCGGAACGACCGGATAGACACGAAAGCCGCACATCGCGTCCTTGATGTCGCCGGACCAGGTTTCCAGTCGCGTCCAGAACAAGCTGATCTTGCGGCCATGCAGGCGGGCTCCGGGCACGGTTTCGTCGTAGACGGGGAACCCCGACACGAGTGCCTCCGGGTGCTCGCGGGCCACCCCGAGAAGGAGGGGTATGTCCGCGATCCGGTGCTGGCCGTCGGCATCGACCTGCACGGCGTGGGAGAAGCCCCGGGACGCCGCAATTCGCAGGCCGCACATGACGGCGGCGCCCTTGCCCCGGTTCTCCGGCTCGCGGTGCAGGTACAGCCAGGGCAAGCCCGCCACGGCCTCCCGCAGCAGCGCCAGGCTTTCCGCTCCGGACCCGTCGTCCACCACGATCACGGGCAGGCCCAGCTTGCCAAGCGCGTCGATGACCGGCCGGATCTGCCGGGCATGATTGAAGTGTGGAATGAGCACACAGGTCCGCAGGATGTCAGGACTCCCCACAGGCCAGCCGCCCCGACGAGTGCTCGCCAGCGGCAGACCGGAAGCTGAAGAGGACGGTCGCACCCCCGTCGGTGATTCGGAGGGCCAGCTGGACAACCTGCTCGGGCCGGATCGGCATCTTGAACTTGAGCTGCTGGAGCGCGCACGGAGGGCCGCGGTAGCCTGGAAGGGTTCGCGCGCCATCCACCGCGAACTTCACCTGGACGATGCCTGGCAGGATCGGCTCACCGGGAAAGTGCCCCGAGAACCAACTCAGATCGGCCGGTACATGGAACGCCTGCTCCAGCCCGACCGCGGAATGACACACGCGGATGAACAGCGGCTGACCCGCATCGGCCCGACCGAGCAGTTGATCGAGCGTCGCCAGGTCCAGGACAACCGAAGGCAGTGGGGGCGTGGCGGGACCGGTAACCCGCCACACGGGGGAAGCGCAGGTGCCGACCTCCGGCGCCACTTGCCCCAGGGCCAGAGCGCGGATCGGAGCCCACCCGGCAGCCAGTGCATGCTCCAGTCCCGCCTCGCTCAACGATACGACGAGACAGCAGGTAGGGGTTCCAGCAAGGCGGATAACCGCAGGCGGCCCGGCAAGCCAGCCAGGGTCGGGGCGATGGATGGGCGGCGTCTCGATCATGGGGGCGGGATTTCCCGATCCTGCGAGCGACTGTGCTTTAGCCGGACGCAGAACCGGTAACCTGCCGCCGCTGGAAGGCGGGCCGCACCACACGCTCTCCCACCAGCAGCGTCCCGGCGATAACGTAGGAGATCAGGCCGTTGTAGACCGCCCACAGCTCACGCGAGGCCAGAAACGCAGTGGCAAGGGCAATGCAGGCGTTGGCCACGAAGAATCCGCACCAGACCACCGTGACCGTGCGCGTGTAGCGTTTCCCGGCCGCGTCCAGGACAGCGCCCGCTCCGCGTGCGATGCGCTCGATCATCGACGGGGGTCGCAGCAGGGTCATCCCGAACGCGATCAATAGCGCGACGCTCACGGCAACCGGGTAAAGGCGTGCAACCAGTTCGCTGTTGGTCAGGGTAATGGCACCGGCAAACACCACGCCAATGGCAAGGGCCGCCATGACCTGCACTTTCGCGGCACCTGGCGCCAGGAAACGCAGCATGACGGCCACGAGCATGGCCAGTCCGGCCAGGCGGAGATCGCCGCGATCCAGGAGAAAATACACCGCCAGGGGGTAGGCAGCAGTCAGGACCAGGGAGGCGGTGGCGAGAACTCCGATCCACCGGTGGGCAGTCACAGTGTTTCGAGCACCGCGATTACGTCGCCGATGGTCCTGACCGACTTGAACCGGTCCGGTGGAACCTGTTTGCCCGTGATCTCCCTCAGCCTGACGATGAGGTCCACGGCGTCGATACTGTCTATCCCCAGATCCTGATAGAGATTGGCATTTCGAACAATTGAATCCCGAGGAATCTCGAATTCCTCGGCGAGAACATCGCGAATCTTCTCGAATAGCTCATCAGACATTGCTGTTAAGTCGCATCATCGGGTGAAAGGGATACTGGCGGTTCACGGCCCATTATAGAACAGGGCTGACACCGGCTTTGGCAGGAACTGCGCCAGCGATGGCCGCGCCGGGAATAATCTCCCGCACGTAGAATTCCTCGATCTTCCTGCCGAGCTCGTGCGCGGCACGCCGCTGTTCCGCCAAGCTGCCTTCCGCCCTCGGCACGTCCCAGGCCGGGCAAATGCGGAGACGAAAGTCGACGCGAGCCGCAGGCACATCGTGCCAGGCCAGATTCTTGTACAGCGTCAAAGGCGTGCAGCTGATCACGACCGGGAGGCAGGTGCACCCCGCCCGGACGGCAATGGCGCTGACGGCAGGGGCGGCGACGAGCTGCTGTCCCGGCGTCGTCCGGGTGCCCTCGGGGAAGGCGACGACAGTACGACCGGTGCGCAGGCGGCCCGCCGCCTCGTCCAGCAGGGCAGCCGGATCCTCGTTTGAGACATAATCCGCCGCTCGCACGAGGAGGCCCCAGAACGGATTTCGCAGGACCCCTGCCTTCACTACGCAATCCGCGCCGTCGAACAAGCCGATCAGGAACACGATGTCGATCAGGGTCGGGTGATTGGCGATGACCAGATAGCTGCGATCGCGCTGCCAGTGCTCGAGGCCGTCGACTCGCCAACGCAGGACTCCGACCGCCGACATGAATGTCACGAACAGGCGAAATGCGCGTGATACCAGGCGCCTGGCGGCCTGTGCATAGGCATCCGGATCAGGGATGATGATGCGCAATACTATGCACACCACCAAGCCGAGCAACAGGCCACCGATTCCGAATACGGCAAAGCTGAGGCCCGTCGCGACCAGGCGCCACGCGCGGTTCAGGCCGTTTGCAAGGCGATGCCACATGGGCGAAGACGTCCCGGCTGCGTTGCCGGAGCCTAGCAGTTCCAGGCACCGCCGAGCAGTCACCAGGTGCTGCTCGGGGGTTCGCTACGCACCGCGGATGCAGGTGGCCGGGGGATGACCCTGGTCGTGGCATTGGCCAGGATCCGCGCAGCGCCAGCAGGCAGCCGATCCGCTGGCTGGCGAAGCCTGCAGGGACGACTTGGGCGCCGCCTCGCCTGCGAAGCGGCGGCTCGCGTCAACCGCTCCAAAGCCATGCACTTCGAGGTGACGAACAGTGCGGACTCGGGGCCGGTTGTGGCGACCTGCCCCGAGCATGCGCTGGGTACCGTCGTCGGGATCACGCACTCAGGCAGCTGGGTCTGCGGAGCGGCAGCTCGTGGTCTGGCGAGACTCGGCATCGATGTACAGGTCGCGGAACCCAGGGACGTGGCCCAACTCGCCAGGTTCATGAACTGGAACCAGCTCGTCGGTCCACTGGTTGACCCGGCCGAGGATCGGGACAGGTTTACCCACCTCTGGACCCTGTGGGAGGCTGCCGTGAAGGTTGACTGCCGTACAGTCCTCGCCGGGACAACTCCGGCTTTCGAGAGCCTGGCGCCCCGGTGTCGGCCAGGCAGCGAACAGTCCTGGTCAGCCGGCGGCTACTCCGCGCAGAGTCTCCGGCTTGACGCCGGCCACTGGCTGACGGTAATTGCACCCTCGATGGAATTGCCCCTGCTGGAGTTCCACCGCTGCGATGAACTGGCTGGCGCGGAAGGGGCGGCTTAGACGATGGCCGGAGCCTGGATCTCGGCGTATACGGTCAGCTGCGCAGCCGGCGTGGGCCTCCACGCCGTCCGTCGTTCCGTGGCGAACCGGGCAACCGGACTTCGTCACCGGGCGTGGCCCGGTTCGGACATCGATACCTGGCTCGGTCAGGTACCCGCGGCGCTGTCTGACGACTGGCCGGACGCGCTGGCCCCATGGGACAGCCGGAATAACCGCCTGGCCTGGCTCGGCCTGCACCAGGATGGCTTCCGGGAGCAGGCGGACGCCATGATCGAGGCCGTCGGGCCGGCAAGAGTCGGCCTCCTGGTCGGGACCAGCACGTCCTCGATTGGCCGCACCGAGGAGGCCTACGCCGGCCTGACGCCGGACGGCCACTTCGGCGCCCGATTCATCCAGCCCACGGTCCACAACCCGCATTCGACCGGGGCCTTCCTCGCCCACGTCATCGGCATCCGGGGCCCGGTCATGACCATCAGCACGGCCTGTTCATCGAGCGCCAAGGTGCTGGCCAGCGCCGACCGCTGGCTACGCTGCGGAGTCGTGGACGCCGTGGTCGTCGCCGGCGTCGACAGCCTCTGCCGTAGCACTATCTACGGCTTCGAGTCCCTGCAGCTTGTCTCGCGCAACCTGTGCCGGCCTTTCGACGCGCGCCGGGACGGTCTGAACATCGGCGAAGCGGCGGCACTGGCCCTCCTGGTGCGTGAGCCGTCGGGCATCCCCCGCGCACGCCTGCTCGGCTACGGGGAGAGTTGCGACGCCTTCCACATGTCCAGCCCGCACCCGGAAGGCCTCGGCGCCAGGCGCGCGCTGCACCAGGCGCTCGCCCGGGCCGGCATTACCCCGGCAGAGGTGGGATATGTGAACCTGCATGGCACGGGGACACGGGCCAACGATTCCGTCGAGTCGCTGGTTCTCGCCGCAGTCCTGCCGCCTGGCATCCCCGCCAGCTCCACCAAAGGCTGGACCGGCCATACGCTGGGGGCCGCCGGCCTCGTGGAAGCCGTGTTCGCAATGGAGGCCATCAACACCGGGCTACTGCCCGGCAACCTCAACCTCGATGCCACCGGCGACGATATCGCGTACCCCGTGCTCAGGGAGAATGTGTCGGCCCGGGTGGATGTCGTCGCGTCCAACTCCTTCGGGTTCGGCGGGAACAATTGCGTTGTGATCCTGGGCCGGGCCACCTAGTGGACCTCTTCATTGGACCTGATGCGGGGATCTGGTGCCGGAGCATTGCCGGCTGGGATGGCTTCAGGGCGGCACTTCAGGAGGGAACAGAACCCAACGCGCGGTACCCCGGGCCCATTCCCGACCTGCTACCGGAACGTGAAGGACGCCGGGCGCCGCTGCATGTCCGCCTCGCTCTCGAAGCCGCTGCGCAGGCCTGCCACAACAATTTCGTCGCCGCGGAAGACGTCCTCACTGTCTTCGCCTCGTCCATGGGTGATTCCGAGATCACCGACTACATGTGCAGGACCCTTGCCGGTCCCGCTCCGATGCTCTCGCCCACGCGTTTTCACAATTCGGTACACAACGCAGCTTCCGGCTACTGGTCGATCGGCGCCACGAACCGGCACGCAAGCGTTGCGATCGCCGCATCTCCCCACACCTTTACTGCCGCTTTGCTCGAGGCGGCCAGCCTGGCCATCACCGAGGCGGCGACTGTGCTTCTCATCGTCCATGACGTCCCGGCGCCCCCACCTGTCGATGCCATTTCCGGCAACCGCCAGCCGTTCTCGGCGGCATTCCTGCTGGCACCAGGCGCCGTCACTCCACAATGGCGCCAGGTCCGCCTGGAATGCCGGCAAGCGGCCGTCGAATGGCCCGAACCGTCGACAGCATGGCTGCGGGAACTGGCTGCCGAGAATGAATGCGCCAGGGCGCTGCCCTTGCTGGAAGCGCTGGCAAGCAAAGAAAAGGCCAGCCTGCGCTGGCCGCTGGCCGAAGCGGCGGCGCTGGACCTGCGGCTGGGCAACGGCTGACCCGTCGCCGGGCTCCGCTACTTCTTGAGCTTTACGACTTCGCCCCGAAAAGCCACGCCGACCATAAGGTCCCCGGTGCCGCACTCATACTCGGTCGTGCTGCGCACTTCGTTGGACTTGTAGAAGCTTGCGATATTGATCACGGCATCGCCGCCTTCCCGCATCGCTCGATCCTGGAAGGACAGCAGGGCCGACAGGAATGCCCAGTCGCAGGCAACCTTCGCCGACTTGTTGAAGCCGTTTGTCTTCTTGTTGCTGGTGTAGACGCCGAAGCTGCGCTCAACTTCCGGATGGGGGGTGTCCCCGAAGAAGAACGTGACGTTCCGATTGAGCTTCTCGGTTGCTGCGGGCGCCGTGATTGCCTCGCCCACAGGGAACCTCACCACGTCGTCACGGGCAGACGTTCCGCTCGCGAACAGCACGGCTGCGACAGCGGCCACGGCAACGGGGAATTTCCTTCTGGACATTCAGTACCCTCCCTAAGACCTGCGGACCTCGACAAGTAGCGTGCCGGCAAGCGTCACAGCTTGCGCAGCTCAGCATCGATAGCCTGCTTCAACTCGCTCACCCAAACATTGTAGTTTGGATGAATCAGGGCCTTGCCGCTGCTGACCTTGTAGTTCATGTTGACGCTGTTGGCATAGCGAATGCTGTAGGTCTTCGCGTCGTATGTCACATCCACCACGACGGTGTGCTTGTTGCGGACCAGCGTGGTCAGCTGAAGCTTTCCCGGCTGGTCACCACTGGCCGTCCACGGATAGCCCTGGCTTGCGCCGGCGGCACGGATAGCCTGGCCGACGGCCTCGATCGAAAGTTCCTTGTTGTCTGAACTGACGACCGGATTGTTCTCCGGGTCAGTGATCGGCACGCTGCCCCGCGCCTGGGCCAGACCCACCATGCCGAAAAGTAGCGCGATGAATATGCCACTGCGAACTGCCTGCATAACTGATCTCCTTGTGTGGTCAGCAACTACGGGGCGATTTTAGGACATGAAGGAAGACAGTGCACGTGAGGACGCGGAGTCCGTGGCGGCTGGCGGCGGCAAAGCCTGGCAGCCGAACCGGGCAACGACGAACATCAAGGCTGTCCCGATGCCTACAGTGGTCCCGATCGAGCCCAGCAAGGGTATGGATGACGTCCCGAGGATGGCGAACGCGCCAGCCGTCGAGGATGCGCACGCCATGACGGCGTGCCGGGTGTCCAGGAACTCCGTTCTGGACACGCCGGGGCGGCTGTAGAACAGGCAATAGTCCACGCCAAGGCCAGCGACCAGCACCAGCGAGACCATGTGAAAGACCGAGACGGAGCCATGGAGCCAGTTGACGGCAGCCAGCGTGAATACGACCGACGCCGCCACGGTGCCAATTGACCAGATGAAGCGGCTCGCGCTGCCGGTCGACCAGAGAATGAGGACCGCAATGAGCGCAGTGGCCGCCGCAAGAATGGTTATCAGATGGACACGATAGCCCCTGACCAGCGATTCACTCGCGGCCTTTAGGTCGACCAGTTCGGCGCCGGGAGCCTGCTTCGCCAGCCAGGCGGTCAGCTGGGCAGGGGCCGCGAGGCCGGTGACGAACACCACGGACCGCCAGCGGCTCCCCGACTGGGCCAGGTGGCTACTGACAAAATCACCCGCAAAGCCGTCAGCCAGATCTGCCGCATGGAGCGGCTCCAGGCCACGCGCCTCGGCCGCCCCGGCCAGGAATGGCTCGAAGGCGTCCCGACGGAATGGCAGGCCCTGCGCCGCCTCGCGCACCCGTTCGTGCAGCTCGTCGGCGGGCGGGATTGCCGCGAGTCTCCGCTTCTGGGTCGCCTCACTGGGGAGAAGCGCTGTGACGGCGGACCATGTCCCGAGGAGGCCAGCATCCCGTGCGGCGCCCAACCGGCGCTCGAGGTCCTCCGTGCTTGCGAGAGCGGCATCCTCGGAGTCCGCCGTGAGACTGATCAGGTAGCGGACATCGGGTGCACCGAAACGCTGGCGCATCGCGTTGTCCCGGGCCAGGAGGGACGGCGGCAACGGCGTTACATCGCCCAGGTTGTCGTTCCAGCGCACGCCACCGGCAGCGAACGTGGATGCAATGGCGCACAAGAGCAGCGGTAGCCAGATCCGCGCCGACAGCCGGAATTCCTGGGGAACTGGATCGTGAGGGACCGCGGGGGCGGACTTCATCAGGTGCGGCAGAACCCAGCAGGTGACCGCCATGGCACAGGCGATGCCCGTCAGCGAAAACAAGCCGAGCTGCGCAAGGCCGCGGGAGCCCGAGAAGACCAGCGCCGCGTAGGCCACGATGGCGGTGCCCGCCGACGCCAGCAGCGTCCTGAACAGCAGGCGGACGCTCTCCCGGGGCGCGACGTGCCGCGCATGACTGAAGAGGTGCATGGGATAGTCGTCCACCACGCCGACGAGAGTCGCCCCGAATGCAATTGTGATGCCGTGAATGCTGCCGTACACGGCCGTGGAGACGATCAGGCCCCCCAGCACCGCAGCAGCCAGCGGGATGGCGCTGAGGAGTGTCAGCCGCGTGGACCGATAGGCCAGCGTGACAATGGTCAGAACCGCCAAGGTGGCCACGATACCAAGCAGCTGGGACTCCCGCTGGATGAGCTCCTGCATGCGGGCACCATAGACACCGACACCGTAAAGCTGGAGACCCGCATCGCGGCCTCCCGCGTCCCGGTACGCCGTGTGCACTTCGTCGATGGCCTTTCGCTGGGCAGCGATGTCGAAGGGGGCTGCCACGGTCTCGGCAACCAGGTACGCCTGGGACTGCCCGTCGAACCACCGGGGGCCGCTCGCCGCGCGGTCGAACTGCAGGCCCTCCAGGATGCGCGGTGCGAGCCATAGCGGATCGTTGGCAATTAACCTGGCGACTTCTGTCCCGCCCAGAGTGGTGAGGTCGCCGACCCGGTCGGTCAGCGAGGACCTGAGCCCCCCGCCACTCCAATCCGCGTCGGCAAGCACATATCGCCACCGCCAGATCGACGCCGGGATGCTGTCGATCGAAATATCGCGCTGGCCGTTCTCGACGCGCAGGACTAGCGGCGAGCGGGCAAGCCGCTCACGAACGGCGGCGGACTGCGCCAGCACGTCTTGACCGGGTTGGGCGGTGATCTCGATAAACATCAGGCGCGCGCCTGCGCCCTGGCCAAGTCGCTCCACCAGGACAGCCTCCTGCTCGGTCTCGGGCGCTGGCAGGAAGAAGGCGAGGTCGTAGGTCGGCCTGACCTGCCAGAGGACCAACCCCAGGCCGGCCGCCAGTCCGACGATCACGCCAATGAGCCACCGGTTCCCGGTGCGCGCGGCCAATCCTCAGCTCCCGGCCAGGAGGAAGCTCATCTCCTGCCATTCGCCGCCCCCCTGATCGAGGCGCAAGCCGAGCAGGTTCGGGCCCCTACCGGATGCGCTGATCAGCTCCACCATGTTCTTGCGGCGGGGCCCCTTCGGCCTGAGCTCCAGGATCCAGCCCTGCGGCCCCTCCTCCAACCGGACGGTGAAGGCCCTGTCCAGAGCGGCCGGATCACGGTTCATCAGACCGGTGATCCCGGCGTGGAAGGCCTGCCAGCGGGGGTCACCGGCGAGATTGACGGTCCGGCTCGTGCCCTTGCGTTCCAGCGTCAGCGTGCGGGCCGTGATCTGCACCCGCTCCTCGACGGGGGAAGTGACGCGTTTGTCGATCACGCCATCTTTCCCGATGCGCAACTCTCCCCGCACTTCGATGGGTTCTGTCAGAAGGGATGACATCCGCCGCTCCAGAAACGGAATCGCACCATCCGGGACGGGCGCTAGCGTCGCCAGGAAGCTGGCAACCCGCTCCGCCTCGTCGCTACCGGCCCGGGCAACGCTGCAGACGAAGAGGAGCAACAGGATCAGGGTGCGGCTATGCATTCCAGAAATCATAGAAATTGAACCAGTTTCCGGGCATGGCGCTTATGTGATGCGCCAGTCGAGCCACAAAAAAGTTCACGCCTTCCCGGACAAACGTTTCCCGGTCGGTCGCGACCGGGCCGGAGACGTCCGCGAGTTCCTCCACCCGTACCTGATAGCCCCAGCCATCGAAGCTCGCAACCACGAGAAAGACTGGCACCCGGAACATGTGGGCGATTATGAAGGGGCTGGCCGGAAAGCGCGCTGGTTCCCCGAGGAATCCGACGGTGATTGTTCGTTCGTCGCCACGATGGCGGTCACCGAGCCACCCAACCCACTCCCCGGCCTGGAGGCACTCGCCAATCTGCAGCGTGAGGGCGCGCGACTCCCCGGCGGCGTCAATGATATCGGCGGCAAACTGCGGGGCGATGCGTTCAAGCTTGTCGATCAGCCGCCGGTTCACAGCCCTGTCGAGCAGCACCCGCAGTCGGAGGTTCGGGTTGGTTAGCCCAACCTGGCGCGCCGCCTCGAAGCTGCCAAAATGCGCACCGAGAAGAATGGCTCCCCGCCCCTGAGACATGGCCGCCTCCACCTTCTCCTGACCAGTCACCTGCATTGGAATGCGGTGGCCGCGCGGCGCCAGCAGGAAAATCCGGTCGACCGCTACTCGCGCAAATGTGTAGAAGTGCCGGAAGCTATCGAAGAGGCTGGCGGGCCGGCCCGTGACTCGCGCCAGGAACTCGCGCGAAGCCCGGCGTTCGGCGGAGCGCGCCATAAGGAAGTAGGCGGCGACCGGTGCCACGAAGAGGTGCGCCACGCGGCGACCCGCGACCTGTGCAACGCGCTCGACCAGCCAGAGGCCAAGGCCATGGCCTGCCTCGGGCCGAGCATGCCAGGGCGTAGAGTCCCGGAACTGGGCCATACCTGCTAGCCGCGCGCGGCTTCCACCGCAGTTGCCTCGGCAAACACCTGAAGCAAGGCGTCACGCTGCAGCTTCCCGGTGGGGCCACGCGGCAGCACGGACACAAAGTGCATGGGGCGAGGAATGAATACCGGGTCAAGCACGGGCATAAGGGCTGCCCTTACCCCCGACCTGTCCATGGATCCGTCCCTGGCCACGATCAGCGCGGCGAGGCGTGTGTTGTCCGTAGCATCCGGCGCGCGAAACACGACAGCGTCATCAACGCCCGGAATCGCCATGATCAGTCGCGTTACCTCGGCGAGTGAAGTGCGCTTGCCACCGATCTTCACGATGTCGCTATCGCGCCCGACCAGTTTGAAGCCGCCATCAGCATCAAACTCAATGCAATCCGGCAGGCGCACAGCGCTTTGGAGGTGGGCAGCCACGATCTCAGTCGAGCCATCCCGGACATTTGCGTGGAATCCCTCGAAGAAGCGCCAGTTCTGGCCGTACTCCGGTCGGCGCCACGCCATGCTACCGACCTCCGTGCAGCCATAGATCTCGGTGACTTCGCAACCAAACGCACCCTCGACCTCATTGGCAAGGTCTGTCTCGAGCGGCGCCGTGGCCGAGAGCACCCGGGCCAGTTGCGGGAAGGCCAGCCCCGACGCCACCAGGGCGCGGAGATGGACCGGAGTGGAGACCAGTACGCGGGGGGCAGGCGCCTCGCGCAGAGCGGCCGCAACGTTCGCCGGATAGAAGGGCCGCCCGTCGTGCATGGTTACCTGGCCGCGCAGGGCCGAGAGGATGGTCGTCTCGAATCCATACATGTGCTGGGGTGGAACCGTCGACACCACGACGACGGGCACCGGCGCAACCGGATAGTAGTATCGGAGGTTGGTTTCCATTGAGCCTACCAGTGACTGCCAGGACTTGGCCTGGGGCACCGACGAACCCGTCGTGCCGCTCGTGAATGCAACAGCAGCGAGCAAAGAGCCCGGGATCGCTGGATTCACGATCGGGCCCGTGACCGACGCATCGAAGTTTACGACCGGCGCATCCAGGGCACGTCGCGGCTCGTCAATCAGCACGCAACTTCCACGCCATGAGCGCCAGATGGCGTGGACCGCTTCGTCGAGCGGGCTTGGCGGCAGCAGAGTGGTCAGCCCACGGGAGAGGGCCGCGGCGAATCCGACGAGAAAATGATACCGGTCCTCACAGATGTTGATGACCGGGCCAGCGTCGGGGAGCATTCCGGCCAGCCCCGCGACCTGGGCGAGGAACTCCTCCATCGCCACAGGACGGCTCTTGCACAGTGCGACGATATCCCCAGGCTTTCGCGCGAGGAGCCGAACGCCGGAGGCCGTCATTGGCAGCTGATACCGATATCGTCAGTTCGCTGCCCGGGGTGCACGCGTAGCGTCGACGTGCCGGGCGAGACTGCGCAGGCTGGCAAACACACGCTTGGTGGCCTCATCCTCGGCCCGGAGTTGCACTCCGTAGCGCTGCGAGATTGCAACGGCGATCTCCAGGGCATCGATCGAGTCGAGGCCAAGGCCCTCCCCGAACAGGGGCGCTTCGGGAAGAATGCCGTCGGGTTTGACATTCGGCAGATTCAGCAGCTCGACGATCATGCCGGCCAGCTCGCGCTCGGTTTCTGTCTGCCCAGTCACGCCAATCTCCACTGCAATGAACGCGAGGGCCGATCCCCCAGATAATCATGCTGTCAAATACTAGCAAACGAACTGTACGCCGAGGTCTCTGTGGCATGATTGGCCGCGGAAGGGGTCTCGCGACCAGAAGCGCGAGCAGAGGGGGGTCCCGAATGACAGCTACCCGGTCCGGGTTCATTGCTGAACCATTGCCGCGGCAGCCCATCGCCGACCGGGAGCAGACTGGCCAATTGACGGCCGGCAAGAGCCTCCAATCCAGCGCGGATGCCACGGTTCTGGTCAGCCCGAGCCGGTCGTTTGCCTTCTGGTTCAGCCCCACCCCCATTCCTGATGTCTCGCCCCATGTGGGCGTCGTGCCTTTGCGGGTCCTGACTGGAGGCGGCCCTGTGAAGCTCTGGGCCGGAACGGAATCAGGGCCGCTGGATTGTGCCGGGGAAGCCGCCGACGAACATATCGTCGTCCATGCACGGGTGCCTGCAGGACCAGGGCCGGAGATGGCTGGAGCAACACTCGGGATCTACCGGGAACTCCTGACTCAAGTGGCCACGCTCCGGTACCCGCACCTGGTACGCGTCTGGAACTTTGTGCCGAGCATCAATCACGGAGCATCCGATGACGAGACCTACGCGCAGTTCAATCACGGTCGCGCCGCGGCGTTCGATCAGTTTGGCCTGAGGCCGGGCCAGTACCCGGCAGCAACAGCTGTCGGCAGCCCCCCCGGAACCCCTCTCGCGGTCGTCATCCTGGCGAGTCGCATTGAGCCACTGGCGATCGAGAATCCCCGGCAGGTCAGCGCCTACCACTACCCGCGCCAGTATGGGCCGCGGCCACCGGCCTTCGCGCGGGCCATGATGCTGCCAGACCGTGCCAGGGACCGCCTCTTCGTCTCGGGTACCTCCAGCATCGTCGGACACCAGTCGCAGCACGGCAACGTCCAATCCCAGCTGCTTGAGACGCTGGCCAACCTGGAGCGGCTCATGGGCACAGTCGCGGAGCGCCTGCCTGGCACAAGCCTTGGGAAGCAAGCCAGTTGGCGTGTGTACCTGCGCGACCCGGCCGACCTCGATCTCGTCCAGGCAGAACTGACCGGTCGACTCGGCAACAGCATCGCTTTCGTCCAGGCGGACATCTGCCGACGGGAACTGAGGCTGGAGATCGAGGGCGTCTGCGAGTTGGTAGGGCCCGGCGACTCGCCGCGGAGCTGATCCACCATGCGCATCGCCTTCGTGTCACCGAACCGCGAGCATTTGCCCGATCCCGTGCTCCCCCTCGGCATCCTGTACATGATGAGCGTCGTCGGCGATGGCCACGAAAAGACGCTCATCGATCTCTGCTTCGAGGACCAGCCGCTGGATTTCCTCGCGCGGCGTCTCGATGAGTTCACTCCCGAACTCGTTGCCATCAGCATGCGCAACATCCAGAACGCCGACTACACGGACACGGGCACGACGCTGGACTACTACGAAGAAGTCATTCGCACCGTCCGGGCGCACAGTGCAGCCCCGATCGTGATGGGCGGCGGCGGTTTCAGCGTGATCGCGGGCGAGCTGATGGAGCGCTTTGGCCTTGACTACGGGATCACTGGCGAGGGCGAGCAAGCATTTGCGGAGCTGATCGCCCGCCTGGCTGCGGGTTCGCGCGACACGGGTGGCATCAGGAACCTGCTCAGCGGCAAAGGTGCGACCCGGATCGATGGCCTCCGCCGTCACGATTTCCTGGACATCAAGAAGATCGTGCGCCCGGAGCGCCAGTGGGTGGACGCCCGCTACTACGAGCATTCGGGCACGACATCCATCCAGACCAAGCGTGGCTGTGCCCTGCAGTGCGACTATTGCACCTACCCCCTGATTGAAGGCCGCGTCATCCGCCAGCGCACGGGCGAAGTTGTAGCCGACGAGTGGGAGGCCATGCTGGCCGCACACCCGGCCATCAGCCATGTCTTCGTCGTTGATTCGGTGTTCAATCTGCCGCCGCACCATGCCAGGGAGGTCTGCCAGGCGCTCATTGCGCGAGGCCTGCGGACGCCCTGGACGTGCTACCTGAATCCCGTGCGCTTCGACCAGGAGCTGGCTGACGTCATGGCGCGGTCCGGCTGCGCCGGCGTCGAGATCGGCTCGGATTCCGGCACGGACGAGGGCCTGGCGCGTCTGCGGAAGGGCTTCACCACCGAGAGGATCCGGGCGACCAGCTCAACCTGCAGGCAGGCAGGGATCAAGGATTGCCACACATTCATCCTGGGTACCCGGAATGAATCCCTCGATGACGTCGAGCGCTCGCTGGACTTTATCGAGGCTCTCGACCCCTACGGCGCGATCCTGATGGCCTACAAGGACGATCACGAGGCCGTCGATGCCGGTCTGGCGGCCCGCCTCGGTGAGTTCCGGAATCGCGTGCTGGAAGCCATTGAGCGCCGCGCGGTCAGACACAATCGCTGGGTCGTGCCCTCACTGGGCCTTCGCTTCAACCATCGACTGTTCAACGCATTGAGGAAGTCGGGGATGCGGGGGCCACTCTGGCAGCATGCGGGGTAGCTCTCCGTTTCCCCTCAGTGGAATGATCCTGACACAGACTTTAGTGCGTCAGGATTGTCTGCAAGAATCGCCGTCCCGGAAACGTACGGCGCCGCCCAAGACCAACCTGCAACCCGGCGTCCACCTCGCGCATCAATTACCGCATTGGCGCCAATTCGTCTCGCCTCATCGGCAAGAGTCGGATAGAGATTGCGAGCCCCTCCGTATCCACGCTGTGCACGGGCCTCGACAGTGCCGATGACCGCATAGGTGACGCCATTGAGCACCTGCAGTTGCGTAATCAGTACCGGACCCTGCCATGGTGTTCTAGGCGTGGCCTCTAACACTTCCGACGATAGGGTCGGGGCACATGCGGTAGACAAGAGAGCCATGCAAATCAGTAGCATTCGTGAGGTGGCATTCATCCGTGCTCCTCCGCAAATATTGCCTTTGGCTATCCAAGCTTGGACTAGTTCAAGGGGATACATTTCGAGAATCGTTGTCAAGCATGGAACTGCTAGAGTTGGGACCAACTGGGAAATCAACTCTTCGCACATCTCTTTGAGACCAGCTTTTGAATTGACCTCTCCCCCGGAAAAGTCCCGGCAGTTTAACTACCTCCCTAGGAGATTTACATGACGTTTTCTTCTCGCATCCGGCGCGGCGTCGGAGCCGCCTTGCTGTTGGCTGCAAGTGGAGCGGCGTACGCGGACGGCGACGTCGTCGGAGTGCTCGGTGTCAGGTCCCTGCAGGACGATCTGTGGGATGGCCTGGATAACCAGGTGGCCTTCGGCGTAACCGCGGACTTCGGCCTGGGCGAACTGCCGCTCTACCTGGCCACCGGTCTCGTGGTGTCGGTCGACGATGGCGGCGAGGGCTTTGGCGACGCCACAGGCGCCGTGGCCGACCTGTCGGTCGGCCTCAAACTCATGCCAACCGAGGGGAACATCCGCCCCTACATAGGGGCGGGGATCGCGAGTGTCGGCGCCTCCATTGATACTGACTTCGGAGACGACGATGACCAGTCCTTCGGTTACTACATCGGGGGTGGCGCGCTCTTCAGGATTGGCGGGCACTTCACGCTGGGGGTCGATGTGCGCTATCTGGGTGGCACGGACATAGAGCTCTTCGGCTTTGAAGGGGATGCCGATTCCCTGACGGCAACCGCACTCATCGGCTATAGCTGGGGCGACTAGGGCCGCCCGGCCAGAGTAACCACCGCGGTGCCCGACGGCCGCCTGTCCGGTCCCGCAAGCCCGAATCAGGACGCTCCCGGCGCAAAGTCGCTCGGGTCGCGCCTGAAGGCGCTCCTACCGGTGCCATTCACTGGCAAAATGGCCCCATGGCCACTGCCAGCATCTCCACCACCGCCGCCCTGGTCGCCCTGGGCGTGTCCGTCGCTGTCGCCGGCTACGTGTGGGTGGAGCAACGCTCCGGCATCGGGCAGCGGGTCGCGGAATTGCGCGAGGACGCCGGCGTCAGGGGTTCCGAGCTGGCGGCCCTCAAGGCCCGTCTCGACGAAGTCTCCACCGGCCGGCGCCTGCTGGACGACGACATGGACCGGCTGCGGGAGCGGGTCACCCGGGAGACAGAGGCCCTCGGTGAATTACCCGGCCGGGTCGAACAGCTCGAGCAGACCGTGGACCGCTTCGTCGGCGTCGGCGACAAGGTCCGCGCCGCCTGGCTGCTGGCCGAGGCGGAGCACTACATGCGCATCGCCAACGCCCAGCTCGGACTGGCTGGTGACGTGGGCGTGGCGCAGACCGCGCTCGGCCTCGCCGACGACGCGCTCCGCGAACTGAACGACCCGCGGCTGACGCCGGTCCGCAAGCTCCTCGCCGACGAGATCAACGGCCTCAAGGCCGTGCCCCGCCCCGACACCGAGGGCATCGTGCTCACGCTGGGCTCGCTGGCGGAAGACCTGGAGACGCTGCGCCTGAAGAGCTCCACCCCCGAGGCCTTCCGGGCGGCGCCGGAGAAGCCGGCCGCGCCGCTCACCGGCTTCGATCGCGCGCTGGCGGCGACCCGCGCTGCGCTCGCCAGCCTGTTCAGCGTGCGGCGCGTGAATGACCCGGTGTCGCCACTCCTGTCCGAGGCGGAACAGGAAGTCCTCATCCGCAGCCTGGATCTCGAGCTGCAGCTTGCCCGGCTCGCGATCATGCGGGGCGACTCGGGCATGTACCGCCGCTCGGTGGAAGCCGCGGGCGAACGGCTGCGCGAACACTTCGATCTCTCCTCGCCGGACGTGCAGGCGGCGGCCGATTCGCTGGCCGAGCTCGCCGCCGCGCGCCTGCCGGAGGAGATACCCGACATCTCCGGTTCGCTGGACGCGCTGCTCCGGATCAGCGCCGCCGGGCGTCCGGCCGCCGTGGCGAAGCAGGGCTCGCGATGAAGGTCGGGCTGGTGGTGATCCTGGCGTTGATCGTCGGGGCACTGGCCGCCCACCTGGTGCTGGCGGACAACGGCTACGTGCTCATCAATTTCCGCGGCTACGTCCTCGAGACGTCCGTTCCCATCCTCGCGCTGGCGCTGGTGCTGGGCTACCTGGCGGTACGCATGACGGTCCAGGTCTGGCGGGCACCCCGGCGGCTCGGTGAGGCCTGGGCGCGGGCGCGCATCAACTACGCCGGCCGCCAGGCCACCAAGGGCTACATTGCCCTGGCCGAGGGCCGGCTGGCCCGGGGCGAGCGCCTGCTGACGCGGGGCGCGCGGCAGTCGGAGACCCCCCTGCTCAACTACCTGGCCGCGGCCCGCGCGGCCCAGATGCAGGGCGACCGGAGCCGCCGGGACAGCTGGCTGCGGATGGCCTGCGAGCAGGAACCCGCCGCCCAGGACGCCGTGCTGCTCACCCAGGCTGAGCTGCAGCTGGAGGACGGCCAGTACAGCGAGGCGCTGGCCAGCCTGAACCGGGTGCGGGAGCGCCATCCCACCCACGCCCAGGCGCTGAAGCTGCTGGGCGAACTCCACTACCGGCGCAAGGAATGGCAGCCGCTCGCCGAGCTGCTGCCCCTGCTTCGCCGGCGCGGCAACATGCCGGTCGAAATGCTGGACGAGTGGAGCGTGGAGACCTACGGCAACATCATGACCGGCGTCCGCCTCGACCGGGTCGCCCTGGACAAGGTCTGGGAGGACATCCCGCGGCACCTGCGCCGGGAGCCGCGCCTTACGCTGACCCGCGCACAGGCACTCGTCGCCTGCGGCGCCACGGAGGACGCGGAGGCGGAGATCCGCCGGACGCTGAAGGAAGACTGGAGCGAGGCCCTGATCGACCTCTACGGCGAGCTGCCCGTGGCGGATCCCGCCGCGCACCTGAAGCGCATCGAGGCCTGGCTGAAGGACCGGCCCGAAGACGCCGCGCTGCTGCTCGCCGCCGGCCGCGCCAGTGTGCGCCACCAGCTGTGGGGCAAGGCCCGGAGCTACCTGGAAGCCAGCCTCGCCATCCGCCCGGCGCCGGAAACCTACCGGGCCCTGGGACAGCTCATGGCGCGGGTCGGTGAAGCCCAGTCCGCGTCGAAGGCCTACGAGCGGGGGCTGGCGATGACGGCAGGCGCGACAAACGCTGAAGCAGCGGCAGCACGGGCGGGTGTCCCTTCCGGCGCTCACCGTGTACTCACGGTAGCCGGAAGGGATCCCGACCGGGATGTCGCGGGCGACGGAGTGCGTTAGGACGGCCGTCCTGGCGGGACGCTAGGCCGCCTTGGGCTGGCTCTTCTTGCTGTTCAGCCAGCTGACGAGGGGCTTCCACTGCTCCCAGTCCGGCCAGGCCAGGTACTCGGGCAGTTCGTGGATGCCGAGGCCGCGGGTATAGGCCCGGACGTAGTTCTGAGCCTCGCGCAGCTTGGTCACGTAGGGCATCTTCAGCTTGCCCAGGTAGTCGTCCAGTTCCTGGGCGATCAGGGTCACTTCGCGGACCCGGTTGCCGACGACCGCCAGCTTCACTTCGCGACGCTCGACCTTGCCCACTTCCTGAAGCGCATCGATGAATTTGCCCGACGCGACGATATCGATGGTGGACGGCAGCACCGGCACCACGATGGTCTCGGCGTGACGCACCAGTTCGGTCAGCTCCCGGCCGTGGCACCCCGCCGGCGCGTCGATGACCACGACGTCCGTATTGCGGGGGACCGGGCGAAACCCGTCGTTGAAGCCGGCCACCCCGGTGATGGGGGGGCGGTTGTCCGGCCGGCGCTGGAGCCAGTCGAGGCTCGAGGCCTGGCGGTCGTAGTCCACCAGGGTGACCCGTTCATCGCGCGTGGCGTAGTAGGCCGCCAGGCTGGTGGCAATCGTGCTCTTCCCGCAGCCACCTTTGGAGTTGAGGACCAGGATGTGACGCATTGATCAGCTGCCCTTGCTTGTTTTGCTGCCCTGTTTTTCGGGATTGGCGCCCCACGCTGCGCGCGGGACGCGTAACCTTAGCGACCGGTTTGACAAAAGTCCACGCAAAGTGATTCAAGTTCCCTTCACCAAGATGCACGGCCTCGGCAATGACTTCGTCCTGATCCGGGGCGAGGGGCTCACCCTGCCGGGACCCGAGCGCATCCGTCAGCTGGCCGACCGCCACCGGGGCATCGGCTTCGACCAGCTGCTGTGGCTCGAGGCGCCCCGGCGCAGCGGCGACGATGTCCACTACCGGATCTTCAACACCGACGGCAGCGAGGCCGAGCAGTGTGGAAACGGCGCACGGTGCATTGCACGGCTCGTCGCACGGCCGGGTCAGCAGGAACTGCGCCTCGGCCACGGCACGGGCTCCGTTCGCGCGCGGCTCGAGAATGACGGCGCCGTGACCGTCGAGATGGCGGTGCCGGAATTCCGTCCCGCCGCGATTCCGTTCAAGGCCACGGAGCAGTCTCTGCGCTACGCCCTTGCCGCGGACGACGACACGGTGGAAGCGGGCGTGGTGTCGATGGGCAACCCGCACGCCGTGCTCCGCGTCACCGACGTCGATGCCGCGCCCGTTCAGCAGCTCGGGACGCGCCTCGAGCGCCATGAGCGCTTTCCGAACCGTGCTAACATCGGCTTCATGCAGGTGCTCGCTCCGGACCGCATTCGACTGCGGGTTTTCGAGCGCGGCGTGGGGGAAACGTCAGCCTGCGGCACGGGAGCCTGCGCGGCCGTCGTCATCGGCCGCACGTGGAGCCTGCTGGAGCCCCAGGTGACCGTCGAATTGCCCGGCGGCGCCCTGCGGGTCCGGTGGGAGGGGCCGGGTCTCCCGGTGTGGATGACCGGCGAGGCAGTCACGGTGTTCGAGGGAACGATCCAGATATGAGCACGCTGAAACAGCAGCACGTCGCGGACCCCGCTCTCACCGAAGACGCCATTGCCGACTACCTCCAGGCCAACCCCGATTTCTTCGAGCGCCACTCCGTCCTGCTGAACAGCCTCAGGCTGCCCCACGACGCGGGCGGGCCGGCGGTGTCTCTCGTCGAGCGGCAGGTTCTGGTGCTCCGCCAGAAAAACCTCAAGCTCGAGCGCAAGCTCAAGGATCTCCTCGACGTCGCCCGCAGCAATGACGCGCTGGCGTCCCGCATCCACGCGCTGGCCATGCTCATGCTGGCCGCCCCGGACCAGGCCGGCGTGGTGCAGGTGCTGGAGGAGCAGCTCCGGGTGTCGTTCAACGCGGACCAGTCCGTGCTGGTCGTCTTTGAAGACCCGGCGGGAGGGGCGACCACCGGCCGTTTCCTGCGGGTGGTGGACCGGGACGACCCCGCCATCGCGTCCTTCCGCACCTTCCTGCAGGCCCATGCCCCGCGCTGTGGCCAGGTGCGCGACGCCCAGCGGGACTTCCTGTTCGGCGCCGGCAACGTGGAAATCGGCTCCGTGGCGCTGGTGCCGCTCGGGCAGAAGGCCGAGCTGGGCTTCCTGGCAGTGGGCAGCCGGGACTCCGACCACTTTCACCCGGGCATGAGCATCGACTTCCTGGCCCGGCTCGGCGAACTCGTGAGCTGCGCCCTGCGGACGCGATCCGCCGCCTGATTCCCGGCCGCCAAAGGGGCCTCCGCGAATGGACGCGCGGCACTGGAAGACCGCTGAACGCTTCCTCGAGCACCTGAAGCTCGAACGCCGGCTGTCCGAGAACACCGCCAAGAGCTACCGCCGCGACCTGGTCTGCCTGGCGGAGTTCTGCGACCGGTACGAGATCCCCGCCTTCACCGAACTGCGCTCCCATCACCTGCGGCGCTTCGCCGCCGTGAGCCACGCCGGTGGCCTGTCGCCCCGGAGCATCCAGCGCCGCCTCTCGGGCGCCCGCAGCTTGATGAACTACCTGATCCGCGAGGGCGAGATGAAGAGCAACCCGGGGGCCGACGTCTCGGCGCCCCAGGCACCCCGCAAGCTGCCGAACACGCTGGACGTGGACCAGATGGCCCAGCTGCTGAAGATCGAAGGCGACGAACCCGAGACCGCGCGGGACCGCGCCATGCTGGAACTGTTCTACTCGTCCGGCCTGCGCCTCTCCGAGCTGGTGGGCCTGGACCTGGGTGCCGTGGACCTGGCTGACGGTACCGTCCGGGTTACCGGCAAGGGCAACAAGACCCGCATCGT
The DNA here is from genome assembly GCA_040080965.1 of Gammaproteobacteria bacterium. Taxonomy (GTDB): domain Bacteria; phylum Pseudomonadota; class Gammaproteobacteria; order Steroidobacterales; genus SHZI01. Next base: position 80,260 of record JBEBHH010000005.1, on the reverse strand, counting down.
GCCGGTGGGCCGCCACGCCCGGACGGAAATCACCGCCTGGCTCAAGGTGCGGGTGCAGATGGCGACAATCGAGGAGAAGGCGCTGTTCGTCGGGCCCCGGGGCAGGCGCATCAGCCCGCGGACGGTGCAGATGCGCGTCAACTACTGGGCCCTGCGAGCCGGCGTGTCCCAGCGGGTCTACCCCCACCTCTTCCGCCACAGCTTTGCGACGCACCTGCTGGAGTCCAGCAGCGACCTGCGGAGCGTGCAGGAAATGCTGGGCCACGCGGACATCAGCACCACCCAGATCTACACCCACCTGAATTTCCAGCACCTGGCCCAGGTGTACGACAAGGCCCATCCGCGCGCTCGCCTGAAGAAGACGTAGGAGCGCCTTCAGGCGCGACCGGTGTCAACCGGCGTTCAGGCTCGGGCGTTATAGTCGTTTCCACTTCAGCAGGAGCCACCCCTATGCGAATGCAGCAAGCCGTGTTTTCCACCATCGCGATCTTCGCCGTCCTGGGCAGCCCGCTGGTTGCCACAGCCGACGACGGCGGCGGCCCGCCCCCGATGCCCCGCAAGGAAGTCTGCAAGGAAAATCCCGGAAAGTGCGATGAGGCTCGAGCCAAACGTGAAGAGTTCTGCAAGGCCAACCCGCAGAAATGCGAAGAGCAGCGGGCGGCGATGAAGGACAAGAAGGCCGAGCGCAAGGAGTTCTGCAAGGCCAATCCCGAGAAGTGCAAGGAGCAGCGGGAGCAGATGCAGGCCAAGCGGGCCGAGCGCCAGGAATTCTGCAAGGCCAATCCCGCAAAGTGCGAGGAACAGCGCGAGCAGATGAAGGCCAAGCGGGCCGAGCTGGAGGCGAAGTGCAAGGCAGACCCGGCCAGGTGCGACGAGATGAAGGAAGAGGCCCGCCAGAAGATGAAGGACCGGATGGGCGGTCCGCCGCCCAAGGCGAACTGACCTCCCGGCAAAGGGGGGAATTGGGGACATGCCTCAATTCCCCCCTTTTCTTTTCTGGAGCCGCCCCCAGATAGACTGTCGGCCAAATAACCCGGAACAAGCGGGCCTCCATGCAGCAATTCGACGGCACCACCATCGTCTCCGTCCGCCGTAACGGCTCGGTCGCCGTGGGCGGCGACGGCCAGGTCACCCTCGGCAACACCATCATGAAGGGCAACGCCCGCAAGGTCCGGCGCCTGGCGGGCGGCCGGGTGCTGGCGGGGTTTGCCGGCGGCACGGCTGACGCCTTCACGCTCTTCGAGCTGTTCGAGGGCAAACTGGAGCAGTACGGCAACCTGAGCCGCGCCGCCATCGAGCTGGCCAAGGAGTGGCGCACGGATCGGCGCCTGCGCCGGCTGGAGGCGCTGCTCTGCGTTGCGGACAGGGAGAAGTCCCTGATCATCTCCGGCAACGGCGACGTGATCGAGCCAGAAGACGACCTGATGGCCATCGGCTCCGGCGGGCCCTTCGCCCAGGCGGCCGCCCGGGCGCTCCTGGAGAACTCCGACCTTGCCGCCGAGCAGATCGTCCGCAAGAGCCTGGAGATCGCCGGCAAGATCTGCATCTACACAAACCAGCACATCACCGTCGAAGTGCTGGAAAACCAACAAAACTAAGTGTCCGGTACCTTTTTGCCATGTCCCAGATGACGCCCCGCGAGATCGTCCAGGAGCTGGACAAGTACATCATCGGCCAGGATCCGGCGAAGCGGGCCGTGGCCATCGCGCTCCGCAACCGCTGGCGGCGCATGCAGGTGGGTGAGCCCCTGCAGGGCGAGATCACGCCAAAGAACATCCTGATGATCGGCCCCACCGGCGTGGGCAAGACCGAGATTGCCCGCCGCCTCGCGCGCCTGGCCCAGGCGCCCTTCATCAAGGTGGAGGCCACCAAGTTCACCGAGGTGGGCTACGTCGGCCGGGAAGTCGACAGCATCATCAAGGACCTGATGGACGCCGCGGTGAAGCTGACCCGGGAGCGCGAGACCCAGAAGGTCCGGCACCGGGCCGAGGACGCTGCCGAGGAGAAAGTACTGGATGCCCTGCTCCCGCCGCCGTCCGCCGGCTTCACCTCGCCGCAGGAATCCCGGGACTCGGAGACCCGGCAGAAATTCCGCAAGATGCTTCGCGAGGGGAAGCTGGACGACAAGGAGATCGAGGTGGACCTTGCCGCCGTGCCCATGGGCGTGGAGATCATGGCCCCGCCCGGCATGGAGGAGATGTCCAGCCAGCTGCAGAGCCTGTTCCAGAACATGGGCTCGGGCCGCCGCAAGTCGCGCAAGCTGAAGGTGAAGGAAGCCTTCCGCCTGCTCATCGACGAGGAGGCCAGCCGCCTGATCAACGAGGAGGACCTGAAGTCTGCCGCCCTCGAAAACGTCGAGCAGAACGGCATCGTCTTCATCGACGAGATCGACAAGGTCGCCCGGCGCGGCGAGACCCAGGGCGCCGATGTGTCCCGGGAAGGCGTGCAGCGGGACCTGCTGCCCCTCGTCGAAGGCTGCACGGTCAACACCAAGTACGGCATGGTGAAGACCGACCACATCCTGTTCATTGCCTCGGGCGCATTCCACGCCTCGAAGCCCTCCGACCTGATTCCCGAGCTGCAGGGCCGTTTCCCGATCCGCGTGGAGCTGGACGCGCTGACCACCGAGGATTTCGTGCGGATCCTCACCGAGCCGGATGCCTCGCTGACCCGCCAGTACGCTGCGCTCATGGCGACGGAAGGCGTCACCATCGAGTTCGACGCGTCGGGCGTCCGGCGCCTGGCCGAGATCGCCTTCCACGTGAACAGCGAGCAGGAGAACATCGGCGCCCGCCGCCTGCATACAGTCATGGAACGGCTGCTGGAGACGGTGTCCTTCGAGGCTGCCGACCAAGGCGGCCGGCACTTGACCGTCGATGCCGCCTACGTGGAGGCCCAGCTGGGGAGCCTGGTCAAGGACCAGGATCTGAGCCGCTATATCCTGTAGCCAGGTGGTCCGCCGTGACCGCCGGCACCACGAGGGCGCGAGTGGTGGGGGCTCTAGGAACGTCCCGCGACATCTCCGCCCCCGAGACTCTTCAAGCCTATCCACATAGTGCCAGCGAGCCGCGCTTTGGTTGCTTCGGCGTGTACAGCAGTTGCGCCGCACTGCGACTGATCGCCTCACCCTCCCGAACGCCGGCGCACCCCTGGAATCTATGGAGTTCGCCAAGATAGAAGGAAGGTCGGGACGCGAGTCGGAGACCCCGACATCGGCCAGCCACCAAGCATGCGGGGGTCGCCGTGCGGTAGTCTAAGTGCACTGGGCATCAGGGACGTAGTGTCATGCAGTACATAGCTACCAGGCTCTTGACCGTGACTATCACTGCACTCTTGTTCGGTATATCGACCAGTCCCGCCATGGCAACCCAGGCGGATCTCGACCGCGAAGTGGATGCACTCATCGCGGAGCTTGCGGCGGAAAAGAGTGATATCAAGCTGATTGCCCGTCAGATCAAATGGAGTGGCATCTCCGACACGCGGCTTTTTGACAATGTCGCTTCTGACTTACTAGAAAACTATAAGAGCAGGAACGGGACCGATGGGCTCGAATACAGTTCCTGGCAGGTGCAAGTTCTCGCCTTCTCAGGACAGGAAAAGTACCTGAGCACGATCGTCACGGTCCTTCGAGGTACAAACAGAGGGAAGCTCAAGCGCCACGCAGAATCTGCCCTACGAGTATTGCCGGATTTCGCCCGCTGGAACCCAGTCATTGCGGCGGGCGTGTCGGACGTGCCATCTGTCGACATCCCACGGCAGCGAGTGATGAATATGCTGAGGGCTGACAGCCCGCAACTGGTGCACGCGGGGGCAAGCATCGCCTACAACTCATACCTGCAAGACGCGGCTATTATCGAGATCGTAAGAGCGCAGCTTCAATCGCGCTACACGAACATTGGCAGCGATGCTGAGCTCGCGGATGCAGTCGCATGGCTTTGCAAAGTTCTTGGCCAATCCGGGGATCCAATTCATATCCCATTGCTTCTAGAGGTCGAGGAGCATTCCCAAGGATCAGTTAAGCGCTGGGCGAGAGCAGCTATCGATCAATTGACGAGTTAACCGCGTTCAACAGGAACTCTGGTCCTTGCGTTAAGCAGGAGGGGCCAGCTTGTCTCGACTGCTGAGGGATTTGGCGGTTACGTAGTGCCCAAACGTCGATGTCAGGAGGATGCCATGGACAAGACGAACCGTAATCACCTGAACCGCCGGGAACTGGTGGCCGCCACCGTCGGCCTGGGACTCGCAGCCACGGCGCTCGAGGCTGGCGCCGCACCTCGCGGCCGCCCACCGGCCTCAGCGGCCCCCGGCTGGGGCTACGGCCCCTTCGACTCCCTGCGGGACTACGTGGCCGAACTAGACCGCCGCGGCCTGCTGATCCGCATCCCGCGCCTGGACCAGGACGCCTACGAAGCCACGGCACTCATGTACCGACTCATCGACGAGTTCGGGCTGTACCGTACGCCGGCCTTTCTCGTCGACGAGGTGAAGATCGAGGGCCGCTGGGTACAGGGCCCCGTACTGGTGAACCAGTACGGCCACTACCACACGGAGGCCGTGGCGCTCGGCATCGAGCCCGTGCCCGGCGACGGCCGCGCCACCTACCGGGCCGCCATCGCCCGCGCCGCGGAGCTGCTGAAGGACGGGAAATTTCCCACCACCGCGTGCCAGGAAGTGTCCGTCGCCGACGCGCCCTGCAAGCAGGTGATCCTGTCCGGCGACGCTATCGACCTCACGAAGTTCGCCTTCATCCAGTCCAATCCGGCCGACGCCGGCCGCTACGTCAACACAGGCTCGGTCTTCACGCGGGATCCCGAGGGCGGCGGCAACTTCGGCACCTACCGCTGCCAGCTCAAGGGTCCCCGCCTCCTTGGCGTAAATCCCGAGCCGGGCCAGAGCGGCTGGCAGATGCTGACGAAGATGAAGGAGCGCGGCGAGAAGATCGCGAAGGTCTCCATCGTGCTGGGGCAGGACCCCATCACGTGGCTGGTCTCGACGTCCAAGATCGGCATGGGCAATCCGGACGAGCTGCAGCTGGTGAGTGGCCTGCGCGGCCGCCCCCTGCCCGTCGTGAAGTCGGAGACCAACGACATCCTGGTGCCGGCCCACGCGGAGATGGTGATCGAGGGGGAGATCCCGCTGGACCAGCCGATGCTGCCCGAGGGCCCCTTCGGCGAGATGCGCGGCTACATGGGCCGGAAGAAGGCCGAGAACTTCTGGATGAACGTCACGCGGGTGACGCACCGGCGGGACCCCTGGGTCGTCAACCAGTTCACCGGCGTGAATCGCGGTGCGCCGTCGGCCACGGCCAACATGTCCTCCCTGCGCGGCCTGCAGGCGGAGGCGCCGAACGTCACCTTCGCCCACACACCCTCGGAGCTGCCGGGCTTCGGCTTCGTGAGCATCCGCAAGCAGAAGGCCGGCGACGGGCTGGCCGTGGGCGAGATCATGGCTCGCCGGGTGGGCATGGCGAAGGTCGTGATCGTGGTGGACGACGACATTGACGTGCTGGACACCCTGGCCGTGCTCCACGCCACCGGCGCGCGCTGGCAGCCCAAGGGCGCGAACAAGGTGCTGACCGGCCTGCGCGGGCATCAGCTCGATCCCAGCCTGGGCGATCCCGACCGGACCAGCAAGATCGTGGTGGATGCCACCCGGGCGCTGCCCGACGAAGGCGGGCCGGCGGCCTGGCAGCAGGAGAACCGGTCGCTGCTGGTGGCCCAGGCGCCGGAGTCCTTCGCGCGGGTGGATGAGCGGTGGGAGAAGCTGGTCGGCAGGTGGACTCCACCCGAAGCCTGAGGATTGCGTTCACGCCGGCGGTGCTATGGTCTGCCTAACCATCGGGAGACGCGCCATGCCGAAGACCCCGCCCCTCACCCGCCGGACGTTCGTGGCCGGAAGTTCGCTGGGCGCAGCTGTAGCGCTGGCGGCAACCGGCTGCGCCACAGGCGCTGGCACAGGGCCCGTCCCGGCGGGATCGTCCCGGCGCTCTGCCCGGTCGTCCGGCCCCACCGGCCCCTTCGACACCATGCGCGGGATGATCGAAGCACTGGATGCCCGGGGGAAGCTGCTCCGCATCGACCGGGTGGACCAGGACGCCTACGAGGCGACGGCGCTCATGTACCGGCTGGTGGAGCGCCACGGGCTCGAGGGTGCGCCGGCCCTGCTCTTCAGCGAGGTGAAGATCGGCGGCCGGTGGCTGAAGGGCCCCGTGGTCGGCAACTACCTGGGTCCGTGGGATGCGGAATGCCTGGCGCTCGGCCTGGAGCCCGACCCGTCCAGCGGTACCGCGACGTTCCGCAGGGCGCGGGCGCATCTCATACAGCTCGCGCAGAAGAACGGCGGCCGCTACCCGGAGATCCCGCCGGTGCTGGTGCCCCGCGAGAAAGCCCTGTGCAAGGAAGTCGTGCTGACCGGGGACCAGATCGACCTCACGACGTTCCCCTTCATGCAGGTGAATCCCGGGGACGGCGGCCGCTACATCAATACGGCTTCGGTGTTCACCGTGGACCCGAAGGCCGGCGTGAACCTGGGCACCTACCGCTGCCAGCTGAAGGGGCCGCGCAAGGTGGCGATCAGCCCGGGCGCCGGCCAGACCGGCTGGAAGATGCTCGACGCGGCCCGGAAGCGCGGCGAGACGGTCGCCCGCATCTCGCTCGTGCTGGGCCAGGACCCGATCGTCTACGTCGTCAGCGGTTCGCGCACCGCCAACCGGCAGGGCAACAAACCCGTGGACGAGCTGGCGGTGGCCGGTGGGCTCCGCGGCCGACCGGTGGAAATCGTGAAGAGCGAGACGAACGACTTCCTGGTTCCCGCCCACGCGGAGATGGTCATCGAGGGCGAGATCGCGCTGGACGACCTGGAGAAGGAAGGTCCCTACGGCGAGGGCCTCGGTTACCAGGGCGACGGGGAGCTGGCCTGGTGGATGAACGTCACCACCGTCACCCACCGGCGCAATCCCTGGCTGCACAACAGTTTCACCGGCGTGGACCGGGGCCCCATCAAGTCACCGGGCGTGGCATCGTCGTACCTGTTCTCGAAGAAGTTCGTGCCGGAGATCTCGGATTTCCACTACCTGAGCAACGCCAACAACATCTTCTTCATCAGCATTGACAAGACCGCGCCGGGCCAGGGCATTGCCGCGGGCGAGAAGCTGGGAAAGTTCAACCCGGTGGCCAAGGTGGTGATCGTGCTCGACAAGGATGTGGACCTGATGGACATGTCCCAGGTCATGGCGGCCATCAGCTCCCGCTGGCAGCCTAACCCCGGCGCGCGGATCTTCGAGAACCTGCCCGGGCTGCCGCTGGATCCGAGCCAGAAAGACCCGAACAAGACCAGCAAGATCATCATCGACGCCACCCGGCAGCTGCCGGGCGAAGGCGGCCCGCCCTCGTTCCCGAGGACTAACCGGGAGATCCTGACGTCGCTGGCGCCCGACGCGTTCGCGCGCGTGGACGCCAAGTGGGGCGACGTGATCGGCTAATTGGGGACAGATCTATTTTCCGCCGCCGACGGCAATAGTGGGTCCGGGAGCAGCGGGAGCGGAAAATAGATCTGTCCCCGCCTTTCCTTTTCGGGCCCGCCACCAGTCCAGCAGGTCGGCGAAGAGCGAGTACGCGGCCGGCACGGCTACCAGCGACAGCAGCGTCGACGTCAGCAAACCGCCGATCACCGAGGCGCCGAGCGGTGCCCGGAAATTCCCGTCCGCCCCCAGGCCGATGGCGACCGGCAGCATGCCGGCGCCCATGGCGATGGTGGTCATGATCACCGGCCGGGCGCGCTTGCGGCACGCTGCCATGATGGCATCGTGCCGTGACAGGCCCTGGTCCCGCTCGCCGATGATCGCGTAGTCCACGATCAGGATCGAGTTCTTGGTGGCCACGCCCGTGAGCAGGAGCAGGCCGATCAGCGACGGCAGGGACAGGGCGTAACCGGTCAGCAGCAGGCCGCCGAAGGCGCCCGCGCCGCAGAGGGGCACGGCGCCCAGGATCACCAGCGGCTGGATGGCGCTGCGGAACAGGAGCAGCAGCACCAGGTACACGCTGCCGACGCCGGTGAGCATGGCGAGGCCAAAGCCCAGGAACATCTCGGCGAAGGCCTCCGAGTCGCCGCTGGGCACGATCCGCACACCCGGCGGCAGGTTGTTCCAGGCCTCGGTCTTGCGGAGACCGGCCGTCACGTTGCCGAGCGGCTGGCCGTTCAGCTCGGCCGAAACCTTGATGTTGCGCTCCCGGTTGAAGCGCTCGATCTGGGCGGGACCGCTGCCGTCGGTGATGGTGGCGACAGCCGAGAGCGGCACGCTGCCGTTCCGGGATGGCACCCGGAGCAGCGACAGCAGCGCCGCGTCGCTGAGGGACGAGTCGGCAATCTGCACCCGGATCGGGATCTGGCGCTCGGCCAGGTTCAGCTTGGCGAGATTGCGGCGGAAATCGCCGCTGGTGGCGATGCGGGCCGCGGCGGCGATGTCCACCGTGGACACGCCGAGGTCCGCCGCCCGCGCAGCATCCGGCGTGATGACGATCTCGGGATTCAGGAGCGACGCGGTGGACGCGACGCTGCCGAGGCCCGGTACCGCGCGCAGCGCGGACTCGATGCTGCGGCCCGCCTCGGCGAGCTGCTTGGAGTCCTTGCCCGCCAGGACGATGTCGAGCCGGTCGCCCGGCGCCTGGGCAGCAAAGCTCACCCGCACGCCCGGCAGGTCCTTGAGCCGCTCGCGCACGTCCGTTTCCAGCTCCTGGATGTTGCGCTTCCGGTCGGCGGCGAACTCCAGCGTGAGGGCCGCCTTGCGCACGTCGGCCAGGCTGGCAGCGTCGTATCCGCCCAGGGAGACGGAACCGATCCGGGCAAAGACCCTGTCCAGCTCCGGAATGTCCTGGAGCAGCAGGCGCACCTGCTCTGCGGCGGCCACGGAGTCGGCGAGCCGCGCGCCCGGCGGGAGGTTCACGAGCAAGTCCGTCCGCGACTGGTCCGACGCGGGCAGGAACGTGGTGGGAATGAGCGGGATGATGGCGAGGGAAGCCACGAAGGTGGCAATGGCGAACGCCATCGTGCGCCGGCGGTGGCGCAGCGCTGCCTCGACCCACGACAGGTAGCGGGGCATCCAGCGCGGGTCGCGGTGCGCAACGGTGTTCTCGCCCATGAACCGCGCTGCGAGCATGGGCGTGAGGAGCCGCGCCACCAGCAGCGAGAAGAGCACGGCCGTGGCGGCAGTCCAGCCGAACTCCCGGAAGTACAGGCCGATCTCGCCGGGCATGAAGGCCACCGGCACGAACACCGCGGCCAGGGTCGCGGAGGTGGCGATGACGGCGATGCCGATTTCGTCCGCCGCGTCGATGGCGGCCTGGCGCGGCGACTTGCCCATGGCCCGGTGCTGGGCGATGTTCTCGATCTCCACGATCGCGTCGTCCACCAGCACGCCGATCACGACGGCGAAGGCCAGCAGCGAGAGCAGGTTCAGGCTGTAGCCGAGCCAGCTCATCACGGCGAAGGTCGGCAGCACCGAGAGGGGGAGCGCGAGCGCCGAGATCCACGTGGCGCGCCAGTCGCGCAGGAAGAGCCAGACCACCAGCACCGCGAGCAGGGCGCCCTCGATCAGCATGGTGACCGACGCGTCGTAGGACGCCTTGGCCGGCTCGACGCCCGAAGCGACCTCGACGAAGCGCACGCCCGGATGCCCGGCTTCCAGTTGCGCGATCTTCCGGCGCACGGCCTCGCCCACCTTGACTGCACTGGTGTCGGCCGCCCGCTGGATCGAGACGGATACGACCGGCTTGCCATCCAGCAGGGCGACCTGCCGGGGCGCGGCGGTGCCGTCCGTCACCGTCGCGAGGGACGACAGGCGCACGGACCGGCCGTCCGGCAGCGAGATGGGGTAGTTGGCCAGGTCGGCGGCCGTGTGCACGGTCGCCACCGTGCGCACCGACTGCTCGGAACCGCCCACCGTGGTCCGCCCGCCGGACAGCTCGACCTGCAGCCGGGCCAGCTGCGCCGAGACCGTGCCGGCGGTCAGGCCAAAGGCCTGCAGGGAATCCGGGCGAATGTTCACGCGCACTTCGCGATCCACGCCGCCCGTACGCAGCACCTGGCCGACGCCCGGAACGCTGAAGAGCGCCTTGCGCACGGTGTCGTCCACGAACCAGCTGAGCTCGTCCGGCGCCATCCGGTCGGCCACCACCGCGTAGCCCAGCAGCGTCGGACCGAACAGGGACAGGCGGGCGATCACGGGCTCGTCGATGTCCTGGGGCAGCTCCGGACGGATCCGTTCGACGGCGTCCTTCACGTCCTGGAGTGCCAGGTCCATGTCCTGGCCGAGGTCGAAAATGATCCGGGTCTTCGACACGCCCTCGCTGACCGTGGACGTGAGCTTGTCGATGTTGGCGATCGACGCCACTGCGTCCTCGACCCGGCGGGTCACGTCGGTCTCGAGCTGGCTGGGATTGGCGCCGGGAAGATTGATGGTGACCGTGACTTCGGGCGTGACGAAGTCGGGCAGCTGGGAGATGGGCAGCTGGCGCAGGCCCACGAGGCCCGCTACGCAGAGAATGCCGAAGATCAGCGCGGCGGCGATCGGATTGCGGATGCCCCAGAGCGAAACGTTCACGGGGTCTTGTCCTCCGGCGCGGCTCCGGCGGCCTCCCTGGGGGCCTGCGCCAGGGCAGGCTTCGGAGCCACCTCCCGCACCAGGTCGCCATCGCTCAGGAAGCCGGCGCCCCGCACCACGACGTGCTCGTCGGGCTGCAGTCCGCTCTGCACCTCGGTGAACTCGCCGCGCTGGCCGCCGACAGTGATTCGCCGCTGCTCCACGTTGAACGTGGCACCGCCGTCGGCGCCGCGGCGAGCCACGAACACGTAGGGATAGCCGTCGCGAAAGATCACCGACTCCCCGGGAAGCACGGTGGCAGTCGCAGAACCCAGCAGGATCTTGCCCTGGGCGAACATGCCGGCCCGCAGGTCACCGGGCGCGGGCAGGTCCGCGTAGAGCATTCCCGTGCGGGTTTCCGGGTCGACGGAGGGTGAGACGGTGCGCACCGTGCCCACGATGCGCTCGCCGCCGGGGCTGGCCAGCTCGACAGTCGTGCCGGTCTTCACCTTCGTCAGGTCACTCTCGGTCAGCTCGGCGCGCCACTCGAGCCGTCCCTGGCGGATCAGCCGGAGCAGGTCGGTGCCCGAGGACACGATCTGTCCGGGCTGCACGGTCCGCGCGGAGATCACGCCCGCGTCGGGCGCCCGCAGCGTGGCGTAGCCGAGCCGCAGCCGGGCTGCTTCCCGGTCTGCCTCGGCGGTGGCCAGCTGGGCTTCGGCACTGGCCAGGGTGGCGCGCAGCTCGTCGGCGTTGCTGGACGAGATCAGCCCTTCCTTCACCAGCGTCGCGCCGCGATCGGAGTTGGCCTTTGCCAGTTCGAGGCTGGCCCGCGCCTGGGCCACGCTGGCGTCGGCCTGCCGGGCCTGCACTTCGAGCGTGCGGGTGTCGAGCCGCAACAGCGGCTGGCTGGCCCGGACGGTGTCACCCACCTCCACCAGCACCTCGGCCACGCGGATCCCGGTGAGCTCGACGCCCAGGTACATCTCCTGCCAGGCGGCCACCGAGCCCGAAACGGCGATGGTGCGCTCCATCTGCTGGCGCACCGGACTGACCGTCGTTACTACCAGGCTCGGCGTCGGGGCGGGGACGTCGGGGGCCCCGCCGCAACCGGCGAGCAGGCTGGCCAGCGCCAGCAGGACCAGGGAGGGGGGTAGGAGCACGGAGCGCTTCTTTCGCATGATTCGCGTCATTCTTATCGACAAATAGCCTTCAAGTGTAACGCAACAGGCCCGGCGGCGGGTGGCTTGCCCCGCCGGGCGCGGTACAGTGCCCCACCCTGACCGCACGGACCGGCTGCCGGCCCTTCATGACTGTCATCACGTCCAGCGAGAACCCCCGTTTCCGGGAGTACCTGGCCCTGGCCGAGTCGGGCCGGGACCGCCGCCAGGCAGGCCTGGCCCTCATCGACGGCCTGCACCTCATCGACAGCTACCGGCAACGGATCGGCCCGCCCCGCCAGCTGCTCGTGAGCACCAGTGGCAAGGGCCGGCCCGAAGTCGCCGCCCTGCTGGCGGCGCTTCCCCAGGTTCCCTGCACCGAACTCGGCGACGCGCTGTTCCGCCGGCTGGCGCCCGTGCAGACGCCCACCGGCGTGCTCGCGGTCATACCCCTTCCGGACCGTCGGCCACCGCCCGGCGATCCGGAACCCTGCGTCCTCCTGGAAGACGTCCAGGATCCCGGCAACCTGGGCTCCATCCTGCGCTCGACGGCGGCCGCCGGCATCCGGCAGGTCTACCTGTCGGCCCAGTGCGCCGACCTGTGGTCACCGAAGGTCCTGCGCGCCGGGATGGGGGCGCACTTCCACCTGGAGTGTTTCGCCGGAGTGGACCTGGGTGGATTCGCCGCGGCATTTCCCGGCCGCCTGATAGCCACCCACCTCGCGGCCCGCCAGTCGGTCTTCGCGACAGACCTGACGGGCCACATTGGCCTGATCTTCGGCAACGAGGGCGCGGGACTGTCCCGGGCGGTGCTGGATGCGGTCGACTGCGTGGTCGCGATCCCGATGCCCGGCCAGACGGAGTCGCTCAATATCGCCGCGGCCGCCGCGGTGTGCCTGTTCGAGCGGGTCCGTCAGTTAGGATAAACGGCCCTGAGAACAGTCGCCCCATGGAACAGACCCACTTTGGCTTCGAGACCGTGCCCGCCGCCGAGAAGGCCGGGCGGGTTCGCGCCGTCTTCGATTCGGTGGCCGCCAACTACGACCTGATGAACGACCTGATGTCGGGCGGGCTGCACCGGCTTTGGAAGCGCTTTGCCCTGGGACGGACGGCGCTGCGCCCCGACGACCTGGCCCTCGACGTGGCCGGCGGCACCGGCGACCTGTCCGCCGGCATGGCGCGCCAGGTGGGGGCCTCCGGACTGGTGTGCCACACCGACATCAATCGGGAAATGCTGGACGTCGGCCGCGGCCGGTTGGTGGACGCGGGACTCTTCGGCAACGTGCGCACGCTGCAGGCCAATGCCGAGCACCTGCCCTTCGCCGACCGGAGCTTTCACTGCGTGACGATCGGCTTCGGGCTGCGCAACTGCACCGACAAGCCGGCGGCGCTCCGGGAGATGGCCCGCGTGCTGAAGCCCGGCGGCCGGCTGCTGGTGCTTGAGTTCTCGAAACCGGCCGTGAAGCTGATCGAGCCGTTCTACGATCTGTATTCCTTCCGCATCCTGCCCTGGCTCGGCGAGGTGGTCGCCCACGACGCCGCCAGCTACCGCTACCTGGCCGAGTCGATCCGGGTGCACCCGGACCAGGAGACGCTGCGGGGCCTGATGGAAGGCGCAGGCTTCGAAGACGTGCGGTACCACAACCTGACCGGCGGCATCGTGGCGCTCCACGTCGGCTTCCGGTACTGACATTCCCGTGGACCTGCCCTTCTCCGCCGCCGCCTTCCGGCCCCTCGAGCTGCTGGTCAACCGCGGGATCGGCCTGTCCTCCACGGCCCAGGCCATGGCCGCCGCACTGGATGGCAAGACCCTGGATGTGCGCCTCGACGGCACGCCACTCGCCCTTCGCCTGTCCGCACGGGACGGCCAGGTGCAGGTCACGCCGCCCGGCGAGGCGCCCGCGGCGGCCACGCTGGCGGGTTCGCCACTCGCCATGGTCCGCCTGCTCGGCGGCGATCCGCAGGCGCTGATCCGCGAGGGCGAAGTCCGGATCACCGGCGACACCGACATCGCCAACCAGTTCCGGGACCTGCTCCACATGGCCCGGCCGGACCTGGAAGAAGAACTGTCGAAGCTTGTCGGCGACCCGGTTGCCCACCAGCTCGGCAACCTTGCCCGGGGCTTCGCGGACTGGGGTGCCCGCACGGCAGGGTCCCTGTCCCGCAGTCTCGGTGAGTACCTCACCGAGGAGCGCCGCACACTGCCGACCCGGACCGAGGTCGAGGAGTTCTACCGGGACGTGGACCGGGTGGCTAACGATGTGGAACGCGCCGAGGCACGCCTCGCCCGCCTGAAAGGAAAATGGGGACATGCCTGATTTTGGCGTTGCCAAAATCAGGCATGTCCCCATTCCCAGCATGAACCGCCTGCAGCTCCTCGTTCGCCTGCTCGCGATCCAGCGCGTGCTGGTCCGTCATGGCATCGACCAGCTGCTCGCCGAAACCGAACTGCTGGGCCCTGCCCGGCTGCTCTTCCACCTGAACCCCGCCACCTGGGGCCAGCGCCGCTCCGACGCACCCCGCGGCGTCCGGATCCGCCAGGCGCTGGAGGACCTGGGCCCGATCTTCGTCAAGTTCGGCCAGTCCCTGTCGACGCGCCAGGACCTTCTCGCGCCGGACATCGGCCAGGAGCTGGCGAAGCTGCAGGACGAGGTGCCGCCGTTCCCGGCCGAGCAGGCCCTTGCCGAGGTGGAACGAAGCTACGGCGCGCCCGCCGAGACGGTGTTCGCCAGCTTCGACAAGGAAGCGCTCGCCGCAGCGTCCATCGCGCAGGTGCATGCGGCCCGGCTGCATTCCGGCGAGGATGTCGTGGTGAAGGTGCTCCGGCCCCGGGTCCGGCAGCTCATCCAGCAGGACCTGGAAGTCATGTACACCTTGGCGCGGCTGGCCTGGCGCTGGTGGCCCGACGCACGCCGCCTGCGGCCCGTGGAAGTGGTCCGGGAGTACGAGAAGACGATCCTGAACGAGCTCGACCTGCTGCGGGAGGCGGCCAACGCCACCCAGCTCCGGCGCAACTGGCAGGGCTCGCCGCTGATCTACGTGCCGAAGGTCTACTTCGACTACTGCCGCACGGGCGTCATGGTGATGGAGCGCATCCGCGGCATCCCCATCGACGACATGACCGCGCTCCGGGACGCGGCGGTGAACATCCCGAAGCTGGCAGCGAACGGCGTGGAGATCTTCTTCACCCAGGTCTTCCGCGACAACTTCTTTCACGCGGACATGCACCCGGGCAACATCTTCGTGGACGCCAGCAACCCGGACAACCCGCGCTACTGCGCCGTGGACTTCGGCATCGTCGGTTCCCTCGACGAGCGGGACAGCCGCTACCTGGCGGAGAACTTCCTCGCCTTCTTCGACCGGGACTACTACCGGGTTGCCAAGCTGCACGTGGACTCCGGCTGGGTGCCGGCGGGCACCCGGGTGGACGAGCTCGAGTCGGCGGTGCGCACGGTGTGCGAGCCCATCTTCAGCAAGCCGCTGAAGGAGATCTCCTTCGGCCAGGTGCTGCTCCAGCTGATCTCCGTGGCCCGCCGCTTCGACATGGAAGTGCAGCCCCAGCTGATCCTGCTGCAGAAGACCCTGGTGCAGATCGAGGGCCTGGGCCGGGTGCTCTACCCGGAGCTGGACATCTGGCAGACCGGCAAGCCCGTGCTGAAGGCCTGGATGATCGAGCAGACGGGGCCCAGGGCCACCCTCCGGCGCCTGCGCCGGGAGTGGCCGGACCTGCGCTACGCCCTGGAGAAGCTGCCCCTGGTGGCCCGGAAGCTGGTGGACGACGCCCTGGACGACAAGGTTCCGGCCGGAACTCCCGTGCCGGATGAAGGGCCCGGCGCAGGCGCCCGGGCCCGGCACGGGGCCACGGCCGGCGCGGCCCTGCTGGTCAGCGCGGCGGTCTGGCTGGGACTGGACACGCCCCCCAGCTGGGTGGGTTGGGCAGCCGGGGTAGCGGGTCTGGTAACTCTATGGTTTACAAAGCCTTCTTAGTAACTACTGTCTATACAGTGGCAAGTATAGTCAGTCCTTGTAGTTCTCGTAAAAGACGTAGCTGGTCGAGTAGTCGCTGACCTCGAAATACACCTTCGTCTCGCCAGCGTCCTTCACCCAGTTGAAGTTCTCGTCCACCACCCCGTAGCCGTAGCGGAATGACCGGGCCTCGTCGTCCGAGGTGCCGATGCCGGTGCTCATCTTGTCGATCTCGATGAAGCGCATGGCGAGCTTCTCGCCGGTATAGATGTCCAGTACCCCGTCCGTGCCCGTCCAGTTCTGGACGCCGCGGCCGAACTTGTTCTGCTGCTCCTGGGTGCAGGCGGTGAGCGCGATCGTGGCGGCGAGTGCCGCGGCGAGAATTAATTTCTGCATGACCTTGCCTTTCTGTGTCGGGACTCGAGTCAGACTACCTCACCGGGAGGTGTGCCCTGCAAACCCTGATCCGCAATGTCCGTTACGCCGCCGTCGCGGTGTCCATCGCGTTTGCGATGCACAACCTCAACGGCGCCTGGATCGAACCGCGCTATCTCGGCTTCGGTTCCTACGCCGACTACGCGGATCTCGGGAAACTGATGAACGCCAGCCGGGCAGTACCCTGGCTGCTGTCGGGCCTGGGCCACGTGGCCACGGGCTTCGCCCTGGTGGTCCTGGGGCTCGGTGTGCACGCCCGTTACCGGGACCTGCGGCCGGCCGCGGCGCAGGTTGCCCTGGCGGCGGCCGGTCTTGCTGCCGTGGGCTTCCTGCTCACCGGCATTTCCCACGTCATCGGCCGGCAGACGCTGTTCCTGCTCGGCGACGCGAACCCGGAACTCCAGGCGTCGGCCTACATGACCGCCACGGTCGTGCGGATCTGGGTCAACGGCCTGGCGCAGATCGGGCTCGGCTGGTTCGCGGTGCAGCTGTCCTGGCTGGGCCTGAAGACGGGCACGTTGCCCCGGGCGTTCGTGCTGTTCGGGTTCCTGTCGGGGGCGGCGGGACTGCTGATGGCCGTCGCCTATATTCCCGTCTACCTGTTCACGGTGCTGGTCTGGGCGTTGTGGCTCGCCGTGGTGTGGGGTCGCGCCTGAAGGCGCTCCTACGGGGACGGGCGCAATGCCCGGAGGAACGTCACGGGGTCGTTGCCCGCTTCCAGCTGCTCCACCAGCGCCGAGCCCACGATGACGCCGTCCGTGTGGGGTGCAAGGTTGCGCACCTGTTCCGCGCGGCGTACGCCGAAGCCCGCACACACCGGCAGCTTCGTCAGCGCGCGAACACGCTGCAGGTAGGCGGGGACTTCCGGCGGCAATTCCTTCGCGCCGCCGGTGATGCCGGCGACGGTTACGGCGTAGACAAACCCGCGGCTTGCAGCGCACAGCATCGCCAGGCGCTCCGGCGGCGTGGCCGGCGTCACCAGCTGGATGAGCGCGAGGCCCTCGGCGTCCAGCGCCGCGGTGAAGTCAGCGCTCTCCTCGATGGGCAGGTCGGGCACGATGAAGCCGCACACGCCGGCGGGCCCGCAGGCGGCGGCCAGTTCCCGATAGCCCAGGTTCAGCAGCGGGTTCAGGTAGCTCATGAGCACGATGGGCGCCTCGAAGGGTGCAGCGGTGGCAAGCTCCTTCAGGATCCAGCGCAGGCTCACCCCGGAGGCGATCGCCGCGTGGCTCGCGCGCTGGATGGTGACGCCGTCAGCCATCGGGTCGCTGAAAGGCACGCCGACCTCCACCACGTCGGCCTCCCTGGCGATGGCCCTGAGCGTGGCAATGAAGCGGTCCTTCTGCGGGTAGCCGGCGGTGATGTAGGGCACGAGCGCCGTGCGGCCACTGGCCGTCGTGGCGCGGATCGCGGCGGTGATGCGCTCGTGGGGCTTCAAGGCGCTCATCCGGCGGCCTCCGCGAGGATCTTCTTCGCGCCGCCGAACACCTGGGACAGGGTGGGCATATCCTTGTCGCCGCGGCCCGACAGGCCGATCAGCAGCGTCTTGCCGGGATTCTTTGCCGCCCACGTCCGGGCGCCCGCGAAGGCGTGGGATGACTCGATGGCCGGCAGTATGCCCTCCGACGAGCAGCACTCCCGCAGGGCATCCAGCGCCTCGTCGTCGGTGGCGCTGGTGTAGGTCACGCGGCCGATGGCCCGCAGCAGCGCGTGCTCGGGGCCGACGCCCGGGTAGTCGAGGCCCGCGGAGATGGAGTGGGTCTCCTGGACCTGGCCTTCGTCATCCTGCAACAGCATGGAGTAGGTGCCGTGGAGGACGCCGGGCCGGCCGGTGGCCAGTGTGGCGGCGTTGTCGCCGAGCTTCGCGCTGCGGCCGCCGGCCTCCACGCCGATGAGTTCGATGGACGCGTCGCCGGCCAGCGGGTGGAACAGGCCGATGGCGTTGGAACCGCCGCCCACGCAGGCGAAGGCCGCGTCAGGCAGGCCGCCGGTGCGCTCGATGAACTGGGCGCGGGCCTCCTTGCCGATCACGGACTGCAGTTCGCGCACGAGCAGGGGATAGGGGTGGGGGCCGACGGCGGAGCCCAGCAGGTAGTAGCTGCCGTCCGGATCGGAGACCCAGTCGCGGAAGGCCTCGTCGATGGCCGCGCGCAGGGTCCGGTCGCCGCTCTTCACGGGAACGACCTCCGCACCGAGCTGCACCATGCGCTCCACGTTGGGCGCCTGGCGCTGCACGTCCACGGCGCCCATGTAGACGATGCAGGGAATGCCGACCCGGGCGCAGGCCGCGGCCGTGGCCACGCCGTGCTGGCCCGCGCCGGTCTCGGCGATGACGCGTTTCGCGCCCAGGCGTTTCGCGAGCAGCGCCTGCCCCAGCGCGTTGTTGATCTTGTGGGCGCCGGTGTGGGCGAGGTCCTCGCGCTTGAGGTACACGTTGGCGCCCCAGCGGCGGCTGAGCGTCGGCGCGTGGCTGAGGGCCGTCGGCCGGCCCACCCACTCGCGCAGCTCGCGGCCCAGCTCGCCCTGGAATTCCGGGTCCCGGAGGAAGCGGCGCATGCCGGCCTCGAGGCGCTCCAGGGCGGGGATCAGCGTTTCCGGCGCGTAGCGGCCGCCGAAGGGGCCAAAACGGCCACGCGCGTCCGGCAGCTCGCCGGCGACGAGGCGTTTCAGCAGGCCGGCGCGCTCGGCCGGGGCGATGAGTTCAATGTGCATGTGCCCGCTCCGCTTCCCGCACCGCCTGGAGAAAGGCGGCGATGCGGCCGACATCCTTCACACCGCGCTTCGATTCCACGCCACTGCTCACGTCCACGCCCCAGGGCCGGACCGTGGCGATGGCCTCGCCCACGTTGTCGGGCGTCAACCCTCCGGCCAGCACCAGCTGCCGGCCGCGCGCGAGTCCGGCGGCGCGCCGCCAGTCGGCCCGGGCACCCTCGCCGCTGACCGCCGCCTCGAAGAGGAAGGGCTCGTCGACGGCCAGCGCTGCCGCGGTCTCCGGCGCATCCGAATCCCGGTACACGCGCAGCCGCCCGAAGCGCTCCGGCACGTCCAGCCCGTCGAAGTCGGCGGCGTCCGTCTGGAGCCAGTCCGGCTCGAAGCCGGCAGCCACCGCCTGCCACTCCGCTGCCGCCGGGTGGCGCATGACGGCCACGCGGATGACCACCGGCGACAGTCCCGCGCACAGCTGACGGGCGCGCTTCGGTGTGACCTGACGGGGCGATTCGGCGAAGACGAAACCCACCGCATCGGCGCCGGCATCGATGGCCGTGGCGACGGCGCGGGGCGTCGAGAGACCGCAGATCTTCACGAACACCCTCATCGGCGGCGGAGGGCGCGGCCGGACTCGAATGCCGAGGCCCGGCCCGCGTCGAGCAGTTCGCCGGCGAGCCGGCCGGGATCGCTGGCCCTCATCAGCGCGGTGCCGACGAGCGCCACGTCGTAGCCGAGGCCCGCCACCCGCGCGGCCTGGCCCGCGGACTCGACGCCGCTCTCGGCCACCGTGGGCACCCCCCGGGGCAGGTGCGGCGCCAGCCCGGCGAAGCGCCCGAAGTCCACCTGCAGCGTGCGCAGGTCCCGGCAGTTCACGCCGAGCAGGGTCCGGCAGCGGCCGTCCTCGATGGCGGGACCTGCGGCCCGGATGACGGCTGCCGCCCGGTCCAGATCCGGCTTGTCGAATACCTCGACGAGCGCGAAGAGCCCGAGCTGGTGCGTGGCCCGCAGCATCTCCCTGAGCTCACGGTCGTCCAGCATCGCCGCGATGAGCAGCACGCCGCCGGCGCCGGCCGCGCGGGCCTCCAGCAGCTGGTACGGCGACACGAGAAAGTCCTTGCGCATGGCGGGCACTGTGGCGGCCGCGGCGACTTCCTTCAGGTGGGCCAGGTCACCGGCGAACTCCGAGGGCTCGGTGAGCACCGACAGGGCAGCCGCGCCGCCGTGCACGTAGTTGCGGGCCTGGGTCGCAATGCGCAGCGCGCTGGCGGCCAGGTTGCCCGCCGATGGCGAGCGGCGTTTCACTTCCGCAATAAGATCGAAGCCCTGGGGTGAGAGCCGGAGCGCCGGTGGTGGCGGCAGCTGGCTCACCCGGCGGGCCAGCGGTTCGGCCGGGCGGCGCGCTTCGGCAGCGTCGGCCCGCGCGCGGCTGCTAGCCGCCATGCGGGCCAGGAAGTTGCCGGCCCCTGCGTTCATTCGGGCGCTCATGGCTTGTGCGCCCGCAGGCGCGCCAGCAAAGCGCTGCCACCGCCCCCGGCCAGCGTCCGGCGGGCCAGCTCGACACCCCGGCGCAGCCCGCGGGCGCGGCCGGTGAGATCGAGGGCCAGGCCCGCGCCGAGGACGAGCGCGTCCCGGTGCGGCCCGGTATCCCGGCCGGTGAGCACATCCTCGATGGCCCGTGCATTGGTGGCCGCATCGCCGCCCTCCAGGTCCGATGGCAGGCAGCGGGGCGTGCCGTAGTGGGCGGGATCGCGCTTCTGCCGGCGCACAGACCCCGGCCGCACATCGAACACGGTGAAGGGACCCACCGGTGTCGCCTCGTCCCAGCCCGGCTCGCCGTGCACGACGAAGCAGCGCTGGATCGGCATGCCGGACAGCGTCTCGGCCAGGAGCCGGGCCGTGGCCAGGTCGAAGGCGCCGATCATCGCGAACGGCGGCGCCGCCGGATTGGTGAGCGGACCCAGGATGTTGAACACCGTCCGCACGCCGAGCGCGCGGCGCACGGGCGCGATGGCCTTCAT
Source organism: Gammaproteobacteria bacterium (assembly GCA_040080965.1). Lineage (GTDB taxonomy): Bacteria > Pseudomonadota > Gammaproteobacteria > Steroidobacterales > SHZI01. The sequence goes on along the minus strand of JBEBHH010000005.1, from coordinate 59,396 downwards.
CGCGGGATGGAAGTTCGGGGCAAACAGGAACGTGAAGTTCGTGGCGTCGAGCAGGGCCCGGGCCGACGCCGGGTCCGCGGGCAGCGTGATGCCGAGGGCTTCCAGCACGTCGGCGCTGCCGGATTTCGATGACACCGAGCGGTTGCCGTGCTTGACGACCGGCAGGCCGCAGGCCGCCGCGAGCAGGGCCGCGCCAGTGGACAGGTTCAGGCTGCCGGAGCCGTCGCCGCCAGTGCCCACGATGTCGGCGGCTGGCATGCCGGGCGGCAGGTCGAAGGGGCGGGCCAGCCCGCGCATGGCGGTGGCGAAGCCCCGCACCTCGCCAGCCGTCTCACCCTTGGCCCGCAGCGCCACCAGCAGCGCGGCGGCCATGGCTGGCGGCAGGTTCTCGTCGGTGAGCGCGCGCATCAGCCCGCCCGCCTCGGCCTCGGACAGGTCGCTGCCGGCCAGCAGCTGCTCGAGAGTCCCGGTGAGCCCCGCCATGGCGCTCACGGCTTCCCGGCGGGCGACGACATCGCGAGGAAGTTGCCAAGGAGCCGGTTGCCCTCGGGCGTGAGCACGCTTTCGGGGTGGAACTGCACGCCCTCCATGGGCAGCTGCCGGTGGCGGACGCCCATGATCTCGCCACGCTCGCTGCGGGCAGTGATCTCCAGCACGGCTGGCATGCTCGCGGCCTCGGCCGCCAGGGAGTGATAACGCCCGGCCTGGAAGGGATTGGTCAGCCCGGCGTAAACGGTGCGGCCGTCGTGCTCGATCATCGAGGTCTTGCCGTGCATCAGCCGGTCGGCCGACACGATGCGCCCGCCAAAGTGCTGCACCAGGGACTGGTGGCCGAGGCACACGCCGAGCACCGGCACGCGGCCCTCGAAGGCAGCCAGCATCTGCAGCGACACGCCAGCGTCGTCCGGCCGGCCAGGACCGGGGGAGATGCACAGGTGAGTCGGCTTCAGGGCCAGCGCCTGGGGGACCGTGAGTTCGTCATTGCGGTACACCAGCACTTCCGCGCCGAGCACGAGGAACGCCTGCACCAGGTTGTAGGTGAAGGAGTCGTAGTTGTCGATGAGCAGGAGCTTCGGCCTGGCTCCTTTGTTCGGTTCCGGGGCGCTCACAATCCTTCCTCCGCGATGTCGAGGGCGTTGCGCAGGATCGCACTCTTGGCGAGGACTTCCTGGTACTCGCTCTCGGGCACGCTGTCGGCGACGATGCCCGCGCCGGCCTGGTAGTGGTAGGTGCCGCCGCGGAAGATCAGCGTGCGGATCGCGATGGCCTGGTCCATGTCGCCGTTGCTGCCGAAGTAGCCCACCGTGCCGGCATACAGCCCGCGGCGCACGGGCTCCAGCTCGTCGATGAGCTCCATGGCACGGACCTTCGGCGCGCCCACGAGGGTCCCGGCGGGAAAGGCCGCCGCGAAGAGGTCGAAGGCGTCCTTGCCTGCGGCCAACTCTCCCTGCACGCCGCTGACGATGTGCATCACGTGGCTGTAGCGCTCGATGCAACGGTAGGGATCCACGTACACGGAACCCGCCGAGGCGACGCGCCCCAGGTCGTTGCGGGCGAGATCCACCAGCATCACGTGCTCCGCGTTCTCCTTCTCGTCGGCGAGTAGCGACTGCTCGTGGCCCGCGTCCTGCTCCGGTGTGGCGCCCCGGGGCCGCGTGCCGGCGATCGGCCGGAGCGACGCATGCCCCCGCCGCAGCTTGACCAGCGCCTCGGGCGACGAGCCCGCGACCTGGATGTCGCCGAGGTCCACGAAGAACATGTAGGGCGACGGGTTGAGCAGTCGGAGAGCCCGGTAGGTCTCGAAGGGCGACAGCGTGTGCTGGCCCGTGAACTGCACGGACAGCACCAGCTGGTACACGTCGCCCTTCGCGATGGAGCCCTTGCTGGCGGCCACGGCGCGCATGAACTCGTCGCCGCTCAGACTCTGGGTGGCGGCCGAGTGGTTGCCTTTCGGCGGTGCGGGCGGCAGGGCCCCGCGGAGCAGCTCGATCACCTTGCCCCGCAGCTTCTTCCGCTCGTCCTCGGGACCGGCATGGAGCAGCGCGATCCGGCGCGTGAGGTGATCGAAGACGAGGAGTGATTCGGCGGCGATGTACGCCGCTTCCGGCGCCACGGGGTTGTCGGGATTCCGGGGCGCATTGGGCAGCCGTTCGAAATAGCGCACCAGGTCGTAGCCCGCGACGCCGACGAGTCCGCCAGCGAAGGGCAGGTCGGGTATCACCGGCGCCAGCCGCGGGGCCATCGCCAGCGTGGCCCGGAGCGCCGCGAGCAGCTGGTCCCGGCCCGCGGGGCGGGGCTGGCGCTGGTCGCCGGCCTGCATACCCGTCTCGTCCAGCCGGAATTCCACCGCCTTGCCGAAGCCGAGGAAGGAGTACCGGGCAAGGTGCGCGCCGCCCTCCACGCTCTCCAGCAGGTAGCGGGGCTGCAACGGCGCCAGCTTGAGCCAGGTGGACACCGGGGTGTCCAGGTCGGCGGCAATGTCGAATGGTGGCTTCATGGCTTTCAGGTCATCAAAAACAAAAAACCCATCGTCGCTTCCGCGAGGATGGGTCCTGGGGTGCTCGCCCTCTAACGTTTCGGGGTACGGGCTACGCCAAGCCGCTCCTTGCGGGGAGAGCCTTGGGCCGCCACCACCAACCGCGAGTTACCGGGAGCTTGCGCATGAGGGCAGTATCCACGGGGGCTTCGGGGGCCGTCAAGGCGGCGAAGGGCCGCATCCGGCTGATGGGCGCCAGTGGGGGAATTGGACAAAACAGAGAGGCATCAGATGGTTAGCCGGTTTGGCTCCCGGGCCGGAATCTGTCATAAACGAGCGTACAACCCTGGAGCTTCCCATGAATGCCCCGCTGACCTTCAACCAGGCGATGTTTTCCCTCGCCGATGGCTGGTTGCTGTACTGGTTCTACTGGCTGGGCGGTGCGATCGTCCTTACACCGCTCATCCTGGCTTTCTCGAAGGCCACGCGCCGGGATGCGCTGATCGTTGCGCTGACCAATATCGCCGTGGTTTTTTCGATGGGCCGGCTGTATGACCAGATTGGCTACGTGCGCCTGCTTGGCATCGTGCATGTGATCCTGTGGACGCCACTGTTCGTTTATCTCATTCGCCGCGCCTGGCGCGGTGAAATGGGCCTGGGGTTCCGGGTGGTCATGTGGTTGTTCGTGGTGTCCCTGGGCATATCCCTCGCCTTCGACTACGTCGATGTCGTGCGCTACCTGCTGGGTGAGCGGGAGAGGATGATCTAGCCCCAAAGCCGGAGGCCCGTCGCCCGCGCCATGTGCCGGAAATCCACATCGGTGCTGAGCAACGTCAGGTCGTGCCTGATGCACAGCTGGCCCAGGAGCGCGTCGATGGTGCCGATCAGTACCCCAGCCTGGCGGCATCGATTGCGCAGGTCGGCCGCTTCGATGTGATCGTGACGATCGGGAACCAGCAGCGGGAGCGCGGAGAGGCGCTCGATGATCTGCTCCCGGGCCTTTGGCCCGGAGAACCCCTGGAGCAGTTCCTGGAGCACCAGGCCAGTCATGTAGAGCGGCTCGTTCTGCTCCAGTGCCCGGCGCAGTTCGGCCACTTCCGGGCCGGGGTCCGGCACGTCCCGGCGCAGGGCCAGGGACCAGACGCTGGTATCGACGAACAGGCCCATCAGCGGCCGCGCTCGGCCTTGTAGTCGAACGAGTCATCCCATTCCAGCTGGCCCATCAGGTCCAGCACGCGCTTCTGTCGTCGGCGGGCGATGAATTCCTGCAGCGCCCGCGTCACTGCCGCCTTCTTGGTGCGTTCGCCGCTGACCGCGAGCGCCTGGTCGATCAGGCGGGGGTCGATGTCGAGATTGGTTGCCATTGTGTGAACCTCCACACAGGAGGCTACACAGCGACAGGCCGGGGTGCAATGGCCCTATCAGGCGTTTCGACAGGGTTTTGGAGGGCCTCAGCCCCGCAGGATCTCCCGGGCCGCGTTGTGCCCCGGCGCGCCCGTGACCCCGCCGCCCGGGTGGGCCCCGGAACCGCAGAGGAAGAGCCCCTTCACGGGCGTCCGGTAGTCGCCATACCCCAGCGCAGGCCGCGCGGCCCAGAGCTGGTCCAGCCCGAGGGCGCCGTGAAAGATGTCGCCGCCGGTGAGGCCAAACCGCTCCTCCAGGTCCAGCGGCGACAGCGCCAGCCGGCCCAGGATGCTCCCCCGGAAGTTGGGCGCGTACTTCGTCACCGTGTCGATGATCAGGTCGGCGGCCTCGTCCCGGGCGTCGTGCCAGCTGCGGCCGTCCGGCAGGTTGTAGTCGAAGTGCTGGCAGAAGAGGCTCGCCACGTGGGCGCCCTTCGGGGCCAGGCTGTCGTCCAGGAGCGAGGGGATCAGCATCTCGATCACCGGTTCCCGGGACATGCCCGTGAGGCGCGCGTCGGCGAAGGCCCGGTCCATGTAGGCGAGTGACGGGCCGATGATGATGCCGGAGGCCAGGTGGTCGCCGGCCGGCCGGTCGCCGAAGCGGGGAAGTTCCGACAGGGCCACGTTCATCCGGAACACGGCGGAACCGCAGCGCCAGCCTTCCATGTGCGCGACGAAGTCCGGCGGCAGGGCGTCCCGGTCGACCATCTTCAGGAACAGCAACTTCGGCCCGACGTTCGCCGCCACCCGCAGGGAATCAAACACGCGCCCGTCGGCAAGCTCCAGGCCGGTAACGCGGCCCGCCTCGGTGAGCACGCGCTTCACCGGCGCCTCCAGCTCGATGTGCACACCGAGCCGCTCCGCCTCCCGGGCCATGGCCTGGGTGATTGCCCCCATGCCGCCGACCGCGTGTCCCCACACGCCGGTCTTGCCGTTCACCTCGCCGAAGGCGTGGTGCAGGAGCACGTAGGCGCTGCCTGGGGTGTAGGGGCTCGCGTAGTTGCCCACCACCGCGTCGAAGCCGTAGAGGGCCTTTACCGGGTCGCTCTCGAACCAGTTGTCGAGCATCTCGCCGGCGCTCCGCGTGAAGATCGAATGGATCTCCCGCTGGGTCGTGAGGGGCAGCGCGCGGAAATCCCGGCCGAAGGAGATGGCGCTGAAGATGTCCCGCAGCCGGTGCAGGTCCGTGGGCGGCGTCTTCAGCAGGGTGTCGCGCAGAAGATGCACGGCCCTGTCGAGCATGGCGAAGTACTCGGGCAGCCGCGCCGCGTCCTTGCGGGAGTAGCGCGCCACGGCCGGCACGGTCTTCTCGAGGCCGGGACCCGCCAGCATCCCGTCCCCGTCCGGCAGCACCAGGAAGTTCTGGAACGGCCGCTCCAGGATCCTCAGGCCGTGCTCCGCGAGGCACAGGTCCCTGATCACCTTGGGATTCAGCAGGCTGACGGTGTAGCTGGCCGTGGAGTTGCGGAACCCGGGGTGGAACTCCTCGGTGACCGCCGCACCGCCCACGATGTGGCGCCGCTCGAACACGGCCACTTTCAACCCGGCCTTCGCGAGGTAGCACGCGCAGGTGAGGCCATTGTGGCCGGCCCCGATGATCAGGGCGTCGAAACTCGAGGTCGGGCGGGCGCGGGGGGACATTTACCGACTAAAATGCCTACTAAATGTCCGCACCGCCACCCCCCGCGGCACCAACCGCCACGATCCAGCCCGCCGAGAAACGCGGCGACATCCATTTCGCCGCCAAGGACGCGGGGCTGCGCAAGGACGTGCACGACCTGGGCGTCATCGTGGGCCAGCTCCTCGAGGAGCAGGGCGGCGCCCGGCTCTTCGGCCGCGTCGAGGAAGCCCGGCGGGCCGCTATCGACGCCCGGGAAGGCGATCCCGCGGGCGTCCAGCGGCTGGAGGCGCTCGTGGCCGCGCTGTCGCCGGCCGACTCCCAGGACCTGATCCGCGCGTTCTCCACCTACTTCCTGGCGGTAAACCTGGCGGAGACCGTGCACCGCATCCGCCGGCGGCGCGACTACCTTCGGGAGGGCAAGCACCGGCAGCCGGGCGGCCTGGAAGACACGCTCTTCGACCTGAAGGACGCGGGTGTCAGCCTGGACGAGGTACGCAACGCACTGGCCATCCTGCACGTGGAGCCGGTGCTGACGGCCCACCCGACCGAGCCCACGCGCCGCACGATCCTCCGCCGGCAGAAGGACATCGTGCGCCGGCTGATCGACATGCAGAACGAGTCCCTGTCGCCCCGGGAGCTTTCGGCGGACCTGGAGAACATCCGGGACGACATCACCGCGATCTGGCAGACGGAGGAGCATCCCACCGAGGCCCGCACCGTCGCCGCCGAGCACGAGCACGTGCTCTTCTTCCTCACCGACTGCATCTACCGGGTCCTGCCGGTGCTCTACGAGACTGCCGAGACCGCGATGGAGGCGGTCTGGGGCGAGGCAAGCCGCTCGGTGGAACTGCCCGTGATGGTCCGGATGGCGTCCTGGATCGGCGGCGACATGGTGGGCCGGCCGGAGATCACGGCCCGCACCATCCGGGACGCGCTCGCCCGGCAGCGCTTCCTGGTGCTGGATCTCTACCACCGGGAATGCAGGGAGCTGGCCGAGAAGCTGAGCCAGAGCAACTCCCGCGTGGGCGTCTCCACGGCCCTGGAGGAACGCATCCGCCTGTATTCCGGGCACTTCCCCAACGCGCTCGGCATCACCCCGCTGCGGCACCGGGGGATGCGCTACCGGGTGTTCATGCGGCTGATGATGGCGCGACTCGAGTCCACCCACTCCGCCGGCCTCTACCCCTTCGATTCGGCCGAGGAGTTCGCGGGCGACCTGCGGCTGATCGTCGAGAGCCTCGAGGCCAACCGCGGGCAGCACGCGGGACTTTTCGCCGTGCGCCGCCTGCTGCGGCGGGTGGAGACGTTCGGCTTCCACTTCATGGCGCTGGACGTCCGGCAGGAGGCCGGCGTGAATCGCCGGGTCATCGGCCGCGGCCTGAACGAGCCCGCGTGGCTCGAGCAGTCACCAGCCTACCGCCTGGAGCGGCTGCGCCGGGCGCTCGCCACCAACGAGTCCCCCGCCGGCGAGCTCGACAACGAGACACGCCGGGCCATCGGCATCTTCGAGGCCATCGCCTTCTGCCGGCGGCGCTACGGCAAGCGCTCGATCGGCCCGTACATCATCAGCATGGCCGAGGGCGTGGACGATGTGCTCTCGGTGCTGCTGCTGGCCCAGTGGGGTGAACTGCGCAAGCGGAGCGGCACCGTGCCGCTCGACATCGCGCCGGCCTTCGAAACGATCCACGGCCTGGAGGGCGCCGCCACCCTCATGCGCCAGCTCTACGCGGAGCCCGTCTACCGGGAGCATCTCACCGCCCGCCGCCAGAAGCAGACGGCCATGCCCGGCATCGCGGACGTAAACGTGGACAGCGACCTCACGTCGGCGCGCTGGGTGCTACTCAAGGCCCAGAGGGAACTGCTGGACTCGGCGCGGGCCGACGGCGTTCAGCTCACCCTGTTCCACGGCCGCGGCGGCGCCATTGGCGCGGGCGGTGGCAAGGCCCACGTGGACATCCGCTGCGCGCCGGCCGGCGGCGTCGAGGGCGGCGTCCGGGTGATCGAGCAGGGCGAGCTGGTGGCGAACAAGTACGGCGTGCGGGCCATCGCCCTCCGCACCTTCGACCAGGCCCTGGCCGCGGGCGTCCGCAGTCTGGTCCGGCCGGGACGGCCCCCCGCCGCGGAGGGTCACCCGGAATGGGAAGACGCCATGCAGGCCATGGCGGCGGCATCCCGAGCCCACTACCAGGGGCTGGTGCTGGAATCCCCCGGCTTTGCGGAGTACTACCGGCTGGCGACGCCCGCCGACGTGATCGAGCGGATGCGGCTCGGCACCGGCATGGAAGCGGGCCTGTCCGGCGGGCTACTGGCAGCCGCGGGCACGGCGCCCTGGGTCTTCGCCTGGACCCAGAGCCGCAACATCCTGCCGGTCTGGTACGGCTTCGGCACCGGCCTCGCCAGCGCGCTCGCGAGGTTCGGGGAGCCGACGCTGCAGACGATGCACGACGGCTGGTATTTCTTCCGCACCATGGTGGCCGACGTGGAAACCGCCCTCGCGAAGAGCGACCTGGCCATCGCCGCCCGTTACTCGGCGCTGGGCGGCGAGTTGCACGAGCGCTTCTTCCAGCGGATCCGGGACGAGTTCGAGCGCACCACGGCCGCGGTGCTGCGGGTGAAGCAGCAGAGCGTCCTCCTCGAGCGGGACAACACGCTCCGCCGGTCCATCCGCCTGCGCAATCCCTACGTGGATCCGATGAGCGTCCTGCAGGTGGAGCTGCTGCGCCGCTGGCGCGAGACCGGCAACGAGGACCTGTTCAACGCCCTGGTCGCCAGCGTCAACGGCATCGCCCGCGGCCTGCAGGACTCTGGCTGACGTCGTCAGCAGTAGCCGTAATGAAGTCCGCCTTCCTCGACTTCGACAGCCTCGGGCCGGCGGACATCGACACGTCGGCCCTCCGGGCGTTGCTCCCGGGCATCGCCCTGTACCCGGCCAGCACGGGCGGCGAGGTGGACGAGCGCATCGCCGGCTGCGAGATCCTGCTGGTCAACAAGGTGCGGCTCGACCGGCGGCGGCTGGCCGCCGTGCCCGGCCTGCGCCTGGTGGTGCTCGCGGCCACCGGCACCGACAACGTGGACCTGGACGCGGCCAGGGAGCTCGGTGTTGCCGTGGCCAACATCCGCAGTTATGCGACGCCGTCCGTGGTCCAGCACGTGTTCGGCCTGGTGCTCGCGCTCACCCTGCGCCTCGACGAGTACCGCCAGCTGCTCCGGCGGGGTGCCTGGCAACGGAGCCCGCACTTCTGCCTGCTCGATTACCCCAGCCGGGAGCTCGAGGGCCGGACCCTCGGCATCGTTGGCTACGGCCAGCTGGGCCAGGCCGTCGGCCACGTGGGCCGGGCATTCGGCATGCGGGTGCTGGCCGCCCGCAGCCTTCGGGAAGGGTCTGCCGGTGCAGCGGATTCCGGGTCCGTGGACCGGGTGGGGCTGGACGAACTCCTGGCAGACGCTGACGTGGTCTCGCTGCACTGCCCCCTGACCACCGCCACCCGGCACCTCATCAACCGGGCGTCCCTCGCCCGCATGCGCCGGGATGCGGTGCTGATCAATACCGCCCGGGGCGGACTGGTGGACGCGATGGCCCTGCTGGAGGCGCTGCAGGACGGCCGCCTGGGCGGCGCGGGCATCGACGTGCTGGCGGAAGAGCCGCCGGCGGACGGCCACCCGCTGCTGGAGGCGCGCCTGCCAAACCTCATCGTGACACCGCACATTGCCTGGGCCGCGCGGGAATCCAGGCAGCGGGCTCTGGACGAAGTCGTCAGTAACGTCCGGGCCTTTCTGTCAGGTGGACAACGGAACCGCGTTGCCTAGGGGTAGGAGCGCCTTCAGGCGCGACCCGTGTAGCATCCCGGACCGAAGTCGCGGCTGATGCCGCTCCTAGAAGGCACTCCTACAGGGGACTCTGCATGCTGTCGTTCGTCTTTCTGGCCTACGCCGTGATCCACATCGGCATCTGGCTCTGGGGCTGGAAGCTCTGGGCCGGGACGGGCAGGCCGGTATCGCTCCTGATCGTGCTCGTCGGCGGCACCCTGCTCTTCTACGACAACCTCCGGATCGGCATGGGCCGCTTCATTGGCGAGGGCGACCTCCTGTACGCGTTGTCGGTGCCCGCCTTTGCCTGGCACTGGTCGCTGCTGCCGCTGCTGGTGATCGCCGCCGGTTCCGTCGCCCGGCTGGCCGGGCTGCAATGGGCGCAAAACAGATACGTCATGGGTGCGTTCTGCGTAGTCGCCGTGGCGCTCAGCATCCACGACATCCCCAAGATCTTCTCGATGGACCTGCACATCGCCTGCCTCGACGACACGGTTCGCTACACGACCACGGTCAAGGAAGGCCAGCTGTGCAGCCCGACGGACCAGCTGGTGCCGAGTGGCGCCGACGCGGGCACGGTCGCCATCATCACCAATGTCTTCGTGCTGGGCGTCGGCATCGCGCTGTGGATCCAGCGCCGCTGGGCCTGGATGGCAGTGGGCTCGGGCCTGATGTTCATCGCCGCCGGTGCACTCGGCCGCGGCCCCTATGCGCTGCCCATCGCCAACTTTGGCGAGATCTGCATCACGCTGGGCCTGATCATCACCTGCGCGCATTTCGCGCGGCTGAAGCAGCGGGAATCCAGAACCGCAGGAGCGCCTTCAGGCGCGACCGGCCTGATCTGACCTGGGAGTGGTCGCGCCGGTCGGCGCTCCTAGTACAGATTCGGCCCAGTCCAGCACCGCTGCAACGCGTGGCGCCGACAGCCGCCGGGCCTGGGCAAAGCTGAGCCAGCGGTACTCGCTGTGCTCGGGACGGCCGGTGTCCGGGCTCGGCAGCAGCTCGACCTTGGCCACGGTGGTCCGCGCCAGGTAATAACGGGCGACCTTGCCGCGGCTGTAGGGGCCGGTGTCGATGTGGACGTTCCCCCAGGGGAACTCCAGTTCGCTGATGCCTGATTCCTCCCGGATCTCCCGGAGCGCCGTCTGCTTCGGCGTCTCCCCCGCCTCCATCAGGCCCTTCGGGAAATCCCAGTGCCGGAAGACCCGGAGCATGAGCACGCGCAGCCCGTCCGGCGTATCCCGCAGGATCACGGCACCGCAGGACATGAGCTTCGGCTTGCCGCTCACCGGTCCCCGTTCACCTGTCCCGGAGCACCGCCACCGGCGGCTCGTTGACGGCCTTCCGCGTGGCGAGGGTGCCCGTGACGCCCACGATGAGGGCCCCCGTGGCGAGGCCCAGCGGCCACAGCAGCGCGCTCACGGTGTACTCCAGCTTGAAGGCGAAGGTAGCGAGGCCCCAGCCCAGGAGCGTGGCGCCGACAGCGGCCAGCACACCGGCCAGGCTGCCCAGCGTGACGAACTCCACGGCCACCCCCTGCAGGATCTTGCGGCGCGCGGCGCCCAGCGTGTGCAGGATGGCGCTCTCGAAGCGCCGCTCGTCCCGCGTCAGCTGGATCGCCGCGAGCAGCACCACGACGCCGGCGAGCAGCGTGAACAGGAACACGTACTGCACGGCCATGGACGCCTTGTCGATGACCGAGCGGACCTGGGACAGGATCACTTCCAGGTCCAGGACCGTGACGCCGGGGAACTGGCGCACCAGCCGGCTCAGCATCTCCACCCGGTCCCGGGGCACGTACACGCTGGCGAGATACGTCTGGGGCAGGTCGGCCGACACGCCCGGCGACAGCACCACGTAGAAGTTGGGCTGGAAGGAATCCCACTCGATGGTCCGCAGGCTGGTGATGGGCGCATCGATGTCCTCGCCGGCCACGTTGAAGGTGAGGCTGTCGCCCACCTTGACGCCCAGGTTGGTGGCCAGCTCCGCGTCCAGTGACAGCTGCAGGGGGCCCGCGTAGCCCGCGCCCCACCACTCACCGGCGGTCACCACGTTGCTGGCCGGCAGGGTGTCTGTCCAGGTGAGGTTCGCTTCCCGCTGAAGGAAGGCGGCGCCCTGCGCGTTGGCGACTTTCACTTCCTTGATCGGCTTGCCGTTCACCGCAGTCAGGCGGCCGCGGATCAGCGGCAGTGAGACCGGCTCCTGGCCCACTTCCTCCCGGAAGAAGGCCTTGAGACCCGCGATCTGGTCCGGCTCGATGTTGATCATGAACTGGTTCGGCGCGTTGGCGGGGAGGGTCTGCTCCCAGGTCTTCAGGATGTCGTTGCGCACGACACCGAGGAGCAGCAGCACCATCAGGCTCAGGCCGAAGGCGACGATCTGCACCACGCTCTCGCCGCCGCGGCGCGCGATATTGGCCAGGCCGTACCGCCAGGCGATGCCCGCGGCGCCCCGGAACCGGCTGAGCGACCGGACCAGCAGCCATCCCAGGCCGAAGGACACGACCGCCGTGCCCACGACGCCGCCGGCGATGAGCCCGAGAAGCAGTGGATCCCGCACGATCGCCAGCACCAGGGCGCCGATCGCTGCCAGGGCGACGCCGTAGGTGATTGCGGCGCTCAGCCGCGGGGGCGGCAGGTCTTTGCGCAGCACCCGGAGCGGCGGCGTCGTGCCGACACTGAGCAGGTGGGGGAGCGCGAAGCCGACCACGACGGTCGCGGCCGTCAGCACGCCCAGCAGGAAGGGCTGCCCCGAGGCCGGCGGCAGCACGAAGCCGACGAATTCGGCGGCGATCACCGCCAGCCCGTACTGGGCCCCGTAGCCCAGCAGGACGCCGACGACCGACGTCAGCGCGATGACGAAGACCAGCTCGGTGACCGTCACCGCAATGACGAAGGACTGGGTGGCGCCCAGGGTCTTTAGCAGCGCGACGTTGTCCAGGTGCCGGAGTGCGTAGCGCCGGGCGGCCATGGCGGCGGCGACGGCGGCCAGGATGACGGTGACCAGGGAGGCGAGCGTGAGGAAGCGCTGGGCGCGGTCGATCGCGGCATTGATCTGGTCACCCGCGTCCTCGCGGCCCCGGAGGGACTCGTCGGGCCGCAGCCGTGGCGTGAGCTGCTCGCGGAACTCCGCGATCGTCGCGTCGCTGCCCGCGTACATCTGGTTATAGGTCACGCGGCTGCCCGGCTTGACCACGCCGAAGCTCGGCACGTCGTCCAGGTTCACCATCAGGCCGGGCGCCAGGTTCACGAAGCCGATGTTCTGGTCGGGCTTGTACTGCAGGACACGGGTGATGCGCAGCGAGCGCTCGCCGACGCTGACACTGGCGCCGACCTCGAGGCCGAGCCGGCCCAGCAGGCCGGGTTCGGCCCACGCCTCGCCCGGCGCCGGCGTGCCGGTGGCCGGCCGGCCATTGCCAAACAGGGTGTCGGCCACGGTGAGCTGGCCGCGCAGGGGATACGTGGCGCTGACGGCATCGATGGCCGCCAGCGTGGTCTGCTCGCCGGAGACCACGACGGTGGGAAACGCCAGCGTCTCGGCGGTCTCGAGGCCCAGGTCCTTCGCGTCCTGGAGGTAACCGGGGCTGATCGGCCCCGCCGAGCGCAGCACCAGGTCCGCCGCCAGCACCTGGCTGGCCTGGTCCTTCATGGCGCCGCCGACCCGGTCAGTGAAGAAGCCGACGGCCGTCATGGCCGTGACCGCAACGATGATCGCTGCCAGCAGGATCGACAGTTCGCCGGCCCGCAGGTCCCGGCGGAACGCCCTGAGTGCGAATCCCAGAACTTTCACGGAGAGACCTTCACGCGACCTCCCGGCCGGCCTCGACCCTGCCGGCGTCGATGCTGATCGTGCGGTCGCACCGGGCGGCCAGGTCCCGCTCGTGGGTTACCAGCACCAGCGTGGTCTTCGATTCTGCGTTGAGGTCGAACAGCAGGCGGCCGATGCGGTCCCCCGTTGCGCTGTCCAGGTTGCCCGTGGGTTCGTCGGCAAACAGTACCTCCGGCCGCATCACGAAGGCGCGGGCGATGGCGACGCGCTGCTGCTCGCCACCGGAGAGCTGCTTGGGATAGTGGCCAACACGGGCGGACAGCCCGACGTTCGCCAGCGTTTCGCGCGCCACCGCGGCGGCACGGGCCTCGCCCGCCAGCTCCAGCGGCAGCATCACGTTTTCCAGAGCCGTGAGGGACTGAACCAGGTGAAAGGACTGGAAGACGAAGCCCACCCGGCGGGCGCGCATCAAGGCCCGGCCGTCTTCGTCCATCGCGGTGAGTTCCTCGCCGCAAAGCCACACGCGGCCCCGCGTGGGCTGGTCGAGGCCGGCGAGTATGGCAAGCAACGTGGTCTTGCCCGCGCCGGACGGCCCCACGAGCGCCACCGACTCGCCTCGGGCGATGTTCAGGCTGACGTCATCGAGGATGGTCAGTATCCCTTCGGGACTGCTAACCTGCTTGGTGAGGCCTGCGGCGCGCAGCACAGAATCCATGCACTTCAACTTTCGACTGTCGGAATTGGCCACCGTGGCGGCGTTGCTGCTCACGTTGCTCGTTGGTTCGCCACAGCTGGCAGCGGCCGAGCGGGGCCAGACCGTGCTCGTGGTGGGTGACAGCCTCAGTGCCGCGTTCGGCATGGCCCAGGAGGAGTCCTGGGTAGCGCTGCTCGGCGAGCGGCTGCGGGCCAAAGGTTACGGCTATGGCGTGGTGAATGCCAGCATCACGGGCGACACCACGACGGGTGGACTGAAGCGCCTGCCCCGCGCCCTGGACGTGCACCGGCCGGCCCTCGTGATCATCGAGCTCGGCGGCAACGACGGCCTGCGTGGCACGCCAATCGCGGTGATGCGGGGCAACCTGGCGCGGATGATCGAACTGTCCCAGGCGACGGGCGCCCGGGTGGTGCTCGCCGGCATCCAGATCCCGACCAACTATGGCGGGCCCTACACCCGGGCCTTCGCGGGCGTGTATCCCGAACTCGCAACGAAGTACCGCACGGGACTCGTGGACTTCATCCTGGACGGCGTCGCGCAGGACATAAAACTGTTCCAGGCGGATGGCATCCACCCGACGGTGGAAGCCCAGAAGATCCTCCTGGACAACGTCTGGCCCGCCGTGGAAAAGGAACTGAAATCGATCAGCGGGAAAACAGCCCCGCGATAGTCTGCTGGACTGCCGCAGCGGCCGCCCGCGGATCCTTCGCGTCCCGGATGGGCCTGCCCACCACGATGTGGTCGGCGCCGTCGCCAAAGGCCTGCTCCACCGTCACCACCCGCTTCTGGTCGTCCACGGGGCGGTTCTCCACCGGCCGGATGCCCGGCGTCACCACCAGCAGGCGGCCATCGATAGCCCGACGCATGGCCGGCAGCTCGAGCCCCGACGCGACGACGCCGTCGCAGCCCGCCTCCAGCGCCCGGCGCGCCCGGGAGAGCACGAGGGCCTCCACGTCGCACTTGAAGCCCAGATCGTCGAGGTCGCCCCGGTCGAGGCTCGTGAGGACGGTGACCGCCAGGATCTTCAGGTCGCCCTTGGCGGCCGCGGCGGCCTCCATGATCCCCTGGTTGCCGTGGACCGTGGCGAAGGTCACGCCGCGTTTCGCCAGGAGCGAAATGGCGCGGCTGACCGTGGCCGGCACGTCGAAGAGTTTGAGGTCGGCGAAGACCCGCTTGTTCCGGGCGAGCAGCCAGTCCACCAGCTCGAAGTAGCCGCCGGCGGCCATCAGCTCGAGGCCCAGCTTGTAGAAGGTGATGGAGTCGCCCAGCTGCTCGACCACGCGGCGGGCGTCCGTCGCGTCGGGCACGTCGAGGGCGAAGATGAGGCGATCGCGGGGATCGGCAGGGTTGGATGTGATTGGCATGGCCCGTAGTTTACGGAAGCCGCGCCTTCGGATCGACCAGCCGGCGATACGCCGAGAACGCGTAGCGGTCGGTCATGCCGGCCACGTAGTCGGCCACCGCCCGCGCCCGGCCCGCATCGCCCTGCTCCGCCTCCCAGGCCCGGGCCCGGTCGGCGTGCTCCCGGGGCATGGTCTTCAGGTCGGCGAGGAAGCGCTGGAAGACCGCCTTCAGCATCTCCTGGGCGCGGGAGGTCACGTCGATCACCTGCTCGTGGCGGTAGAGGTGCCGGCGCAGGTAGCGCTTCAGCGCCAGGTGTTCCGCCAGCGTCCCGGGGCTGAGGGCGATCAGCGGCTTCGTGAGGGCGCGCACATCGTCGCTGGACCGCAGCCGCCGCGCCTTGATGTTCCGGCGGCTGGTCTCCACCAGGTCGGTGACCACCTCATTGATCATCGCGCGGATCGTCTCGTGGATGAGGACCCGGCGCGGCACGCTGCCGGCCTCGCCCACGACCCGCTCGAAGTGGCGCCGGAACAGGGGCACGCCGCAGAGCGCGGCCTCGGACAGCAGGCCGGAACGCAGGCCGTCGTCCACGTCGTGATTGTTGTAGGCGATCTCGTCCGCCAGGTTGGCCACCTGGGCCTCCAGGCTGGGCTGGCCCCGCGAGAGGAAGCGTTGCCCGAGCTCGCCCAGGCGCCGGGCATTGCGCTTCGAGCAATGCTTGAGGATGCCCTCCCGGGTCTCGAAACACAGGTTCAGGCCGGGAAAGCCGATGTAGCGCTGCTCCAGCACGTCCACGACCCGCAGGGACTGCAGGTTGTGCTCGAAGCCGCCCCAGGACTTCATGCACTCGTGCAGTGCGTCCTCGCCCGCGTGGCCGAAGGGCGTGTGGCCCAGGTCGTGGGCCAGCGCCACGGCCTCGACCAGCTCGCCGTTCAGGTCGAGGCAGCGGGCCACGGTCCGGCCGATCTGGGCGACCTCCAGCGAGTGGGTCAGGCGGGTGCGATACAGGTCGCCCTCGTGATTGACGAAGACCTGGGTCTTGTAGACCAGCCGGCGAAAGCCGCTGGAGTGGACGATGCGGTCCCGGTCCCGCTGGTACTCGCCCCGGTAGGGATGGGCGGGTTCCGGATGCAGCCGGCCCCGGCTCTGGTCTTCCCGGGCGGCCCAGGGCGCGAGCCTCTGACCGGACCCGGCCTTCTTCACCGGACGAACTGCTCCCGCAGGTAATCCACGAGCTCGTGGGGCGGGTAATCGCCGGTGATGCGCGCGGAACCGATCCGGTCGAGCAGGACGAGCCGGATCTGCCCGGCGACGACCTTCTTGTCCATGCCCATGGCAGCAAGGAATTTCCCGGGGTCCGCCGCCGGCGGACTGACGGGCAGCTGCAGGCGCCGGAACAGCCGCCGCAGCCGGTCGACAGACAGCGTGTCCAGGGCACCCAGGCGCGCCGAGAACTCGGCGGCCATGCAGGTGCCGGCCGCCACGGCCTCGCCATGCAGCCACTCCCCGTAGCCGGCGTGCAGTTCGATGGCGTGGCCGAAGGTGTGCCCCAGGTTCAGCAGCGCGCGGCGCCCGTGCTCGCGCTCGTCCTGGCCCACGATCTCGGCCTTCAGCTCGCAGGAGCGGCGGATGACGTGGCCCAGTGCGGCCCCGTCCCGACGCAGCAGGACCTCGGCCTGCTCCTCCAGCCAGGCGAAGAGGTCTGCGTCGGCGATGAGCCCGTACTTCACGATCTCGGCGCAGCCCGCGGAAAGCTCCCGGTCCGGCAGGGTGCGCAGGGTGTCCGTGTCGGACAGCACGCAGACCGGCTGGTGGAAGGCGCCCAGCAGGTTCTTGCCGCCCGGGTGATTCACGCCGGTCTTGCCGCCCACTGCGGAATCCACCTGGGCCAGCAGCGTGGTCGGCACCTGGATGAAGTCGACGCCGCGCTGGTAGATGGAGGCCGCGAAGCCCGCGATGTCGCCGACCACGCCGCCACCCAGCGCCAGCACGACGCAATCCCGGCCGAAACGGGCCTCGACCAGGGCATCCAGCACGAGGTTCACGGTGGCCATGGTCTTGTGCTGCTCGCCGTCGGGGAGCACTACGGTGGCGACGCGGGACCCGGCCAGAAGCGCCTTTACGGGTTCCAGGTAGATCGGTCCCACGACCTCGTTGGTCACCACCATCACGTCCCGGTGGCGCAGGTGGGGTTCGAGCAGGTCACGCCGGGACAAGAGGCCGCTGCCGATCAGGATCGGGTAGCTGCGGGCGCCCAGCTCCACGTTGAGGGTCACGAACATCACGGCATGTTACGTCGGATTTCCCGGACGACCGACGGGACTTTGCGGCCGTCCGTCTCCACGACAAGGTGGGCAATCTCGCGGAACTGGGGATCACGGATATCCATGAGCCGGGCCAGCACCTCCCGCGGCTCACCCGTCTTCAGCATGGGCCGCACGCGCCCCCGGCGGGTGCGCTTGAGCTGCTGGTCCACGGTCGCGTGCAGGTACACGACGTAGCCCCGCTCGCGCAGGTGCTGCCGGTTCGCCGGGTCCTGGGCCGATCCGCCGCCGGTGGCGAGGACGATATCCGGCATCTGCGTCAGCTCATCGATGACCCTGCTCTCCCGCTGCCGGAACCCCGCTTCGCCCTCCCGTTCGAAGATGAACGGAATGTCCACGCCGCTGCGATCCTCGATCGCATCGTCGCTGTCGATGAACTCCCGGCCCAGCTCCTTGGCCAGGCGCCGGCCCACGGCCGACTTGCCGGAGCCCATGGGACCGATGAGGAAGATGCTGCCCGTCGACATGGCGCGGAGTGTTGGGGATCGGGGCGGGAGCGTCAACGGGCAGGCGTTCCAGAAAAAGAACAGGCCGGCTTGCGCCGGCCTGTGTTACGCGGTACTCGCGTCGGGCTGCCCCGATCAGGGAGGCGGCACGGCGCAGTCGGTGGCGGGAACGCCCGTCAGCGGACTCCCGGGACCATTGTCGGCGCCGAAGGGACTGTAGAGATTTGGGGGCGTCTCATTCTCCGAGTCCACGTCGTCGGAAAGAACCTCGAGGGTAAACAGAGTGGACTCACTGAACTCGCTGCCGCCCGTCACGCTGGCTTTCGCGGTCAGCCTTGATTTCACCCACAGGGCGTAGTTCTGCGGATAGAACACGCACACACGGGCCCGCCCCTGGCTGTTAGTAACGACGTTGGCGGACGTCCCGGTCGAGCCCGCGCTGGCGCAGGGGCTGCTCAAAGGCGCCGACTCCGGCACCGCGGCAACCAGGGCAACGTTGCCCGCCTCGATCTGGTTGTTGGCGTTATTGTCCTCGCCGGTGTCCAGGATGCCGTTGAGATTGACGTCCTCATCGGGGCACCAGACGGGCGAAACGCCGCCGTATATCCAGGCGCCGGGGGGATCCGTGTATGCAAGGAAGCCCTTCGCGTACTCCCTCGACCGGATGCTGGCCTGCACTGTCTTGTTCGCTACGGCATTGCCTTCGACGTCGGTTACGAGAATTACCCATTCCTTGGCGTAGGTGGCGGTACCAATCTCGAACAGCGTGTTGCCGGTACCCAGGGTCAGGAAGAGTTCTTGCCGCGCAACGGTCAAATCCACCGTGTCGGTAATTGCCGTGCCCTGCACCGTGGCGCGGATCGTCACGCCGTTCGCCGCGCTCGGGACCGAACCACCCGTGTACACGGACTTCGCACGACCCTGGCTGTCGGTCACATCCGAGCCAACCGACAGGGAGCCGCCTGTGATGTCGGTTTGAATCAGGAACTGCACAACCTGGTTCTTCACGAGGTTGTTGGAGGCATCCCGCACCAACGCTGTCAGCTCGCTCTGCTCGCCGGCGCCCACGGTCAGGGGGGACGCCTGGATCTCCACCGTGGACGGCGTGATCGCGACGAACTCGATGGGCAGGGTGGTTGTGGTCGTTTCCGGATTGGTCGCAGTGACCACCGCCGGGCCGGCTGTCGTGGCCGAGATGGTGACACTGGCGTCACCGGAGCCGTTGGTGACTGCGGACGCAGCCGAGAGCGTACCGCGGGTGCTGGAGAACGTGATCGTCTGGCCAACCTGAGGCACGCCGTTCTTGGTCCAGCGAACCGTCAGTGCCTGCACGGCCCCGATGTCGACCTCGGTGCCCGAGGCGGGGGCGGTGAAGGCGAATACGTCGCCGGAGATTGCAACCGCCTTGGTGGTAGTAATGCCAAGTCCGCTGGCGGTGATGGTGTCGTTGCCGGCGGCGGAGGCAGTGACCGTGAATGGTACGTTCCCGCTGCCGTCAGTTACCAGTGACGGGGCTGCGATCGTGTTGCCCGTGGCAGACGACAGGGCAACCGTAGTACCGGCGATACCTGCGCCCTTCGAGTCCTTTGCGACCAGTACGTAGGATCCGGTGTCGCCCGATGCCAGGGACGCGGGTCCCGTGAAGGCTAGGGTCGTGCCGACGACCGCAATGTCCACCGAACCAGTGACGGTCCCGGCGGTGGCGGTGACGGTGATCACCCGGTTCGCGGGATTGGTGCCATTGGACAGCTGGGCCAGGGCCAGGCCCGAGCCGTCTGTCGTGAACTGCGTGACAGCCAGCGACCCCGACGTGGCGCTGAACGTCACGGGAATGTCGGCGATGACGGCATTGTTGATGTCCTTGACCTGGGCGGTCAGACCCACGACGTTGGCCCCCGCCTGATCGGACTGGAGTTGCGGCGTGGCTGCCAGCAGCGTGACGGTAGCCACCTCAGTGGTACCTCCCCCACCCCCCGGCCCCGTGATGGTGTTGCTGCTACCGCCGCAGGACATCAGCGCGGCGGATGCCACGACCAAGCACAGTGAAATCAGTTTTTTGACCACGATTACTCCCTCACCACAGTCCGGAAGGCCCCTGAGCCCTGCCGGCGCTTTCCCTGGTAAAACCTTGCCTTAGTAAATGTTCGAACCTTCCCGCAGGATCTTCGGCGTCACGAAGATCAGCAGTTCGGACTTGTTCGACACCTTGCGGGTCGAGCGAAACAGCGCGCCCACGCCCGGGATGTCGCCGAGGAACGGCACCTTCGTGTAGTCCTCGGACTCTTCGGTCTCGTAGATGCCGCCGAGAACGACCGTCTGGCCGTTGTTCACCAGCACCTGGGTCTGGATCGCGCGGGTGTCGATGCTGGGCACCGAACCGCCGCGCTCGTTGGTCACCACGGCGCCGACGCTATCCTTGGTGACTTCCAGGTCCAGGATGATCCGGTCGTCGGGGGTGATCTGCGGCGTCACCGTAAGGCTCAGCACGGCCTCCTTGAACTGGGTGGTCGTCGCGCCGCTGGAGGCCGCTTCCTGGTAGGGAATCTCGACACCCTGGCGGATGGACGCTTCCTTCTGGTTCGCGGTGATCACCCGCGGCGAGGACACGACCTCGCCCCGGCCCTCGGCCTGCAGGGCCGACAGCTCGAGGTCCACGAGGAAGTCGTCGTCCAGCAGGGCCAGGGCCAGCTGGCCGGCCGGGTTGGCCACCGGCAGGTTGACGTTGTAGCGGTCGTCCTGGTTCGGCAGTTCCACCGGGAACGGCTGGCCGCTGTTGTTGATGTTGTCGACGCCGGAATTGACGATCGTGTTCGTGCCGGAGCCGGAGCCCGTCACGGCGATCAGGCCGTCGGACGTGTCCTTGACCGCGGTGACACCCCACCGGATGCCCAGGTCGCGGCTGAAGTCATCCCGCACGATGACGATGCGGGACTCGATCAGCACCTGCCGCACCGGGATGTCCAGGGTGCCGACGAGACGCCGGATCTCGGTAATCCGCTCGGCCACGTCCTGGACCAGCAATGTGTTGGTGCGCTCGTCGATGCCGACGGAACCGCGCTCGGACAGCAGCGAATTGCCCTTGGAACCCTTCATGAGCTCGGCCAGGTCCGAAGCCTTGGCGTAGTTGACCTGCACGTACTCGGAAAGCAGCGGCTCGAGCTCGCGGATCTCCTTGCGCGCCTCCAGGTCGGCCTTTTCGCGGGCAGCAATCTCGTCGGCCGGGGCCACGATAATCACGCCGCCGTTCTCGCGCATGTCCAGGCCCTTGGTGGCGAGGACGATGTCCAGCGCCTGGTCCCAGGGCACGTTCTGCAGGCGGAGCGTCACATTGCCCTGCACGGTGTCGGACACGACGATGTTGCGGCCGCTGACGTCGGCCAGCAGCTGGAGCACGGCGCGGGTCTCGATGTCCTGGAAGGACAGGGTCAGCCGTTCGCCGGTGTATTCGCGATCGGCGCTGAACAGCGTCGGCTTGGCCTCGACTTCGGCCTTGACGACGGGCGCGACCTCGACGGTGAACTGGTTGTCCGACTGGTACGCCAGCTCCTCGAAGGGCAGCCGGGCGGCGATGCTGATGCGGGCGCCGGCCGGCGTGCGGCCAGACTCGATCATGCTCACGGGCGTCGCGAAGTCGCCGACGTCCATGCGCTTCAGCAGGCTGTCCGGGAGCGTGGTGCCGGCGAAGGTCAGCAGGATGCGGTCGCCCTCCTTGCGTACGTCCACGGGCGTGCCGGGGTCGGACAGGGTGACGATCACACGGCCACCGCCATTCTCGCCGCGGCGGAAGTCCAGGTTGTCGATGCGGCGGCCGCCGGCAGGGACTGCGGACGCGGCAGCGGGAGCGCTCGCGGGGGCAGCGGCCGGGAACGTGGCGACGACCCCTTCGGCGGGCGCCGCGGCGCCCAGGATCACGACGACGGCGTTGCCGTCGACGCGGGTCTCGTAGGGAACCATGCGGTCGAGGTTCAGCACGACGCGGGTCCGGCCATCGGCTTCGGCGGCAAGGATGGTGTCGAGGGCGCCGATCTTCACGTCCTTGCGCCGCGACGGCAGCGCGAGCGTCGTGCCCTGGAGGTCAAGGGAAATGCGGGCGGGGTTGTCGATGGTGAAGGCCAGGGGCGTGGGCGCAGGACCGGACGTAAGCAGGCGCAACTCGATGCGGTCGCCGTCGAGCGACTGCACCTGGATGTCCTTGAGCTGGTTGGCGCCGGCGGCCGCCGGCGCATTCTGGGCGCTGGCGAGCGTGGCTCCGGTGAGCGCGAGCATCAGCCCGGCGATCACTGCTGCGAGGCCACGGCCCGCGGCAGTCACCCACCTGGCCGGCGTTCCGCGTCCCTCATTGCCCCTGGTCGTGCTCATCATCCCGTACTCCCAAACTGTCCTGTGTCGCCGACCGGCCTTCAGGCGCCGGCCCGTTCAATGCTGAAAATCAGTTCTACAACCTAGTTCGCGAGGGCGATCGCTGCCGACCGCTTGTAGAAGCCACCGATGCCATCCGGCACCAGTTCCTCGATCTGGATCTCGGAGGGCGTGACCGCGACCACGCGCCCGTCGTACTGGCCGATGTAGTTGCCCGGTTTCACCTTGTGCAGGAGCCCGTCCTGGGTCTGCACCAGCCCGTACGTGCTGCTGGACTGGCTGATCGTGCCGGCCATGGACAGCGTATCGATGGGGAACTGCTCCAGGTATTCCTTGGGCCGCGTGGCCTCGGGCCGGGGACCTGACGAACCAGCCCGGCCGGCGGGCCGGTCCGGCACGAAGGGTGAGCGGAGGCTGTCGGCCTCGTAGGCAAAGGTTTCATAAGGCTTGATCTGCGGGAGCGGCTCGATGCGGCCGCCCGGCCGTGCCTTGGTCTTGTCGATGTACTCGAGCAGGTCGGATTGCCCGCCGCCGCAGCCAGTCAACACGACCGCCGCCAGCAGCACGCTCGAAAGTGTTCGTGTGGAGGAGCCCATCGCCATCAACCCTTCTTCTCTGCCTTGGGCTTGGGCTTCGCCTTGCCCTTGCTGGTGTCGCGGGTGGTGCGCGCCTTGCCCTTGCCCTTTGTGGCCTTGCCCTCCTCGGCAGCCGCCGCATCCATCACTTCTTCCTCATCGAGGTAGCGATAGGTCTTGGCAGTTACGTTGAGGACCAGCTCGTCGAAGGGCGCATCCTTGCCCTTGGGCATGATCTCGATGTCGTGCAGGGTCACGATCCGGGGCAGCGCGGCGATCTCGCTCACGAAGCGGCCGAACTCGTGGTACGCGCCCGACAGGCGGATCTTGATCGGCTTTTCCGCGTAGAAATCCTTGCGGACCTCATCCATGGGCTGGAAAAGCTCCTCCTGCAGACCCGCGCCGAGGCCAGTCTGGGAGATGTCTACCAGCAGGTTCGGAATCTCGGTCTTGCCGGGCAGCTGGCGAAGCATCGTGCCGAAGGAACGCTCGATCTCGGCAAGCTGGGCCTTGTAGCTGCTGAAGTTGGCCGCCTTCTTCTGCTTGGATTCGAAGGTGGTGCGGAGTTCCCGCTCCTCGGCCTGGGCCTTCTCGAGCCTCGGCATCTGGTTCTGCCAGACGAAGAACCAGAACGCACCGACTGTTGCTATGAAGAAGAACAGGACCATGAAGAAGGCCTGGATCGGCAGCGGCCAGCGGCCGATGTCGTTGATATCGAGGCTCTTGAGATCTTCGATGAAGCTCATTTCGAGACCTCCTCGTCACCACCCGTGGACACCTGGTTGGCGTACACGGTGAACTGGGAGGAACGGCCGGCGAACTCGCCGGTCTCGACGGGGCCAGTGCTCTTCTTCGCCTTGGTCCCGGCCTCGCGCACCTCGACCACCTGCAGGTCGGGCTGGGTCAGCCACTTGGACTTGTCGATGTTGCGCATGAAGGCCGACACGCGCGTGTTGGATTCGGCGTCGCCCTTGATCTCGAGGCGGCGGTTGGTCTGCTTGATGGACACCAGCCGCACGCCGTCGGGCAGGGTGCGCACGATCTCGTCGAAGACGTGCACGATCTCGGGCCGGCTGCGCTGGAGCTGCTCGATGATTTCCATTCGCGCGAGCAGGCGCTCTTTCTTCGCCTCGAGGTCGAGGATCTCCGCGATGCGCTTGTCCAGCGCCGCGATCTCCGTCTTCAGGACCTCGTTGCGGCCGTTCTGGTTGCTGATGATGCCTTCCATCACGAAGTTGGAAGCCAGCACCGCGAGGCCGGCAGCGCCCAGAGAGGCGCCCAGCCCGATGAAGAACTGGTTGCGCCGCTTTGCCCGCAGTTCTGCCCGCCAGGGCAGCAGATTGATATTAGGCATTTTTGTCGAAGCTCCGCAGCGCAAGCCCGCAGGCGGTCAGCAGGGCAGTCGCGTCCCGCCGGATTCCCTGGGATTTCGCCTTGCTGGCGATCTTCATCTGCCCGAGCGGGTCGCCGATTTCGGTGGGAATGCCCACCTTGCTCGAGATCATGTCGGCGACGCCGGCAATGTTGGCGCAACCGCCGCAGACCAGGATCTGGTCAGGCTGCTCGCGGCCGCCGCCGGACGCCAGGAAGAACTGCAGTGAACGGCTGACCTGCTGGGTCATGTCGTCGATGAAGGGCACCAGGACCTCAGGCTCGTAGTTGCCCGGGAGTCCGCCTTCCTTCTTGGCACGGCCGGCGTCCTCGAGGCTGAGGCCGTAGGTGCGCATGATTTCTTCCGTCAGCTGCTGGCCGCCAAAGGAGAAGTCCCGGGTGTAGATCACCCGCATATCCTTGAGCACGCTGAAAGTGGTGTTGCTGGCCCCGAAGTCGACGATGGCGATCAGGTGCTGCATGCCGCCGTCGGGCATCTGGTGCGCGAGCAGGTGGCAGGCGTTCTCCAGCGCGAAGGGCTCCACGTCGACGACCTTGGCGATGAGGCCGGCCGCCTCGACGGCCGCCTTGCGCTGGTCCACGTTCTCCGTGCGCGTCGCCACGAGGAGCACGTCGAGCATCTCGGGATCGGCAGCGGAGGGCCCCATCAGCTCGTAGTCGAAGCTGACTTCCTCCATCGGGAACGGAATGTACTGGTCGGCCTGGATTTCCACCTGGCCCTCGAGCTCGCGGGCGGAGAGCCGCCGCGGCATCTGGATGATCTTGGTGATGGCAGCATCGCCGCTGATCGCGATGGCAACTTCCCGGGAGCTGGTGCCCGCGCGTTTCAGCGCACGCCGAATGGCCTCGCCAACGGCAGGCGCATCAACGATGGTTTTCTCGTTGATGGCGTTCGGCGGCGTCGGCTCGGCGGCATAGCTTTCAGCGCGATAGCTCTTGCCACTCTGCGTCAGCTCGACGAGCTTGATCGACGAGGTCGTTATGTCAAGGCCTATCAGAGGCCTGGAACGTGAGCCGAAAAGCACTGCTTTTCCCTTCTAACTCCAGAGGTTGCGCAAACAACGTCTTCGGCGCGTTACAAACGCGATTTAACCATATATCACCGCCGATAGAAACGCGATGTGACGCGCTTCACCAGGCGGCTGGATACCGGTCAGGAAGACACAAAATCCGACCATCCGCGGGACTGCGGAGGGGGAACGGCGTCGCCATGCAGACACATGGCCACGCACAATCAGAGTCGAATGCAAACGGGTGCAGACCGCGAACGCGACAGGCGTTCAGCCGTCTGGCAGCCCCGCTATCATAGGACCCTGCACCCCTCGCCAAGCCTGTAAATCAGGCCTTGCACCTTGCGCAGTCCCGTAGACCGGTGGCTTTGCGTCCCCACCTTTCAGTAGGTTTGCCCAAAAACCGCGGCCAATATGCATAATCGCCTCGGGGCGCGCAAGGTACCTTTCCCGCTTCTTCATGAAATTACTTATCCGGGCATTTTTGGGGCTGCTCGGCGCCGCGCTGACCCTCGTTATCGCACTGGGGGCCGCGGGCGCCGGCGCCTGGTATTTCCTGTCCCCGGGCCTGCCGTCCGTGGAAAGCATGCAGGACGTACCCCTCCAGGTGCCGCTGCGGATCTATTCCCGTGACGGGCGTCTCATTGCGCAGCTGGGGGAGTTCCGCCGGATACCGGTGCGGTACGCCGACATCCCCGATGTGCTGGTGGAGGCGGTCCTCGCCGCCGAGGACGACCGGTTCTTCCAGCACCCGGGCTTCGACTACCAGGGCCTGGTGCGGGCGGGCTTCAATTTCATCCGCACGGGCCAGCGCTCCCAGGGCGGCAGCACCATTACCCAGCAGCTGGCGCGCGCCTACTTCCTGACGCCGGAGCGGACCTTCGTCCGCAAGGCCAAGGAGATCCTGCTGGCGCTCCAGATCGAGCAGGCCTTCAGCAAGGAAGACATCCTCGCCCTGTACCTGAACAAGATCTTCCTGGGCCAGCGGGCCTACGGCATCGCCGCCGCGGCGGAGGTGTACTTCGGCAAGGGCCTGAACCAGCTGACTGCCGCCGAAGCCGCCCTGCTGGCCGGGATTCCCAAGGCGCCGTCCCAGCTCAATCCGGTCTCGGACCCGGAGCGGGCGCGGGAGCGGCGGGCCTACGTGCTCCGGCGCATGCTGGAGCTCGACTACCTGGACGAGCCGGCTTACGAGGCCGCCCTGGCCTCGCCCATCGAGTCGAAGCTGCACGGCCCGTCCGTCGAGCTCGACGCCCCCTACATCGCCGAAATGGTTCGCGCCGAGATGGTCACCCGCTTCGGCTCGGGCGCCACGAGCGAGGGCTACCGGGTGACGACGACCATCGACAGCCGGCTGCAGGGCGCCGCGGACCGGGCGCTGCGCACCACGTTGCTGGAATACGACCGGCGCCACGGGTTCCGGGGCGCGCTGGACAGGGACGTGCTGGGCCGACTCGACCCGACCCTGACCCGGGAGGCAGCGCTGCAGCGGCTCCTCGATGCCTACCCGGTGCACCCGGACCTGTTTCCCGCGGTCGTCACCGGTCTCAACGACGACAACTCGGCAACCTTCTATGTTCATGATCTCGGCGCGGCGACGGTGCCCTGGGCCGGCCTGCGCTGGCGGGCCTTCGTCGACGACGACACGCTGGGGCCATCGCCGGCCAGGGCGGCGGACATGGTGGGCGTGGGCGACGTGGTCTACCTGCTCCGGACGGTGAACCGGGGCTGGCTGCTCGCCCAGCTGCCGGCCGTGCAAGGCGCGCTCGTGTCACTGGACCCGCTGGATGGCGCCACGGTGGCCCTGTCCGGCGGCTATGACTTCTTCGCCAGCAAGTTCAACCGGGCGGTCCAGGCGAAACGCCAGCCAGGCTCGTCCTTCAAGCCCTTCGTCTACTCGGCCGCCCTCGAGAACGGCTTCACTCCCGCGACCATCATCAACGACGCGCCGATCGTGTTCGACAACGCGGGTCCGGACGAGGAAGTGTGGCGTCCGGAAAACAACACGGGACGGTTCTACGGCCCCACCCGGCTCCGCGAAGGGCTGGTCCAGTCCCTGAACCTGGTATCCATCCGCGTGCTGCTGCGCACCGGGATCGGCCGGGCCATCCGCCACATCCGGCCCTTCGGTCTCCCGGACAGCGTCATGCCGCGGAACCCCACGATGGTGCTGGGCAGTGGTGCGGCGGCACCCCGCGACATGGCGGCCGGGTTTGCCGGCTTCGCGAACGGCGGGCACCGGGTGGACCCGTACCTCATCGAGCGCATCGAGGATTCCCGGGGCACGCTGGTTTTCGAGGCACCCCGCAAGATCGTCTGCGCGGATTGCGTGGAGCAATGGCTCGGTGACGCCCGCCCGGCGGTTACCCGGGTGGCCGCACCCCCGGCCCCCGGCCCGGACACGGCCGGGCAGCCCGCGGGCGACGGCTCGATCCCCGATTTGCCCAGGGCCCGCCCCGGCCAGGAGATTCCCGTCTACCGGGACGCCGCCGAGATGATCGCGCACGCCGGGACCTGGCGGCCCAGCGTCAGCGAGACGCCGGTCTTCCTAGCGGGCGACACCCAGGCGCCGCGGATCATCACCGCCGAGAACGGCTATCTGATGTACGACATGATGCGGGACGTGATCCGGCGCGGCACGGGCCGCCGCGCCCTCGCGCTCGGCCGGGCGGACCTGGCCGGCAAGACCGGCACGTCCAACGACCGGCGCGATGCCTGGTTCAGCGGCTTCAACCAGGAACTGGTGGCCACCGCCTGGGTGGGCTTCGACCAGGAACGCACGCTGGGCTCCCGGGAGGAAGGCAGCCGGACGGCATTGCCCATGTGGATCTACTTCATGGCCGAGGCGCTCAAGGGCACGCCGGAAGCGCCGTTGCCCCGGCCCGCGGGCATCGTCACCGCCCGCATTTCGGCATCCACGGGCCTTCTTGCCCTGGCGGGAACGCCCGACGCCACGTTCGAACTCTTCCGGGAATCCGACCTGGCCACCCTGGGAACCGATTCCGGCGAGAGCGCCGGCGCCGATACCCTCAGCGCGCCGGCCACCGACAGCAATGAGATCTTCTGACGGCGGTCGCAACCGCAACCCGCGGCGCCCCGGCCAGCGGCGGCCGGAAGCGCCCGATCATCGCCGGACTGCCCTCGCAGTCGAGGCCGCGCGAATCATCCAGGAGGAAGGCCTGACCGACTTCCGCGGCGCCAAGGCCAAGGCCGCGGAACGGCTCGGGCTTGGCCGGAACGCGCCGCTGCCCGACAACGCGGAGATCGAGGCGGCACTTGCCGAGCGCGCCCGGATCTTTCACGGGGCCACGCAGCCCGCCCTGCTGGAGGGACTGCGGCAGGCGGCCTTCGAAGTCATGCGCGCCCTTGCGGAGTTTCACCCCCGGTTGGTCGGCGATGTGCTCAGCGGGACGGCCACGCCCCACTCGGCAGTGGATCTGCACCTGTTCAGCGATACGGTCGAGTCGGTGGGCGCGGCGCTGGAAGCGCTCGGCATCCGCCCGCGGGATGTGGCACGCCGCCATCGCCTGCGACACGACGAGGTCGAACCCTTTCCTGCCTTCCGGTTCGCGGCCCACGACTGCGAATTTTCCGCCACGGTGTTTCCACTGCGGCTGCGGGGGCACGCGCCGCTCTCGCCGGTGGACGGGCGCCCGATGCGGCGGGCCAGCCTGAAGGAGCTTGGGGAACTACTGAATTCCCCTGCCCTGTAGGAGCGCCGGTCGGCGCTCTTACGAGCGCTTGGCGACGTCGATGTAGTCGCGCGTCGTCGGGCCCGTGTAGAGCTGCCGGGGGCGGCCGATGCGGCCGTCGGGATCGGTGATCATTTCCGTCCAGTGGGCGACCCAGCCTACGGTGCGCGCGATCGCGAACATCACCGTGTACATGGACTTCGGAATGCCGAGGGCCCGGTAAATGATGCCGGAGTAGAAGTCCACGTTCGGGTAGAGCTTCTTCTCGACGAAGTAGGGATCCTTCAGCGCGATCTCTTCAAGTTTCAGCGCCAGGTCGAACAACGGCTGATTGCGGCCCAGACGCGCCAGCACCTTGTGGCAGGTCTCGCGGATGATCGTGGCCCGCGGGTCGTAGTTCTTGTACACGCGATGGCCAAAGCCCATCAGGCGGAAGGGATCGTCCTTGTCCTTGGCCTTGGCGATGAACTTCGGGATGTTTGCCGCCGTGCCAATTTCCTCGAGCATGTTCAGCACGGCTTCGTTGGCGCCGCCGTGGGCGGGGCCCCAGAGCGCGGAGATGCCGGCGGAAATGGCGGAGTAGGGATTGGTGCCGGAGCTGCCGGCCATGCGCACGGTCGAGGTGCTGCAGTTCTGCTCGTGGTCCGCGTGCAGGATGAAGAGCAGGTCCAGGGCCTCCGCCGCCACCGGGTCCACGTGGTAGGGCTCGGCCGGTACCGCGAAGAACATGTGCAGCAGGTTGGAGCAGTATCCCAGGTCGTTGCGCGGGTAGGTGAACGGCTGGCCCAGCGAGTGCTTGTAGGCAGCGGCCGCGATGGTGGGCAGCTTGGCGATGATGCGATGGGCAAAGATGTCCCTGTGGCGCGGGTTAAGGATGTCGGTGGTGTCGTGGTAGAACGCCGACATGGACGCCACCACTCCGGCAACCATGGCCATCGGGTGGGCGTCGTGGTGAAACCCGTTGAAGAGACGGAGGATCGTCTCGTTCAGCATCGTGTGGGTGCGGATGGTGCGATCGAACTCGACCAGCTGGGGCTGCGTGGGCAGCTCGCCGTAGAGAAGCAGCCAGGCGACTTCGATGAAGGAGCTCTTGGCCGCGAGCTGCTCGACCGGGTAGCCCCGGTACATGAGGATGCCCGCGTCGCCGTCGATGTAGGTGATCTTGCTCTCGCACGCCGCCGTGGAGCCAAAGCCGGGGTCATACGTGAAGAGCCCCTGGCCCGTGAACAGGTTGCGGATGTCCACCACGTCGGGACCGGTGGTCCCAGCCCGGGCCTTGAGCTCGAACTCCTTGCCGGTCGCCTTGTCCCTGACGACGTAGGTGCGTCCGTCCTTATTCGCGTCGCTCATGATCGTATCCGGCTTCGTACGGGCCAACTGAATTCCACATTATAGGGAAGGCGCCGACGCAGCGCACCCGCCCGGGTCACGCTTCTGGCGGCGGCTACGGATGTTGGCGCGGCTGGCTGGACGAGCGGCGTGGAACGCCGCAGGGGTGGGCGGCAGTTACTCGGCCGGTTGCTCGGGGCGGCTGTACTTGCGGCGGAACTTGTCGACGCGGCCGGCGGTGTCGAGCATTTTCTGCTTGCCCGTGTAGAACGGGTGGCAGGACGAACAGACTTCCACGTGCAGGTCGCGGCCCAGCGTGGAGCGGGTCACGAATTCGTTGCCACAGCTGCAGGTGACTTTCAGGTCGGCGTAGGCGGGATGGATGTCGGCTTTCATGCAAAGTCACCGTCAGTGGGCTGTGGTTGGGGCGGATGGATCGCCGCGTCTGGCGCGCCAGTCGTGGGGCGCGGAAGGATAGCCATTAGGGAGCGAGGCCGCAAGCTGCATGGCGGGCAGGTACTTATCCACAGAACCTGTGGATAAGTCTGTGGAGGACTCGGATTCGGCAGCCCTTAAATCCCTCCGGGAGGGAGAATCTGTAACGTTGGTGAAGTTTTAGCCAAACAGTCTTTGTTATATAAAACAATAGAGTAAAGCGTGTATGCGTGTAATGAATTTAATAAGGGCGACGTATCTAGCTGATATTTCATGCTCCCCCGTCCCTTGTGAATAAATCCCGCCGCCCGGGGCCCTGCCGGGCCTCCAGGAGGGGCCGCAACCGGGCCAGTGCGCGGCCCCGGTGGCTGCGGGCGTTCTTCGCCGCCGGCTCGAGTTCCGCAGCCGCCAGCCCGGCCACCGGATCCAGGAACACGGGATCGTAGCCAAAGCCGCCCCGGCCCCGGGGGGCGGACAGGATCCGCCCTTCCCAGGCACCCTCCGCCACCACCGGCTCGGGGTCGTCCGGCCCGCTGACCCAGACCAGGACACAGCGAAAGCGCGCCGTGCGGCGCGCGTCGGGGACACCCGCCAGCGCCGCCAGCAGCTTGCCGCAGTTGGCCGCGTCATCGGCCAGGGCCCCGGCATAGCGGGCCGACTTCACGCCCGGTTCGCCGCCGAGCGCGTCGACCTCGAGTCCGGAATCGTCGGCCAGGGCCGGCAGGCCGGTGGCCCGCGCGGCATGCCGCGCCTTCAGCAGGGCGTTGGCGAGAAAGGTATTGCCAGTCTCCTCGACCGGCGCGACACCGAAGTCGGACTGGGGCCGGACCCGCCACTCGGGGCCCAGCAACGCCTGAAATTCCCTGACCTTGCCGGCGTTGCCGCTGGCCAGGACGACCTCAGCTGCCGCGGCGCTGGGCAAGGCTGGCGACCGCGTCGGCCACGGCGGCGTTCTGGACCTGCATGATGCCGCGCACGCCGGCGACGGCGAGGTCAAGCAGCTTGTCCAGTTCCTCCCGGCGGAACGCGTGGCCTTCCGCAGTGCCCTGCACCTCGATGAACTGGCCGGCTTCGTTCATGACCACGTTCATGTCGGTCTCGGCGCCGGAATCCTCGGCGTAGTCGAGATCGAGAACCGGCTGGCCCCGGTAGATGCCCACGGACACGGCGGCCACCTGGCCGTGCAACGGGCTGGACGCAATGGTGCGGCTGGCCACCAGTGACTGTACGGCGAGCACCAGCGCCACGTAGCTGCCGGAGATGGCGGCGGTGCGCGTACCTCCGTCGGCCTGCAGCACATCGCAGTCGAGGGTGATGGTGCGCTCGCCGAGTGCCTCCATGTTGGCCGAGGCCCGAAGCGACCGGCCGATCAGGCGCTGGATTTCCAGCGTGCGCCCCGTCTGCTTGCCCTGCGCCGACTCGCGCCGGGTCCGCGTGTGGGTCGCGCGGGGCAGCATGCCGTACTCCGCGGTGATCCAGCCGCGGCCGGAGTTGCGCAGGAAGGACGGGACGCCGGTCTCCACGCTGGCGGTGCAGAGCACGCGCGTGTCGCCGAAACTGGCCAGCACCGAGCCCTCGGCGTGCCGGGTGAAGGCCGTCTCGAAGGAAACCTTGCGGAGTTCGGTTGGCGCCCGGCCACTGGGCCGCGCAACGCTTGGGGAAGCGCTCATGGCGCCGCCGCCCTGGACTGGGCCTTGGGAGGCGCCTTCGTTGCCTTGCGGGGCTTTTCCGGGCTCTCGCCCGTGCCGAGATAACGGAGCGCGGCCGCGGAGGTGTTGTCGCTGTAGGGCCCGCAGGCCCGCACGGACAGTTCGCCAAGCCGACGCAGACCGCCCGCCAGTGGCTGGCCTTCGCCGGCGGCCAGCGCGCCGATCTGGTCATCGCCCAGGCCAGACCACAGTCCATCGGTGCAGACCATCAGCACATCGCCGGGCTCCAGGCGCTTCTGCCGCGTGATCGTCATGCCGGGGAGCCAGGCGTCGCCGCCGAGGCAGCATTCGACGAAATTCCGCATGGGGTGGGCCGCGATCTCGGCTTCGGTGATCACGCCCTCCTGGAGAAGCAGCTCCACGTGGCTGTGGTCCCGGGTGCGCTCGCGGACCCCGCCATTGCGGAGGTGGTAGATGCGGCTGTCGCCCACGTGGGCAAAGTAGGCCGCATCGTCCTGGACCAGGCACAGCGCGCAGGTGGCCCGGGGCCGGGATTCGAGCGACAGGCGCGCACCCAGGGTGACCAGGTTCACGTGGGCCCGGCCGATGGCCAGGTGGAGGAACCCGATGGGATCGAAGACGGGGTGGGTGACGCGGCTGAATGCATCGCGGACGGTCTCCGTGGCCAGCTGGGCCGCCTTGGCCCCGTCGGCGTGGCCGCCCATGCCGTCCACGGCGATCAGGAGCACGGTTTGATCGGCGGCGATCACCTGCACGCGATCCTGGTTCTCCTCGCGGTCGCCAATCAGGCTCAGGTCTGCGTACTCGACGCGCAAGGCAACTCCCGGTGATACTTCGCGGCAGTCTAACGGGGCACAAACGCGATGCACAGAATTTTTGCCATAAACGTGAGCGCCGTCGCGTGATCCGGAGCATGACCGGCTTTGCGCGGGGCGAAACCGCCACACCCCAGGGACAGCTGCTCTGGGAAGTCCGCTCGATCAACCACCGCTACCTGGAAGTCCAGCTGAAGCTGCCGGACTTCTGTCGCGTCATTGAAACCGACCTGCGCCAGCTCGCCACGGGCCAGCTGGGCCGCGGGCGCGTCGAGGCCTCCCTGTCGTTGCGCGCCGGCGAAAACCGGTCGCCGGCGGGAAAGCTCAATCTCCCCCTGGTCCGTCAGCTGGTCGCGCACTTCAGCGCCATTGCGGACGAACTCCGGAATTCGGCGTCGGTCAGCCCGCTCGACGTGCTGCGGTGGCCCGGCGTGCTTGAGCAGGAGGAACCGGACCCGGCGGCGTTGCTGCCGGTCGTGGCGCAGACCTTCGAGGCCGTGATTGCCGAGCTGAATGCGGCACGGGCCCGGGAAGGCGCCCGCATCGGCGAGATGCTGGAGCGTCGCCTGGTCGAGATCGAGGCCCACGTGGCGGAAGTCATCGCGCGTCTGCCAGTCGTGCTGGCGAAGATTCGTGAGCGGCTGGCCGAGCGCGTCGCCGCACTCAGCACTCCCGTGGACCCTGACCGCCTCGAGCAGGAAATCGTGCTGCTGGCCCAGAAGCTGGACGTGAGCGAGGAGCTGGACCGCCTCACCGCGCACCTCGCCGAATTCCGGGACAACCTGAAGTCGGACGCGCCCGTGGGCCGCCGCCTGGACTTCCTGGTACAGGAACTGAACCGGGAGGCGAACACGCTCGGCTCCAAGTCCGCCGACGCGGAGACGACGCGGCATGCGGTCGACATCAAGGTGCTCATCGAGCAGATCCGTGAGCAGGTGCAAAATGTGGAATAGGGTTCGACACGACCAAATCTAGCGGGCGCAGATTCAGAGAACCTCGCCGTAACGGGACTCCGAGTCAAGGGCGATGAATTGGGCTCACTCTTACAACGAGATCAGGGGCAGGGAATCGTACCTGCGCAGGCGAGCCCGGATGGTCCAGGGGCAGTCCCGATCTTGGAACGCAGGATGGCGTAGTCGGCGGCCGTTACTGTTCCACTCCCGTTAAAGTCAGCCCCGGCCGCTGTTTGGCTTGAAGCAGCGGCGAGGTTCAGCACTGACCGCAGGATCGCGTAGTCGGCCGCGGTAACGGATCCGCTGCTGTTTAGGTCCGCATCGCAAATATTGCCGTACCCGTCCGCGTTGGAGTCGAGCTGGGTCGGGTTCGCCATCAGTACACAGTTATCGCTGGCGTCGTAGATACCATCACCGTCTATATCTGGTACCGGAGATCTAAACGTGAACTGCTCGATGTCATGTATAGCAGTCGATGCTCCGCTACCTGCTGAGAACCCTACGTAGAACTGGGCTCCCAGTTCCGTAAGGTCTTGTCCGCCAAGGCGAAAGAGTTCCGTCTGTGGCTTGGTGTTCGTTGCAGATGCGTAGACTGCAAGTAGCTGAGTGGCAGCGCTGTAGTCAACCCAAACGTACTGCGTTGAACCGCTATTGAGATCGTAGGGAGGGAATCCGAAGGCGGGCGATAGAATCCCAACTACGGCATCGGCTTGGGTAAAGTTCTTGCTGAAGCCAATGTAGTTATCGCTTGGATTGAGCGAGTTCTGGAAGGTATCGACGACTATTCGCCAGATTGGCGTTATGGCGGGACTGCCCTGCCATTCGTCTCCCCAGCCTTGCCCCTCACCACCCCCTCCCGCAGCGGTCGCTCCCCGAGGGTCGTTCTGGAGGATGAATGCCAGGCCGTCGCCCCCACCTTGGATGCGGTAGGCAAAAGAAGCTGCGAACGAGGCACCTGGAGCATTGGTCAGTGGTGTACTTGCGAATGCAGTCCCCTTGAGGTTGCCATTGACATCGTACGTACAGGTTGCGGGAACGAAACCACCTGGATTGGTCAGCCGAATGACTCCTCCCAAGCTCTGGGCACAGGCGTTGTAGGTGAAGTCATCGGCTAGGGTGATGGGCTCTATGGCACCTTCGAATTCGACAACGAACGTCTGACCCCCGCTTGAGCCAGACCCACCGGCAGCGGGGTAGTCGTACCACTTGCCAGTACCAAGTCCACGATCCTGCCAGTGAAGGACGGCAAAGTTTTCTGAAGAGCCGTTAAGCTCGCCGAGGTTCCAGTTTGTGAATGCGGCTACTTCACCAAGCTCCGGTCCTGCCTGCCACCTCCAAGTACCTTCGACGACGGAATCGGACAGAGCAATCCACGGCGTGGCCTGCTCATCGTCGGCGCCAGGGACTGCGATTCGGGGACCAACAAAGGCGGCGTAGATGAAGTCGTTTTCAGACAGAGACGTAACGGTGACCAAATGCCCGGTTTTGCCATTCCACGAATAGGTCGAAGCGGCGGCAAGGGCCGCGTTCCAGTCCACCGCGGAAGTCACATAGCGGTAGACATTGTTGCCGTAGGCGGCAACGAGATGCTCCTGATCCAGGTAAGTGATGGGATCTGCGGATGCAGTGGCGCCGGTAAGGGCGATAACCAGGGAAGGCATCAGACGGATTGGGCGCACGGCAACTCCATAGAAGCGATTCTTTGTACGCACCAAAGTGAGGCTCATTGCGTTGAGTCCCCATCAAGCCAATGTGCTGAGCGACCTGAGGCGTCAGATTTGGGAATGAAGCTATGGCTCTTCAGCGCTACGGGGACCGAGTATGTGCTCCAAGCGTCCCTGACGAATCACCCAAACGGGTGATGTCTGGCTATTACGTCAAACCGATCCCTACTAGCTCCACAGAGTCCCTGTCGCCACAGCGCCTTCCAAGCTCCGTGAAAGCTAGAACCCCGCCGAAGTGGACGTCCTGACAATAGTTTGCGCTAGTAAGTTGGCGCTGCGCACCATCACGGGCAGGGGATGGTTCCCGCACAGGCAAGCCCTGACGGCCCAGGCACAGTGTTCATTCTGGCGCGCATAATGGCTGAGTCAGCCGCCGTAACCTGCCCACTCCCATTCAGGTCAGCCTTGGCGGCCAGGGGCGTTTCTGTGGCGAGGTAGAGAACCACCGAACGGAGCATGGCGTAATCCGCAGCCGTAACTTGCCCGGTGTTATTCAAATCTGCATCGCAGGCGTTGCCGAAGCCGTCGTTGTCGCTGTCGAGTTGGTACTTCGGGATCGGCGGGGAAGTGCCTGGCACGTTCCCCGTAGCTGTGTTCGCAACTAGCGTGCAATTGTCATCGGCATTCCCGAGGCCGTCGCCATCGCTGTCTGGGCCGATACTTACGTTCACGGTGGCTGAGTCGCTCGCGGCATAACTGTCCACCATCTCATAGGTGAAGCTGTCCGCGCCCGACGCGCCAATGTTGGCCGTGTAGGTGATGGTCATCCCGGCTGCCGGGCCGGGGGCGCTGACCGCGGTAATCGTGCCTTGGGTCGGCTGGGCCGTGACCGTTACCGAGACCGGATTGGTGAAGCCCGTATCGTTAGTTCCTACTGAAATGCTCTTTGCGACGCCTTCAGTTGCGGCCACGGGTCCATCGTCGCCAGCTACAGCTGGGCCACCGACTTGCACAACTGCCTGGGTGTAAGTGACTGGGATCGGTTCGAAAGTATTCGCGTCAGTCCAAGCATTATCAAGGCCATCCTGGACGAGGAGAATATTGGCAGCACCAAATCCAACGACCGTAAAGTAGACCCGGATCGCATCGAAGCTGCCCGCGGGCATGGGCAGTGGCGGGTTGGGTGCCAAAAATACCAGTTGGCCACCGGACAGGAACGGGCTGTCGGCAATAATGCCGCCGCCGAAAGGTGAGCCTGGCGCAAGCACGATACCGTTGCTGAGGGTTGGGGTCTTGACGCTCACAACGGCGCTGTTGAAGTTCAACAAGAGGACCGCACCCGCCACTTCGGGGAAGCCGGCGCCGCTCACCGTCACGTAAAACGTGTCACCGATGTTCGGAGTAGCATTGCTCGGGGTCACGGACACCGTCGCCGCCGCCATGCTCTTGGAGGAGCAAAGAAGCACCAGTAGACTGAGCAACTGCTTTGAGATTCGCATGAGACTTCGCCTACCTCACTGAATTTGGTCAAGGCTACATGGGCCCGGACTTCCACGGACCAAGTATCAGCCGCAATGGTTGCTTGCGAGTCACCCGAACGGACGAGTTTTCGTCCTTACGTCAAACGGCGATTAGCATCGCCCCGCCGAGTCTCGAGCGGGCCGCGATTGAGTAGCCGGCCCACTGGGCAAGGCTGTGAAACACGCTGACAGCCTTGCTAAGCCTCACTTTCCGGCTTGCCGCCTGTGAGTGGTCCAGAACGTGGAATAGCCCCACGAGGCGCAATTGCCCCCGGTAATTCAGATTCCGCCAACGTGAATCCTGCCCGGCCCCCGATTGGACTTGCGCTTCCGAACCAGTATCTCGACGTCATTGCCAAGCGCTGCCAGAAAATTCAAAAGGCGCTCGACCGAAAATCCCTCAAGACGGGCACTCAGCAGGGCAGACACCTTGGGCTGATTCGTGCCCAGGACCCGGGCAACTTCTGCCTGGGTAAGCCCTAGGTCTGCAACTGACCGCTGAATGGCCACTGCGAGTCGCACCTTGGTCTGCCGTTCTTCGGCCGCAGGAATACTCAGATCGGCAAAGACATTGCCGGAACCCACTTCGACTCGCGGCTTTATCGATCTGGCTTTTCCCATACAGACGCGAATTTATCCTGGTTCGGGGATACGTCGTCAAGAAACCATGGCGGATTTCAGCATTCAGCGGCATATTGCGTCGCTAACAGAAAGTCACCCACTCGCGGAGTTTCGACCCTTGAGTTCGCTATCCAAGACCGCCCCAACGGGGCAGGAAGTCCGCCGGGGTACCCTCCTGGTCCTGTCCGCGCCGTCCGGCGCCGGCAAGACCACGCTGGTGAAGGCGTTGCTGGCCCGGGACCCGGGACTGCGCTTCTCCATTTCTTACACCACGCGGAAGCCGCGGCCGGGGGAAACGCCGGGCAAGGACTACTGCTTCGTCGAGCCAGATCAGTTCCAGCAAATGGTTGCCGCCGGCGCATTCCTCGAGCACGCGGAAGTCTTCGGCAATTTCTACGGCACAAGCCGCGATCAGGTCGAGACGCTGCGCGCCGGCGGCCACGACGTGCTGCTCGAGATCGACTGGCAGGGCGCCCGGCAGATCCGGGCCAACGCGCCGGACTGCCGGACGGTGTTCATCATGCCGCCGTCCGTGAAGGAGCTGGAGCGGCGGCTGCGGAGCCGGGCCACGGATTCCGAGGAGGTCATCCGCCGCCGGCTCGGCCAGGCGCTGGACGACATGGCGCACTGGGCGGAATTCGATTTCGTCGTGGTGAACGAGGTGCTGGCCGAAGCGGTGGACGGCCTGGTCGCGATCCTCCAGGGCAAGAGCGGCCACCTGGCGTCCTTCGCGCCCGGCACGGCGGCGCGCGCACGGGCAATTCTCGAGGGCTGACCCCACTCGGGCATATGGCATTTGTGCATATGCCGTTGCTCCTCCGCGGCCGCCGCCCTAGAGTCGCGTCCCCGGCAAACACCCGAGAATCGAACCATGGCCCGCATCACCGTCGAAGACTGCCTCAAGAACATTCCGAACCTGTTTGAGCTGGTGATGGTCGCCGCCAAGCGCTCCCGCCGGATCGCCAACGGCGCCGAGCCCCTGCTCGAACGGGAAAACGACAAGCCCACCGTGCTGGCGCTGCGCGAGATCGCCGCCGGCCTCGTGACCGCCGAACTGCTCAAGGAAGCCGACCAGACCCCGGAAGACCTCATGGCCCGGGAGCAGGCCGAAGCCCTGCTGAACCCGCCGATCCAGCTCGACCGCCTGGACGACGACCTCACCGACTGATCCTGGCTCTGATCGGTCCGGGCCCGCGGCCGGCCGGGGATACCCCCCTTGCCGCGCTCACCGTGCCGCACGGTAGCGGCAAGGGGGGTATCCCCGGCCGGCCGCGGGCCCGGACCGATCAGCCGTGAAATCCCGCCGGTATAGCCCGCCACCCGGGGGCTAGAATCGGGTGATGGACTACGCGGCCACCATCCTGAATCGCCTGCCCCTGGCCCGCCGCAACGCCGGGCTCAGCGGCCTGCTGCAGAAGGCGAACTACCTGCCGAAGCAGCAGCTCAGCATCATCGCTGACGCCTACGCCTTCAGTGCCGATGCCCACGAGGGCCAGAAGCGCCGCTCCGGCGATCCCTACATCACGCACCCGGTGGCGGTCGCCACGATCCTCGCGGACCTGCGCCTGGACTACCAGAGCCTCGCGGCGGCGCTGATGCACGACGTGATCGAGGACACCCCGACCGCCAAGCACGAGATCACCGCGAAGTTCGGCGCCGAAATCGCCTCCCTCGTGGACGGCGTCAGCAAGCTGGACAAGCTGAACTTCAGCAGCCGCACCGAACTGCAGGTGGAAAGTTTCCGCAAGATGATGCTGGCGATGGTCCAGGACATCCGCGTCATCCTGATCAAGCTGGCCGACCGGCTGCACAACATGCAGACCCTGGACTCCATGCCCGGTGACAAGCAGCAGCGCATCGCGCGGGAGACGCTGGAGATCTACGCGCCCATCGCCAATCGCCTGGGAATCAACGCGATCAAGACCCAGCTGGAAGACCTGGGCTTCCGCCACGCCCACCCGTTCCGCTACCGGGTGCTCGACAAGACCGTCCGGCGCGGCGAAGGCAACCAGAAGCAGTTCGTCAAGCGGATCTCCGAGCGGCTCAACAACGCCCTGGACAACGCGTCCATCAAGGCCAGCGTGACGGGCCGAAAGAAGCACCTGTACAGCATCTACCGGAAGATGGAGCGCAAGAAGCGCTCGCTTGGGGACATCGCCGACGTCTTCGGTTTCAGGGTGGTGGTGGACTCGGTGGACGAGTGCTACCGCACGCTGGGCATCGTGCACCAGCTGTACAAGCCGATGCCGGGCCGCTTCAAGGACTACATCGCGATCCCGCGGATCAACGGCTACCAGTCGCTGCACACCAGTCTGTTCGGCCCCAACGGCATGCCCATCGAGGTGCAGATACGCACCAGCGAGATGGACCGCATTGCCGAGCGGGGCATCGCGGCCCACTGGCAGTACAAGGACACGGACCTGGAAGTTGCCGCCCCGGAAGCCCGCGCCCGCGAGTGGCTGGCCAGCATCAGCGAGATGCAGCTGGCGGCGAACTCGGAAGAGTTCATGGAGCACGTCAAGGTCGACCTGTTTCCCGACGCTGTGTACGTTTTCACACCCAAGGGCGACATCCTGCGCCTGCCGCGGGGCTCCACCTGCGTGGACTTCGCCTACGCGGTCCACACTGACGTGGGCAACCGGTGCGTCGCCGCGAAGATCGACCGGCGCCTCGTGCCCCTGCGCACGCAGATCGAGAACGGCCAGACGGTGGAAGTGATCACGGCCAAGGGCGCCCACCCGAATCCCAGCTGGGTGAACTTCGTGGCCACGGCGAAGGCGCGCGCGTCGATCCGCCAGTACCTGAAGAACCTGCGCTTCAACGAGGCCCTCGAACTGGGCCGCCGCCTGCTCGACCAGGCGCTGCGGGATGCCGGCACGCCGCTCCGGAAGATCAGCGACGTGCAGATGAAGGCGCTGCTCGACGAGTTCGGCCTCAACAACACCAACGAGCTTTTCGAGCAGCTCGGGCTCGGCGAGCGCCTCGCGCCCCTGGTAGCCAAGGCGCTGCTGCAGGCGCCCGGCACCATCAGCGCCGAGCCAGGCAAGCCCACACCGATCGCCATTGCGGGAACCGAGGGCCTGGTCGTGTCTTACGCGCGCTGCTGTCATCCGATTCCCGGGGATGCGATCATGGGTTACCTGAGC
This sequence comes from Gammaproteobacteria bacterium, assembly GCA_040080965.1. Lineage (GTDB taxonomy): Bacteria > Pseudomonadota > Gammaproteobacteria > Steroidobacterales > SHZI01. Next base: position 18,311 of record JBEBHH010000005.1, on the reverse strand, counting down.
GCCGGCCGCGGCGTCGTGGTCCACCGCAACGTGTGCGGCAACCTCGGTGAGTACCGGAAGCAGCCGAACAAGTGGATCGCGGTCACCTGGCAGGCCGGCATCGACCGGGAGTTCTCCGCCGAGATCCGGGTGGAGGTGAACAACAAGCCGGGCGTGCTCGCGGAAGTGGCGGCGCGCATCGCGGACTCGGGCTCCAACATCGAGCAGGTGTCCATCGACGAGGGCCAGGACGATTCAGCCACCATGCTGTTCTCGATCCTGGTGCGGGATCGCCGGCACCTGGCGGATGTGATCCGGATGCTCCGGCGGATGAATGTGGTCGAGAAGCTGAGTCGTACCTGCACATGAGCAAGCAACCCATCGATACACCGAAGGCGCCAGCCGCCATCGGCACCTACTCCCAGGGCATTCGCGCCGGCGGCGCCATCTGGCTTTCGGGCCAGCTGCCGCTGGACCCGGCCACGGGCCAGTTGCTCACCGGCGAGATGCGGGACCAGGTGCGGCAGGTGTTCCGCAATCTCGCGGCCGTGGCGGAGGCCGCAGGTTCGTCCCTCGACCATGCCGTGAAGGTCACCGTGTTCCTCGTGGACCTGGGGCACTTCGCCGTGGTCAACGAAGTGATGGCCGAGTTCTTCTCCAAGCCGTACCCGGCCCGCGCAGCGATTGGCGTCGCCTCCCTGCCGCGCGGCGCAGCCGTCGAGGCGGACGCGGTCCTCGTGCCCTGAAACGGCGACCGAAGGCCGCACCCGCGGGCCGGCAGCGATGTCCGCGAAGCCCAACGACAGTCTCCTGAGCCTGCGCGGCGTCGGCCCCGCCGTGGCCGAACGCCTGGCGCGGCTGGGCGTCGGGCGGCCCCTGGACCTGCTGTTCCTGCTTCCCCAGCGCTACGAGGACCGGACCCGGATTGTTCCGCTCGGGTCGCTCCGGCCGGGGCAGCGCGTGGTGGTGGAAGGCGAGATCGCACTGGCGGACGTGGCCTTCCGGCGCCGGCGGAGCCTGCTGGTGCGCCTCACCGACCGGACCGGCCAGCTCACGCTGCGCTTCTTCCATTTCTCCCGGGCCCAGCAGGCCGGGCTGGTGACCGGCGCGCGGCTCCGCTGCTACGGCGAAGTGCGGCCCGGCCCGCTCGGCAACGAGATGGTGCACCCCGAGTACCGCGTGCTCGCCCCGGATCAGCCGGCGCCGCTGGACGAGCGGCTGACGCCGGTCTATCCCGCCGTCGAGGGGCTGACCCAGTTCCGCCTGCGGGATCTCACCGGTCAGGCGCTCGACCGGCTGCTGCCCCTGCTCACCGACGAACTGCCCCAGACCGGCATGCCGGGGCTGGCCGATGCGCTCCGTTACGTGCATCGCCCGCCCACCGGCGCGGACCTGCACCTTCTGAGTTCGGGCATGCACCCCTGCCAGCGCCGGCTGGCGCTGGAGGAGCTGCTTGCCCAGCACCTGAGCCTGCGGCAGATCCGCGAGCGCACGCGGCAGGATGCGGCCGTGGTGCTGACCGCGGGCAGCGAGCGGGCAAGGGACCTGCGGCAGCGCTTTCTCGGCAGCCTGGGTTTCGAGCTGACCGGCGGACAGCACGCCGCGCTGGCCGACATCGACGCGGATCTCGCCAGCGGCTGCCCGATGATGCGGCTCGTGCAGGGCGACGTGGGCTGCGGCAAGACCGTGGTGGCCGCCGCAGCCGCGCTGCTCGCCGTCGCGCACGGGCACCAAGTGGCGATCATGGCGCCGACCGAGTTGCTTGCCGAGCAGCATCGGGACAGCTTTCGCCGCTGGCTCGAACCGCTGGGGGTCACGGTGGCCTGGCTGTCCGGCAGCCTGGGCCAGAAGGCCCGCACCCAGACCTACGCGGCCATCGAGGAGGGCATCGCGCAGGTGATCGTCGGCACCCACGCGCTGTTCCAGGAGAACCTCAAGTACCACAGCCTCGCGCTCGTGATCGTGGACGAGCAGCATCGCTTCGGCGTGCACCAGCGCCTCAAGCTCATGGACAAGGGGATGGCAGGCGGCGCGGCCGGGCGCGAACTGAAACCCCACCAGCTCGTGATGACCGCCACGCCCATTCCCCGCACCCTGGCCATGACCCTTTACGCCGACCTGGACAGCTCCGTGATCCGGGAACTCCCGCCGGGCCGCCAGCCGGTGAACACGGTCGCCCTGTCGGACAGGCGTCGGCCGGAAGTCGTGGAGCGGGTGCAGGCAGCCTGCCGGTCCGGCGCCCGCGTGTACTGGGTGTGCCCGCTGATCGAGGAGTCGGAGCACCTGGAGTCGGAGGCCGCGGAGCCAACCGCGGCCGTTCTCGCCGAGGCGCTGCCGGACGTGCGGGTGGGGCTGATCCACGGCCGGATGGCGACTGCGGACAAGGAAAAGGTGATGAAGGCGTTCGCACTGGGCAAGGTGCAGCTGCTGGTGGCGACGACCGTGATCGAGGTGGGCGTCGACGTGCCGGCCGCGACGCTGATGATCATCGAGAACGCCGAGCGGCTCGGCCTCTCCCAGCTGCATCAGTTGCGCGGTCGCGTCGGCCGCGGCCGGGATTCCAGCACCTGCGTGCTGCTGTACCGGAGCCCGCTGGCCCAGATGGCCCGGGCGCGGCTCGACGTGCTGCGCGGGACAAACGACGGCTTCGAGGTGGCCCAGCGGGACCTGGAGCTGCGCGGCCCCGGCGAAGTGCTCGGCACGAGGCAGACCGGCCTTGCTCAGTTGCGGGTCGCCGACCTGATGCGGGATGCGGACCTGATGCCAGCGGTCCAGGAACTTGCTCAGAAGCTCGCCGGCCAGCCCGCCCTCGCCGAAGAACTCATGCAGCGCTGGATCGGAACCGGCAGCCGCTACGGGGAGGTCTAGAGGCCGCGGAAGGCCGCTACCAGCGCAAGCCGTCGATTCGCATGTCGCGATGGGCAAGCGCCCACTGCGCATGCTCGGCGAGACACGCGTGGCCCAGCGAACGCAGGATCTGCAGTTCTTCAGCCGGCGAGGGAGAGGCGCGCAATGCCCGCGCCGTGAAGCTGAACAGGGAATCCATGTAGCGATACTGGCGAATCAGGGAACGATCTGCCTTTTCGTGCAGGTAGATTTCAAAAATCGCGCCATACACGGTGATCATCGCCAGGCCGAAGACCAGTGAGTCCCGCTGGCCGTGGCTAAGCGGTGACTCTCCGAAGAACGCAAAGGCCGTATCGATCGCGAGGGCAATCCCGAGTGCGAGTCCGCCAAGCAGCAGCGCCCTCGACAGCCCGTCGGTGATCTTCTGCCTGCGTTCCAGCGCCTGGGTGCTGCGACGGTAGTAGCGCAACTGCCCAGAGCCATTCACCGGGTCCGGATCGCCAATCCAGGCAGCGTAGGCGTGGTCGAATCCGTGTGGCCACGTCGTGCGCGGGTACAACGCGCAGCGCAGGCTGACAGTCCGCATGGCCGCGCGGATCCACTCGAGTTCCACATCCTGCTTCTGCAGGAAGCTCTCGTGTGCGAACTCACCATCGAACTGCGCGCGGACCCCCGTGATCTCCCAGTAGAAATCCACGCGTAACCCTTCAGCCAGCGCCCGGTAATCCAGAAAGCGCCGGTGCCACTTGCGGCGATGAGCCCACAACGCAAGCGCCCAGCCAGCGCCAAACACCAGCAGTACCAGCGAGATATTCGCCAGGTCGAGCAGGTTATCCCGGGACTTGTGGAGCCCCAGGAGCAGCAGGGCCAGGATGGCCCAGAGGATGTACCGGGCGCGCAAGGCGCGGGTAAAGCAGCGGCGGAAATGGCCTCCCAGCCAGTCCGACGCCGTGAAAAGGCGATCCACGTACCGGAGCGCATCCGGCACCGAGTAGGGACTGGCCGGCGCCAGTCGCTGGCCGCTCGCGGAGATCTCGTCCCGATACGCCGCGACATCCCGGTTGAAGCCGGCGGTTCCTTCGAGGAGCATCTGGAGTTCCCCGGGGAGGCCGCGCTCGATACTGCCGTGCTGACGTCCGCCGCTGATGAATCCCGGCACCGCCACACCACCACCGCCAGGGACTGGCTCAGCAGAACGTCGGGAACAACGGATGTCATAGATCCAGTCGTTGTCGCCGGCCGACAGCAACTGACCGGCTGCCGGACCGCCATCGTTCCCCGTCGACAAGCCCTGCCGCCGTGACTCGACCACGCGCGCGGTGCCCGCGAGATGGTCAGTGTCACGACCGTCCCAGATCGTAATGAGCAACGAACTGCAGCGCGCCACCAGCGCGCCGGCCAGGAGGTACTGCCGGTCACGGATGTCGCCGGGAGCAGCGAGCTGCACCTTGTCGACTGTTGCTGGTAGCGGCACCTCCAGCACTTCCGCACGTTCCATCACCCTGTCGAACACTGCACGGGACGCGTCGGTATCCAGGTCCGCACGGACCTGGGCGGCGCCATAGGGCAGGAGGGCGATGACATCCAGCCCGAGCGTGCTGGCCGCGTCGGCAACGAGGAGGTCGGCGCCCTCCGCCATCGGCGAGAGAAGCTGTATTGCAACGTCAGGATGTCCGTCGCCAAGGGTTCGAAGGAGCCGGTCGATTGCTGCGCGGATCGCCGGCACTTCCTCCGGCAGCAAGTCCCGGTGCCCGGCGACACCGACGAGGAAGGGAATCGTGAAGTGAGCCGCTGTTTCGTCCGCGTTGGCATCAGTCACGGCTTCTGCTCCCCGAGCTGCGCCAGCTTGGCCGTATTGGCCGTCCTTGTGAAGAGCCGCCTGGACCGTTCGACTGAGTCGTGGCCGTACAGTGCAGCGGCGGGCCATCGCGCGAGCACGGCCGGCAAACTGGTCTCAACCAGCGCTTCCGCCTCGGCATAGCGCTTCAGGCCCGTCAGGCATCCGGCCCGCACATTGTCAGCGTAGGCGGTCCGCCAGCTGTCATCCGGATAGCCCTCGGCAAGCATCGTCTGTGCGTTGGCCAGGCGCGCCAGCGCCGGTTCGAATCGGCCCGAGCGACACTGCAAATCCGCGAGATAGGTGAGGATCATGCCCTCAAGCCCTGTCTGCCTGCTGGCGACGGCCGCTGCAAGACTTCTCTCGAACAGCCGCTCTGCCCGGGCATCGTTGCCCAGACCCACGTGTACAAGCGCCAGGTTGCTGAGTGGAAATGTCAGATCGGCGTGGGTGGGTTCGTGCGCCGCATCGAGGATTGAAACGGCTTCGTCCAGCAACTTCAGGGCCTCGGCAAAGCGACGCCGCTCGAGGCGCAGGCGCCCGAGATTGTTCATGCCGATACCGACATCCGGGTGTCGGGGACCAAGCACGCGGCGGTCAATCTCGATGGACCTCTGCATGTAGGACTCAGCGCGCTCACTGTCGCCGAGCAGATAGGCGGACGCGCCCATGTTACCGAGGATCTGGGACACGTTGGGATGCGTCTCGCCGGAGACCCGGATTCGCTCCGCCAGTGCCTTCTGGTACCAGTCGAGGGCAACTGTCATGTCGCCCGCATAGGCCTTTAGCATCGCGATGCCCTCGAGCGTCCGGGCACTCACGTCGGCCGGCGCCCCGGGCAGCCTGGCCACGGCGAGCGCTTCGTCGAAGAAGCGTTGCGAAACCGCGAAGCGCTCCTGGCTGGAAGCGGCATCCCCGCGACCGATCAGGATCCGGACGCGGGTCTCGAGATCCGGTTCGGCTTCAGTGGCAATGAGTTTATCGGCGTCGGCATAGAGAATGTCAGCCTCTGTGAAGCGCCCAAGCGCCGCCTGAACGTCGGCGAGCGCCACCCACTGCCGGGCGCGGCCGCGCGCATCCTGTCCGGACACGATCCGCTGCTTCGTCAGCAGTTCCTCCGCCTGCTGGTAGAGGCCCAGTCCGTAATAGACCTGGCCGAGGGTCGTTGCGAGTTCTGCCCTGACCAGTGGTTCGGCCCGCAGCCCTTCATCTATCTGCCGAACGCCACGATCAAGGATCTCCCGGGCCGTGATCGAGTTGCCGCGGGCTTCGCTGGGGTCGGATACGCGGAACAGGGAGACCATGAAATCGGCTGTCCGTTCTGCCGTTAGCGACTTCTGTACGGCCAGCCTGCGCTGCTCCACTGCCTCGTTCCGCGCCAGCCACGCTGTAACGGCGAAGCCGGCCAGCACGACGCAGCCTACTGTCGCGGCGGCAGCGATCCCGGCCAAGCGTCGCTGCCGGCGCGCCTGGTCGCGCTGGCGAACCTCATCGAGACTCACACCGAGCAGCCCTGCGACAATCTTGAGCAGCGCCTCGCGGCGGGAATCGGTCCCCTCGCGCACATCGGCCGCGAGGGGTTCGACCGCCTTCCGGTCGCTCAACCGGCCATCCACGACCTCATGGCGGAGCGTGGCCGGGAAGCACTCGCTCTCTGGCGCCTGCTGCCGATCGGCGGCACCGGGATCGCCGCCCACGATGAGACATAAGATCCGGCCGCCCCGGCCCAGTTCCTTGAAGCTCCTGATCTCTTCGTTCACCCAGCGCGATCGGGCTGCGTTCGGGGAACAGACCACGATGAGGGCCGCGGAGTCTTCCAGTGCTTCGCGCACCGACTGTGCGAGGTCCGCCGATGACGAGAGTTCCTCACGATCGAGAAACACCGGCGCTAGCCGGTCGGAGTGAGTGTTGACTTCGCGGCGCGCCCGTTCGCGAAGGCTGGCCGGTATCCGGTACTGCTCTATGGAGCGGTGCAACCAGCGGGCCCAGGCCCGGTCCGCATGGTTGTAGCTGATGAACGCGACGTAACGCATCGCTTCCGCCGACTCTGGCCCCTTGTGCAGGGGGCGTTGGGGCGTAGCATACCGCTCAGTAGCCGGAAAGCGCCCACGGGAGACCTCCCATGAATCCGATCGATCCAGCGCCGCGCAGCCCTGCAGTGCTGTCTGCCGCCCTGCCCGTCCTCCTGCTGTTCGCCGGCGCCGTCCTCTTGTCGTCCCAGGCATCTGCCAGGCCACGGATCGTGGTCGACTTCGCGGGCGAATCCGGCGGTGTCTCGACCACGGGGGACGCCTGGGTGCTGACATCGAACGCCACCGTCTGCGGGCTGCTCTCGCAGCTGCCAGCCTCCTGCGGCGTGACGTTCACCAACAACGCCAGCGTGGAAACGAAGCTCGGGTTCCAGGTGAAGATCGGCGCCGTTTCCTACGATTCACTCTTCATCAACAAGAACGGCTTCATTACCTTCGGCTCCGCCAAGACCGGGAATTTCGCGGCGGCCGCGACCATCACTGCTCTGCAACAGGTGGTCACCGCGAACGGTACGGTGACCCGGCCGTTCATCGCGCCGTTCTATCGCCAGATGAGCATCCCCGACGTGACGACCAGTTTCGCGCCCTTCGGTGGCGGCACAAGCTATTTCCGGGCCACGGGTGATCCCCTGGCTCCATACAGCGCCCCGGAGCGGGTCCCGGCGTTTGCGGTGACCTGGTTCGACAGCGACTTCAACATCAATCCCCAGATCATGACCCAGCTGGTGCTCTACACGGCGGGCGCCAATGGCGACTTCTACCTGCGCCTGCGCTACGGGCAGAGTGACAACGATCAGTTCACGGGACTGGGCGGCGGGTCACTGGTCACGGGCTCGCCAACCGATGTCTTCCAGCTTGCCAGCACCCTCGGCGGCCCGACAGCGAACCTCAACGACTACCTGTTCGTGTTCCGGAACGGCAGCCTCGTGCCTTCCCTGGATCCCGACGCTGACGGCATCCTCGATGGCGTCGACAACTGCAGGTCTGTCACCAACGCCGACCAGCTCGACGCTGACGGCGACGCCTACGGGAACATCTGCGATGGGGACCTGAATAACAGCGGGCAGGTGACGGCGGCGGACTTCGCCATCCTGCGCTCGGTCGTCGGCCAGAACGCCACATCCAGTGCCACGGCCGCCAGGGCTGACCTGAATGGGAGCGGGTCCGTGACGGCGGCGGACTTCGCCATCCTGCGCAACAGGATTGGCACGGCGCCCGGGCCCTCTGGTTTCAAGCCTTGAAGGGCAGTCAGGCGCACAAAGTCGGAGCCAGTTGTAAGGCGCTCGAACCAGAAATTGCAGGTGCGGAAGCTGGCGGCCTGACGTCCTCGGAGTAGGGCGGCGCTACTCCGGATCACCGCCAGCCCAGGGCCGCTGCAAACCCGGATCCACCGCCGCCAGGGTCTTGCGAATGGTGCGGTCGTCGTAGAGCACCCCCACCACCAGCCGCGCCAGGTCCGGGCGTTTGATGAATCCCATGGTGGCGGGATCCTCACTCAGGATCCCGCGCCCCGTGGGCACCACGCCGGGCGGCAGGCCGCCGGGCCTGATGATGGTGTAGCTGAGGCCGCTGGCCCGCAAATGCTCCTCCGCCGCCGTCTTCTGGGGCAGCACTTTGGAAAGCGCCAGGCGCGAGATGAGCGGAGCGGCCTCGCGGCTGTCGCCGGCGCCCACGGTGCTGATGAGGATGACCCGTCGCACGCCGGCAGCCGCGGCGGCGTCCGCCACGTTGATGTTGCCCTGCCGGTCCAGGTCTGGCACTGACAGGCCCGAGATGGTGGTGATGGCAGCGTCGAAGTTGCCGACCTGGAAGGCCGCCTGCACGGACGCGGAATCGAGCACGTCGCCCACCGCAAAGTTCACGCCGAGCGGCTCGAGCCGGCTGCGGTCCGAGCTGGCCCGGACGAAGGCCGTGACCTGGTCGCCATGCTCCCTCAAGTCCCGCACGATCTCGGTGCCCAGTTTGCCGGTGGCGCCGAAGACGATCACGTTGCGCCCGGCAGCGCCCGGCACTGGCTGCAGGGCGAACTCGCTGGCCGGCAGGTTCGGTTTCAGCGTCAGCATGACGAAGACCGCCAGCGCCGCTACCAGCAGAACAACCAGCCCCACCAGGGCGCCGAGGAATTTCAGGAGTCCCTTCATCCTCAGCGTCGCTCCCGCCTCGCGAAAACGCCCAGGGCCGCAAGGCCCCCGCCGAACAACCAGGCGGCGGCGGGCACGGGCACCGGCTGCAGGGCCATCGCCGTGCTGTCGCGGTGAGGCCCGCTGCTGATGAAGCTGGTGGCCGCCGTGGCCGGCGCGACGCTGTAGAACCACCGGTGGTACCAGGTAACGGCGTACAAAGTGCCCGCAGCGTCGAAGTCGATGTCGGCGAAGTAGCTGAAGCCGTCGCCGTTGGCCATTGAGCCGATCAGCAGCGCCGTGTTGGTGGCGACGGGCACACGCAGCAGCAGATCGTTGTTCAGGCCATCCCAGGCCGACAGGAAGATGTCACCACTGCCGGGCTGATACGCCACGCCGGCAACGATGGCCGCAGACGACAGGCTGCCGGGCAACGTCAGCGTGACGGCGTAAGTGACACTGCTGCTCCCCAGGTCGAAGAAGAAAAGTTCCTGCGACGCATTGCTGTAGCCCCACAGGCCGTTGGTGGCCCAATCCAGGTCGGCGATCTGCGTGCGCAGCGTGGGGCCGACAGGAATCGGCGGACCGGTGACATCCCACAGGTTGCCGAACGCGTCCGCCGCGTACAGCGTGCCAACCGGTGAGGCCGCCAGGCTGTCGCTCTGGAATGGTGTGGTGTTGAAGGGCGCGTCGGCGTTGGTAGCCACGTTCACCAGGTCGAGCGTCTGGTTGGTGTTCAGTACCCAGCCCAGCGGCGACGCCTGCAGCGATGCCGGTGCGGCCATTGCCAGGCTGACCAGCGCCACGCGCAGTGCGGTGTCGATGCGGGCAGGCTTCGGTTGAATGCGCATGGCAGGCTCCTTTGCGATCGTGCCGCGAGGTCCCGGAGTAAGTGAGAATAGGCTGAACAAAGCCCGTCCTGCCAGTTCGGCCGGAGCGGGCGGTGGCCCTCGCTCATGCCATTGTATTCAATGCATTTATCCCGCAATCTTCCTCTTCGGTGATTTGCGGGATAAAGGGTGCTGCCAACATTCCCGGATGAGCAGCTTCGATCAGCGATGAACCTGACCGACGCCTGCGAAGGCTTGCAAAGCTAGACTCAAGAGATGGCAGACGGTCCCTCCCACAGTTTCTCCCGACTGGGCAATGAGCTGGCCGAGCAGGCCCGCCAGTACGCGCTGCTGATGCGGCTCGACAAGCCGGTGGGCATCTGGCTGCTGCTGTGGCCGACCCTCTGGGGCCTGTGGATCGCCAGTGAAGGCGCGCCGAAGCCGGTCACCTTCCTGGTCTTCGTCGCCGGCGTCATCGTCATGCGCTCCGCCGGCTGCGTGATCAACGACTATGCGGACCGGCGCATCGACGGAGCCGTGGCGCGCACCCGCTTCCGGCCGTTGGCCACCGGGCAGGTGGCCCCGGCCGAGGCGCTGGCCCTGTTCGCCGTGCTCGGCCTCGTCGCCCTTGCACTCCTGGTGCTGCTGAATCCCCTGGCGCGGCTGCTGGCCCTCGGGGCCGCCGCGCTCACCGTCATCTACCCGTTCAGCAAGCGCTGGATCTCGGCGCCGCAGCTGCTGCTCGGCGCCGCCTTCGGCTGGGGCATCCCCATGGCCTTCGCCGCGGAGACCGAGGCCGTGCCGCGGCTCGCCTGGCTGTTGTGGCTTACCGTGGTGGTCTGGGCCGTAATCTACGACACCATGTACGCGATGGCGGACCGGGAGGATGACCTGAAGATCGGCGTGCGCTCCACCGCGATCCTGTTCGGCACCGCCGACCTCTTCATCATCTTCCTGCTCCAGGTCATGCTGGTGATCGGGCTGCTGCTCGCCGGGCGCGAGGGCGGGCTTGGCATCTGGTACCAGGCGGGCGTGGCGGCGGGTGCCCTACTGCTGGCGAGCCAGCTGTGGACCATCCGGCACCGGGACCCGGTGGCCTGCCTCGACGCCTTCCGGGCCAACCAGCATTTCGGCGCGGCGATCTTCGCCGGAATCCTGCTCGACTACACCTTCCGCTCCGCCACCTAATCCGGCGGCGGCGTGAACGCCACCGTCCACAGGGACAGGCGCGGCACACCGGCCGCCTGAAACACTCTGGCGATGGCGGCCGCCGTCGCACCGGTGGTCAGCACATCATCCACCAGCGCCACGTGCCGGCACCGTGCGACCGCCCGGGCATCCGTCAGGGCAAACGCGCCGTGCAGATTGTCCCGCCGCAGGGCCGCGTTCAGTGCCGATTGCTCGGGCGTTGCGCGCACCCGGCGGCACAGGTCGGTGCGCAGCGGCCAGTGCCGGTCCAGGCACAGGGCCCTTGCGATCTCCTCCGCCTAGTTGAAGCCCCGGTCCGCCTCCCGGCGCCAGTGCAATGGCACCGGGATGACCGCATCCGGGGGCTCGGTCGTCACCGGCAGCCACCAGGCCAGTAATTGACCGAGGCCTCGTGCCACGGGGGCCTGGCGCCCGAACTTGGCCGCCACGACCAGCCGGTCCACGGGGTATTCATATGTAAGGGCGCACCGGACCTCGGCGAACGGGGCCAGGCCCCCGGGCAGGCTCCCGCTGTTCCCCGGGCGGCCGGCACCGAGCCAGGGCAGGTCGGCCAGGCAGCCGGCACAGGCGGGGAGAGGGCTCCCGGCGGGCTGGCCGCACAGCAGGCAGCGGGGCGGGAACAGGGCATCCAGGATCTGGTCAACCCGCTTCCAGCCCATGAGTTGACAGCCTCCAGAGGCGTTCCGATACTGCCGCTCGATTTAGCAGGCCGGGACCGCCCCGGTCCCGCCTCAAAAGCAGGGTTTTCCCATGGAAATGACTGGCGTCCGCACCGACTGGACCGTGGCCGAGGTGGCGGAACTCTTCCGGCTGCCGCTGCACGAGCTGCTGTTCCGGTCCCACTCGGTGCACCGGGCCAACTTCGACCCGGCCGAGGTGCAGATCAGCACGCTCATGAGTATCAAGACGGGCGGCTGCCCCGAGGACTGCGGCTACTGCCCCCAGAGCGTGCACTTCAACACCGGCCTCACGCCCGAAGCCCTGGTGCCCCTGGCCGCCGTCGTCGACGCGGCCCGGGCGGCCCGGGAACGCGGCGCGACCCGCTTCTGCATGGGCGCCGCCTATCGCAACCCCAAGCCGGGCCAGCTGGCAAAGATCACGGACATGGTCCGCGCCGTTCACGACCTGGGCCTCGAAACCTGCGCCACGCTCGGCATGCTCACCCGCGACCAGGCGGAGGCCCTCCGTGACGCGGGCCTCGACTACTACAACCACAACCTGGACACGTCCGAGGCCTTCTATCCCCAGGTCATTTCAACCCGGACCTATGCCGACCGGCTCGACACCCTGAAGACGGTCCGCGACGCCGGCCTCAAGGTCTGCTGCGGCGGAATCCTCGGGCTGGGCGAGGCCGACCAGGACCGCATCGAACTGCTGCAGACGCTGGCCACCCTGCCGGAACACCCGGAAAGCGTGCCGGTGAACCAGCTGGTGCAGGTCGAGGGCACCCCCCTCCATGCCGCCCGGGACGGCCAGCCGGCCGTCGACCCGCTGACCTTCGTCCGCGTGATCGCGGTCGCCCGCATCCTCATGCCGCGTTCCCGGGTCCGGCTCTCCGCCGGTCGCACCGACATGAGCGACGAACTGCAGGCGCTGTGCTTCTTTGCCGGCGCCAACTCGATCTTCTACGGCGAGCAGCTGCTGACGACGCCGAATCCCGCCGCGGACCGGGACATGGCCCTGCTTGGCCGGCTCGGCCTCCGGCCGGCGGCCGCACCGCTGCCGGCATGACCCCGGTGGCGGGCGGCGGCACCAAGCCCGGCCCGGCCCCGCTGATCGACCTGCGGCAGGTGCGCCGCTCCTTCGCGCGGGCCGCCGCCAGCTACGACGACGCGGACGTCCTGCAGACGGAGATCCGGGACCGCCTGCTCGAGCGTCTGGAGTGGGTACAGCTCCAGCCCCGCCGCGTGCTGGACCTGGGCACGGGCACGGGCAAGGCGCTGCCCGCGCTGGCGGCCCGGTATCCGGAGGCGGAGATCGTGGGACTGGACCTGACGCCCGCGATGCTGCGGGTGGCGGGCGCGCGCCCGGCCGGTGGCGTGGGCCCCGTTCTCGTCTGCGCGGATGCGGCCCGGCTCCCGTTTCCCGACCAGAGCGTGGACCTGGTCTTCTCCAGCCTGGCCATCCACTGGAGTCCGGCGCTCGATGCGGTCCTGGCCGAAGTCCGCCGCGTGCTCAGGCATCCCGGCCTGTTCACGTTCACGACGCCCGGCCCCGAGTCCTACCGGGAGCTGCGCCGGGCCTGGCAGGCGGTGGACCAGGCGCCCCACGTAATCCCGTTTCCCGAAATGCGTGCCCTGGGCGACGGCCTGGTCCGGGCCGGCCTCGCGGAGGCGGTGATGGACACGGACACGCTGACCCTCCGTTACCGGGATTTCGGGCAGCTGATCGCCGACCTGCGGGCGACCGGCACCACCAATGCCAGCGCGGGCCGGCGCGCCGGGCTCACCGGCCGGCAGGCCTGGGCGCGGCTCACGGCCGCCTACGAACGGGAACGGGACGCAGACGGCCGGCTGCCGGCCACCGTCGAAGTCGTCTTCGGGCAGGCCTGGGCGCCGGGCGCGCCACGCCGGGGCCGCGCCCCGGGTGACGAAATCACGGTGTCACTCGACGACCTCGGCCGCCGATCCCGCTGACAGGGCGCCTCCCAACCGCGAATCGTTCTCAGATGGAAAGATAAACAACTGTTTCCCCACGCTTAACGCCAATCCGCGGCAGGCCGGCGCAAATTGCCCGACGATCCCGGTTCAAGTAAAATTTCGCCGCCCGCGAAGGGGTTCTCACGTGCATTCGTTCGAGCTCCGGCCGAATTCCTCCCTGACGCCCCGCGCTGCTGCCTGGTTTTACGGTTCCCTGGTGGCTGTCTTGCTGTGCGTGGCGATTGGCTGCACGGTGCTTGGCTTCTGGCCCGTGCTGCCCTTCGCCGGACTGGAGGCAGCGGTGCTGCTGGGCGCGGTCCAGTGGGTACAGCGCCGTGGAACGGCCCGGGAATACATCCGGGTGGACGACGCGTCGGTGGTGGTCGAGAAGTGCCGGGGCGGCCCGCGGGGCAAAGTAAGCCGCGTCTCCTATGCCTTCCAGCGGCCCTGGACGCGAATCGAGTTGCGCCGCGGGCAGCCGGCCCACTGGCCGAGCCGGCTGCTGTTCCTGTCGCGGGGCCGCAGCGTGGAGATCGGCGCGTTTTTGACGGACGGCGAGCGCCGCGGACTGAAGAACCGGCTGGCAGAGTTGCTGGCTGATGATGACCTCTCAACGGGAAGAAACTGACATGCATCGAGTCGCCTCCAACGCCCGCCGGCTGCTCTCAGGCGCCCTCATCGCCCTCGCCGGCCTGTCGGCGGCGCTGCCGGCCCGGGCCGCCTGGGAACTGAACATGACCCAGGGTGTTACCTCCACGGCGCAGGAAGCCTACGACCTGCACATGCTGGTCCTGTGGATCTGCACCATCGCCGGCGTCGGCGTGTTCGCGGTGATGATCTACGCCATCGTCACCTTCCAGAAGTCCAAGGGCGCAGTCCCGGCCACGTTCACCCACAGCACCAAGGCCGAGGTGATCTGGACCGTCATCCCGACCCTCGTCCTGGTCTTCCTCGGCTACGAGACCGCCCCGGCGCTGGTCCGCATCGACGACACGCGCAATTCGGAGATGACCATCAAGATCACCGGCTACCAGTGGAAGTGGCAGTACGAGTACGTGGGCCAGGACTACTCCTTCTTCAGCACGCTCGCGAACACCAGCAACGCCGCCCGCCAGCTGGGCTCCGGCGTGGACCCCAAGGGCGTCGACAACTACCTCCTCGAGGTGGACAACGCGCTGGTCGTGCCGGCCGGCGTGAAGATCCGCTACCTGATCACCGCCAACGACGTCCTGCACGCCTGGTGGGTGCCCGCCTTCTCCGTCAAGCGCGACGCCATCCCCGGCTACGTGAACGAGGGCTGGTTCAAGGTGGACGAGCCCGGCGTGTACCGCGGCCAGTGCGCCGAGCTCTGCGGCAAGGACCACGGCTTCATGCCGATCGTCGTCGAGGCGCTGCCAAAGGCCGAATTCGAGGCCTGGCTTGCCACGAAGAAAGCCCCGGCCACTGTCGCCGCCAATTGATCCGTCCAGCAGTCTGAATGCCGAATCCGGAGCACGAACGATGAGCACCACGAACCACGATCATTCCCACGCCGGCCATGACCATGGCGATCACGCCCACGCTGGTCATGACGACCATCACGGTCCGGCCAGGGGACTGACCCGCTGGATCTTCACGACGAACCACAAGGACATCGGCACCCTCTACCTGCTGTTCGCGCTGGTCATGCTGTTCGTCGGCGGCGCCATGGCCATGGTCATCCGCCTGGAGCTCTTCCAGCCGGGCCTGCAGTTCGTGAATCCGGACTTCTTCAACCAGATGACCACCATGCACGCGCTGATCATGATCTTCGGCATGATCATGCCGGCGTTCGTGGGCTTCGCGAACTGGATGATCCCCTTGATGATCGGCGCGCCGGACATGGCGCTGCCCCGCCTCAACAACTGGTCGTTCTGGATCCTGCCGTTCGCCAGCTCCATCCTGGTATCCACCCTGTTCATGGACGGCGGCGGCCCGGCCGGCGGCTGGACGCTCTACCCGCCGCTGTCGCTGCAGGCGGGCAATTCCTTCCCGTTCACGATCTTCGCGGTGCACCTGCTCGGCATGTCATCGATCCTGGGCTCGATCAACATCATTGTGACCATCATGAACATGCGCGCGCCGGGCATGACCCTGCTCAAGATGCCGCTGTTCGTCTGGACCTGGCTGATCACGGCCTACCTGCTGATCGCCGCAATGCCCGTCCTGGCCGGCGGCGTCACCATGCTGCTCACCGACCAGTTCTTCGGCACGACCTTCTTCCAGGCGGCGGGCGGCGGCGACCCCGTGCTCTTCCAGCACATCTTCTGGTTCTTCGGCCACCCGGAGGTCTACATCATCATCCTGCCGGCCTTCGGCATCGTGTCGCAGATCATTCCGACCTTCTCGCGCAAGCCCCTCTTCGGCTACGCCGCGATGGTCTACGCCACGGCCAGCATCGGCTTCCTGTCGTTCATCGTCTGGGCCCACCACATGTTCACGGTGGGCATGCCGCTGGCAGGCGAGATGTTCTTCATGCTCTCCACCATGCTGATCGCCATCCCGACGGCCGTTAAGGTCTTCAACTGGACGGCGACCATGTGGCGCGGCTCACTGACTTTCGAGACGCCGATGCTGTTCTCCCTGGCGTTCCTCTTCCTCTTCACCATCGGTGGATTCTCGGGGCTGATGCTCGCCATCGCGCCGGCCGACTTCCAGTACCACGACACCTACTTCGTGGTGGCCCACTTCCACTACGTGCTGGTGCCGGGCGCCCTGTTCGCCGCCATCGCGGGCGCCTACTTCTGGCTGCCCAAGTGGACCGGCCACATGTACGACGAGCGGCTTGGCAAGATCCACTTCTGGCTCTCCGCCATCTCCGTCAACGTCACCTTCTTCCCGCAGCACTTCCTGGGCCTGGCCGGCATGCCCCGTCGCATCCCGGACTACGCCACCCAGTTCGCGGACTGGAACATGGTGTCCAGCATCGGGTCCTTCGGCTTCGGTCTGTCCCAGCTGCTGTTCGCCTACATCGTGATCAAGACCATCCGGGGCGGCCGTGCGGCCACCGCGCAGGTCTGGGATCAACCGGAAGGCCTGGAGTGGACCGTGCCGTCGCCCGCCCCGTACCACACGTTCGACGAGGCGCCGGTCGTCAAGTGACGCAGCCCGCCCACAGCGACGTCGACCCGGTGGTCATCGCCGAGCAGCGGCGGCAGGCCCGCCGCACGGCGCTGCTGCTCGGCATCATCGCGATGTGCGTCTACCTGGGCTTCATCGTGGCCACCGGCCTGCGGAACTGACCCGTGGCACGCGCTGGCAACGGTCGCCTGGTCTTCCGTCTCGCCGTGATGGCGGTGAGCATGTTCGCTTTCGGCTTCCTGCTGGTGCCGCTCTATGAGGTGATGTGCAAGATCACCGGGATTGGGGGCCGGACCAACGCCGAGGCCGCCACGATATCGGCCACGCAGGCAGTGTCCGAGCGGCTGATAACAGTGGAGTTCGTCGCCGTCCTCAACGAGCAGGCGCCCTGGGAGTTCCGGCCCACGGTCAGCTCCATCCAGGTTCATCCCGGCCAGCTGTACGACACGGCGTTCTTTGCCCGCAACCTGACCGACGGGGTGCTGGTCGGTTCCGCGGTGCCGAGCGTGGCGCCGGGTCAGGCCGCGAAGCACTTCATCAAGACGGAGTGCTTCTGCTTCACCCAGCAGAACTTCACCGCGGGCGAAGGCCGGGACATGGGCGTGCAGTTCATGATTGACCCGGCCCTCCCGGACTTCATCGACCGCGTCACTCTTTCCTACACGTTTTTCGTCAATCGCCCGGCGACCGCCAAGCTGGCTTCCAGCGAGGCCTCCGGCTCCACCACCTGATCCGTTTCGACCCAGGAAGACAGTAATGGCTCACGCACAGGACAAGTACTACGTCCCCCATGGCACCCGCTGGCCGATCATCGGCTCCGTCGGGCTGTTCACCCTCTTTGTCGGCGTCTCGACCCTGCTGAACGGCAGTTCGACGGCACCGGTGGCTTTCCTGGGTGCCGCCATCCTGATCCTGATGATGTTCCTGTGGTTCGGCGAGGTCATCGGCGAGAGCGAGGCCGGCACCTACAACAACCAGGTGGACCAGTCATTCCGCATGGGCATGATGTGGTTCATCCTGTCCGAGGTGATGTTCTTCGCCTGCTTCTTCGGCGCACTGTTCTATGCGCGGCAGCTGTCCCTGCCCTGGCTGGGCGGCGAGGGCAGCGAGACCGTCACCAACGGCTTCCTGTGGCCCGAGTTTGAAAACACGTGGCCGTCCAGCGGCCCGGCGGCCCTCGGTGGCGAGTACGAGATCATGGGGCCCTGGGGTATACCGGCGCTCAATACCGCCATCCTGCTCACCAGCGGCGTGACCATCACCATCGCCCATCACGCGCTCAGGGCGAACCAGCGCGGCATGCTGAGCCTGTTCCTGGGGCTGACTTTCGTCCTCGGCTTCATCTTCCTGGGCTTCCAGGCCTATGAGTACTCCCACGCCTACTCCGAGCTGAACCTGAAGCTGAGCACGGCCGGCATCTACGGCAGCACCTTCTTCATGCTCACCGGCTTCCACGGGCTGCACGTCACCATCGGCGCGATCATGCTGACCGTGATCTGGTTCCGCTGCCTGAAGGGCCACTTCACTCCCACCCGGCACTTCGCCTTCGAGGGCGTGGCCTGGTACTGGCACTTCGTCGACGTGGTGTGGCTGGGGCTGTTTATCTTCGTCTACTGGCTCTGACGTCGAAGTAGGAGCGCCTTGAGGCGCGACCCGGGAAATGGGGACAGATTTATTTACCTGAGGCAACGGTCTCGCAAATAAATCTGTCCCCATTTCCC
>JBEBHH010000056.1:0-17116 GCA_040080965.1 Gammaproteobacteria bacterium | reverse complement strand
CCCCTCCCGCGAGAATCGAGTCCCCGAGTCTCGAGCGGGAGGGGGTCGCGCCTGTAGGCGCTCCTACTCCGGAGCGACGGGGACCTGCTGGGTGAGGCAGTGAAACGTGCCGAGCCCGACCACCACGTCCCGGCAATCGAGGCTGACGATCTTCCGGCCCGGGAAGCAGCGGGCCAGGATCGCCGCCGCCTCCTCATCCGCCGGGCAATTGAAGGTGGGCAGCAGCACCACGCGATTGCCCACGTAGAAGTTGGCGTAACTGGCGGGCAGCCGCGTGGCTCCCCGGTACAGGGGCGCCGGCATGGGCAGCTCGATGACCCGCAGGGGACGCCCGTCCGGAAGCTGCATGCCGGCCAGGCGCTCCCGGTTCTGCCGGAGGGGCTCGTAGTTCTCGTCGGCGGGATCCTGCTCGACCACCGTCACCACCAGGTCCTCCGCCACAAAGCGGGTGAGATCGTCGATGTGGCCATCGGTGTCGTCACCGACGATGCCGTCACCGAGCCACAGGATCTGGGTAACGCCCAGCAGCTCCCGGAGACTGGCCTCGATCTGCTCCCGGCTGAGGGCGGGATTGCGGTTCGGGTTGAGAAGGCACTGCTCGGTGGTCAGGAGGGTGCCCCGGCCGTTGACCTCGATGGATCCGCCTTCCAGCACCATCGGGATGGTCTGGCAGGGCACGTCCAGGGCCGCGGCCATGCGCTGGGGAATGCCGTTGTCGAGATCGAATGGCGGGTACTTGCCGCCCCAGGCGTTGTACTGGAAATCGAGGGCCAGGAGCGACGCGCCCGGTGACCCGGCGACCGGCGGCCGGGTGACGAAGATCGCGCCGTGGTCGCGGCACCAGGAGTCGTTGGTCGGGAACTGGTGCAGAACGACCCGGTCTGGAGACACCTTGCCGGCCAGCAGCTTCTGGACGTGGTAGCCGTGGCCGGAGTCGCGGACGTTGATGCGCACCAGCTCGCCCTTCGCGAGCGCCGCGACGGCCTCGGCCAGCACCCGCTCGACGGCGGGCAGGTACTCGGTCCAGGTGTCGGGATTGTGGGGCCACGAGAACCAGGTGGCCTGGTGCGGAGTCCACTCCGCCGGCATCCGGTAGCCCGTCATCGCTGCAGTGCTGTCGTGCATGGAAGCGAAGTGTACCCGCACGGACCCGTTACCGGACCGGGTTCTCGCCATGCCCCTGGCACGACGGAAACCCCGGTGCGGGGTCCCGGGGTTCCGGGCAGCGCGGCGCGCTGCCGATTCAGCCATCGCGGCGACGATCAGTCGTCGCAGTCGTCACCGCGGCGCGAGTCATGGCGGTGCTTGCGGTGACCGTTGCCCTTCCATTTCGCGCGGCCGTAGCCCCGGTCATGGCCGCGGTCGTAGCCGCGGTCATCGTTGTACCGCGGCGACGCGTAGTGGGAGGGATACCAGACCACGGGCGGCGGGGCGACGTACACGGGACCGTGATTGCCCCAGACCACATCGATGCCGAGCCGGATCTGGGGCTGCGATCCGTAGTACCGGCCATCGGCATTCGCGGCGGCGCCCGCCAGCAGTCCCAGCAGGGCGACTCCGCCAAGCATTCCCCGGTGCAACATATTCACGTCTCCTCGTGTGGTGGCGACGACTGCAGGCTAGCGCTCGACAACTGAATCGCCGCTTAAGTCCGCGAGCCCTTATGTAAATTTTTCCAGTTCCTTGTCGCAGGACGGACCGGCGGGTATAACGCAAGCCGATCCATCAAGGGCATACCCGTCGCAAGGCGGGGACGCAAAGCCACCGGTCCGGCGCGATCTGCCGGACAGCGGGGTTGCCGTTATCCTTTTTTCATCCGGGAGACGTAATGAAAATCCGCGACCTACTGTTCGGCATCTGCCTCGGCTCGGGCGCAGCGGCGATCGCTGCGCCGACCACCAACTGGCTCAATGACGCCGTCACCGTGCAGCTGCCTCAAAGCATCCTCGCTCGCCACCCCATCGACAATGGCAAGTACTACCTCTGCTGGACGGATGGCTCGAACCGTTTCGGCATGGCCTTCCGGCGGAGCCAGCTGGACAACGCGATCCGGTCCGTCCCTCGCGCCGGCCGGATGCCGGTGGCCACCCTGATGACCTCGACGGCGTCAACGAACCCGATCTCTCCCTGGTCCGCCAGCGACGAGAATATCTGCTGGCCAAAATAGACCTGGGACACAGCATCCGGCTCCGGCGAGCCGGATGCTGTGCGGATCGGAATAATCCCAGTCCTGCCGGAGCGCCCGCCCGCCATGTCCGTAGACCAGCCTGTCCTGGCACGCCATGCCACGCCGTCCCCGAAACCCGCGAAGGCTGACGGCCCCAACGCCGACCTCTTCCGCTTCCTGCAGAAACTGATCACCGACATGTACGAGGACCTGGAGCTGCCGGGATTCCCCGACGTGGTGCTGCGCCTGCATCGCACCCTCGGCGACAGCAACTGCTCGGTCCGCGACATCGTCCGTCTGGTGAGTGCGGAACCGACGCTCAGCGCCCGCCTCCTGCACCTGGCAAATTCGGCGGCGTTCAACCCCGGCGACCGGGCGATCAGCGACCTCAAGTCCGCCATCACGCTGCTGGGTTTCAGCCTGGTCCGCAGCACCGCCACGACCTTCGCCATGCGCCAGCTGGAACAGCAGGAGTGGCTGCTGCCCTTGAAGCCGCAGCTGAACCGCATCTGGAAGGACAGCACGGGCGTGGCCGCCATCGCCTACGTGGGGGCGCGCCGCACCGAGGGCATGCGGCCGGACGAGGCGCTCGCTTCCGGCCTGTTCCATCAGATGGGCAGCCTCTACGTGCTGACCCGCGCCCACCGGGAGGGCGTCAGCCTGGGCGATGCCGACGACTGGGCAGCCACGATCGACGGCTGGCACCCGACCATCGCCCGGGCGATCCTCGAGAACTGGGGCATGCCGGCCACGCTGGCCGAAGCCGTGGAAACCCAGGATGGCATCCGGGACGGCGATGCCGCGGGCATGCCGCTGCTGTCCCGCCTGCTGGCAGCCGCCAAGCTCTACCAGGTGGTCCTGCAGGACGCCGCCGGCGCGGAGGAAGCGCGCACTGCGCTTGCGAGCGTGCGCTTCGGCACGCAGCCGTTCCTCGACATGATCGTTCCCGCCCGGAATGACATCGAGGCGGTGAGCCGCGTCATCGGTCAGTGAATGCGGAGGCCTGCCCCGGCCGGGGTGGCGGGGCTAGTAGGACGCGAGTGGTGTCTTCGGGCCCCGGACCGGGCGCGTCTCGCCGTCCCGGCCGTAGGTATCGGGCGCGGCGCTGCCGCCCCGGAGGACGTTCAGCGAGCCCTCGACGCGCCGCCGCTGGCCGCGGATGAGCAGGCCGTTGGCGTCGTTCTGCTGGCGGCATTCCGCCGCCAGGCGCTTCAGTTCGTTGAGCAGCCGGCTTTCCGGCGCTGCCGGCCTGCCGGGATTCGCCTCGAGGTAGTCGCGGCGCTGCTGTTCCAGGCGCGCCGCGCGGGCGACAGCCTCCGCCTTGGCGTTGCTGGCGGCGAGCAATGCCTCGGGAGCCCGCTCGTTCAGTGCCGAGAGTTCGTCCTTCAGCGTCACGAGCACGGCCCGCAGCGCTTCGACCTCCTGGTCCAGCAATGCCTGGAAGGTCGTCAAGCCAGGTCCCGTTCGAAGGCGAGAAGGCGATCCGCAAGCCGCCCGGCATTCACTTCATAGGC
This sequence comes from Gammaproteobacteria bacterium, assembly GCA_040080965.1. Classification (GTDB taxonomy): domain Bacteria; phylum Pseudomonadota; class Gammaproteobacteria; order Steroidobacterales; genus SHZI01. The sequence goes on along the minus strand of JBEBHH010000056.1, from coordinate 13,435 downwards.
GCCGGACTCGATGCGCTGGCGAAGGGTTTCGACCCGCTTCCGGTCCACGTCCGGCACGTCGGCCAGGCGGGTTTCGATCTGCTTGAGGCTGGCGGCGGTATCCGTCAGGCGCACCTGGCTGGCCGTGTCCGCGCTGTCGCTGCGGCCGCCGGCCTCCGCCTTGTCGCTGTCGGCCGCCCGCTCGTTGCGGACGGGCGCACGGGACCGCGTCGACGTTATGTCAACGCCGTTCCTGCCGTAGCCAGAAATCTTGTCCGCCATTACCCGTTCTCCACCGTGCAGCCCACGCTTGAACCAGAGCCTGTGTTTAGCCCTGCGGTTCCTGTCGGCACACTCGCCTGGAACTTGAGGGCCTGAATATAGGTGTGCTAACGCAGCAACACCTCGACCGACTTCGCAGAACGGACGACTGCCTGGACCGTTCGCCCGGAAGCCCCGTTCTCCACCTCAATAATGTCTCCCAGCGCCCCGTCTCCCCGGGCCACGCCCGCCATGCGGACCTGGATACCGCCGGCCTGGGCCTCCACGCTGACTTCCTGGCCGCGCCGCACCAGGGTCGGGGCGGCCAGCAAAGACGTCGTCAGGGCCTGGCCTTCATCCGCGGGCCGGCGCAGCACCCGGCCGACGGCCAGTGCCGGGTCGTGCAGGGCGCCCGCCGGCACCGAGGCCGGGGCCGATTCCGCCAACCGGACGTCACCGGGCGCCAAAACCGTGTCGCGGGCCAGGGCCCGGCTGGCCACCACCACCGGACGGGTCGAGGTGACCCGGACCGGCAGGTAGAGGCGCCAGGGCTGGCTGCCATCGCACCGCACTTCGGCGGTGAAGCGGGCGGACCGCACGCCGTTGGCCGGCACCGTTGCGGCCAGCGGCTGCGTGCATTGGGCAAGGCGCAGGCGCGGATCGGGGCTGTCGGCCACGACGGCGGCGGGACCCGGCAACGCCTTGCGGGCCGCGGCTTCCGCCGCTTCGCGGATGGCGGCGTGACTCTGCCACCCGGTGGCACTCCGCGCGGCCGTGGAGGCCAGCATGCCCGCGGCCAGCAACACGCCCATGCACAGCCAGTTCGATGTCGTTCGAGGATCCATGGCGCGGGAATTGCAAGAAGCGTGCCCGGGGAGCCGGCGGGCGCGCCGGACGTTTTCGGCAGCGGACTGCCGGTGGTGCGGCCAGTCCTTGCCGCTCGCGGGCCGTGCCGGCATCGCGGCGGGACCGGATGACCCGCTGGCACGTCGCTTGCATAGACCGGTCCGAGGCACGACGACATTCGGTCACGAGGCGGATACAGGCAATGGCACTCGACATCAACGGACAGTTCGACCTGCACACCCGGGCGCTGGGGATCGCGAACCAGCGCCTCGAGCTGCTGGCGGACAACGTGGCCAACGCGGACACGCCCAACTACAAGGCGCGTGACATCGACTTCCGTACAGCCATGGCCAACGCCGGACAGCCCGGTGCCCTCGGCGGCGACCTGCCGCTCGCGTCGACCCGCGCCGGGCACATCCAGGTGGGTGGCGCCGGACCGAACACCACCAATCCGCTCTACCGCGTGCCCGACCAGCCCAGCCTGGACGGCAACACCGTGGACTCCCAGAAGGAGAACGCGGCGATCGCGGAAACGTCCGTCCGCTACCAGGCCACCCTCACCTTCCTGTCGTCACGCATCCGCGGCCTGCGCGATGCCATCACCGGAGGCCGCTGATCATGGGACTCTTCAAGATCTTCGACATCGCGGGCTCGGCCATGAGCGCCCAGTCCGCCCGGCTCAACACCACGGCCAGCAACCTGGCCAACGCCAACACGGTGGCCAGCAGCGCAGCCACTGCCTACCGCTCACGGCAGCCGGTGTTCCAGACCGTCATGGACAACTCCGCCGGCATGGATCCGACGAGCGCCGGCGTGCGCGTCGCGGGCGTGGTGGAAACCACGGCGCCGCCGGCCAAGGTGCACGACCCGGGCAATCCGCTCGCCGACGACGAGGGCTACGTCTACATGTCCAACGTCAACCCGGTGGACGAGCTCGTGAACATGATCTCGGCATCGCGCTCTTACCAGACCAATGTCGAGGTGCTCAGCACGTCCAAGGAACTGCTGCTGCGCACCTTGTCGCTCGGCCAATAAGGAGTAGCCCGTGACCACGATTACCTCGACCAACACCGACCTGGACCTGGCCAACCTCCAGCTGGCCTCCTCCGCCACGAACAAGGCGAAGAAGGAGCTCGGCCAGGAGGACTTCCTGGCGCTGATGATCCAGCAGCTCAAGAACCAGGACCCGCTGAAGCCCATGGAGAACGGGGAGTTCATCGGGCAGATGGCCCAGTTCAGCACCGTGTCCGGCATCGCCGACATGTCCAAGTCCATTGCGGGGCTCACCGACGCCTTCAATTCCGGGCAGGCGCTCCAGGCCGCCTCGATGGTGGGCAGGACCGTGCTCACGGAAGCCACTACGAGCCAGTTCTCGGGCACGAAGCCCGTCGACGGCGCCGTCGAGCTGCCCTATGGCACCTCTTCGGCCGTGATCCGCGTCTACACCGGCGCAGGCGAGCTGGTCCGCGAACTCCCGCTCGGCACGCAGCAGGCCGGGCTCAGCAACTTCAGCTGGGACGGCACGCTGGCCAACGGCCAGACCGCCCCGGCCGGCCGCTACAAGTTCACGGCCGCCATCGAGAACGCCCAGGGCGACACCGCACTCACCACCTACCTCGCGTCGAAGGTCGAGAGCGTCACGCTCGCGGGCGACGGCAGCGGTTCACAAATCCGGACCGACAGTGGCGCCACCGTGCGCCTCTCCCAGGTCAAGGCAGTCATGTAAGGAGATCGAGAAATGTCATTCCAGATAGCACTCAGCGGCCTGAACGCAGCGTCCACGGACCTGCAGATCACGTCCAACAACATCGCCAACGCCAACACCACCGGCTTCAAGAGCTCCCGCGGCGAGTTCGCCGACGTGTTCTCCGGCGACTCGGTCGGCATCGGCAACGGCGTGCGCCTGACGGACGTCCGCCAGGAATTCACCCAGGGCAACGTGGACATCACCGCCCGCCAGCTCGACCTTGCGATCAGCGGCAACGGCTTCTTCATCACCGAGGACAACGGCAGCCTGCTCTACTCCCGCGTCGGCGCCTTCGGCCTGGACGCGAGCGGCGTCGTGCAGAACGCTGAAGGCGAGCGCCTGCAGATCTACGCGCCGACCGCAACGGGCGGCTTCAACCAGGGCGCACTGAGCGACCTGGTCATCGCGGCGGACACCGCCCCGCCCGAAGCGAGCACGCTCGTCGACATGAACATCAACCTGCCGGCCAACGCCACCGTACCTGGCGTGTCGCCCTTCAATCCGAATGACCCGCTCACCTACAACCACAGCACGTCCACGGTGCTGTTCGACTCGCTGGGCGTGTCGCACACGGCAACCTATTTCTTCGGCAAGACGGCCACCGGCTGGGACGTCAACATGACGCTGGATGGCGCCACGAACGGCACACCGCAGCCCTTCACCTTCAACTCCACCGGCACGATCGCCACGCCCGCGGGCGGCAACATCACCTTCCCCGTAATGCCGCTCACCAACGGCGCGAATGCGCTGACGGTAGGCCTGCAGCTCGGCGACACCACCCAGTACGGCGCCGACTTCACGGTAAACAGCATCAATCCGGACGGCCAGGCGGAAGGCCGGCTGCGCGGCATCGAGATCGACCAGACGGGCGTCGTCTTCGCCCGCTTCTCGAACGGCCAGTCGGAGACCCTCGGCAAGGTGGCCCTCGCCAACTTCTCGAACGCGGAGGGCCTGCAGAAGGTCAGCGACACGTCCTTCCAGGAGACCTTCAGCTCCGGTGTCGCCCAGCGCGGCGAGGCGACCGAATCCAACTTCGGGCTCCTGCAGTCGGGCTCCCTCGAGTCGTCCAACGTGGACCTCACCGAGCAGCTCGTGCGCCTGATCACGTCCCAGCGGCTCTTCCAGGCCAACGCCCAGGTGATCTCGACCCTCGACACCCTGGCCCAGACGATCATCAACATCCGCTAAGCGGCCCCCTGAACCATTGAGTACCGGTAAGGACTGTGTGAACAACGTATGGACAAGCTCATCTATGTGGCGATGTCGGGCGCGCGCGAAGCCATGCGCGCCCAGGCCACGACCAGCCACAACCTCGCCAACATCTCGACCACGGGCTTCCGCGCGCTGCGGAACGTCCTGGACAGCGCGCCCATTCCCGGCGCCGGACTTCCGACCCGCGTGAACACGGTCCGGCAGCCCGAACTCTGGAACTCGCGGCAGGGGCAGAGCCAGGCCACGGGCCGGGATCTCGACGTCGCGATCCAGGGCGAGGGCTGGATGGTGGTGCAGGACGCCGAAGGCAACGACGCCTACACCCGCAATGGCAACCTGCGGGTGAATGCCAATGGCGTCCTGGAGACGTCCGCGGGCCAGCCCGTCCGCGGCAACGGCGGGCCGGTGAGCCTGCCGCCCTTCGAGAAGCTGTTCATCGGCGACGACGGGCAGATCTCGATCATCCCCCAGGGCCAGACGGCGGAAACGCTGGTGCAGGTGGACCGGATCCGGCTGGTGAACCCGCCGGCGACGGAGCTGATCCGCAGCGGTGACGGCCTCTTCAACCTCCGCGACGGCAGCGCTGCCGTTCCGGACCCCAAGGTCCGGGTCGCCAGCGGCCAGCTGGAATCCAGCAACGTGAATCCCGCGGAAGCGCTCGCGGAAATGATCGAGATGTCCCGCCACTACGAGATGCAGGTGCGGGCGATGAACACCGCTGACGAGCTCGACTCGGCCAGCGCCCGCCTCATCCGCATGAATGGCTGATGCCAGCTGCACGGCTGACGCGTCCTTAACTGACTCAGGAGTACCGCGACCATGGAAGCATTGTGGGTAGCCAAGACGGGACTGGATGCGCAGCAGACGCGCATGTCGGTCGTCTCGAACAACCTCGCCAACGTCAACACGACGGGCTTCAAGCGCGGCCGGGCCGTGTTCGAGGACCTGCTGTACCAGAACGTGACCCAGGCCGGTGGCGCGACCTCCCAGAACACCGAGAGCCCGACGGGCCTTTCCATCGGCACCGGCGTGCGCGTCGTGGCCACGGAGAAGACCTTCACCCAGGGCTCGGCACTGCAGACCGGGAACTCGCTGGACGTCCTCATCCAGGGCCGCGGCTTCTTCCAGGTGCTGGAGCCCGACGGCAGCCTCGCCTACAGCCGCGACGGTTCCTTCAAGGTGGACTCCGAGGGCCGGCTGGTCACCGCGAGCGGCTACGAGATCCAGCCGTCGCTCACGATCCCGAGCGACGCCCAGTCGATCACGATCGGCCTGGACGGCACGGTACAGGCCACGCTTCAGGGCCAGACCTCGCCAACCAGCCTCGGTACGCTGCAGCTGGCGGATTTCATCAATCCCGCCGGCCTCCAGCCGAAGGGACAGAACCTGTTCCTCGAGACCGCCGCCAGCGGCTCGCCCCAGGTGGCGAACCCCGGCCTGGAGGGCATCGGCACCCTGGTGCAGGGCTCCCTCGAGGGCTCCAACGTCAACGTCGTGGAGGAGCTGGTGAGCATGATCGAGACCCAGCGCGCCTACGAGATGAACTCGAAGGCCATCTCGACCAGCGACCAGATGCTCCAGTACCTGAACAACAACCTGTGATCACCATGAACAAGCGAACCGCCCTGGCCGCCAGCGCTCTGCTCGCCCTCAGCGGCTGCGCGACGCTGCAGATCGGCCCCCGTCCCGGCGAGTACGCGCCGACGCCGGCCCCGGTCTACGCGCCGCAGGCCGCCTCGAGTGGCGCGATCTACCAGCCCGCCCGCGGACTCTCGCTGTTCGACGACGTCAAGGCCCGGCGGATCGGCGACACGGTCACGATCCGGCTGGCGGAGCGCACCCAGGCTTCCAAGAGCGCCAGCACCGACGCGAAGAAGGACAGCAGTATCGATACCGGCCTCCCCATCATCGCGGGCGGTCCCATCACGCTCAACGGCGACCAGATCCTGAACAACGAGTGGGAGACGAAACAGGACTTCGCCGGCGAGGGCAGCAGCAGCCAGAGCAACCGCCTCGACGGCAACATCACCGTGACGGTCGCGGACGTCTACCCGAACGGCAACCTGCTCGTGCGCGGCGAGAAGTGGCTGACGCTGAACCAGGGCGAGGAGTTCGTGCAGATCAGCGGCATCGTCAGGCCCGTGGACATCGGCCCCGACAACTCCGTGCCGTCCTTCAAGGTGGCCGACGCGCGCATCACCTACAGCGGCTCCGGCACCCTGGCGGATTCCAACCGCCCCGGCCTCCTGGCCCGCTTCTTCATGAAGCTCTGGCCGCTTTGACGAACCACGACCCGAGGATCACCGACCCCATGCGCAAGCAACGCGAACAGATTCGCCGGCACACGCTCTTCCTGCTGGCCGGCGCCATCATGGCGCTCGCCCTGCAGATGCCGGCGGCCCGGGCGGACCGCATCAAGGACCTGGCCTCCGTGGCCGGCGTCCGGCAGAACCAGCTCGTGGGCTACGGCCTCGTGGTGGGCCTGGACGGCACCGGCGACCAGACCACCCAGGCGCCCTTCACCACCCAGAGCCTCATCAACATGCTGGAGCGCCTCGGGGTGACGGTCCCGGCCGGCACCAGCCTGCAGCTGAAGAACGTCGCCGCCGTGGCAGTGCATGCCGACCTGCCGGCCTTCGCCAAGGCGGGGCAGAACATCGACATCACCGTGTCATCGATCGCGAATGCCAAAAGCCTGCGCGGCGGCACCCTGCTCATCACCCCGCTGAAGGGCCTCGACGGCCAGGTCTACGCCATGGCCCAGGGCAACCTGGCCGTGGGCGGGCTCGGGCTGTCCGGCGAGGACGGTTCGCGCATCTCGATCAACGTACCCAGCGTCGGGCGCATCCCGAACGGCGCCACCGTGGAGCGCGAGGTGACGACGGTCATCGGCGAAGCCGAGCTGCTGACGCTCAACCTCCACCGGCCGGACTTCACCACGTCCACGCGGCTGGCGGAGAGCATCAACAACCTGCTGGGCGCGGGCACCGCCCAGGCCCGCGACCCGATGTCCGTGCAGGTCCGCGCGCCGGCGTCCCAGGCGGACCGCATCTCGCTGATCTCCACGCTGGAGAACCTGGAAGTGACGCCTGGCGAATCGGCCGCGCGCGTCATCATCAATTCGCGGACGGGCACGGTGGTGATCAACGCCAGCGTCCACGTCTCGCCGGCGGCGGTGTCCCATGGCTCGCTGGTCGTGTCCATCACGGAGGACTTCGACGTCAGCCAGCCACAGCCCTTCAGCGAGAACGGCGACACGGTGGTGACGCCCGAGTCCAACATCAGCGTCACCCAGGGCGAGAACCGCATGTTCCTGTTCAGGCCGGGCGTCGACCTGAATGACATCGTGCAGGCCGTGAACCAGGTGGGTGCCGCCCCCGGCGACCTGGTCGCGATCCTCGAGGCCCTGCGGGAAGCAGGCGCCCTCCGGGCCGAGCTCATCGTGATCTGATCGAGCCGGTCATGACCGCACAGATCCATACATTCAACGACTTCCATGGCCTTTCTCAGCTGAAGACTGAGGCCGGCGCGCGGTCGCCGGAAGCGGCCCGGGAAGCTGCACGGCAGTTCGAGGCGCTGTTCGTGCAGATGATGCTGAAGAGCATGCGCGACGCCAACGCCGTGCTCGGCGAGCAGAAGGACAACACCTACCAGGAGATGTTCGACAAGCAGATCGCCATGGAGATGAGCCAGGGCAAGGGCCTCGGGCTTGGCGATCTCATGGTGCGCCAGCTCGGCGTCACGAACGAGGCCGAAGGAACGGCGCCCGCCGAAGGCCCAATGCCGCTGGCCATGCTCCTTCAGCGCCTGCCGGCCGCGGCCCGGGCCACGCTGCCGGAACTCCCGGATGGCGTAAGCCCCGAACTCTCGATTCCCGACGCCGCCGGACTGACCGTGCGGCTGAACATCAACCTGCCGATGCCGGCCCTGCCGGAAATGCGCCTGCCCGCGCTGACGGGCTCGAACCGCAGTGACTTCCGGCCCGCAAACCGCGAGGACTTCGTGCGCGAGGTCTGGCCGCTGGCCGTGCGTGCCGGCGAGAAGCTGGGCGTGAATCCGCGGGCGATCGTGGCGCAGGCGGCACTGGAAACCGGCTGGGGCAGCCGGCAGATCCGCGACGACGCCGGGGTGAGCGGCAACAACCTGTTCGGCATCAAGGCGGATTCCCGCTGGACCGGCGAACGGGTGACCGTGACGACCCTGGAGTACGAAGGCGGTTTACCAAAACCCCAGCGCGCGCAATTCCGTGCGTATCCGGATCTCGCCGCCGGGTTCGAGGATTATGTCCGCTTCCTGCAGGGCAATCCGCGCTACAGCGATGCGTTGCGTTCCGGCTCCAGCGTTGACGCCTACGCCGAAAGCCTGCAGTCGGCCGGCTACGCGACCGACCCGCGTTATGCAGAAAAGATCCGCAGCATTACCGACAGCCCGATCCTCGACCCCGCCGGCTAGGCGCTCAAGGACGACAGGGATGTGCCGACCTACCTTTCACTCCGGGGTGCTTTGTACCGCCACGGAGAGGTGACAGAACATGAGTGGAACGATTAGCAACGGTCTCTCGGCGCTGATGGCTGCCCAACGGGCGCTGCAGACGACGAGCAACAACATCGCGAACGCGAACACCGCGGGCTACGTGCGCCAGCGCATCGATTTCGTCGAGCAGCCGGGCACACCGCTCGGCCGCATCACGATCGGCGCCGGCGTGGCCGTCGCGGACGTGAGCCGCGTGTACGACCAGTTCCTGACGGACAACCTGCGCTCCTCCACCTCGATGGAGCAGCGCTATGCGGCGTTTGGCACCTTCGCCACGCGCCTCGACACCATCCTCGGCAACCCCGAGACCGGCGTCAGCGCCGCGGTCCAGCGCTTCTTCGACCAGGTCGAGGCCGTGGGCCGCGACCCGACGTCCATCGCCCAGCGCCAGCAGCTGCTCCTGGAGGGTGACAGCCTCGCCAGCCGCCTGCAGCAGCTGGATTCGCAGCTGAACGGCCTGGGCAACGAGATCGACGGCCGCCTGGAGAAGGCAGCGGACACGATCAACCAGCTGGCTGGCCAGATCGCGGACGTCAACGCGCAGGTCATGTCGTCCGGCAACAACCCGGCGCCGAGCCTGCTCGACAAGCGGGACGAACTGCTCAAGGCACTCGGCAGCCAGATCGACGTCACCACGGTGCGCCAGGCCGACGGCAGCGTGAACGTGCTGGTGGGCAGCGGCCAGTCGCTGGTGCTCGGCAGCCGCGCGGCGCGGATGGCCACGGTGCCGGACACCTACGACGGCTCCCGTCTCCAGCTCGCCATCGACAATGGCGGCGGCAACCTGCAGAACATTTCGACGAAGGTGAACGGCGGCGTCGTGGGCGGGCTGCTCGCCTTCCGCAGTGACGTACTCGACGGCGCGCGGCGCGACATCGGCCAGCTGGCCGTCGGGCTCGCCGACGCGTTCAACACCCAGCACCGGCAGGGCATGGACCTGCAGGGGAACCTGGGCGGGGATTTCTTCACGACCACCAGGCCGCTCACGTCCAACGCGCTCACCAACACGAGCAATGCGGTGTTGGCGGCTGACATCGCGGACGCCAGCGCGCTGGAAGGCCACGACTACGAACTGCGCTTCAACGGCGCCGCCTGGTCCGTCCTCGACCGGCAGACCGGCGCTGCCGTTACGGCTGCCGGCGCCGGCACCCTGGCCAGTCCGCTGGTCTTCGCGGGGCTCTCGGTCGCGGTATCGTCGGGTACGCCGAACGCCGGCGACCGCTTCCTGGTCCAGCCGCTGTCGAACGCCATCACCGACTTCGGCGTGGCGCTCGGCAGTCCGGTGGAGATCGCCGCGGCCGCGCCGCTCGTGTCCCGCGCGGGCGACACCAATGCATCCCAGGCGACCGTGAGTGCGCCGGTGATGACCGACGTCAACGATCCGATCCTGCAGTCGGTGATCGGCAACACCCCGCCCGTCACCGTCACCATCCGTTTCGACTCGCCGACGACCTACAGCGTGTTCACACCCACGGACATCGTCGGCCCCTTCCCCTACACCAGCGGCGCCGACATCAGCTACGGCGGCCTGACGGTGCAGGTGAGCGGCGCGCCGCAGACCGGTGACCGCTTCTACGTCGACGGCGGGGCCGCCGGGAGCGGCGACAACAGCAACCTGCTGGCGCTGTCACAGGTGGCGCAGAGGGGCTTCTTCGCCGGCGGGACCCAGTCCGTCTCGGACCTGGGGGCCGACATCGTCGCCACGGTCGGCTCGACGGCCAACCGGGCCAGCAACGAGATCAAGGTCCAGCAGGCGCTGCGAGAGCAGGCGGAGATCGACCTGCAGAACATCTCTGGCGTGAACCTGGATGAGGAAGCATCGAACATGCTCCGGTACCAGCAGGCCTACCTCGCGGCCAGCAAGGTGATCAGCGTCGCCGATGGGCTGTTCCAGAACCTCCTCCAGATCGTGGGGCGCTGATCATGCGCATAGCGTCGAACGTCTACCAGCTCCAGTGGCTGTCCTCGATCCAGCGCCAGCAGGCCGAGCTGGCCGCCATCCAGGACCAGGTGAGCAGCGGCAAGCGCATCAGCACCGCGGCCGACGATCCCGCGGGCGCCGCCCAGGGCCTGCTGCTGCAGCAGGGGCTGGACCGGCTCGAGAACTTCGGCCTGAACGCCGACACGGCGCGGCGCCGCCTCTCGCTGGAGGAAGACTCGCTCTCCCAGACCACCGACGCGCTGAACCGCATCCGGGAGCTGGCCATCCAGGCCGCGAATGGCACCCAGACCAACGAAAGCCGCGGCGCCATCGCGGCAGAAGCCCGGGAGCTGCTCACGGGCCTGATCAATACAGCCAACTCCCAGGACGGCGAGGGCCGCTACCTGTTCGCCGGCAACCTGGTGCAGACGCGGCCCTTCGTCCAGGAGGCTGGCGGCGTCTCCTACGAGGGCGACGCCGGCGTGCGCTTCCAGCGGGTCGCTGACGCGCGCACTGTCCAGGAGGGCGATCCGGGGTCCGCTGTGTTCATGCAGGTTCCGAGCGGCAATGGCGCGTACACCGTCAACCCGGACACCGGCAACACGGGCACGGCATCCTGGACGTCAGCCACGGTTGCGAACGGCACGCCCTTCGCGCCGGGCAACTACACGCTCGAGTTCACCGTGATCCCCGCAACCCCCACTACCCCCGAGGTGACGACCTGGGCTGCCCGCAGCGGTGCCGTGCCCGTGGCGTCCGGGACCTACACACCCGGTCAGACCATCACCTTCCAGGGCGCCAGCATCGAGTTCCAGGGGGCGCCGGCCACCGGCGACCAGTTCACCGTGGCCACCTCCCGCTTCCAGAACGTGTTCCGGACGGTGCAGGACTTCATCACCACGCTTGGCACCAACACCAGCAGCGCCGCCGGCCGCTCCACCTTCCAGAACCAGATCAACGCCAACCTGCAGAACCTGGACCAGGCCCTGCTGCACGTGAGCAACGTCCGCAGCCAGGTCGGGGCGCGCCTCGCGGGCATCGACCAGCAGCAGGACAACAACGCGGACGTCGCGCTGGAGCTCAAGCGCTCGCTCTCCGGGATCCAGGACCTGGACTACGCGACGGCCATCTCGAAGCTCGAGCAGCAGCTCACGAGCCTGGAAGCCGCCCAGAAGGCCTACGCCCGGACCCAGTCCTTCTCCCTCTTCGACGTCCTGTAGAAGCGCCGACCGGCGCGACGGGGGATTCCCTCTGTCGCTGAGACGCTCCTGACGGGAATCCCCCGTCGCGCCGGTCGGCGCTTCTACGAAAATGCGACGCGCGTCACACCGGCCGGTTCAAGTCCCCTCCCCCCGAGGCCGATATCCACCCCGCACAGCTTCACTAGGTTCCGCACCACGGCTTGGGGTGGACCTCGAGAAAGCAGGCGAACTCGGGTAAACATCTCAGGAGGGCATCATGCCTAGTGTCGTAAATACCAACGTGCTGTCACTGAACGCGCAGCGCAACCTGTCGCGTTCCGACAGCACCCTGGCCACTGCCTTGCAGCGGCTTTCCTCCGGTCTCCGGATCAACAGCGCCAAGGACGACGCTGCGGGTCTTGCCATCGCCGACCGGTTCACCACCCAGATCCGCGGCCTGAACCAGGCTGTCCGGAACGCCAACGACGGCATCTCGCTCTCCCAGACGGCCGAGTCCGCCCTGGACGAGCTTGGCAACAACCTGCAGCGCATCCGCGAGCTGGCAGTGCAGTCGGCCAACGCGACCAACTCCGCGTCCGACCGCGCCGCCCTCGACCAGGAAGTGCAGCAGCGCATCGCGGAAATCAACCGCATCGCCTCCCAGACCTCGTTCAACGGCCAGAAGGTCCTCGACGGCAGCTTCGGCTCCGCCCAGTTCCAGGTCGGTGCGAACGTCGGCGAGACGATCAACGTCAACCTGACCACCGGCGTGCGCGCTGACCAGCTCGGCCAGATCGCCACCTCGACCGGCACTGCCGTTACGGCCAACGCCCTCACGGACGGCGGCCTGACGATTGCGGTTGGCCAGGGTTCGGCCGTTGCCATCGGCGCCAGCGCCGCCGGCAGCCAGGTCCAGCAGACGGCCGACAGCGCCTTCGCGAAGGTCAATGCGATCAACGCCGGCGGCGTCTCCGGCCTGACCGCCACGGCCACCAACGTCACGTCGGGCACCTTCTCGACGATCACCAACGCCGCTGCCACCTCGACCTACAACCTGACGGTTAACGGCGTGGCGATCTACGCGGGTGCCGACAACGTGGCCGCCGGCTCTTCGCTGACGGCTTCGGACGTTGCTGCGCAGGTCAACCTGTTCTCCGCCCAGACCGGCGTTTCCGCTGCTGTCTCCGGCACCACGCTGACGCTCACCGCGTCGGATGGCCGGAACGTGGTGGTCGCCGAGACCATCACGCAGGGCGCGGGCGCCACGCTGGCCGGTACCGGTATCGCGGCTGCCCAGGAAGGCACGCTGCGCGGCACGATCACGCTGTCGGCTGCCCAGAACATCACCCTGGGCGGTGCGAACGCGGACATCGGCTTCGCCAGCACCTCGATCGCCGTCGACACGACGACCCTCTCCACGGTCAGCGTGACGTCGGTGGCGAACGCCAACACGGCCATCCAGCGCGCTGACGCGGCACTGACCGCCGTGTCCTCGCTCCGGAGCCAGCTCGGTGCCATCCAGAACCGCTTCGAATCCACGATTTCGAACCTGAGCAGCGTCGCGGAGAACCTCACGGCCTCCCGCAGCCGCATTCAGGACGCCGATTTCGCGGCCGAGACGGCGGCTCTGACCCGGGCGCAGATCCTGCAGCAGGCGGGTGTCGCCGTGTTGGCCCAGGCCAACGCCGCGCCCCAGACGGTGCTGGGTCTCTTCCGGTAATCGACTACGACCAGGGTCGGGGGGGGGGGGGGGGG
>JBEBHH010000023.1:0-55404 GCA_040080965.1 Gammaproteobacteria bacterium | reverse complement strand
CCCGGGTCGCGCCTCAAGGCGCTCCTACTTCGGCACCAGGCCGTGGGGCTGGATGGCGCCCGTCCACCAGGCAAGGAGCAGGAGCAGAAAGAGCAGCACTGACAGTGTGATGCGGACCGTCAGGGCCCGCGCCATGCGGCCCGAACCGTCCTTGTCGCGGTTGAGAAAGAAGAGTCCGGAGAAGAGACTCACCACGATAGCCGCGAGCAGCACGAGGACCAGCACCTTGATCATCGGCGAATCATACTGGACCCCCGCTTGAGCCGCCGCTGGCCCGGTCCCTGGTGGGGCGTTCTGCTGGCCATCGTGGGCGTGGGCGTCTGCGGGACAGCGGGAGTCTGGCAGCTGGGCCGCGCCGCGGAGAAGCGCGAACTGGAAGCCCGGTTCGCGGCCGGCGGCACGGCGGGGGCCCTGCAGCAGCTGGTCCCCAGCGACGCGGCGACCAGCTTCCGGTATCGCGCCCTGCAGCTGACCGGCGCGTACGATGCCGATCACCAGCTGTTGCTGGACAACATCAGCCACGAACGGCAGCCCGGCTACCAGGTGCTCACGCCCTTCACCACGCCGGAGGGAACGGTGCTCGTGAACCGGGGGTGGGTGCCGGCGAACGGCGACCGGCGTGTGCTGCCGGACATCCGGGTCGGCAGCGAGGCGCGGGAAGTCATCGGCCGCCTCGAGCGGCTGCCCCGGCCCGGCATCGAGCTGCCGGCAGTCGCCCCGCCACCGGATGCTCCCTGGCCCCGGCGGCTCCTGTTCCCGACGAGCGCACAGGCGAGCGCCCAGCTTGGAGTGCCACTCCGGGATTACCAGCTGCTCCTCGACCCCGCCGCGCCCGACGGCTATGTCCGGGACTGGCGGCCCGGCGGCATGGGACCGGATCGGCACATGGCGTACGCCGTACAATGGTTCGGTCTGGCCCTGACCGTGATCGTCATCCACTCCGTGCTCACCCTCCGGAACCGAAGGCATTCCCCGTGACAGACGCAGCCCAAGCCGCCGGCAGGAAGGCCGGCAACCGCCTCGTCCCCACTCTGATGGCGCTCCTGTTCTTCGGGCCGCTGGCCCTGGCGATCGTCATGTACTTCGTGGGTGGCGACCAGTGGCGGCCCTCCGGATCGGTGGCCCACGGCACGCTGCTCTCCCAGCCGCGCACTCTTCCCACCGGGGTCATGCTCCTGCCCGACGGGGCCACGGCGGACTTCGGCGGCAAGTGGTCGCTGCTCTACGTGGGCCGCGGCGATTGCGACGACGCGTGCAAGGAAGCCCTGTACCGGACACGGCAGGTCCGCCGCGCGCTGGGCAAGGAGATGTCGCGCGTGCAGCGCTTCTTCATTTCCACCGGCGGCGCGCCGAACGCGGGGTTCCTCGCCGCGGATCATCCGGGCCTGCTGGTGCTGACCGACGGGCTGTCATCCCGGGACGCGGTCCTCGCCACGCTGGGCGAATTCGGCGAAGGCGACGTCTTCATTGCCGATCCCCTCGGCAATGTGGTGCTGCGCTTTCCCCCGGGCACGGCGATGAAGGACATGCACGAGGACCTGGCGCTGCTGCTCAAGGCGTCCCAGATCGGATGAACTGCGCCGCCTGGTATCGCCGTTGCCTCTGGGTGGGCGCCGCCCTCGCCCTGGTGGTGATCGTGCTGGGAGCCTACGTTCGCCTGTCCGACGCCGGCCTCGGGTGCCCGGACTGGCCCGGCTGCTACGGCCACCTGGTGCTGCCGGGGGATGCCGAGACCCGCGCGGCGGCCCAGGCCGGTTTCCCGGACCGGGAACTGGAGGCGGGCAAGGCCTGGCGGGAAATGATCCACCGGTACGCCGCCAGCACCCTCGGGTTCTCTATCGTGCTCGCCGCCCTGTTTGCCTGGCTGAACCGCCGCTCGCCGCGCCAGCCGGTCGCCGCGCCCCTGGCGCTGCTGGGAGTCGTGATCTTCCAGGGCCTGCTCGGCATGTGGACGGTGACGCTGCTGCTGAAGCCGCTCATCGTCATGGGCCATCTCCTCGGCGGCCTCACCACCCTGGGCCTGCTCGCCTGGCTGCTGCTGGAGGACCGGCGGCGCAATGCGGACCGGCAGCCGCGGGTCCTGGCGTGGCCGGTGGTGGCGGGACTGCTCGTGCTGGCCGGCCAGATCGCCCTCGGCGGCTGGACAAGCTCGAACTATGCCGCCCTGGCCTGCCCCGACGTGCCCACCTGCCAGGGACAGTGGTGGCCCGCAGAGGCCAACTTCGCCGAGGGTTTCGTGCTCTGGCGCGGGCTCGGCGTCAATTACGAATTCGGCGTGCTGGATGCGCCCGCCCGCGTGGCCATTCACTTCACGCACCGCCTCGGTGCGTTGTTGACGCTCATCGTCCTGGTCAGCGTGGCGCTGTGGGCGCGACGCCGTACCCGGGCGCCGGCCGTGCGCAAAGCCACGTCACTGGTCCTCACCGCGGTGCTGCTGCAGGTGGCCATTGGCGTCGGCATCGTCTGGTTCGGCCTGCCGCTGCCGCTGGCCACGGCCCACAACGGCGTCGCAGCCCTGCTGCTGCTCTCGATGATCAACCTCCTGCACCACACCTCTTACCGGGCCGCGCCCGGGCCGGCCGCGAGGCGCTAGCCCTTGTCACGCAGTGCGCTGGTGGTGGCCGCGGCCCTGTTTGCACTGGGCGCGCTCGTCTGGCTGCTCACGACCGGTGGCGATGCTCCCACACCCGCGCCGGTGCAGGCGGTGACGCCGGCCGGGACATCGGCTCCGGCACCGGCGACCAACGCGGCACCACCGGCACCGCCCGCCAGCACGCCCCGCGCCGCGCCGGGCCAGCCGGCCCGCATCACGACACGGGAGGAATTCATCCAGGCACTCAAGGCCCGGGGCCTGGACGGCGAGAAGGCGCTGGCAGCCTACCGGGACTGGCGCGTGGCCAAGGGCTTCCTCGGCGCCGACCCGCTGACCGGCGTGACGGCCGAAAACGCGCCGTCCCAGGTCTACGCGGCCATGGACAGGCCGACGCAGAAGGCGCTGGCGGATTCGGGGGACATGGGCGCCATGCAAGCCTACGCGGCGGGCAGCCTGCCGGGCGATCCCTTCACGGCCGTGGAGTACTACGGCCGCGCCAGCAGGCTCGGCTCGGCGGCGGCCATGGGCGAGATCGCAGGCATCCTGGCCGACATCGGCGGCATGGAACTGGGCGACGTGATGAACGACCGGCCCTTTGCGGACAAGCTGCTGGACCTCCGGGGCGGCGATCCGGACCGGGACCTGCGCCAGGATGCCGCGGCCTGGACGCTGGCGGCCATCCGCCTGCACGGCCCGATTGTCGCGACGGCGGGCAACCTGGAACTGGTCGAAGGCCTGGGCCGAAGTCCCGACAAGGCGTTCCTCGCCGGCATCTGCGGCAAATCCCTGGCCATCCTGGCGGACCTGAGCACCTCGAGCGCGGTGCGGGACGGCGGCTCGCTCCCGCCCGCGTTCCCGGCCGAGAAGAATCTCTACGACCGGCTGCCGTGCCGCGACACGCCGGCACCGGTAATGCCGCCGCGCGCCCTCGAGCGCTGCACGCCGAGCCCCGCGACCGGCAGCGCCAACCAGCCGGTCGAGCTCTGGATTTGCGAGGGGAACTAAGCTGCTAGACTCCTCGGCCGCCATGGACGTCACGCCAATCCTCGACCCGCTGAACGACGCCCAGCGGGAGGCTGTCACCGCGCCCCAGGAACCCATGCTCGTGGTGGCCGGCGCGGGCAGCGGCAAGACCCGGGTGCTCGTGCACCGCATCGCCTGGCTGATCCAGGTCGAGAACGTCTCGCCCCTCGGCATCCTCGCCGTCACCTTCACCAACAAGGCGGCTGCCGAGATGCGGGGCCGCGTCCAGGACCTGCTGGACATGCCGGTGAATCACCTCTGGATCGGCACCTTCCACGGTCTCGCGCACCGGCTGCTCCGCCGGCACGCGCAGGACGCCGGGCTGCCGGAAGGCTTCCAGATCCTGGATGCGGAGGACCAGCAGCGGCTCATTCGCCGCCTGCTGAAGAACCTGGAGCTGGACGAGACCACCTGGGTGCCCCGGGAGGTCCAGTGGTTCATCAATCACCACAAGGACGAGGGCCTCCGCGCCGCGCAGCTCAAGGACGACGGCGACGAGACCCGCCGCCAGCTGATCCGCCTCTACGCCCTGTACCAGGAGACCTGCGACAAGGGCGGGCTGGTGGACTTCGCCGAGCTGCTGCTCCGGGCCTTCGAGCTCTGGAAGAATAATCCCGACATCCTGGCCCAGTACCGGCGCCGCTTCCGGCACATCCTCGTCGACGAGTTCCAGGACACCAACGCCATCCAGTACGCCTGGCTGAGGCTGCTGGCGGGCGACACCGGCGTGCCCTTTGCGGTCGGCGACGACGACCAGTCCATCTACCGCTGGCGGGGCGCCCGGCAGGAACACCTGCGGCGCTTCCAGCGGGATTTCCCGGGCTGCCGCACCGTCAAGCTGGAACAGAACTACCGGTCCACGAAGACCATATTGAATGCCGCCAACGCGATCATCGGCCACAACACTGGCCGCCTCGGCAAGGAGCTGTGGACGGCGGGCGGCGAGGGAGCGCCCATCCGCCTCTACCGGGCCTACAACGAGCGGGACGAGGCCGAGTTCGTGGTCGGCCGCATCCAGGACTGGGTCCGGCAGGGCAATACGCGCAACGAAGTGGCGGTGCTCTACCGGTCCAACGCCCAGTCCCGGGTTTTCGAAGAGGTGCTGCTTCGGGCCGGACTGCCCTACCGCGTGTACGGCGGCCAGCGCTTCTTCGAACGGGCCGAGATCAAGGACGCGCTCGCCTACCTCCGGCTCATCTCCAATCGCGACGACGACCCGTCCTTCGAACGGGTGGTGAACGTGCCCACCCGGGGCATCGGGGCCCGGTCGGTGGACGCCATCCGGGAGTACGCCAAGGCCAATGCCATGTCCCTGTGGCGGGCCGCGCAGATCGTTTCCGCAGGCGACTCCAGCGGACGGGGCGGGAAGGCCGTCCAGGTCTTCCTGCACCTGATCGAGACGCTCGCCCGGGACACCGCCGGACTGGCCCTGCACGAGCAGGTGGATCACGTGATCCAGCGCAGTGGCCTGATCGAGCACTACCGGAAGGAGCCCCGGGACCGGGCCGAGGCGCGGCTGGAGAACCTGGACGAGCTCGTGAGCGCCGCGCGGAGCTATGACCCCCAGGCCGATAGTCAGGATGGTGAAGACACGATGCCGCCCATGGTGGCCTTCCTGTCCCACGCGGCGCTGGAGGCGGGCGACGCCCAGGGCGAGTCGTGGGACGACTGCGTGCAGCTCATGACCCTGCACTCGGCCAAGGGGCTGGAGTTCCCGGTGGTTTTTCTCACGGGACTCGAGGATGGCCTGTTCCCCCATCGCCGGTCACTGAACGACGCGGACGGTCTGGAGGAGGAGCGGCGCCTCTGCTATGTGGGCGCCACCCGCGCCATGAGCGAGCTGTACCTGAGCCATGCGGAGCAGCGCCGCCTGCACGGCACCGACAGCTTTGGCCAGGCCTCGCGGTTCATCAGCGAGATCCCGGCGGAGCTGATCGAGGAGGTGCGGCCCCGGGTGAACGTAGCCCAGCCCACCTACCGGCGCGGGGGTATACCCTCCGACGACCAGGCCTTCGGTGGCCTGCGGCTCGGCCAGCGGGTGAAGCACGGCAAGTTCGGCGAGGGTATCGTGCTCAGCTACGAGGGTGCGGGCGCCCATGCCCGGGTGCAGGTCAACTTCGAGGATTCCGGCTCCAAGTGGCTGGTGATGTCCTACGCGAACCTGGAAGTGATGTAGGCCAATGAAGATTCTGATCCTCGGTGCGGGACAGGTGGGCTCCACGGCCGCGTACCACCTTGCCCGGGAGGAATCCAACGAAGTCACGATCATCGATTCCAGCCCCACGGTGCTCCGGGAGCTGCAGGACCGCCTCGACGTGCGCACCGTGCTCGGCCACGCCGCGTCGCCGGGTGCCCTGGAGCGCGCCGGCGCCGCCGAGGCAGACATGGTCATCGCGCTGACCAACAGCGATGAAGTGAACATGATTGCCTGCCAGGTGGCCTACACCCTCTTCGGCACCCAGACCAAGATCGCGCGGGTACGCTCCGCCGAGTACATGAACACGCCCGGCCTGTTCGGCCCCGATCGCGTGCCGGTTGACCTCTGCATCAGTCCCGAACAGCTGGTGACGAAGTACATCGAGCAGCTCATCCGCTATCCCGGTGCCTTCCAGGTACTGGATTTCGCCGACGGCAAGGTCCGGCTGGTCGGGGTCCGGGCGCACCGGGACGGGCCGCTGGTCGGCCAGGAGATCCGCACCCTCCGGGACCACATCCCGGACATCGAGACCCGCATCGCGGCCATCTACCGGGACGGCCAGGAGATCATTCCCGAAGGCAGCACGCGCCTGCTGGAGAACGACGAGGTCTTCTTCATCGCAGCCCGCCAGGACATCCGGGCCGTGATGCGCGAGATGCGCCGGCTCGAAGATCCGGTACGCCGTATCTTCATCGCCGGTGGCGGCAACATCGGCTTCCGGGTCGCCCAGGCGCTCGAGGGGACGAACCAGGTAAAGTTGATCGAGCGGTCCCGGGACAGGGCCCGCACGATTTCCGAACGGCTGGCCAAGACGATCGTCCTGTCCGGTGACGCCGCGGACGAGGAACTGCTGCTCGAGGAGAACATCGACAGCTCGGACGTGTTCGTGTCGCTGACCAACGCCGAGGAGGTCAATATCCTCTCGGCCATGCTCGCGAAGCGGCTGGGCTGCAAGAAGGTGATGGCCCTGATCAACCGGCCTGCCTATGCCGAGCTGGTGGAGGGCCCCCGCATCGACGTGGGCATTTCCCCGCCACAGATCACCATCGGCGCCCTGCTGGCCTACGTGCGACAGTCGGGGATGGTGCGCATCCACACCCTGCGCCGGGGCCGGGCCGAGGCCATCGAGGCGATCGCCGAGGGGAACCGGGGCGACATGCGGGTCGTCGGGCGCAAGGTGGAGGACGTGCCGCTGCCCAGGGGCGCGAGGATCAACGTCATCGTCCGTGGCGAGGAAGTCCTGGAAGCGCACCACGACACGGTGATCGAGTCCGGGGACCACCTGATCCTGTTCGTGTCGGACCGGCGCCAGATCCAGCTGGTCGAGCGGCTGTTCCGGAACTGACCTTTCCGGGTCCGCCAAGCACCATGCATCCCACACCATGCACCTGAGGGTAGTCCAGCGCATCCTCGGCATGCTGCTGATGCTGTACAGCGTGACGATGGTGCCGCCCATCGCCGTGTCGGTGTATTACGCGGATGGCCAGCGCGGATCTTTCATCGAGGCCTTCGCGATCACGTTCGTTGCGGGCCTCATCGCCTGGTTCCCGGCGCGCAATGACCGGCGTGAACTGCGCCTGCGGGACGGGTTCCTCGTGGCCGCGGTGTTCTGGCTGGGCCTCGGGAGCTTCGGCGCCGTGCCGCTCCTCCTGGCTGACACACCCGCGCTCTCGGTCACCGACGCCTTCTTCGAGGCGGTGTCAGGACTTACCACCACCGGCGCCACCATCCTGACGGGCCTGGACAGCCTGCCCCGCTCAATCCTTTACTACCGCGCGCAGCTGCACTGGCTGGGGGGCATGGGCATCATCGTGCTCGCGGTGGCCATCCTCCCCATGCTCGGGGTCGGAGGCATGCAGCTCTACCGGGCCGAGACGCCGGGCCCGATGAAGGACAGCAAGCTGACGCCCCGGATCACGGAGACGGCGAAGGCGCTCTGGCTGATCTACGTGGGCCTGACCATCGCCTGTACGCTGGCGTACTGGTACGCGGGCATGACCGTGTTCGATGCGATCTGCCACAGCTTCGCCACACTGGCGACGGGCGGGTTCTCGACCCACGATGCCAACATGGCGTGGTTCAACAGTCCGCTGGTCGAAGCCGTCGCCATACTCTTCATGTTCCTGGCCGGCGCCAGCTTTTCCCTGCACTTCGTCGCGTGGCGCACCCGCGGGTTGCGGCCGTACTTCCAGGACCCGGAATTTCGCAGCTACGCAGGGATCCTGCTCGTGCTGATCGCCGGGGCCACGATATACCTGACTGTCACGAGCCACTTTGACACCATCGGCGGATCGGCGCGCCATGCCGCGTTTCACTTCGTCTCGTTCATGACCAGCACCGGTTTCGTCGCCAGCGGCTTCGACCAGTGGCCGGGGGCGCTGCCCCTGATGCTGATCATCATCAGCTTCATCGGCGGATGCGCCGGTTCCACCGGTGGCGGGATGAAGGTGGTGCGCTGGCTGCTGCTGTATAACCAGGGCGTCCGCGAGGTAAAGCGGCTGGTGCACCCGGCTGCGGAGATCCCCGTGCGGCTCGGCGATTCCGTGGTGCCCCAGCGGGTGATTGAGTCGGTCTGGGGCTTCTGCGTCGTCTACATCATGCTGTTCGGCGTGATGTTGCTCGTCCTCGTCGGGAGCGGACTCGACCAAATCACCGCGTTCTCGGCTCTCGCCACGTCGATCAACAACATGGGCCCGGGGCTCGGCAAGGTGGTCGCCGACTTCACCCAGGTCAACGACCTGGCCAAGTGGGTGTGCGTCTTTGCGATGCTCTTCGGTCGCCTGGAAGTATTTACCCTGCTGGTGCTCTTCTCCCCCGCCTTCTGGCGCTCGTAGGAGCGCCTACGAATACAGGTGGCAGGCGACCGTGCGGGATCCGTCGCCCGCCGGGGACTTGAGCGGCGGGACGACCGTCCGGCACGTTTCCATCACCTTCGGGCACCGGGTGTGGAACGGGCAGCCTGACGGCGGATTGCGCGGCGACGGCACGTCACCGCTCAGCACGATGCGCTTCCGGCCCTGGTGGGGACCGCCGGCATCCACCTGGGGCACCGCCGAGAGCAGCGCCTCGGTGTAGGGGTGCAGTGGCGTCCGGAACAGGTCGGCCGCCGGCGCGAGCTCCACCAGCTTGCCCAGGTACATCACGCCAATCCGGTCGCTGACGTGCTGGATCACCGCCAGGTCGTGGGAAATGAAGAGGAAGGCGATGCCCCGTTCCCGCTGCAGCCGGGCGATGAGGTTCAGCACCTGGGACTGGACTGACACGTCGAGGGCCGAAACCGGCTCGTCCGCGACGATGAACCGGGGATTGAGCGCCAGGGCGCGGGCGATCCCCACCCGCTGGCGCTGGCCGCCGGAGAATTCGTGGGGATACCGGTCCGCCGACTGGGGGCTCAATCCGACCACGTCCATGAGTTCGGCGACCCGGGTGTTCCGCTCGGCGGGGGTTCCCACCCGGTGCACATCGAGGGGCTCCCGGACCGTCTGGGCCACCGTGCGGCGGGGGCTCAGGGAGCCGTAGGGATCCTGGAAGACAGCCTGCATCCGCCGGCGCCACGGCATCAGCTGGCGACGCGTCAGCCGGGTGATGTCCTCCCCGGCAAAGCGGATGGTCCCGCCCGTGGGTTCCTGCAGCCGAAGGATGGTGCGGCCGAGCGTGGACTTGCCACAGCCAGACTCCCCCACCAGCCCGAGGGTTTCCCCGGGGGCGACGCTGAGAGTCACCCCGTCAACGGCCTTGATCTGGCCCACCACCCGCCGGAACACCCCGCCCCGCACGGGGAAGTGCTTCCGGAGGTCGGTGACCTCCACCAGTGGGTCGCCAGGACTCATGCCGGGAGTATAGAGTGCGAGCCCCGATTTCCTTCAGACCCAACCATCCGGAGCCCTGCCATGCCTGCCAAGCAGTACGACGCACCGCCCGCCCTGCAGATCGAAACCGACCGCAGCTACAAAGTCACCATCGAGACGA
The DNA here is from genome assembly GCA_040080965.1 of Gammaproteobacteria bacterium. Taxonomy (GTDB): domain Bacteria; phylum Pseudomonadota; class Gammaproteobacteria; order Steroidobacterales; genus SHZI01. Next base: position 45,622 of record JBEBHH010000023.1, on the reverse strand, counting down.
ACAGGGGCACCATCGAACTGGAGCTGTTGCCCCAGCACGCGCCGAAGACCGTGAACAACTTCGTGTTCCTGGCCCAGGACGGCTTCTACGACGGGGTCACGTTTCACCGCGTCATCCCCAACTTCATGGTCCAGGGCGGCGACCCCACGGGGTCCGGCCGCGGCGGCCCGGGCTACCGGTTCGAGGACGAGTTCAAGGGCAATCCCCTGCGCCACGAGCGGGGCGTGATCTCGATGGCCAACGCGGGCCCAGGCACCAACGGCAGCCAGTTCTTCATCACCCACGGCCCGCAGCCCCACCTGGACGGCAAGCACACCGTCTTCGGCAAGGTGAGCAAGGGCCTCGACGTGGTCGACGCCATCGAGCAGGGCGACAAGATGGTGAAGATCACCGTGACCTGAGGGGCCCGGCCACTACAGCGGGTAGTGGCAGGCGACCGCGGCGCCAGGCGCGCCGGCCGCGGCCAGCGGCGGCCTCTCCACCCGGCACCGCTCCTGCACCCGTGGGCAGCGGTCCGCGAACCGGCAGCCCGTGGGCAGGTTGAGCAGGTCGGGCACCCGCCCGGGAATCACGGGCAGCTCCGCCAGCCGTTCGGTGCGCAGGCGGGGAATGGAGGCGAGCAGGCCGGCGGTGTAGGGATGCCGCGGCTGGCCGAAGAGCGCGGCCACCTCCCCCGCCTCCACGATGCTTCCGCAGTACATCACGACCGCGCGCCTGCAGGTCTCCGCCACGACGCCCAGGTCGTGGGTCACGAGGATCACGGCCATGCGGAACTCGGCCTGCAGCTCACTGATCTGCCGCAGCACCTGGGCCTGGGTCGTGACGTCCAGCGCCGTGGTCGGTTCGTCGGCGATCAGCAGCTGCGGATTGCAGGACAGCGCCATCGCGATCATCACCCGCTGCCGCATGCCGCCGGACAGCTGGTGGGGGTAATCGCCGAGCCGGGAAGCCGGCGCCGGGATATTCACCTTGGCCAGCAGTTCGGCCGCCACAACCCGGGCCTGGCGGCGCGTCAGGTCCCGGTGGCGGCAGAGCACGTCGGTCATCTGGTTGCCGATGGTGAAGACCGGGTTCAGCGCGGTCATCGGCTCCTGGAAGATCATGGAGATGTCGCGGCCGCGAATATCCTCGATCTCCCCGTCCGGGAGCGGCACCAGGTCCTGCCCGTTCAGCTCGATGCTGCCGCTGGCGATGCGCCCGGGTGGCATCGGGATCAGGCGCAGGATCGACAGGCCAGTGACCGTCTTGCCGCAGCCTGACTCGCCGACGAGGCCGAGCGTCTCGTTGGGCTGCACGTCGAAGCTCACGCGATCCACGGCCCGGATCACGCCCTCCTCAGTGACGAACTCCACGGACAGGTCGCGGACCCGCAGCACCGGCGCCTGGGGATCCGGCGCCATCAGCCAACCTTGCGCGGATCGAGCGCGTCCTGCAGTGCATCCGCCACGGCATTGAAGGCCATGACCAGGCCAAACATCAGCAGCGAAGCCGCGAGGAAGTTGTTGTAGAAGCCCGCCAGCACCTCCTTGGTGCTCTCGTCGATCATCAGGCCCCAGCTCATGCCGTCCTTTATCCCCAGGCCGAGGAAACTCAGGATGACTTCCGCCTTGATGGCGCTGACGAACATGACCGAGGCCTGCACGAGCAGGATGTGCGAGGTGTTCGGCAGGATGTGGCGGAAGATGATCACCACTTCGGGCACGCCGATGGAGTGGGCCGCCTCCACGTACTCCATGCCCCGCAGCTTGATGACCTCGCCCCGGATCAGGCGCCCGGTGCCGACCCAGAACGTGGCGATCATCGCCACGTGCATGGCCCAGGGATTGTCCGTCAGGGCATAGGCCACGGCCGCGACAAACAGGTAGAAGGGAATGGCATCGAGCACGCCCATGAGCCACACGAGGACGTCGTCGATCCAGCTGCCGGCAAAGAAGCCCGCGAATCCGCCGATGATCGCGCCGAGGGCCGTGGCCACGAGCGCCACGATCAGCCCCACTTCGAAGGCAGTCGCGGTGCTGAAGATCGCCCGGTCGAAGATGTCCTGGCCAATGATGTTGGTGCCGAACCAGTGACCACGGGACACGGGCTCCCACTTGGTCCCGGTGAGATCGGGCCAGCCCATGGCCCACCAGCCCAGCCAGACACCGATGGCGGCGACGAGATACACGAGGACGACCGCCAGCGCGACCATGCCGAGCCGGTCCCGGGCGAACTTGCGGGCCGCCTTGCGCCACAGGGATTCGCCTCGCACCCGGGGTACGGCGACGCCAGGCAGAACGACTGCGTTCACTTGAGCGTCACCCGCGGATCGACGGCCCGGTAGAGGATGTCCGTGATCACCACGACAAGCACGAAGAGGATCGCCGTGAGGCTCACGACGGCCTTCAGCACCGGCTGGTCGCCCGTGATGATCGCCTCGTAGGTGGCCTTGCCTATCCCCGGGATGCCGAAGTAGCTCTCGATCAGCAGCGCGCCGCCGATGGCCACCTGGGGAATCGAGAACATGATCCGGGTGATGATCGGGATCAGGCAGTTCTTGAGGATGTTGCGGAAGAAGATGCGCGACTCGGGCAGCCCGAAGGCCCGCGCCGTGCGCACGTGGTCCCGGCTCATCTCCTCGACGATGATCGAGCGGTAGAAGCGGGTTTCGTAGCCGAGGGCCACGAACATGGTGGCCAGGGTCGGCACCGTGACGTAGGTAAGGTAGCTGCCGAGAGAACTGGCATTCCAGCCCCGGACTGGGAACAGGTCCAGCCCGTCGCTGGAGCTGAACACGATCTGGAAACCGATGATGACGATCAGGAAGCTGACGCTCATCCCGGTCACCGCCACGGCCATGATCAGCTTGTCCAGCCAGCGCCCCCGCCAGTAGGCGGCCGCCAGCGCCAGCAGCAGGCCCACCACGTGCCCGAGGATGAATCCCGGGAGGATGAGGATCAGCGAGACGGGAATCGTCTTGGCCAGCAGGGTGGTCACGGGCTCGCCCGTGGAGGCGTCGCCGAAATCGAGCGTGACGATCTCGCGGAGGAAGCCGAGGTAGCGTTGCAGGAAGGGCTGGTCGTAGCCGAGCTGCTGACGCACTTCGAGGATCTGCTCCGGCGTCGGGTTCTTGCCCAGCAGCAGGTAGGTCTGGTCCGGGCCGAAGTAGACCATCAGAGCAAAGCTCACCAGGGTTACGCCGACGATGAGCGGCAGGCCTGCGAGCAGCTTGCGCAGCGAGTACTGGAGGATTTCCACCGGTCAGTTGCCCTCTGCCACCCGGGATGCCGCGCCGGCATCCTTCGCCGGCATGACGTCCACGTACCTGAGCCAGAAGCCGCCGAGTATCTCCCGGTCGGGATAGGCGATGACGTTCTTGTGCCACAGATAGATGCGGGTTCGTGAGAGCCCGGTGATTGCCACGCAGTCATCAATCACCAGCTGGTTCATTCTGCGGTAGATAGCCGTTCGCTCCGGCGATGGCAGCATGACGGCCGTTTGGTCGTAGAGACGATCGAATTCGGCATTCTTCCAGTTGGCATTGTTGGAGCCAGGTGACTTGTTTGGCCCGTAGAAAAGCTGAAGTGTGTTTTCAGCATCGGGATAGTCCAGGCCCCACGCCATCGTGACGAAAGGAAGTTCGCTACGCTTCCAGGCACGGGAAATGTCGCCGAACGCCGCGTATGTCTTGGGTACGATCTTTTCGCGGGGAAACCCGATATCTCGCATCCAGGCACGGAACTGCTCGAATCTCAACCGCTCGCTTGAACCCCCGACCGTGGCGTACAGGATCCTGGGAAGATTCTCAGGCGTCCAGCCGTTGTCGCTGAGTAGCCTGCGCGCACCCTCGACGTCACGGGTTACGCTGATGCGGGACATTTCGGAATCGAATTCCGGGCTGGCTGGAACGATGATTCCGGGGTAGTACTTGCCGAGCCCGAAGTACCAGCTGTTATTGCGAGCCTCCCAGTCGAACCCCTTGATGACGGCGCATCTCAGCGCCTTGTTGCGCCGTTGCCTTTCCGGATCAGGGTTGTAACCAAACTCCGGGAAGTCCATGTTGAATGTCTCGAATATGAAGCCCGCCTCGAGCCCGGCGAGGGTGTGATACTTGCTCGCGTATTCGGGCCGAAGGACGACAGGCTGCTTGCTCGCCAGCACCCGGTCGACTTGTTCGGGCGGCAACTCAGTTAGCTGGATCTCGTCGCCTTTCGTAAACGAAGTCCAGGCTGCGCTCTTCTCGTTGATGAAATTGAATTCCAGCCGGTCGACGAACGGTGGTGAGCGGCCCTGGATGGCCTCAACCCCGCTGAAGGATTGGGTCGCAGGGGCATAGCCCTCGAAGGCAAGGTCTACGGGCTCCTGACGGAATTCCCGGTTTCGCTCCATGACGATGTGTGCGGTGTCGTAGGAAATCAGCTTGAAGGGACCGGAACCCACGGGTCGCACACCGAGACCCTTGCCGTACTTCTCGACAGCCTCCCGGGGTACTAGCGCTGCGTAGCCTTGCGCAAGCGTGGCCACGAGTTGGGGATAGGGCCTGATCAGCCGGATCTCGAGCGTGTGCGAATCGATGGCGCGCAGCCCGCTCACGGGCTTGTCGTAGTCGGATCCCGCCGCCTTCCACTCCTCGAGTCCTGCGATACGTCCCTGCCAGAGCCAGGCGCCCTGGGGCTGGCTCTTGGGGTCGAACTGCCGCTTGATGGAGTAAATGAAGTCTTCGGCGACGACCTCCCGTCCGCGACCGCCGGGAAAGCACGGATCATTGATGAAGTGCACGCCCTTCTTCAGCCGGATCGTGTACTCGAGACCGTCCGGCGAAATGGTGGGAAAGTCGGCCGCAAGGTTTGGTTTGAGCTCGTAGGGCCGCGCGAGGTACTTATAGGAGTAGAGCGTGTCGTAGGCATTGAGGATGACAAAGTTGGCGTAGATGTTGGATCCCTGGACCGGATCGAGGGTCGTGGGCGCCTGATCCATGAAATGGCGATAAGTCTTTAGCGGCGGTCCGCTCACGGCGGGGCCGTCGGCCGGACCACAGCCCGCGAGAACCAGCCCTATCGCCACAAGTGTCGCTAAGAAGTGCATCGCAGGCGTTGGGCTACCACCAAGCGGCCAGAAATTGGTGTCATCTGGAGATCTTCTCCCACAAAAATTCATTTCAGTGCTTTGTGGGTAAAACTGTCTGATATATGTGCGGAATACGCAGAGAAGTGGGATAAATTGTCATGATTGGTCTATTGCAGCGCGCCAGGTGGGCAAAAGTCTCCGTGGACGGCGCAATCGTGGCCGCCATCGGCCCGGGGCTGCTCGTGCTGGTGGGGGTCGAGCGGGGCGATTCCACCGCCGGCGCGGAACGGCTGGCAGAACGCCTGCTGGCGTACCGGGTGTTTCCCGATGCTGCGGGGCGCATGAATCGCAGCCTCGCGGATATCGACGGCGAACTGCTGCTGGTCCCCCAGTTCACGCTGGCGGCTGACACGCGCCACGGGAACCGCCCCGGGTTCGAACCGGCCGCGCCGCCCGACGAGGGCCGCAGCCTGTTCGAACACCTGGTGAACGCAGCACGGTCCCGGTGGCCCCGGGTGCAGACCGGCCAGTTTGGCGCCGAAATGGAAGTGGAACTCGTCAACAGCGGTCCCGTCACGTTTTCCCTGCGCGTTCCGCCACAGCCTGTTCTCTGACCGTGATCTTTGTCACGTAGCGGCACGGGCATCAGGCTATCCTAACCGCTGGGCGTCCTCCCGCGCTGGCATCCCGGCGCGTGCAAGCGCATTCGACTGGAGAATTGATATGGGTCTTGGTGGCCTGCACATCTGGCATCTGCTGATCATCCTGCTGATCTGCGTGGTGATCTTTGGTACCAAACGACTGAAAGATATCGGCAGTGACCTGGGTGGAGCCGTGAAGGGCTTTCGCAAGGCCATGGGCGACGCCGACCGGGAGTCGGACTCGCCGCCGCAGTTGGGCAAGCCCGATGCGGACTTCACGGATGCAGCGAGCCAGAAGCGCGATTCCGAGCGGCACGGCAACGCGTAGCAGCGATTGCTGAAAGGCCCGGGACCCCAGCGGGTCGTTCCAGTCACTTGGTGAGACCCGGCAGGTCATCATGTTCGAGATCGGCTTCTGGGAGCTCGCACTGCTGTTTGCGCTCGGCCTCGTCGTGCTCGGCCCGGAAAAGCTGCCCAAGGTAGCGTCCCAGCTCGGGCGATACGCCGGCCAGGCGCGCCGCATGGCCCGCACCCTGACCACCCAGATCCGAGACGAAATCGAGGCCGAGGAGCGCCGCGCGTCGGCGCCCCAGCCAGGCTCCGCGCCGGCCGAACCCGAAACCTTCAGCCGGCCCGGGGCCGAGAGCCTGATTCCCCGCGAGTCGCCGGAAACCGGCGCCGCTGTCGACGAATCCAACGACACCACCCACCGACCCCAGGCGTGACAGACCCGACTTCCAGCGAAGAGGTGCTCCCGGAAGCCAGCCTGATGTCGCATCTGCTGGAGTTGCGGTCGCGCCTGCTCAAGGCATTTGCCGCGGTGATCGTCGTCTTTCTGTGCCTGGTGGCGTTCACCGACCAGGTCTTCGAGGCCGTCGCCCGGCCGCTGAAATCGCAGCTTCCCGAGGGTGCCACGATGATCGCCACGCAGGTGACATCACCCTTCCTCACGCCGTTCAAGGCCACGTTCTACGTGGCGATCATGCTGGCCATTCCTCTGGTGCTGTACCAGGTCTGGGCCTTCGTGGCGCCGGGCCTGTATCGCCGCGAGAAGCGCCTGGCCATCCCGCTGCTGGTTTCGAGCATCGTACTTTTCTACGTCGGCGTGGCGTTCGCCTATTTCGTGGTCTTCCCCGTGATGTTCGGCTTTTTCGCCGGCACCGCTCCGGAAGGTGTCCAGGTGATGACGGACATCAACAGTTACCTGGATTTCGTGCTGGTCCTGTTCATCGCCTTCGGTGTGGCCTTCGAAGTGCCCGTAGCCACGGTCCTGCTCGTCCTGACGGGCATGGTGAGTGTCGAGGCCCTGAAGAAGAATCGCCAGTACGTCTTCCTCGGCGCCTTCGTGGTCGGCATGCTCCTGACGCCGCCGGACGTGTTTTCCCAGACACTGCTGGCAATACCGATGTACATGCTGTACGAAGCTGGGATCGTGATGGCTCGCATCCTTTCCCAGCCCGCAGCGGCCGACCAGCCGGCCCGTGACAAGCCGGCCTGAATGAGCTCGCCCGGCACAACGCAACGGACGTACTTCGGCCACCCGCAGGGGCTCTTTGTCCTGTTCTTCACTGAAATGTGGGAGCGCTTCTCGTACTACGGGATGCGCGCCCTGCTCATCTTCTACCTGACCAAGCACTGGCTGTTCTCGGACGAGCGCGCGAGCGTGATCTACGGCGCCTACACGGCGCTTGTGTACATCACGCCCGTGATCGGCGGATACCTGGCGGATCGCTATCTCGGGCAGCGCAAGGCGGTGTTGTTCGGCGCCGTCCTCCTGGCGTTCGGGCATTTCCTGATGGGCGTCGAGGGCGACGGCGGCCAGGGCAGTCCGACGCTCAACGTTTTCTGGCTCGCGCTGTCCTTCATCATCGTCGGCTCGGGATTCCTGAAGGCCAACATCTCGGTCATCGTCGGCCAGTTGTATCCCCGGACCGATCCCCGGCGGGACCCCGCCTATACGATCTTCTACATGGGCATCAACCTGGGCGCCGCCATCGGCGCCGTCCTGTGCGGCTACCTCGGGGAGACCTACGGCTGGTCCTGGGGCTTTGGCGCCGCCGGCGTCGGGATGCTGTTTGGCCTGGCGGTATTCATGTGGGGCAAGCCCTTGCTCATGGGCCAGGGTGAGCCGCCGGACCCGGCCAGGCTCGCCCGGCAGGTCGGGGGCGTACGGTTCGAATGGCTGCTGTACCTGACTGGCATCGCCGCGGTCGGCGTCGTGTGGTGGCTCGTGCAGCACCAGGAGATCGTGGGGCGCCTGCTCGGGATCGCCGGATTCGCTCTGGTGGCCTACGTGCTCTACGCGGCCGTATTCCGCTTGCCGCGCGACGACAGGGACCGGATCTTCGCGGCCCTGTTCCTGATCGTCGGGTCGATCCTGTTCTGGGCGCTGTTCGAGCAGGCTGGCTCGTCTCTCAACCTCTATACCGACCGGTATGTTGATCGCGCGGGCGTGCCGGCCTCCGTCTTTCAGTCCATCAATGCCATCTACATCGTGCTGCTCGGGCCGGTGTTCGCCGGTCTCTGGCTCTGGCTGGCGAACCGGGGACTGGAGCCGTCGGCTCCCGCGAAGTTTGGCCTGGCCATGATCCAGCTGGGCGGCGGCTTCCTGATCCTGGTGGCGGGGGCCGCCAACGGCGTCGCCACGCCGGTGCTCTTCATCTTCCTGATCTACCTGCTGCACACGACCGGCGAGCTGTGCCTGTCGCCGGTCGGACTGTCGGCCATGAACCGGCTGGCCCCGGTGCACATGGCGAGCCTGATCATGGGCGCCTGGTTCTTTGCGTCCGCCACGGGCAACTTCGCGGCCGGGCTGATCGCGGCCGCTGCGGGTGCGGAAAGCGCCACCGGGGAGGCGGCGGGCCAGCAGACGGTCCTGGACGTCTATTCGACCGTCGGTTGGGTCGCGATCGGGGCCGGCGTCGCCGTGCTCGTGGTGTCACCGCTCGTCCGGAGGCTGATGCACCTGGAGACGCTGACCGACGGCGAGGCCGACGGCCAGGTTCGCCGGTAGCAGCCCGCATTGCTGCGGGGGCCGTGTTGCCCGGATAATCCGGGTCCACCGTTCAGCTCCTGGGAGCCACCGCCATGCCCGCCTACATCCTCTCGGTCGTCGAAATCACGAACCCCGGCCCCAATCTCAAGAAGTACACCGAGGAGTCAGCCCGCCTGGCCCGCCTGCACGGTGGCAAGTACGTGGTTCGGGGCAAATCGTCCAACGTCGTCTCCGGCGACCTGCTCACCAGAAAGGTGGTCGTCATGCTCGAGTTCCCCAGCATGGACAACCTGACCGCGTTCTTTAACAGCGACGAGTACCAGAAGGGCTGCAAGCCCCTCCGCGAAGGCACCGGCATCTACGACATCGGCTTCTTCGAGTCCCCGCCCCCGGCGATGGCCTGAGCCGAAGCCCGGGTCCGCGGACCCGGGCGGCCCGGTCGCCGGTCCCGGACGGCCCCTTCCTGCGGCGATATGCCGCCGAAGGGGGATCGATAGTCCGAATCGGTATAGGATAGCCGCCTGATTACCATCTACTCGCGAGGATCCCGGATGAAGAAGCCAATTTCCGTGCAGTGGGCCGGCGTGCTGGCCCTGCTCTATTCGTCCCTGGGTCTTGGAGCGACCGTCACACTGACGCCCAGCAACCCCAATCCGAACGTGGGTGACACGTTTTCGGTGGTGGTGACCGGCGCCGGCTTCCCCGAGACGGCGGGCGCCACGCTTCTCCTGGACTTCGACCCCGCGGTGGTCAGCATCAATACGCCGACCCTCAGCAACGGCATCCTGCTGGCAGCGGGCTCGCCCTTCACCGGCGGCGTCATTGCCGACAGTCCCTTCGTGGCAGGCGGCCAGCTGACCTTCCTGGCAGGCAACCCCCCCGCAGCGCTGCCCGTCGGCGACTTTACGTCGATCGAGATCTTCTTCACGGCCCTCGCGGCCGGCCCAGCCAACATCGTGCTCATCGACGACGGCGTGGACAACGTCTGGACCGATGCGAACACCTTCGAGCCGATCCCCGTTACCTACACACAGGCCAGTGTGACTGTCCTTGCCACGACGGAACCCAACGCTGCCGTCACCGACTCGGTCGCCCCCGTGGACGACCTGGAAGTGCCATTCGGCGACATCACCCAGGGCCAGACGGGCACGCAGACCGTGACCGTCACCAACAGTGGCACCGCAGACCTCGTGCTCGGCACGATCGCGGCGCCGGCGTCACCGTTCAGCATCGCCAACGACCTTTGCTCGGGCCAGACGCTGACACCCTCCACCCCCTGCACCTTCGATGTGCTGTTCCAGCCGGTCGCCAACGGACTGGCCAGTGACACTCTCGACGTCCTGTCCAACGACCCCGACACGGCCACCGTGACCGTCAACCTGAACGGCACGGGCACACCGGCCCCTGGTCCCAACGTGGCGGTGACGGATTCCGTCGTGCCGGCCGATGACCTGACCGTGCCGTTCGGCGACGTGACCCAGGGCCAGACCAGCACCCAGACGGTGACGGTCTCCAATAGCGGCAATGCGGCCCTCCTGGTCGGCGCGATCGCGTCGGCCAACCCGCTGGCGGCGCCGTTCACCATCGCCAACGACAACTGCTCCAGCCAGAGCGTGCCCGCCCTGGCCAGCTGCACCTTCCAGGTCCAGTTTGCGCCGGCGGCAGTCGGCCTGGTCAGCGACACCCTCGACATCCCGTCCGATGACCCGGACACGGCCACCGTGACCGTCACGGTTAACGGCACGGGCACGCCGATCCCCGCCCCCAACGTGGCGGTGACGGACTCGGTTGCGCCGAACAGCGACCTGTCGGTGCCGTTCGGCACCATCACCGTGGGCGGCTCCAGCACCCAGACGGTGACCGTCACCAACAGCGGCAATGCGGCCCTCCTGGTCGGTGCGGTCGCGTCAGCCAACCCGCTGGCAGCGCCGTTCACCATTGCCAACGACACCTGCTCCAACCAGAGCATCGCGGCACTGGCCACCTGCAGCTTCCAGGTCCAGTTCGCGCCCGTCGCGGCCGGTGTGGTCAACGATGCGCTGGATATCCCGTCCAACGACGCGGACACGCCCTCGGTCACGGTCGCCGTCAGCGGCACCGGCACCGTCTCCATGGGGCCGGCCATCTCGGTGACTGACGCCGTGAGCCCGACCGACGACCGGGCGATCGACTTCGGGGATGTGTTCCTGACGAACACCGTCGACCAGACCGTCACCGTGACCAACGACGGCTCGGGCGACCTGGTGCTCGGCACCGTCGGCACGGCGAATCCGCTGGCGGCGCCGTTCTCGATCCTCCCGATCGCCGATACCTGCTCCGGGGTGACGCTGGCCCCGGCGGAGTCCTGCACGATCCTCGTGGAGTACGCCGCCGACCTGCCCGATGTCTACAACGACAGCTTCGACATCCCGTCCAACGATCCGGACGAGCCGTCCGTGACGGTCTCCGTCACCGCCACCGGCCAGCAGATCTCCAAGGGCGGGTCGAGCGCGTTCGACCCCTGGAGCCTGGCGCTGCTCGCCGGCCTGCCGCTGATCCGGCGCCGCCGGCGCTAGTCGCGGTCCCACCAGACAGCCGGCACCGGGAGGCGCAACGCCCCCGGTGCCGGCCCTTCTCCAGGCCGGTTCCCGAGGAGTCGCAGGCTAGAATGGCCTGATGCGCCTCTCCGACTGCCACAATGTGGAAGACTTCCGCCAACTGGCCGAGCGCCGGCTGCCGGGCCCGGTCTTCCACTACATCGACGGCGCCGCCGACGATGAAGTCACCAGGGACCGCAATACCGCCGCCTTCAACGACTGCGACCTCGTACCCAGTGTGCTCGCCGGGGTCGGGACGGTGGACCTGCGCACCCGGGTCATGGGCCGCGAGATCGCCATGCCCCTTTTCCTGTCGCCAACCGCGCTGCAGCGGCTGTTCCACTGGCAGGGCGAGCGCGCGGTCGCCCGGGCGGCAGAGAAGTTCGGCACGTTCTTCGGCATCTCGTCACTCGGCACCGTCAGTCTCGCGGAGATCGGCAGGACCGTGGCGAGCCCGAAGCTGTTCCAGCTGTACATCCACAAGGACCAGGGACTGAACCGCGCCCTGATCGCCGCCGCGAAGGAGGCGCGGTTCGACGCCGTCGCGCTGACCGTGGACACCATCGTCGGCGGCAACCGGGAGCGCTGCCTGCGAACCGGATTCACCTCGCCCCCGCGCCTCACCGCAAGGAGCGCCCTGAGCTTCGTGACGCACCCGGCCTGGACGCTCAATTACTACGCCCGGGAGCCCTTCAGGCTGCCCAACCTCGCCGACCACATCGCCGAGGGCTCCAACATCCCCCTCTCGGTCTCCGAGTACTTCACGTCCATGCTCGACCAGTCCCTGGACTGGAAGCGCGCCGAGGCGATCCGCGCTGACTGGGGTGGCCAGTTCTGCCTGAAGGGCATCATGTCCGTGGCCGACGCCCGCCGGGCGGTGGACATCGGCGCGACCGCCATCATGGTCTCGAACCACGGCGGCCGGCAGCTCGATGGCAGCCGTGCTCCCTTCGACCAGCTCGCCGAGATCGTCGATGCGGTCGGTGACAAGCTCGACGTCATCTGCGACGGCGGAATCCGCCGCGGCACCCACGTGCTGAAGGCCCTGAGCGTGGGCGCCAAGGCGTGCTCGGGCGGCCGCCTGTATCTCTATGCCCTGGCCGCGGCGGGGCAAGCGGGGGTGGAGCGGATCCTCGGCAAGCTCCGGGACGAGATCGAGCGGGACATGAAGCTGATGGGCGCGCGGTCGATTGCGGACCTTTCCCGGGAGAACCTCCGCTGGCGGTAGGGGCGCACAGCCCGCTCGAAGGCCCCATCGGCGTGTTCGACTCAGGCGTCGGCGGACTGTCCGTGTGGCGCGAGATCGTGCGGGCGCTGCCCCACGAGGACACCATCTACTTCGCCGACCAGGTTCACGTGCCCTACGGTCCCCGCGGCGAGGACGAGATTCGCGGCTTCTGCGACGTGATTGCGCGCTACCTTCTCGACCGCGGCTGCAAGGCGCTGGTGGTGGCGTGCAACACCGCATCGGCGGCTGCGCTCAAGCACCTGCGGGAGACCCTGCCGCAGATCCCGACCATCGGCATGGAACCGGCGGTGAAACCGGCGGCAGCACTGACGAAGAATGGCGTCGTGGGCATCATGGCCACGCCGGCCACGTTCCAGGGCCGGCTGTTCAAGGCCACCGCCGGCCGCCACGCAGCCGGGATACGGCTAGTCAACCAGGTGTGCGATGGCCTTGCGGAGCATGTGGAGGCCGGGCAGCTGGAGGGCCCCGAAACCGAGGCGCTGCTGCGGCGCTGCCTGACTCCCATACTGGAGGCCGGTGCGGATACGGTGGTCCTCGCCTGCACGCACTATCCCTTCGTCATCGACACGATCCGCCGCATCGCCGGTCCCGGGGTGTCGGTGATCGACCCCGCGCCCGCCATTGCCCGGCACCTGGGCAATGTCCTCGCACACGAAGGCCTGCTCCGCGTGGACACACGGCAGGGCCAGCATGTATTCGTGACCAGCGGCGACGCCGGGCACTTCGCTGGCGCGCTGCTCGGCCTGACCGGGGTTCGCTCGCCGGTCGAGGCCGTCAGCTGGAAGTCAGGTCAGCTGTCAGGCCACCACGGCTGACGGGGCGAGCAGGCCGGCAGCAACCTGGCGGGCGGCGCCCTCGCCGGCCCGGGCCAGGTTCCGGTTGATGCCGGCCAGGATCGCCCGGATGGACGCGGTCACGATGTTCGGGTCCATGCCGGCGCCGAAGGTGCTGCCGGAAACCCCGTCGACGGCCAGCTCGACGATGGCGAGCGCGCGGGAATCCGCGCCCTGCCCAAGGGAGCGTTCCTCCCAGGAGAGGATCCTGACCGGCATGCGCAAGGCATCGATCACGGCGTCGATGGGACCGTTGCCCTGGCCCTCGACCTCGATCCGGCGGCTGCCCCAGGCAATCGTGAGGCGGACGCCCTGCCGGGCGCCGCGCTCGAAAAGGTGGTGCGCGACGTAGCGGACGGGTTCGGGTTGCTCCAGGTACTCGGCAGAGAACAGGCCCCAGATCTCGTCGGCGGACACCTCGGCGCCGGTCGATTCGGCAAGCCTCTGGACGGCCCCGCTGAACTCGATCTGCATCCGCCGCGGCATCACGACGCCCCGGGACATTTCCAGCAGGTAGGCGACGCCGCCCTTGCCCGACTGGCTGTTGACCCGCACCAGGGAGTCATAGCTCCGGCCGAGATCCGCCGGATCGATGGGCAGGTAGGGGACGTTCCAGGTGCCGTCGGCCGCCTGGGCCGCCATGCCCTTGCGGATGGCGTCCTGGTGGGAACCGGAGAAGGCCGTGAAGACCAGGTCGCCCGCGTACGGGTGGCGCGGGTGCACGGGCAGCCGGGTGCACTCCTCGCAGGTGCGGGCGATCGCGTTGATGTCGGAGAAGTCGAGTCCCGGATCGATGCCCTGGGTGTGGAGGTTCAGCGCGAGGGTCACGAGGTCCACGTTCCCCGTGCGCTCGCCGTTGCCGAAGAGGCATCCTTCCACGCGCTCGGCGCCGGCCATCTGGGCAAGCTCGGCGGCCGCGACGGCCGTGCCCCGGTCGTTGTGGGGATGGACGCTGATGATGACGGAGTCCCGCCGGGCGAGATGGCGGTGCATCCACTCGATCTGGTCGGCGTACAGGTTGGGCGTGGCGACTTCGACGGTTGCCGGCAGGTTCAGGATCACCTTGCGCTCCGGCGTGGCCCCCCAGGCCGCGGACACTGCATCGCAGATCTCCTTGGAGAACCCGAGTTCCGTGGCGGAGAAATTCTCCGGGCTGTACTCGAGCACCCACTCGGTTGCCGGCTGCGCGTCGCAGAGTTCGCGGATCAGCCGCACGCTGTCGACGGCCATCGCCACGACCTCGTCGCGGCTCATGTTGAACACCGTCTCCCGGAACACCGGCGAGGTGGCGTTGTATACGTGGACGATGGCGCGCCGCGCGCCGCGCAGGGACTCGACGGTGCGGCGGATCAGCGGGTCCCGGGCCTGGGTCAGCACGCCGATGGTGACGTCAGCGGGAACATGGCCGGACCCGATGAGCGTCCGGATGAAGTCGAATTCGGTCTGGGATGCCGCCGGAAAGCCGACCTCGATCTCCCGGAAGCCGATGTCGCAGAGCATGCGGAACATGCGCAGCTTGCGCTCCGGACCCATGGGCTCGAACAGCGCCTGGTTGCCGTCCCGCAGGTCGGTACTGAGCCAGGTCGGCGGACGGCTGATGACGTTGCCCGGCCAGCGGCGGTCGGGCAGGGCAACGGGGGGAAAGGGGCGGTAGCGGCGCGAACCGGCGGACATGGTCGGGAGCTCCTGGCATGCGGGACAGGTGCCAATCTAACGGGTCCCGGCGGGTGCGGGATTGCGAAGATGGTCCCACTTTGCCTCTTTGTGAGATGAATATTGCACGAAATGGCCAAATGCTGGCAGTATCTGCCAGTCAGTCCCCGACTATGGCAACCCCATGACCCTCGACCGCTACGACCGCCAGCTCCTGGAGCTGCTCCAGGAGAATTCCCAGCTCAGCAACCAGGAGATGGCCGAGCGCATTGGCCTGTCGCCGTCGCCCTGCCTGCGGCGGGTGCGGGCCCTCGAAGCCAGCGGCCTCATCACGGGTTACCGGGCGCTGGTGGACGCCCGCAAGCTCGGTCTCACCCTGCTCGCGCTGGTGCACATCGCGATGGATCGCCACACACCCGACCGCTTCGCCAACTTCGAAGGTCAGGTGGCGCGGCTGCCGGAAGTGCTGGAGTGCCTGCTCATCACCGGCCAGGAGGCCGACTACCAGCTCAAGGTGATCGTGCAGGACATGGACGCCTACCAGGCGCTGCTGCTGAACAAGATCACGCGGATCGAGGGAGTGTCGGGCGTGCACTCCAGCTTCGTCCTGCGGAGCGTGATCGACCGGACGGCGCTGCCGTTGCCGGCCTGATCAGCCCACGACCATGAAGCTCGCCTCGGTCTCCGCGACAAGGGAGCCGTCGTCCGCCTTCAGCATCCGCCCCTCGAGGAAGGCCACCTTGCCCTTCTGCCGGACGAGCCGGCCCTCCAGCAGCACCCGCGTGCCGATCACGAGCGGCTGCCGGTAGCGGATCTCGCAGCGGGCGGTGTGGGCGCGGACGCCCTTCAGGAACATCCAGTTGGCCATGACATCGTCCAGGGCGCTGAAGACGATGCCGCCGTGGGTCAGCTGGTCGTAGCCCCCGTGGTCGGGGCCGGGCGTGAACTCCGAGCGGCAGACGTCCCGGTCGTCGATGTGGAACTGCAGCCGGAGCCCGATCGGATTGCCGGGGCCGCAGACGAAACAGCGATTGGCATCGGGTCGCACGGCTCCTATGCTAGCCGCGGAGGTGGCCCGTGGCCTACGACCCGACGAATATTTTCGCGAAGATCCTGCGAGGCGAGGTTCCCGCCCACAAGGTCTTCGAGGACGAGTGGACCATCGCGATCATGGACGTGATGCCCCAGTCCGACGGGCACACCCTGGTCATCCCCAGGTCCGCGGCGGAAAACCTCTTCGACCTGGATCCGGCCATGGCCGAGGCCGTCATCCGCACGGGCCAGCGCGTGGCCCTTGCCGTGCGCCGCGCGTTTGCGCCGGACGGCGTCACGCTGATGCAGTTCAACGGCGCGGAGGCGGGGCAGACGGTCTTCCACTTCCACCTGCACGTGGTACCCCGCTACGCCGGCAAGCCGCTGCGCTCCCACGGCCGTAGCTTCGCGGATCCGGCGGTACTGGGGGAGCAGGCCGCGCGCCTCAAGGCCGCGCTCGAGGCCGGTCGGACCTAGGCCGGGCGCCCTGTGGCCAGGGCGAAACCCGCCCAGGCAGCGGCCACCCCGAGCAGCACCTGCAGGGCCACGGTGGCAAACGCCGTAGCTGACTGCCCCGCACGAAGCAGCAGCAGGGTCTCGAGCGAGAAGGCGGAGAACGTGGTGTATCCGCCGAGGAAACCGGTGACGAGCAGCAGGCGGGCCTCGGGGCCAAACACGGACCGGGATTCCGCCAGCCCGGCCAGCAGCCCGATCAGCAGGGAACCCGTGACGTTGACCACCAGCGTGCCGGCCGGAAGGGCGGCAAGGGATCCAGCGCCGGGAACGAGCAGCCGCTGGCTGACGCCGCTCACCAGGTAACGAAGCACCGAGCCCGCGGCGCCGCCGGAGGCCACGAGCAGGAGATCGCGGAGATTCAGGGAGCGAACTCCCGTGTCCGGGGCGGCACGCCGGCCGTTCGGGAATCGCGGCTCTGCTTTTCCTTGCGGAGGTTGCGCACGGCCTTGCGGAACAGGCTGCGCAGTTCGTTGCCGTCACCCGGCGCCGCCGCCACGCCGACGGTCACGGCCAGGCGCCGCATGGCGTAGTCGAAGTCCTGAGTCCCGGAAAACACGTCGTGCCGGATCCGGTTGGCCACCGCGTCCGCGGCCGCCCGGCCGCAGCGGGGCAGGAGCAGGACGAACTCGTCTCCGCCGTACCGGGCGCAGAGATCGCCCGCGCGTGTGGCGCGCTGGATGCTGGCGGCCACGGCGCGCAGTGCCCGGTCGCCGGCTTCGTGGCCGAAGCGGTCGTTGATCTGGCCCAGCTGTTCCACATCCACCATCAGCAGGGCCATCGGGGTGCCATCCTGGACCGCTGCTGCGTGCTCCGCGTCGGCGAGCTTGCTGAAGCTGCGCAGGTTGTAGAGGCCCGTGAGGTCATCCCGCTCGGCGAGGAAGCGGATCGTGCGCGTGGCCCGGTCCAGGTCGGTCGAGAGCGCGCTGGTGAGGAATGCCACCAGCAATGTCGGGGCCATCTCGGCAAACAGGCCGATCAGCGCCGGCATGGCGAGCCCGTCCGCGCCCTGGCCAAACAGGCCCACGATCAGCCGGCCACCCAGGATCATGAGCAGCAGGAGGCCGGTCGCGCGGCGGCCCAGCAGTAGCGCGGCGGTGACCACCGGCAGGAGATAGAGGTGGCTCAAGGGCCCGGCCCGGTCGCCCGCCTGGGCGATGAGTGCCGTTATGAACAGCGCCATGAACACGGTTTCCAGCACCAGGCGCGGCCTCGGCTGGTTGCGGAGGCGCGGCACCAGGGGCATGGCGAGCACGGCAATGCCGAACACGAGGAGGGTCAGGAACCAGAGCGTGGAACTCGTGATGGCCTCCCGCGCGACGAAGTAGAACAGCGCGGTAACAAGCAGCAGCAGGAGCTGGACTTCCCGGATGCTCCGCGCGATGCCCTGCAAGGCGTCCATGGGCAACCGGCTAGTTGGCGCTGGTCTGGAGGACCGGGCCGCTGCCGAGGAGGTGGGCGGCCTGCTGCAGGCCGGCTTCGGCATCCCGGCCGTCGAGTTCCACGTCGGGTGTGATGCCCTGGCCCTGGATCGAGACGCCGGAGGGTGTGAAGTAGCGGGAGGTGGTCAGCTTGATGGCGCGGCCGCCCGAGAGCGGCATGACCGTCTGCACGGAGCCCTTGCCAAAAGTGCGGGTGCCGACGATCGTCGCGCGCCGGTGGTCCTGCAAGGCGCCGGCCACGATCTCCGACGCCGATGCGGAGCCGCCGTTCACCAGGACCACCAGGGGCGCGCCGGCCAGGAGATCGCCGGGCGCCGCGTCGTGCCGGAAGGTCGCGTCCCGCGTGCGGCCGCTGGCGGTGACGATCAGTCCCTCCTCGAGAAAGCTGTCCGCCACGTCCACCGCGGCGTCGAGCACGCCGCCGGGGTTGTCCCGCAGGTCCAGCACTAGACCGCGGATTCCGCCCTCGGTCTCCCGGTTCAGCTGCAGCAGGCTGTGGCGGAGATCCTTGCCGGTCGTGTCGCTGAACTGGGAGATGCGGACATAGCCGTAGCCGCCCTCGAGCATCCGGGCGCGGACGCTGTGCACGTCGACGGCGCTGCGCTGGAGATTGAAGGCCAGTGGCTCGGCGTGGCCTTCCCGGGCCACCGTGAGCAAGACGTGACTGCCGGCGGGCCCGCGCATGCGCAGGATCGCCTCGCTGACGTTGCTGTGATCCACCGGGTTGCCGTCGATGGTGAGGATCGCGTCGCCCGGCTTGATGCCGGCCCGGTAGGCCGGCGTGCCCTCGATCGGGGTCACCACGCCCACCCGGCCGTCGTCGGGCTGCAGTTCGAGGCCGACTCCGGTGTAGGTGCCGCTGGTGTTGATGCGGATCTCTTCGTACTCCCGGGCATTCAGGAACTGGGAGTGGGGATCGAGTTCGGCGAGCATGCCGCGCACGGCGTTGTCCATCAGCTGCCGGTCGGAGACCGGCTCCACGTACTCGCGCTTCACGCGCTCGAGGATTTCAGCGAGCACCCGCGCGTCGTCCGGGGGCAATACCGGCGGCAGGGCCACGGGCGCGATCAGGGTCGAGGCGCCCAGCCCGGGCGGCGTGAAACCGGCCAGCACGGCACCGCCCAGGGCCAGGCCAAAGCCCAGCAGGACCCCGGTGAACAGCGGCAACAAGCCTCTGATACGAAAAGGTTTCACGGCAATCCACAGCACCGCAGCGGACTTTGACAGTAGCACAGGGTCCGGCGCCGGGGGATGGACTGGGACACAGTCCGCTGGTGGGACGGAACCCGCTAGTTGCCCCACTGGCGGGGGTTCACGGGCCGGCCATTGCGGCGCACTTCGTAGTAGAGCGCCGGCCGGGACTGCCCGCCGGTATCGCCCACGTGGGCCAGAAGATCGCCGGCTGCGACCCGGTCGCCCACCGCCCGGGACAGGTCCTGGTTGTGGCCGTAAAGACTGAGGTAGCCGCCGCCGTGATCCAGCACGAGGAGCATGCCGAGCCCGGGGAGCCAGTCCGCGAAGACGACCTTGCCGGCGCGGATGGTGCGGACTTCGGTCCCGGCGGGCGCGGCGATGAGCACGCCATCCCAACGCATCTGGCCCCCGGCCCGGGACTGGCCAAAATCCGCGAGCATCTGCCCCGCCACCGGCCACTTGCCCTTGCCCAGCGGCTTGCCCTTCGCGGGCTCCGCCGGCGCCTTGTCGGGCGCCGCGGCTTCCCGCCGGGCCCGGGCCGCGGCGCGCTCCAGGTCCCGCAACACCCGCTCGAGGCTGGCGGCCTGCGTGCGGGCCCTCGCGAGTTGCTTGTTCTGGCCCTTCACCTGCGCGTCGAGCTTCGCGACTACCGCGGCCCGCTTTTGCCGGGAGCCGTCGAGTTCCGCCAGCTGCCCGCGCCGCCGCTCCTCGAGCGCGGCGAGGGCGGCGCGCTGCTCCGTCACCGCCAGCAGGTCCCGCTCCAGCACTTCCAGGCTGGCCTGGATCGAAGCGAGCAATTCACCGCGGCTCCTGGCGAGGTAGGCAAGCCAGGTTAGCCGCCGCCCGATCGCGGCGGGATCCTCCTGGTTGAAGAAGGCCCGCACCTGCTCGCTGCCGCCCGTCAGGTGAGCCAGGCGCAGCTGGCCGGCCAGGGCGACCCGCTGCCGCTCGACGCTGCCGCGGGTGGTCTGCACCTGGCGATTGAGTTCCTCCAGGCGCCGCTGCGCCTCGGCAAGTTCCCGGCGGGTGGCATTCAGGGCCTGGCGGGTGCGGGAGGCGGCTGTTTCCGCTTCGCGGAGTTCCTTGTCGAGCTCGCCGCGACGGGCCTGGTCCCGCCGTGTCTGCTTCTCGAGGCCCCGGATGCGGTCCTGCACCCGGGCCAGATCTTCCTTGGTCTGGCCGGTGTTCTGGCCCGTAATTTGGGCAAGCGCCACCCCGCCTGGCAGGGACAGAAGCAGCGCCAGGGCGAGAGAGGGCAACACACGGATCATCGTCTGGCCAGTTTAGGGCATGGTTATAATGCGCCGCCAGCCAGATCGGACCCCATGAACAAGCTTGTCGAATTCGCTGCGGCGAATCCCTACCTCGTGACCGCCACGGTCCTGATGCTCATCGCCGTGGTGGCCTTCGAGCTGCGCCTGCGGGCGCGCGCCAGCTTCGAGGTGAGCGTGGCCGAGGCGGTCCGCATGATCAACAACGGCGCTGCGGTCGTGGACGTCCGGGACGCGGCCAGGTTCGCGGCCGGGCACATCGTCGACGCGGTGAACATGACCCCCGCGGACCTGGCGAAGGGCGAGGAAGGCAAGATCAAGAAGAAGCGCGGCGTCGTCGTGGTCTGCAATGCAGGCAACGAGAGCCTGGACTGCGTCCGCAGGCTGCGGGCTGCCGGCTTCGACGGCGCGTTCAGCCTGGGTGGCGGCGTGGACACGTGGCAACGGGAGAACCAGCCGCTGGTCCGCGGCCAGCGCTGATGCCAGGCCGTCGCTGATGCCAGGAAAGTCGCCCACGGATGCCGGTCCGGTGATCGAGATGTACTGCAATTCCTGGTGCCCCTACTGCTCAGCCGCCCGGGACCTGCTCGGCGGGAAGCAGGCGCGGGTCGTCGAGATCAACGTCGAGGAGTTTCCCGAGCGGCGGGCCGAAATGATCGCGCGCTCCGGCCGGCGGACGGTTCCCCAGATTTTCATCGGCGCCACCCACGTGGGCGGCTACGACGACCTTGCCGCGCTCGACCGCGCCGGCCAGCTGGACCCGCTGCTGCGGGCCAATCACTGAATCATCGAGAGGCAACATGAGCGAGTCTTCCACCAGCGACAAGGGCAACGGTGCCAGCAACGACGGGCAGGCTGCCCGCCAGTTCGGGCTGCGCCAGCTCTACGTGAAGGACATGTCCTTCGAGGCCCCCAATTCCCCGGGCATCCTGACCGAGAGCGGCCTTGATCCGGAGATCAAGCTGAATCTCCGGACGTCCCACCGGGACCTGGGGAATGGCGTCGCCGAGGTCGTCCTGCACGTTTCGGTGCATGCCGTCGCCGGCCAGCGCACTGTCTTCCTGGTGGAGCTCGAGCAGGCCGGCTCCTTCCAGATCAGCGGCTTTCCGCCCGAGGAGACTCGCGCGATCATCGGCATCGCCTGCCCCAACGCCCTGTTTCCCTACGCGCGCGAGGCGATCTCGTCCATCGTCCAGCGGGGCGGGTTTGCGCAGCTCCTCCTCCAGCCCATCGACTTCACCGCGCTCTTCGCCCAGGCCCAGGCCAGCCGCGCCACGGTCGCCGCACCCGCAGGCCAGGCGTAGGCGCACCGCCGGGTGCTCCACCGATGACACCCGCCACCGACTTCGCCCCGATCGCCGTCCTCGGCGCCGGTTCCTGGGGCACGGCGCTGGCCGTGCAGCTGGCCCGGAGCGGCAAGCCCGTTGCGCTCTGGGGACGGAACGCCGCTGACCTCGGGCTCCTGGCGAGCCAGCGCGTGAATAGCCGCTACCTCCCGGGCATCGCGCTGCCGGCGAGCGTCCTGCCCGACGCGGACCTGCAGCGGGTGGTGCGCAGCCACCGGGAGCTGCTGGTGTGTGTACCCAGCCACGCCTTCCGCGCCACGCTCACGGCGATGCAGCGGGACCTGGTACGCGGCACCCGCCTGGCGTGGGCCACCAAGGGCTTCGAGCACAGCACCGGGCGACTGCCGCACGAGGTGGCGGCGGAAGTGCTTGGCGCCGGAGTGCCGGTGGCGGTCCTGTCCGGCCCTACGTTCGCCCGCGAAGTCGCGGCCGGCCTGCCCACCGCGATGACGGTCGCTGCCAGCGACCCCGCCTACGCCAGTGCGCTCGCCGGGCGGCTGTCGGACCACATGTTCCGGGCCTACACCTCCGACGACATGGCCGGTGTCGAGGTCGGCGGAGCCGTGAAGAACGTGCTGGCCATTGGCGCCGGCATCTCCGACGGGCTCGGCTTCGGCGCCAATACGCGCATCGCGCTGATCACCCGGGGCCTCGTCGAGATGACGCGCCTCGGCGTGGCGCTGGGGGCCCGCGCCACCACGTTCATGGGCCTCTCCGGCATGGGCGACCTGGTGCTCACCTGCACGGACGACCAGTCCCGCAACCGGCGCTTCGGCCTCGCCATCGCCCGGGGCCAGACACCGGCCGAGGCCGCCCGCACGATCGGCCAGGTGGTCGAAGGCCAGTTCGCCGCGGGCGCGGTCCGGGCCGTGGCCGCACGGCTCGGCCTCGAGATGCCCATCTGCGCGCAGGTCTACCGGGTGCTCGAAGAAGGCGTCTCGCCCCAGGATGCCGTCATGGCCCTCATGGCCCGGGCGCTGAAACCCGAATAGCCTGAGGGTCGCCGGCGCTCAGGCGAAACCGAGCTGGCGCCAGGCCTCGTACACCACCACTGCCGCCGCATTCGACAGGTTCAGGCTGCGCGCCGCCGTGCGCATCGGGATGCGCAGGACCTGCTCCGACGGCATGGATTCCAGCAGTTCGGCCGGCAGGCCGCTGCTCTCCGGCCCCAGCAGGAAGGCATCGCCCCGCGCGAAGGCCGGAGCCGTGTGCGCCCGGGTGCCCCGGGTGGAAATGGCGTAGAGCCGCGGCTGGCCGAGACTCACGAGGCAGTCCGCCAGGGACTCGTGCTGCCGGACCGGGGCCCACTCGTGGTAGTCCAGCCCTGCGCGGCGCAGCTGGGCATCCTCGAGGCTGAAACCAAGGGGCTTCACCAGGTGCAGCGCGGTCCCCGTGTTGGCGCAGAGGCGTATGATGTTGCCCGTGTTCGGGGGGATCTCCGGACGAAACAGAATCAGATTGAACACAGCCGTGTCTCCAGCCTCCGCCGCCGATTCCCGCCTGCTCGCCACCACGTTCTGCGGGCTCCCCTTCGCGTCGCCCATCGTCCTGCTGTCGGGCTGCGTCGGCTTCGGCGAAGAATACACACGGGTGGCCGGCTTCTCGAACCGGGATGCCGGCGCGATCTGCCTCAAGGGCACCACGCTGCACGCCCGCCTGGGCAATGAACCCCACCGGATCGCCGAGACGCCCATGGGCATGCTCAATGCCATCGGCCTCCAGAACCCGGGGGTGGATGCGGTCGTCGGCCGGATCCTGCCGTCCCTGGACTTCAGCGAAACCCGCTTCATCGCCAACGCCTGCGGCTCCACGATCGAGGAGTACGTGGAGGTCTGCCGGCGCTTCGACAATTCGCCGATCGACGCCATCGAGATCAACATCAGCTGCCCGAACGTGAAGGAAGGCGGCGTGGCCTTCGGCAACTACCCGGAGGTTTCGGCGCGGGTGGTGGCGGCCTGCCGGAAGGCGACGAAGAAGCCCCTCATCACCAAGCTCTCGCCCAACCAGACCGACATCCGGGAGAACGCCCGTCAGTGTATCGAGGCCGGCACGGACGCCTTCGCGGTCATCAATACCCTGATGGGCATGGCGGTGGACGTGGAGAAGCGGCTGCCGGTCCTGGCCAATGTGCAGGGCGGCCTGTCGGGGCCCGCGATCAAGCCCATCGCCCTGCTGAAGACCTGGCAGGTCTATCAGGAGGCCGCTCCCCACAAGGTACCGATCATTGGCCAGGGCGGCATCACCACGGCCAGCGACGCCCTCGAGTTCCTCATCGCCGGGGCCTCGGCGGTGGGGATCGGCACGGCGCTGTTTTACGACCCGCTGGTGTGCCAGAAGATCAACGCAGGCATCGCGGATTACCTCCACCGCCACGGGCTGGCAAACGTGAGCGACCTGGTGGGCAGCCTCGCCACGGGCGGCAGTCCGGCCGCGCGGAATGTGGGCTCCGCGGCTGGCGGTGCAGGCTAACTGACAAGTTTCTGTCTATAGTATGTTCTTTAGCTGGCGATATAGAAAGCGCCTTTTAGAACAGTGAGATAGCAGGCTACAGCCCCTACTCCAGGCCGTGCTCCCGGATCTTCCGGGCCAGGGTGTTTCGGCCCCACCCCAGCAGCTTCGCCGCATCCTGCCGGTGCCCCCGGGCGTGGGCCAGCGCCACGGAAATCAGCGTCCGCTCGAACTCCGGCAGGGCGGTGTCGAGGAGCGGCTTGCCCACGGAATCCTGCAACGAGCCCTCCGCCCAGCGGGACAGGCGCAGCGACCAGTCCGCCGAGCTCGCCCGGGTCCCCGCCTGGCCGCCGAGCTCGTCGGGGATGTCTTCCGGGCGGATCTCGGTCCCCGGCGCCGTGACAGTCAGACGGCGGCAGGCGTTGACCAGTTGCCGCACGTTGCCGGGCCAGTCGAAGCTGACCAGCAGGCTGAGCGCCTCCGGCGCGATGCGCTTCGGCGGCGTGCCCAGTTCCCGGGCCGCCTCCCGCAGGTAGAAGTCGAGCAGCAGCGGGATATCGTCCCGCCGTTCGCGGAGGGGCGGCGTGACGATGTGGATCACGTTCAGGCGGTGGAAGAGGTCCTCCCGGAACTTGCCCGACTGGACGGCCGCCGTCAGCTCCTGGTTGGTGGCCGCGATCACGCGGACGTCCACCCGGATCGGCACCTGGCCGCCCACCCGGTAGAACTCACCCTCGGCGAGCACGCGGAGGAGCCGGGTCTGGAGCGCCGGCGACATGTCGCCAATCTCGTCCAGGAACAGGGTGCCACCGTCGGCCTGCTCGAAGCGCCCGATGCGACGGCTGTCGGCGCCCGTGAAGGCGCCCCGCTCGTGGCCGAAGAGCTCCGATTCCAGCAGCTCGGAGGCGATGGCCGTGGTGTTGAGCGCGATGAAGGGCTGCTGGGCGCGGGGGCTGTGTTCGTGGAGTGCCCGGGCCACCAGTTCCTTGCCGGTGCCCGATTCACCGGTGATCAGCACCGTCATGCTCGACCGCGACAGGCGGCCGATGGTGCGAAAGACTTCCTGCATGGCCGGCGCACGGCCAATCATGGTGGGCACCTGCCGGTCGGGCTCCACCTGGCCACCGGCGATCCGCGGGCCGAAGCGCGCGGCCCGGCGCACCAGCGCCACGGCGTCGTCCACGTCGAAGGGCTTGGGCAGGTACTCGAAGGCGCCGCCCTGGTAGGCAGCCACCGCACTGTCCAGGTCCGCGTGGGCGGTGATCACTATCACGGGGAACGAATAGCCGTCCTTCACCAGCCGCCGCATGGCTTCCATGCCGTCGGTGCCCGGCATGCGCACGTCGGAGATCAGGACGTCCGGCTGCTCGTTGCGCAGGGCATCGAAGAGGTTGTCGGCCGACTCGAAGGTGCGGGTGTTCATGCCCTCGTTGTTCAGGGCCCGGTCGAGCACCCAGCGCACGGACGCGTCGTCGTCCACGACCCAGACCGACAGTTCCCGGGCGTTCATGCGGGCTCCGCAGGCGGGGCAACCGCCGGCAGCCGCACCGTGAAGACGGTCTTGCCGGGCCGGGACTGGAATTCGATCAGGCCGCCGTGCCGGCTGACCAGGTCCTGGGAAATGGGCAGGCCGAGGCCCGTGCCATCGGAGCGCCCGGTGACCAGCGGGTAGAAGATGGACTCGGCAAGGTCGGCGGGCACGCCGGGGCCGTTGTCCTCGATCTCGAGGCTGAGCACGAGCTTGTGGCGGACAGCGCCGATGGGAAAGTTGGTCAGCGCCCGGGTGCGGAAGATCACGTGCCCGTCCGGCGGGATGGACTGCACCGCGTTGCGGGCGATGTTCAGCAGGGCCTGCATCATCTGGTCCGGGTCGGCAGACAGCGGGGGCAGGCTGGGATCGTAGTCCCGGATCAGCTTGACGGCCTCCCGGTGCTCGCTCGCGATCAGCGTGACGACGCGCTCGAGCACTTCGTGGACGTTCACGTCCTGGCGCTGGGGACGGCGCACGGGACCGAGCAGGCTGTCGGTGAGCGACGTCAGGCGATCCGCCTCGCCAATGATGATCCGCGTGAACTCCCGGAGCTCCGGCGTGGGCAGCTCCCGCTCCAGGAGCTGGGCGGCGCCCCGCAGGCCACCGAGGGGATTACGGATTTCATGAGCCAGCTGGCGGATCATCCGCCGGCTGGCGTCCCGCTGGCTGATGAGCGCGTGCTCCCGGTCGATCTGCCGCCACTGGGTGGCGTCCGACAGCTCGACGATGACCCGCCGTCCCGTTCCGCGAAGCGGCGACACGTGGCAGGCCACCTCGATGGGCGTCTCGCTCTTGTGCGCCGCCGTGATCGTGACCAGCTGGCCGAAGATCTCGCCCTCAGACGCCGCGCGCCGGAGCAGGTCTTCCACGTTGCGGACGCTGGGCAGCAGCGACTGAAGGGTGCGGCCGAGACTGTGCCGGGCGCTGACACCGAGCAGGTCCTCGGCGCCGGCGTTCAGGTAGATGAGGGTGCCGTCGGGATCGACGATCAGGACGGCGGTGGCGAGGCTCGCGAGGATGTCGGCCGGGGCGGGCGCCGCGAGGGACGGTGGATCGGCTAGGGACGGGGGCGCGGCGCTGGTACCGGGTTGGGCAGGGCCGTCTGGCGCACGAAGAAGCGCGTCGTCGGGCTTGAGACCAGGGTCCGGCCCCCCACGTCCACCACTTCGACCTGCAGCGAGTGTTCCCCGCGGAACACCTCCGGAAACCGGACCCGGGTGCTCCCCGGCTCCGCCGTTGCCGTCCGGCCATCCAGGCTGAACTGCAGGGCGTGACCCGGCTGCAATGCTGGTTGCACCGCTGCCGTGACGTCCAGTTGGCCCTCGATATTCCAAAGTACCTGTTCCTGCGCCGGACTTGTGATGGTCAGAGACTGGTAGCGGTCGACCGGTGCCGGAGTCTCGTCGTCAGGCTCCTGGTCGCTCGCGGCAGGGCTGCCGGCATCGGACGAACTGCTGGCTGGGGTGCTGACGTCGATCGTGATCCGCTCGGCGCCGGCCTGTGGCCGGTCCGAGTAGTGGGATTGCCCGTCCGCATCCGTCCAGCGGTAAACCTCTGCCGAACCCATCGTTGCGGTTGCGGCAAGGACCAGGGACAGAAAAATGTACGCGCGGTGCATTTTTCAAGCATACGCCCCCGGCCTGGAGGCAACCAGCGCCCGGCACGCACTTCCGCGTGCCGGGCGCCGTCGTCCGTCGTTATGTCAGAGGCTGTAATACAACTCGAACTCGAGTGGGTGCGTGGCCATGCGGATCCGCGTGACCTCGGCCATCTTGAGTCCGATGTAGGCATCGATCAGGTCGTCGCTGAATACGTTGCCGGCCTTCAGGAAGTCCCGGTCCTTGTCGAGGGCCTCCAGCGCCTGCTCCAGCGAGAAGCAGACCTTCGGGATCTTCGCGTCTTCCTCGGGCTCCAGATCGTAGAGATCCTTGTCCATGGCTTCGCCCGGGTTGATCTTGTTCTGGATGCCATCCAGGCCGGCCATCATCATCGCTGCAAAGGCGAAATACGGGTTCGCCGTGCTGTCCGGGAAGCGCACCTCGATGCGGCGGCCCTTCGGGTTCGCGATGAAGGGGATCCGGATCGACGCGGACCGGTTACGGGCCGAGTAGGCCAGCATGACGGGCGCCTCGAAGCCGGGCACCAGCCGCTTGTAGCTGTTGGTGCTCGGGTTGGTCAGCGCGTTGATCGCCTTGGCGTGCTTCATGATGCCGCCGATGTAGTACATGGCGGTCTGGGAGAGGCCGCCGTACAGGTCGCCGGTGAAGAGGTTCTTGCCACCCTTCGCCAGGGACTGGTGCACGTGCATGCCACTGCCGTTGTCGCCAACGAGGGGCTTCGGCATGAAGGTGGCGGTCTTGCCGTAGGCGTGGGCCACGTTCTGCACCACGTACTTCAGGATCTGCACCTCGTCACCCTTGGTCACCAGGCTGCCGAACTTGACGCCGATCTCGCACTGGCCGGCGGTGGCAACCTCGTGGTGATGCACTTCCACGCCGAGGCCCATTTCCTCCAGCGTGAGGCACATCTGGGAGCGGATGTCCTGCAGGGCATCCACCGGCGGCACCGGGAAGTAGCCGCCCTTGATGCCGGGACGGTGGCCGGTATTGCCGTTCTCGTATTCCTTCTTCGAGTTCCAGGCGCCTTCCTCGGAGTCAATCCGGTAGAAGGAGCCGTTCATGTCGGCGCCGTAGCGCACGTCATCGAAGATGAAGAATTCGTTCTCGGGGCCGAAGAAGGCCTGGTCGGCGATGCCGGTGGACTTCAGGTAGGCCTCGGCGCGCTTGGCCGTCATGCGCGGGCAACGGGTGTAGCCCTGCATGGTGGAGGGCTCGTAGACATCGCACCGGATGGTGGCGGTGGTGTCTTCCATGAAGGGATCGATGACGATGGTGGATGCGTCGGGCATCAGCACCATGTCGGATTCCTGGATGCCCTTCCAGCCGGCGATGGAGGAGCCGTCGAACATCTTGCCGTCTTCAAAGAAGCTGGCGTCGACGGTATGGGCGGGGATGGTCAGATGCTGCTCCTTGCCGCGGGTGTCGGTGAAGCGCAGATCGACGAACTTGGCCTCTTTTTCCTTGAGGAGACTCAGGGCATTGGCAGGCGTGGACATGTCGGCTCCTTGGCTTATTGGCGAAAACGGGAGCTGCCGGAATGTTCTTCGCGGGGACTAGCCCGGGCAGCAGCGCCCTATCCTATTGCAACAGCCGTGCCAAAAGCGAGCGGAGCGTAACTTGTTGTAAGAAAAGGAAAAGGCCAAAGGAGGGGGTCGCGCGGCACGCTATTGTGGTGCGCATGGCGGAAGGTCTGCACTGTAATAGGGCGCTCGGCGCTCCCGGGCGTCTGGCTCCCGCGCCCGCTTACGGCGCGGCCTATCGAGGCTATACTTCCGCGCCCTTCGCCCTCGGACTTTCCGCTTGACCCAGTCGAAACGCCCACGGACGTTTCAGGACCTTATCCTGGCGTTGCAGCGCTACTGGGCGGACCAGGGCTGCGTGATCCTGCAGCCCTACGACATGCCGATGGGCGCCGGCACCTTCCACGCCGCCACGTTCCTCCGGTCCATCGGCCCGGAGCCCTGGAGCGCGGCCTATGTGCAGCCCAGCCGGCGGCCCACCGACGGCCGCTACGGCGAGAACCCCAACCGGCTGCAGCACTATTACCAGTTCCAGGTGGTGATCAAGCCGTCGCCACTGGACATCCAGCAGCTGTATCTCGATTCGCTGCGCGCGCTCGACATCGATCCGCTGGTCCACGACATCCGCTTCGTGGAAGACAACTGGGAGTCCCCGACACTGGGCGCCTGGGGCCTGGGCTGGGAGGTATGGCTGAACGGCATGGAGGTCACCCAGTTCACCTACTTCCAGCAGGTCGGCGGGCTCGACTGCCGCCCCGTGACGGGCGAGATCACCTACGGCCTGGAACGGATCGCCATGTACCTGCAGGGTGTCGCGAGCGTCTACGACCTCACCTGGACCGACGGCCCGCTGGGCCGCGTGACCTACGGCGACGTGTTCCACCAGAACGAAGTGGAGATGTCCCGCTACAACTTCGAGGCGGCCGACACCGCCGTACTCGTTCCGCGCTTCGACGCCGCCGAGCGGGCGTGCCGCGGCCTGATCGAGTCCGGCCTGACCCTGCCCGCCTACGAACAGGTCCTGGAGGCCTCCCACACCTTCAACCTGCTCGACGCCCGGCGGGCCATCTCCGTGAGCGAACGCCAGCGCTACATCCTGCGCGTGCGCGAGATGGCCCGGTCGGTGGCGCAGGCCTACCACGACAGCCGGGCCGCACTCGGCTTCCCCATGCTGGCGCGCGCGTCGGCGAGCGCCCGGTAAGACATGACAGCCACTGCGGATTTCCTCGTCGAGATTGGCACGGAAGAGCTGCCGCCCAAGTCGCTGGCCGACCTGGAGCGGGCCTTTGCCAGCCAGGTGCAGGACGGGCTCAGCAGTTCCAGCCTTGGCTTCTCCGCCCTGCGCTCCTTCGCCACGCCCCGCCGGCTCGCGGTGCTGGTGAGTGACCTGGCACTGGAGCAACCGGTGCAGCTGATCGAGAAGCGGGGGCCCCCGGTCTCGGTCGCCTTCAACGCGGACGGCTCCCCCACCCGCGCCGCCGCGGCCTTCGCGGAAGGATGCGGCGTGCCGGTGGAGTCCCTGGGCCGGGTGGAGACACCGAAGGGCGCCTGGCTGTTCCACAGCGCCCGGTCCCCGGGCCGCCCGGCCGCGGAGCTGCTCACAGGCATCGTGACGGCCGCGCTGGCGGCGCTGCCGATTCCCCGGCGGATGCGCTGGGGCAGCGGCGACGCGGAGTTCGTCCGGCCGGCGCACTGGATCGTCATGTTGCTGGGCGACGCTGTCCTCGAATCGCCGGTGCTAGGGCTCGTTCCCGGCCGCAAGACCCGTGGCCACCGCTTTCACGCCCCCGACGAACTGGTCATCGGCAAACCGGCCGACTACCCCGCGCTGCTGGCGGACCGGGGCCGGGTGCTGCCGGACTTCGCCGCCCGGCGCAGCCGGGTGCAGCACCTCGCTGACACGGCGGCAAAGGCGGCAGGCGGCCACGCCGTGTACAGCGACGACCTGCTGGACGAAGTGGCCGGGCTCGTGGAGTGGCCAGTCGCCATCACCGGCAGCTTCGACCCGGAATTCCTGCGCCTGCCGGAGGAAGTGCTGATCGCCACGCTCCAGGGCCATCAGCGGTATTTCCCGATCCGCGATTCGGTCGGCCGGCTGATGCCCCGCTTCATCACGACGGCCAACCTGGAAAGCCGGGATCCGGACCAGGTCCGGCAGGGCAACGAGCGCGTCATCCTGCCGCGCCTGTCCGATGCGGCATTCTTCTGGGACCAGGATCGCAAGACCACGCTGGCCTCCCGCGTGGAGCGGCTGGGGACGGTGGTTTTCCAGCAGGGGCTCGGCAGCCTCCTGGACCGTTCCCGGCGGGTGGCGAAGCTCGGCGGCGAGATCGCGGGCGCGCTGGGCCACGATGCGTCCACCGTGGAGCGCGCCGCGCTCCTGGCGAAGGCGGACCTGCTGACCCAGATGGTGGGCGAGTTCCCCGAGCTCCAGGGCCGCATGGGTTTTCACTACGCCACCCAGGATGGCGAGCCGGCGGCCGTGGCGGCGGCCATCGAGGAGCAGTACCTGCCTCGCCACGCCGGCGACCGCTTGCCGGGCTCCCCGGCCGGCCGCGCACTGGCGATTGCCGACCGGGCCGACGTACTGGCCGGCGTCTTTGCCCTCGGCAAGCGGCCGAGCGGCAACAAGGATCCCTTCGGCCTGCGGCGCGCGGCGCTCGGCCTGCTGCGTATCCTGGTGGAAGACGGCGTGGACCTGGATCTGCAGGCCCTGCTGTCCCGGGCGATCGCCCAGCAGCCCTGCACCGTAAAGGACCCGGCCGCCCTCGCCGCCGAACTGTTCGACTTCGTCGTGGAGCGCGGCCGCGCCTGGTATCTCGAGGGCCTGGCCCCGGGGCTGCCCGCCGGCGCGGTGACTGCAGAGACGTTCGAGGCAGTTCGCCTGCGGCGGCCGGCCTCGCCCGTCGACTTCCACGCACGGCTGCTCGGGGTCCGTTCGTTCCTCGGCCTTCCGGAAGCGGAAAGCCTGGCGGTGGCGAACAAACGCATCGCCAACATCCTGCGCACCGCCGGTGCCGGCGGCCACCAGGTCGATCCCGCGCTCTTCGAAGCTGCCGAGGAGCGCGCGTTGCACGCCGCCATCGAGAGCGTCGGTGGCACCCATCGCCAGCACCTGGCCCGGCGTGACTACCGGCAAGCGCTGCAGGGCCTGGCTGCCCTGAAGTCGCCGGTGGATGCCTTCTTCGAGGCGGTCCTCGTCATGGCCGACGCACCTGCGGTACGGAACAACCGCCTCGCCCAGCTGCGCCGACTGCGCGAGCTGTTCCTGGACGTGGCCGACCTGTCCTGCCTGTCGACTACCGGCGCCTAGCGCGGCCGGCGTCTGGTCACGGTCCGATGGCCGACGCCGCAACCATCCGCCTGGTCGTCCTCGACCGGGACGGCGTCATCAACCGGGAATCGCCCGACTTCATCCGCCGGCCCGAAGAGTGGGTGCCGCTGCCGGGGAGCATCGAGGCCATCGCGGGCCTGACACGGGCGGGCTTCAGCGTGGTGGTGGCCAGCAACCAGTCCGGCGTGGGCCGCGGCCTGTTCACCGCCGGAACGCTGGATACCATTCACGCCCGCATGACACGCACGGTGGAAGACGCCGGCGGCCGGCTGGCCGGCATCTGGTTCTGCCCCCACCGCCCGGAAGACGGCTGCGACTGCCGGAAGCCGCTCCCCGGCCTGCTGCGGCAGATCGAGGAGCACTTCGGCGTGGCGCTCCAGGGCGCGCCGGTGATCGGGGATTCCCGCCGGGACCTGGAGGCTGCATGGCGTGTCGGCGCGCGGGCGATCCTCGTGCTCACCGGCAACGGTCAGGAAACTGGGCGCAAACTGGACCCGAAGGCTGCTGTTGAGGTATTTCCCGACCTGGCCGCGGCTGCCGCCGCGCTGATAGCGGAGAGTCGCAAGGTTTGATCCTGCTGAGGTCCATCCTGTTCACGGTGATCATGGGCCTGAGCGTCCTGCCCTGGAGCATCGTGATCGTCATCGGGCGCTTTGTCGGGGGCTACCCGACGGCCTACGGCCTGGTCATGACCTGGACGCACGGCTGCTTCTGGCTGCTGGACAGGCTCTGCCACCTCAACTTCCGGGTGGTAGGCACGGAGAACATTCCGGCCCGGAACTCGGTGGCCCTGCTCAAGCACTCGTCCGCCTACGAAACGCTGGTGCAGTTCCTGCTGTTTCCCCGCCAGTGCTGGGTCGTGAAGCACGAGCTGCTCTGGGCCCCGTTCCTGGGTTGGGCCGTGTGGGCCATCCGTCCCATTGCCATCGATCGCGGCGCGGGCCAGAAGGCCATCGGCCAGGTGCTGGCGATGGGCAAGGCCCGGCTGGAGGAAGGCCACTGGGTGATGATCTTTCCCGAAGGCACGCGGGTGCCCGCCGGGGAAACCCGGCGCTACGGCCTTAGCGGCGTGCTGCTGGCCCAGGCAGCCGGGCGGCTGCTGGTGCCGGTGGCCCACGACGCGGGCGACTACTGGCCGCGACGGGGCTGGGTGAAGCGGCCCGGCACCGTGACGTTCCGCATCGGCCCGCCCGTGGACCCGTCGGGACGCGAGCCGCGGCAGGTGAACGAGGAAATCCAGGCCTGGGTCGAGGCCCAGGTCGCGGAACTCCGGGGCGCTGCGCCCGGCCGGTAGGCCGCGCCCCGGGCCCGGGGCGCTAGATGTCGAGATTCTCCGCGGCCAGCGCGTTGCGCTCGATGAATTCCCGGCGCGGTTCGACCTGGTCGCCCATCAGCGTGGTGAAGATCTCGTCGGCCGCCACGGCGTCCTCGATCCGGACCTGCATCAGGCGCCGGCTTTCCGGATTCACCGTGGTCTCCCACAGCTGCTCCGGATTCATCTCACCGAGGCCCTTGTAGCGCTGGATCGTCTGGCCGCGACGCGCTTCCGCCATCAGCCAGTCCATCGCCTCGCGGAAGCTCGAGATATCGCGGCGCTGCTCACCGCGGACGATGTGCGCGCCAGCGCCGATCAGGCCCTGCAGGCTGTTGGCCAGGTCCGCGATCTTCCGGTACTCGGGCAGCTCGAAGAAGCGCAGCGGCCAGTCCACGCGCTCGTCCACGCCGTGGCGCGCGCGACGGACGGCGAAACCCTGCACGCCTTCCTCGTTGGCGGAGAGATCCACGCGGTAAACGATGCTGTCGCCGTTGGTCGTCGCCATCAGGGCCTTCTGGAGGCCCGCGGCCCACTCCGTCAGCCAGGCGCGATCGGCGAAGCGGGCGGGCGTGACCTCCGGCTGGTAGAGCAGCTGCTCGAGGACGCGGGTGTCGTAGCGGCGCGCGAGCCGCTGGATCATCGCCGAGACGATCACGAACTGCTCCGCCAGGATGCGTAGCGCCTCGCCCTGCAGCGGCGTGTCCTGGCCGTTGACATGCAGGGCGGCGTTGTCGAGCGCTGCCTTGAGCAGGAGCGTGTTCAGCTCCACGTCGTCCTTCACGTAGGTTTCCACCTTGCCCCGCTTCACCTTGTAGAGCGGCGGCTGCGCGATGTAGATGTGGCCGCGCTCCACCAGCTGGGGCATCTGCCGGTAGAAGAACGTGAGCAGCAGCGTGCGGATATGGGAGCCGTCCACGTCGGCGTCCGTCATGATGATGATGCGGTGGTAGCGCAGCTTGTCCGGGTCGAAATCCTCGCGGCCGATGCCGCAGCCGAGCGCGGTGATCAGCGTGCCGACCTCGGCGGATCCCAGCATCTTGTCGAAGCGGGCTTTCTCCACGTTGAGGATCTTGCCCTTGAGCGGCAGCACGGCCTGGGTGCGTCGGTCACGGCCCTGCTTGGCGGAGCCACCTGCCGAATCGCCCTCGACCAGGAACAGCTCGGACAGCGCCGGATCCTTTTCCTGGCAGTCGGCAAGCTTGCCGGGGAGGCCCGCGATATCCAGCGCGCCCTTGCGCCGGGTCATCTCCCGCGCCTTGCGCGCGGCTTCGCGGGCGCGGGCCGCGTCGATCAGCTTGGAGGCGATGATCTTCGCTTCGGGAGGATGCTCGAGCAGGAATGATTCCAGGAACTCGCCGACCACAGTCTCCACCGCGGCCTTCACTTCGGAAGAAACCAGCTTGTCCTTGGTCTGGGACGAGAACTTCGGATCGGGCAGCTTCACCGACAGTACGGCCGTGAGGCCTTCGCGCGCATCGTCACCGGTGGTGGCGACCTTCTCCTTGCGGGAGCTGAGCTCCTTCTCGATGTAGGTGTTCAGCGTGCGCGTCAGCGCGGCGCGGAATCCGGAGAGATGGGTACCGCCGTCCTTCTGGGGAATGTTGTTCGTGTAACAGAACATGTTCTCCTGGTACCCGTCGTTCCACTGGAGCGCGCACTCCACGACGATCAGGTCGACGGTACGCGAGAAGTGAATGACGGAACCGTGGATCGGCATCTTGTTGCGATTGAGATGTTCGACGAAGGCGCGGATGCCGCCCTCGAACTCGAACACATCTTCCTTGCCGTCCCGTTCGTCCATCAGGTGGATACGAACGCCCTGGTTCAGGAACGACAGCTCCCGGAGCCGCTTGGCCAGGATGTCGTAGTGGAACTGGATGTTGGTGAAGATCTCGGCGCTGGGCTTGAAGCGAATGACGGTGCCCCGCTTCTTCGTTTCGCCCGTGACGGTGAGGGGTGCGTCCGGCACGCCGAGCCGGTAGCGCTGCTCGTGGACCTGCCCCTCCCGGTTGATGGTGAGGTCGAGGACTTCGGACAAGGCGTTGACGACGGACACGCCGACGCCGTGGAGGCCGCCGGAGACCTTGTAGGAACTGCTGTCAAACTTACCGCCGGCGTGGAGGACGGTCATGATCACCTCGGCGGCGGAAACTCCCTCCTCCGGGTGCATATCTACGGGGATTCCGCGCCCATCGTCGACGACCGTGACGGATTCGTCGGCATGGATGGTGACCGTGATGTTGGTGCAGTGGCCGGCGAGGGCCTCGTCGATGGAGTTATCGACGACTTCGAAAACCATGTGGTGAAGGCCGGTGCCGTCATCGGTGTCGCCGATGTACATGCCAGGCCGCTTGCGAACCGCGTCGAGACCCTTTAAGACCTTGATATTACTGGAATCGTAGCGTTCTGATTCGACCATGAAAGACCCCGGATGACTAGCCGGAAATTATAGCAAAGCTTGCACCTCCCCACGTTCCACGTGAAACGTCCGGGCGCCGGCGGGCAGGGCCATCGACGTCGGATCCAGGGACGTGACGAAGGCCTGGGCGGGGGCCTCCGCCACCGCGGACAGGAGCCGGGCCAGATGCTCCCGGTCCAGGTCGGCGCCCGGCTCGTCCACCAGCAGGACCACGGTCTGGCCCCGGGCCGCGGCCACCAGTTCCACCTGGGCCAGGGTCAGGGCAGCGGCCACCAGCTTCTCCTGGCCCCGGGAGACCGTGTCCCGGGCCCGGCGGGTGCGGACACTGATCCGGATGTCCGACCGGTGCGGGCCGGCATTGCTGGTGGCCATCTGCAGGTCCCGGTCCCGGTTGGCCAGCAGTGCGTCCGCCAGATCGGTGCCCTCCGCCCAGCCCGACAGGTAGCCCAGGTCGATGTCCGCGCCGAGCAGGCGCTCGCCCACCAGCGCGACCCGGGGTGCCAGCAGGTCCAGGAAGCGCCGCCGGCAGGCGTCCACCGCCGTCCCGTCGGCCACCAGGCTCTCGTCCCAGAGCCAGGCGGCGGCACCGTTCCGGGTCTTGAGGGCGGCGTTCCGCTGCTGGAGTGCCCGCCGGTACCGTTGCCAGGCCGGGAGGAAGCTTGGTTCCACGTGGAACACTCCCCAGTCCAGGAACTGGCGGCGCCCGGCTGGCGCCCCGCTGACGAGCTCGTGGCTGGCAGGATCCAGGATCTGGACGGGTAACGCCCGGGCCAGGTCGGCGCGGGTGCCGGGGGCTCCGTCCAACCGGACGGCAAGGCCGTCGGCCCGGGAGATTTCCAGGCCTGCCCGCGCGGCAACCCCCACGCCCAGGCGGGCAAAGAGGGTGGCCCGGTCGGCTTCGAAGCGGATGGCGGCCTCGGCCCGGCCGGCCCGAAATGAGGTGCCACGGCCGAGGAAGTACAGGGCCTCCAGCAGGCTGGTCTTGCCCGAGGCGTTGGCGCCCGCGACCAGGTTGAACCCCGGTCCGGGGAGGACGGTGACCGACTCGAAACAGCGGAACGACCCGAGCTGGACCTCGGCAATCACCGGGGCCGGAGCAGGGGACGTCACATCAGAGCCGCATCGGCATCACGACGTACCGGGCCTGGACGGTGCCCGCGCCGCTGATCAGACAGCTGCTGTTCGCGTCGACGAAACCCATTTCGACCTGCTCGCTGTCCACGGCCGCGAGGGCATCCAGCAGGTAATTGACGTTGAAGCCGATCTCCAGGGCCTGCCCGGTGTATTCCACCTCGAGCTCGTCCCGGGCCTCCTCCTGGTCCGGATTGTTGGCCTGGATCCGCAAGGTCGCGTCGGCCAGTTCGAGCCGCACACCCCGGTATTTTTCGTTGGAAAGGATCGCCGCCCGCTGGAGCGCCTGGCGCAGCACGTCCCGCCCGGCCTTCAGGACATTGCCCTGGGGCTTCGGTATCACGCGCTCATAATCGGGGAAACGGCCGTCAATGAGCTTCGAAGTGAAGCGAATGTCGCCGATCGTGGCGCGAACGTGATTGCTGCCGATGGCCAGCGTCACGGCCCCGTCGCCCACCAGCAGGCGCTGCAACTCCTGGACGCCCTTCCGGGGAATGATCACCTGATGCCCCTCGGGCTTCTGGGACTTCGCGCCACCCTTGGCGGTCTCGGTGGCCAGTTCGCACAGCGCCAGCCGGTGGCCGTCCGTCGCCACCGCCCGGACCATCTTCTTGCCCGTCTCCAGGAGCAGGCCATTCAGGTAATAACGGACATCCTGCTGGGCCATCGCGAAATGGGTCTTCTCGAGCAGCGTGCGCAGATCCACCTGGCTCAACTGCAGGCTCTGCACGGCTTCCACGTCATCGACGACCGGAAACTCGGCGGCGGGCAGCGTCCCCAGCACGAAGCGGGAACGACCCGACTTGATGACCAGCCGGTCGCCATCCAGCTGGACCTGCACATTGGCATCGTCGGGCAGCGCCCGGCAGATATCGAGAAACTTGCGGCCCGGTACCGTCACTTCGCCGCCGCTGTCGACCTTGTCGAGCGGCACCCGTGCCACGAGTTCGACTTCCAGGTCAGTGGCCGTTACCGCGAGCTCCTGTCCGCGTACCACCAGCAGGACATTGGCGAGGATCGGCATCGTCTGCCGGCGTTCCACGACACCAATGACGGCCTGGATCGGCTTCAGCAGCGTTGAGCGTGACGTCGTGAACTTCATCGCCGGATCATCCTATGCAGCTGGCTTTCTGTAATTACTGTTCTTGGTCAAAGACTACTTAGTAGTAGTTATTAGGGACGGCCTTGCCTGTTGATGACTGACATCCGGAGCTGGAAATACAGGCGTTTTTGTCCAATTCGTGTTGTGCGTTAACCATCGGAGGGACAATGTAGCACCTGTGCGCCAGCTGTGGGCTTTTCACGGCCCTCGTTTTGTCCACAGCATACCCACGGCCCGTACCCCGGATAATTCCATCAACAATTCACACCCGTGTTCTCACCGCTTACGCCGTGAGGATGCGGATCAGGTTCTGGTAGTCCTCGCGCACGCGGGATTCGGTTTCCCGCAGCAGTTTCACCCGCCGGCACGCGTGCAGGACGGTGGTGTGATCGCGTCCGCCGAACTGGTCGCCGATCTCCGGCAGGCTGTGGCTGGTGAGTTCCTTCGCCAGGCTCATGGCGATCTGCCGGGGCCGGGTGATGGAACGGTTCCGGCGCTTGGACAGCAGGTCGGCCACCCGCACTTTGCTGTACTCGGCGACGATCTTCTGGATGTTCTCGATGGTGACCAGGCGGTCCTGCAGCGCGAGCAGGTCCCGCAGGGCGTCCTTGGCGAACTCCAGGGTGATCGGCCGGCCGGTGAAGGTGGAGTTGGCCACGACCCGGTGCAGCGCGCCTTCCAGTTCCCGGACGTTGGACCGGATTCGCTGGGCGATGAAGAAGGCCACTTCCTCCGGCAGCTCCTTGTGGGCCGCCGCCGCCTTGCTCATCAGGATGGCCACGCTGGTCTCGAGCTCCGGCGGGTCGATGGAGACGGTCAGGCCCCAGCCGAAACGGGACTTCAGCCGCTCCTCTAACCCACTGACTTCCTTGGGATATCTGTCGCAGGTAAGGATCACCTGCCGCTGGTCTTCCAGCAGGGCATTGAAGGTGTGGAAGAACTCCTCCTGGGAGCGCTCCTTGTTGGCGAAGAACTGGATGTCGTCGATGAGGAGGGCGTCCAGGCCCCGGTAGGCGGCCTTGAAGTCGTTGATCGTGTTGTGTTGCAGCGCCCGCACCATGTCGCCCACGAACTGCTCCGAGTGCACGTAGGCCACCCGGGCGTCCGGCCGGTTGGCCACGATCACGTGCCCGACGCCCTGCATCAGGTGGGTCTTGCCGAGGCCGACGCCCCCGTAGATGAACAGGGGGTTGTAGCCCCGGCCCGGGTTGCTGGCCACCTGCAGGGCGGCGGCCCGGGCCATCTGGTTGCTCTTGCCCTCGACGAACTTGTCGAAGGTGTATTCGGGGTTCAGTTTGCCGCCGATGGCGGCGAGAACCCGGGCCTTGCCCGGCCCGGCCCCGATTCCGGCAACAGGGACCGGCTGCCGCTGGAGGTTCTTGAGGCTGCCGACCTCCACCTGCACCGACATCCCGGGGGCTTCCCGCAGGAAATCGGTGATCCGGCCCAGGCAATTGGTGTTGACCCAGTCCACGACGAACCGGTTCGGCGCCAGCAGACGGATCAGCTGGGGCTCCTCGACAGCCTGCAAGGGCCTGATCCAGGTATTGAACTGCTGTTCGGGCAGGTCGGACCGCAACTGCTGGACGCAGCGGCCCCAGAGGGAAGACTGCACGGATTCACCCCGTGAATCTGAATTATGGTTGTGGAAAGGGGAGGCCGGCAGTCTAACGGTCAGGAATGGACTTATCCACAGGCCCGGAAGGCGGGCGCCCCGCTATTGACAGGGGCGGGGCGGCTCCTTAACCTTCCGCCCTCCCGCGTAACCCATCCTTTTGTTTTCCGGCGAATTTCTCCATGAAAAGAACTTATCAGCCCAGCAAGCTCAAGCGCGCCCGGAGTCACGGCTTTCGTGCCCGCATGGCCACCCGCGGTGGCCGCCTGGTGCTGAAGCGTCGCCGGGCCAAGGGTCGCGCGCGCCTCACCGTCTAAACGGTTCGCGCGCACGCCCATTCAATTTCCGGAAGACCGCGATCGCTCCGTCGCCGAGTCTCTCCGCTGACCAACCCCGGCAGACTTTCCCGCGGCAGCTGCGCCTGTTGCACGCGGCGGACTTTGATAATGTGTTCAAGTCGGGCCAGCGTTCCGCGGATCGCTACTTCACGATCCTCTTTCAGGCGAACACGCTGAATCACGCGCGCCTCGGCTTCGCGATCTCCAAGCAGAAGGTCCGCCTTGCCGTGGGGCGCAACCGGCTTCGCCGCCTGGTCCGGGAGAGTTTCCGGAAGCGTGCCGCGGGCCTGCCGCCGGTCGACATGGTGGTGCTCGCGCGGGATGCCACCAAAGCAGCGCCGAACGGCGAGATTGTCACCAGTCTCGAGAAGCACTGGGCCCGCATCGAAACCGGTGCAACAAGACAGACAGGGAAGAGCGGCACGTGACGATGGACAACCTGCGGATTTTTCTCTGGGTCGGCTTGCTCATGCTGGTCTGGCTGACGGTGCAGACCTGGCAGACGACCTTCGCGCCGAAGCCTGCCGACGGCACGGCGGCCACGAACCCCGCGCCCGCCACCCCGGCGCCGGGCGCTACCGGAACCGTCGCTCCCCTGGCGCCACCCGCGCTGCCGACACTCGCTGAAGCCCCGTCCGCCGCCGCACCCGGCGTTGCGCCGGCCGCCCCGGCAGCTGCCGACGCAGCGCCCGTTGCCGCCCTGATCCGTGTGCGCACCGACGTGCTCGACGTGGCCATCGACCCCCGCGGCGGCAACATCGTGGACGCCAGGCTGCCGTCCTACCCGGTCCACAAGGACCAGCCCGACGTGCCGATGGAGCTGCTGTCGCCGGACCCGGCGCGCTTCTTCGCCTTCCAGGGCGGCCTGCGGGCGGCCGACGGGCAGCCCGAGGCCAACCACCTGGCCAGCTTCACGGCGGCGGCCACGGCGTACACGCTGGAGCCCGGCGCCACCGAACTCAAGGTACCGCTCCGCTGGGAAAGCCCCACCGGGGTGGTCGTGACCAAGACCTACATCTTCCGGCCCGGCCGCTTCGGCATCGGCCTGGACTACACCGTGCAGAACAACGGCACGCAGCCCTACCAGGCCGCCGAGTACCTGCAGCTCCACCGCACGTTCACGCCGCACAAGCAGAGCATGTTCGACGTGGAGACCTACTCCTTCAACGGCCCGGTCACCTACGACGGCGACAGCTACGAGAAGCTGGACGTGGAGGACCTGGCCGAGACACCCTTCAGCCAGTCCGTCGCCCGGGGCTGGTTCGCGGCCATCCAGCACCACTTCCTGGCGGCCGCCGTGCCGCCGGCGGACGAGACCTGGAACTACGCCGGCAGATTCGCCGACGGCAAATTCCTGGTGAGCGCCATCGGCCCCCTCCGGGCGGTGCCGCCGGCAGGCTCCGCCACCTTCAGCTCGAAACTGTTCATCGGGCCCAAGGTGCAGGAGGAACTGAAGACCACCGCGCCGGGCCTCGAGCTCACGGTGGACTACGGCCGGCTGACGATCCTGGCCAAGCCCATGTTCTGGCTGCTCGACACCGTGCACGGTTTCGTCCGGAACTGGGGCGTCGCGATCATCCTGGTGACACTGCTGATCAAGCTGGTGTTCTACAAGCTCTCCGAGGCGAGCGGCCGGTCCATGGCCGGCATGCGCAAGCTGCAGCCCCGGATGAAGGCGCTGCAGGAGCGCTACAAGGACGACCGCCAGGCCCAGAGCGCGGCGCTGATGGAGCTCTACAAGAAGGAGAAGATCAACCCGGCCGCCGGCTGCCTGCCCATGCTGGTGCAGATTCCCTTCTTCATCTCCTTCTACTGGGTGCTGCTGGAGAGCGTCGAGATGCGCCAGGCGCCCTTTGCCCTCTGGATCACCGACCTGTCGTCGAAGGACCCGTACTTCATCCTGCCCCTGCTGATGGGCGCGGCCATGTTCTTCCAGCAGAAGCTCAACCCGGCGCCGCCGGACCCGGTGCAGGCCAAGATGATGCAGATCATGCCCATCGTCTTCACGGGCTTCTTCGCCTTCTTCCCGGCGGGTCTGGTCCTGTACTGGCTGACCAACTCCGTGCTTTCGATGGCCCAGCAGTGGCGCAT
Organism: Gammaproteobacteria bacterium; assembly: GCA_040080965.1. Classification (GTDB taxonomy): domain Bacteria; phylum Pseudomonadota; class Gammaproteobacteria; order Steroidobacterales; genus SHZI01. The sequence goes on along the minus strand of JBEBHH010000023.1, from coordinate 3,368 downwards.
CAACAAGGTGCTGGGCGCGGACTGAGCGGACGGCCGGGCGGGGTGTGATGAGCAAGACACCCGGCACCACCATCGTCGCCCGCGCCACGCCGGCAGGTCGCGGTGGCGTGGGCATCGTGCGGGTCTCGGGGCCGGCGGTCCGTTCGATCGCCGACGCGGTGCTCGGCAGCTGCCCGGAGCCGCGGGTCGCCAGCCTTCACGGCTTTCGTGATGCGGAAGGCCAGACGCTCGACACCGGGCTCGCACTCTTCTTTCCGGCTCCTCATTCCTTCACCGGCGAGGACGTGCTGGAGCTGCACGCCCACGGCGGACCGGTGCTCATGGAGATGCTGGTGGCGCGGGTTGTTGAACTCGGCGCCCGGGTCGCGAATCCCGGCGAGTTCTCGGAGCGGGCCTTCCTCAACGACAAGCTGGACCTGCTGCAGGCCGAAGCCGTGGCCGATCTCATCGACGCGGGATCGCGAGCCGCGGCCCGCGCCGCGCACCGGTCCCTGTCCGGTGAATTCTCCGCCGCAATCCTGGGGCTCAATGAGCACGTGACCGCGCTCCGCATGTACGTGGAGGCGGCCATCGATTTCCCGGAAGAAGAAATCGACTTCCTCGCCACCGACGACCTGCGCCGCCGCCTGGACGCGGTCGCCGCGGAGTTCGACCGCATCGAGGCAACGGCCCGGCAGGGAAGGCTGCTCCGGGACGGCATCCACGTGGTGCTGGCGGGCCGGCCCAACAGCGGCAAGTCCAGCCTGCTGAACCGTCTCGCCGGCTATGAGGCGGCGATCGTCACCGACGTGCCCGGCACCACGCGGGATCTCGTGCGCGAGCAGCTGGAGATCGACGGTCTGCCGGTGCACCTGGTCGACACGGCGGGGCTGCGGGAAACGACCGACGTGGTGGAGCGGGAAGGGGTGCAGCGCACGCGGGGGCAGCTGGCGGTGGCGGATCTGACGTTGCTGGTGGTGGATGCCACGGATCCGACGCCGCTCGATGAATTGCTCAAGGAAGTGCCGGCTGGCGTGCCGGTGATCGTCGTGCGGAACAAGATCGACCTGAACGGAGAGAGGCCCGGCGTAGACACCGGCGTGGAGCCTGCAGTGGCGCGACTCTCTGCCCTGACCGGCGCCGGCCTCGACGAACTGCGCGGACTCATCAAGTCCCGGGTCGGGTTCGGCGACCTGGGCGAGGGCACGGTGATCGCCCGGCAGCGGCACCTGGACAGCATCCGCCGGGCGCGGGCGCACTTCGACGCGGGCTGCGAGCAGCTGGCGACGAACCGGGCGGGGGAACTGCTGGCGGAGGAGCTCCGGGCGGCTCAGGTGGCGCTGGCAGAGATCACAGGGGAGTTCACGAGCGACGACCTGCTGGGGATGATCTTTGGAAGCTTCTGCATCGGAAAGTGATTCACTCCGCCTTGAGCGACGCCATGTCGATCACGAAGCGGTACTTCACGGCGCCCTTCAGCATCCGCTCGTAGGCCTCGTTGACTTTCTGGATGGGGATGACCTCCACGTCGGCCGTGATGCCGTGCGTGCTGCAGAAATCGAGCATCTCCTGGGTCTCGGCGATGCCGCCGATGTTGGAGCCCGAGAGGCTGCGGCGGGCCATGATCAGGCCGAAGGCGGCGACCGACAGGGGCTTTTCCGGCGCGCCCACCAGCGTCAGGTTGCCGTCCCGCGCGAGCAGGCTCAGGTAGGCGTTGATGTCGTGGTCCGCCGCGACGGTGTCCAGGATGAAGTTCAGGCTGCCGGCCCGCTTCTTCATCTCGGCGGCGTCGGTGGACACGACGACCTCGTCGGCGCCGAGGCGGCGGGCGTCCTCCGCCTTGCCGGGCGAGGTGGTAAAGACGGTCACGTGGGCGCCGAACGCCCGCCCGAACTTCACGCCCATGTGGCCCAGGCCGCCGAGCCCAACCACGCCGACCTTCTTGCCCTTGCCGACGCCCCAGTGGCGCATCGGGGAGTAGGTCGTGATGCCGGCGCAGAGCAGGGGCGCGGCGCCCGCGGGGTCCAGGCCGGCCGGGATCCGAAGGACGAAGCGTTCGTCGACCACGATGCTGTCGGAGTAGCCGCCGTAGGTGACGCCGCCGAGGTGCTTATCGGGCGAGTTGTAGGTCAGGACCTGCTTCGCGCAGGCCTGCTCGTTGCCCGCCCTGCAGTGGGGGCAGGTGTGGTCCGAGTCCACCAGGCAGCCCACCGCGGCCAGGTCGCCCGGCTTGTACTTCGTCACCGCCGGGCCGACTTTCGTGACGCGCCCGACGATCTCGTGGCCCGGCACGATCGGGTAGACCGTGGGCATGACGCTGCTCCACTCGTTGCGTGCCAGGTGGAGATCGGAGTGGCAGATGCCGCAGAAGAGGATTTCGATCTGCACGTCCCGTTCAACGGGATCCCGGCGGTTGATTCTGCTGGAGGCCAGCGGCGAGGTGGCGCTGGCGGCGGCGTAGGCCTTGCTGCTGTACATGGCTGGATGCTCCCGTCCCTTCCGGACAAGGGTTCGATCATATCTACATTTGCCGCTCCGACCGCTACGCTAGGCCCATGAACGTCACCACCCACCGCGCCGCCCGGCTGTTCGTCTGCCTGGCCGGCATCTTCGTGGCCAACGCCATCCTGGCCGAATTCGTGGGGATCAAGATCTTCGCGGTGGAGACCACGCTGGGGCTGCAGCCTTTCAACTGGTCGCTGTTCGGCCAGACGGGCACGCTGAACTTCACGTCCGGGGTGATCCTCTGGCCGGTGGTCTTCGTGATGACGGACGTGGTGAACGAGTACTACGGGCGGAACGGGGTGCGGTTCCTGTCGTTCCTGGCGGTGGGGCTGATTTCCTACGCCTTCCTGATCGCCTGGGTCACGATTCAGCTGGCGCCGGCGGAGTGGTGGGTGACGTCCTTCCAGTCCCAGGGCGTGGACAACCTGCAGACGGCATTCGCGGCAATCTACGGCCAGGGGATGTGGGTGATCGTCGGCTCGCTGGTGGCATTCCTGATCGGCCAGCTGCTGGACGTGGCGATCTTCCATCGCATCCGGCGGATCACGGGGGAGCGGATGGTCTGGCTGCGGGCCACGGGGTCCACGCTGGTGTCCCAGTTCGTGGACAGCTTCGTGGTGCTGTACATCGCCTTCGTCCTGGGCCCCCAGCACTGGCCGATCAACCAGTTCCTGGCGATTGGCACGGTGAATTACGCCTACAAGTTCCTGGCCGCCCTGGCGCTGACCCCGGTGATCTACGGGGTGCACTGGATCGTGGACCGCTACCTGGGCAACGAGCTGGCAACGACGCTGAAGCAGCAAGCCACCGCCGACCGCGCCGACTTCTGAGCTGCCAAAGGTACCGGACACTTAGTTTTGTTAGTTTTGGGCGCGGCCTTCGCG